>NZ_JBLHEN010000008.1:0-372 GCF_048695475.1 Gluconacetobacter brunescens | reverse complement strand
ATCGGCCCGACGATCAATGTCAGCGCCGGCGGCACCATCGAGGATTCCTATACCGCCAACGGCTATCTCAACGTCTATTCCGGTGGCATCTCACAGAACAATACCTACGAATCGGAAGTCACCACCATCTATGCCGGCGGCTCGTCCACCAACGACGTCTTCACCGAATCCAACACCTCCGGCATGACCTCCGGCACGCTCAACGGCACCGCCTTCGCCGGCGGCGACGGAACCAGCTACGTCTCGGTCAATTCAGGCGGCAGCATCACCGCCCCCAGCGTCGTCAACCAGCCCCTGACGGTCAACAAGGGGGCCTCCTATGGGTCCGCGACCACGCCGGCCGCTCCTTCGACGATCACCAATACAGCCACG
>NZ_JBLHEN010000007.1:0-1486 GCF_048695475.1 Gluconacetobacter brunescens | reverse complement strand
GTCGGCCCGACGATCAATGTCAGCGCCGGCGGCACCATCGAGGATTCCTATACCGCCAACGGCTATCTCAACGTCTATTCCGGTGGCGTCTCACAGAACAATACCTACGAATCGGAAGTCACCGCCATCTATGCCGGCGGCTCGTCCACCAACGACGTCTTCACCGAATCCTACACCTCCGGCTGGACGTCCGGCACGCTCAACGGCACCGCCTTCGCCGGCGGCGACGGGACTTCCAGCATCACCGTCAACTCAGGCGGCAGCATCTCGACGCCAACCATCGTCAACCAGGCCCTGACGCTCAACAAGGGAGCCGCCTACGAAGCCTGCTTCCTGGCCGGCACCATGATCCGGACACCGACCGGCGACGTCGCCGTGGAAGAGCTTTCGACCGGCGACACCATCCTGGCCTATGTCGACGGCCAGCCGGTCGCGCGCACGATCGTCTGGGCCGGCATGGCGCGCGTCCACGTCCGTCCGCAGCCAGCCGAAGACGAAGCCGGCTGGCCGCTGCGCATCGTGAAGGACGCCTTCGCCGACGGCGTGCCTTACAAGGACATGCTGATCACCTCGGAACATTGCCTGTTCTTCAACGGGGCGTTCGTGCCGGCCCGCATGCTGGTCAACGGAAAGTCCATCTTCTACGACCGCTCCATCCCCTCCTATGCTTATTACCATATCGAAACCAAGGACCATGCCATCGTCATGGCCGACGGCATGCTGACCGAAAGCTATCTGGATACCGGAAACCGCCAGGCCTTCCGGCAGCACGGGCGGATCGCCAGCCTGGTTTCGGCCCGCGCCCTGACCTGGAACGACGCAGCCTGCCCGCTGGACGTCAGCCGCGCCTTCGTCGAACCCCTGTTCCGGCGGATCGCGGCCCGCGCCTTGCAGATCGGCGCGCCAACGCGCGGGCCGGACCACGTCCTGACCGACGACACGGACCTGCATCTGGTCACCGGCACCGGCACGGTCATCCGGCCCGTCCGCCGGAACGGCGAGCACGTCATGTTCATGCTCCCCGCCGACATCCAGGAGGTCCGCATCGTCTCGCGCACCGGCAGGCCCAGTGACGTCATCGGTCCCTTCGTCGATGACCGCCGTCATCTGGGCGTCCTGATCGGCGATATCACGCTCTTCGAAGGCAGCCGCTCGACCGTGCTGACCGCCCATCTGAGCGCGAACGAACGGCATGGCTGGACCACGCACCGCCAGGACAGGCTGCGCTGGACCACGGGGAACGCCATTCTACCGCTCGGCCCGCGCCGATCGGATCGCGTGGCCCTGCTGGCCCTGGAGGTCAGGGCGGGCGGGCCCTACATCGTCTCCGAGACGGACACGGACGCCGTCGCCCGCATCGCCTGACGATCGGCGGAGCCAGCCGGACGGGACGGCGCGGCGCGGACTGTCCGGGGGCCGACAGGGCCGCGTCGTGTCACGTACGGAATTATGGACATGCGGAGTTGACCGCCCCGCGGGTTCGGGC
>NZ_JBLHEN010000006.1:0-1558 GCF_048695475.1 Gluconacetobacter brunescens | reverse complement strand
CATCCCGATGGATCATGATCGACCCGTCACGACGTGACCGGTCGTCCCCCTCCCCCCCGTTGTCGTGAATTGCCGATACCACCCGGCCTCATGGCTGTGGCGCGTGCGGCCATGTCCGCCATCCGATCCGTCCGCGCATCCGGCCGAACATCGTTACGACTTTGTTTACCCATCGATAGTTATATTCAAAAAACAATCGATCGCGGATGGGTAACGGCCGATGTTTGACTCCTCCTTTTCCGAACGAGTCGACCATGCCGCGCCCTTTGCCCATGCCGCAGCCATGCCGCCGACGCAGGAGGACGCCGAGGGCATCGTCTTCGATTTCAATCTGGGGTGCCGCGTGCTGCTGCCCGTCAGGGACGACGGACGCACATGGCACATCCGCCTGTCGGATCTGGATACCGGCAACATCCTGTTCGAACGGCGCGGCATGGCGGGCGGCCTGGTCCGCTCCAGCAAACGCTGGTACGTGCGCTTCGGGATCGAGGTCGGGGTGGAAGACCCGGCCGGCGGCGACAAAACGCCGATATTGCGCCATGCCATGGATCTGCGCGACCGGACCGTCCTGATCCAGTTCTCCGTCGGCACCCTTGGCGACACGCTGGCCTGGATGCCCTACGCCGCGCGGTTCGCGGAACGCCACGGCGCGCGCGTCGTCTGCGCCCTGTCCGACCTGATCCGGCCGCTCTTCGAGACGGCCTATCCGCATATCCTCTTCGTCACACCGGACGAGCTCGACCCGCGGGGGATCACACAAGCCGCCTATGCGACCTATTATCTCGGGCTTTTCTTCGACGATGCGGCGCATGACTGGCATCCGATCGATTTCCGCCATGTCGGCCTGCACAAGACGGCGGCCTATATCCTGGGGGTCAGCCCGGACGAGGAACCGGCCAGAATCGCGTTCGCCGACCCCGGCAGGCCGCTGGACGAGCCCTATGTCTGCATCGCGGTCCAGGCATCGTCCCAATGTAAATACTGGAACAACCCGTTCGGCTGGGCGGAGGTCATCGCCTGGCTGAAGGAGCGGGGCTATCGCGTCGTGTGCATCGACCGCAAACCCGTCCATGGCACCGGCCTGGTGTGGAACCACATCCCGTTCGGCGTCGAGGACCAAACGGGCGACCGCCCGCTGACCGAGCGCGCATGGTGGCTGAAACATGCCGCGCTGTTCATCGGCGGCAGTTCCGGCCTGGCTTGGCTGGCATGGTCCGCCGGATGTCCGGTGACGATGATTTCGGGCTTCACGCATCCCGACAACGAATTCGCGACGCCCGGCCGCGTCATCAACTGGCACACCTGCAACGCCTGCTGGAACGACCCCCGCGAACGGTTCGACCATCAGGACTTTCTGTGGTGCCCGCGACATCGCGACACGGACCGCCAGTTCGAATGCACCCGGCTTATCCCGTCAGCTTACGTGATCCGGGTGATCGAGCGGCTTCTCTCGCCCACACCACGCAAACCCACCGAATGATGAAAGGCGGAACCAGCCATGGCTACCGTATCCCCGACAGTCCCCCTGCCTCCTTCGACGATCACCAATACGGCCACA
>NZ_JBLHEN010000005.1:2500-5557 GCF_048695475.1 Gluconacetobacter brunescens | reverse complement strand
TGGTTGCGGGGGCAGGATTTGAACCTGCGGCCTTCAGGTTATGAGCCTGACGAGCTACCGGGCTGCTCCACCCCGCGGGGGTGTAGGTGGACTGGAAGACCTGGCGGCGACCGACTTTCCCGCGTCTTAAGACGCAGTATCATAGGCGCAGGGGCATTTCACGGCCGAGTTCGGGATGGGATCGGGTGGATCTTTCCCCGCCATAGCCACCAGGTCGTCCAGTCCACCCTGTAGGGGTGTTTTGGGCGTGTGAGGTTGGTGTTTTGTGAGTGTGTGGTGTGCGTGGATGATTTCTGTGCATGTGTGTTGCCAGGATTAACCTGGCGGTGTGAGTGAGCCTATTGGGCGATTAGGACCAGTTAGCTGCACGCATTACTGCGCTTCCACATCTGGCCTATCGACGTGATGGTCTATCACGGCCCTCAGGGAGACCTAGTTTTGAGGTGGGTTTCTCGCTTAGATGCTTTCAGCGATTATCCCGTCCAAACTTAGCTACCCGGCTGTGCCGCTGGCGCGACAACCGGTACACCAGAGGTCTGTTCATCCCGGTCCTCTCGTACTAGGGACAAATCCTCTCAAGTCTCCAACACCCACGGCAGATAGGGACCGAACTGTCTCACGACGTTCTAAACCCAGCTCACGTACCACTTTAATCGGCGAACAGCCGAACCCTTGGGACCTGCTCCAGCCCCAGGATGTGATGAGCCGACATCGAGGTGCCAAACCTCCCCGTCGATGTGGACTCTTGGGGGAGATCAGCCTGTTATCCCTAGAGTACCTTTTATCCGTTGAGCGATGGCCCTTCCACGCGGGACCACCGGATCACTATGGCCGACTTTCGTCTCTGATCGAGCTGTCACTCTCACAGTCAGGCGGGCTTATGCCATTGCACTCAACAGTCGATGTCCGACCGACCTGAGCCCACCATCGCGCGCCTCCGTTACACTTTGGGAGGCGACCGCCCCAGTCAAACTGCCCACCATGCAGGGTCCCGGACCAGGCTTACTGGTCTCGGTTAGACATCAGAAACAGTCAGGGTGGTATTTCAAGGATGGCTCCACCGGAACTGGCGCCCCGGTTTCAAAGCCTCCCACCTATCCTACACAGAATGTCTCTGATGCCACTGCAAAGCTGCAGTAAAGGTTCATAGGGTCTTTCCGTCTGACCGCGGGTACCCCGCATCTTCACGGGGAATTCAATTTCGCTGAGCCGATGCTGGAGACAGCGGGGAAGTCGTTACGCCATTCGTGCAGGTCGGAACTTACCCGACAAGGAATTTCGCTACCTTAGGACCGTTATAGTTACGGCCGCCGTTTACCGGGGCTTCAATTCAGTGCTTGCACACCTCCTCTTAACCTTCCGGCACCGGGCAGGCGTCAGGCCGTATACGTCGTCTCTCGACTTCGCACAGCCCTGTGTTTTTACTAAACAGTCGCTACCCCCTGGTTTGTGCCACCCGCCAATGGTTGCCCAATGACGGGTCTCGCTTATCCCGAAGTTACGCGAGTAATTTGCCTAGTTCCTTCAGCATCGTTCTCTCAAGCGCCTTGGTATTCTCTACCAGTCCACCTGTGTCGGTTTCGGGTACGGTCTATATGCCAGAGCTATTTCCTGGAATGCGCAAAAAGCCAGCCCAATCCGATAAGGACTGACAACATCTTGCATTCGTCACTTCTGGCAGGCCCAGGAATATTCACCTGGTTTCCATCGACTACGGCTTTCGCCCTCGCCTTAGGGGCCGGCTCACCCTGCGCGGATTAACCTTGCGCAGGAACCCTTGGACTTTCGGCGACAGTGTTTCTCGCACTGTTTGTCGCTACTCATGTCAGCATTCGCACTTCCGATATCTCCAGAGAGGGTCACCCCGTCTCCTTCACAGACTTACGGAACGCTCCGCTACCGCGCATACAAAGTATGCACCCACAGCTTCGGCACGTGGCTTGAGCCCCGTTACATTTTCGGCGCAGGGTTTCTAATAGACCAGTGAGCTATTACGCTTTCTTTAAAGGATGGCTGCTTCTAAGCCAACCTCCTGGTTGTTTTGGAATCCCCACATCCTTTCCCACTTAGCCACGATTTGGGGGCCTTAGCTGGTGGTCTGGGCTGTTTCCCTCTCGACGATGGACCTTAGCACCCACCGTCTGTCTGCCAGGCTAAACTTCCGGGTATTCGGAGTTTGGTTAGGTTTGGTAAGGCTTTGGGCCCCCCTAGCCCATCCAGTGCTCTACCCCCCGGGGTCAACACCTGACGATCTACCTCAATAGATTTCGCGGAGAACCAGCTATCTCCGAGTTTGATTGGCCTTTCACCCCTAGCCACAGCTCATCCCCGACTTTTTCAACAGGCGTGGGTTCGGCCCTCCAGTGCGTGTTACCGCACCTTCAGCCTGGCCATGGCTAGATCACTCGGTTTCGGGTCTTCTGCCAGCAACTCGTCGCCCTATTCAGACTCGCTTTCGCTTCGCCTACACCTAACGGCTTAAGCTCGCTGCAAACAGAAACTCGCTGACCCATTATACAAAAGGTACGCCGTCACCCCATAAGAGGCTCCGACTGCTTGTAGGCATTCGGTTTCAGGTCTATTTCACTCCCCTCGTCGGGGTGCTTTTCACCTTTCCCTCACGGTACTTGTTCACTATCGGTCACCAGGGAGTATTTAGGCTTGGAGGGTGGTCCCCCCATGTTCAGACAGGATTTCACGTGTCCCGCCCTACTCAAGGATCATTTCAGACATTACGCATACGGGGCTATCACCCACTATGGCCGGACTTTCCATTCCGCTCTGCTTGTTCGAAAATGACCACTGGCCTGTTCCGCGTTCGCTCGCCACTACTAGCAGAATCTCAATTGATGTCTTTTCCTCCAGGTACTGAGATGTTTCAGTTCCCCGGGTTCGCCTCGCAATCCTATGTATTCAGATTACGATACCCATCGCTGGGTGGGTTGCCCCATTCAGATATCCACGGATCAAAGCCTGCTCGCGGCTCCCCATGGCTTTTCGCAGCGTGCCACGTCTTTCATCGCCTCCTGGTGCCAAGGCATCCACCGAATGCCCTTA
>NZ_JBLHEN010000004.1:0-155948 GCF_048695475.1 Gluconacetobacter brunescens | reverse complement strand
CGGCGTGTCGATCGCGTTGGCAGCCGCAGGCACCGTGGCCGGGATCTGAGGCACCGGGCTCTCGACGGGACCGTCGCTCTGCGCGGAAGCGTGCGCGGGATACGCGCAAAGGGATGCAATGAATAAGCCAACAGCGGGACGGAGTGCTTCACGCATGCCAAATCACCCTAAGAGTATGGTTGGGGACGTCCACCTCGATTACTGCGCGCCCGGCAGACGCGGTGGCGATTTCGTCCAGTAGACCGCCAATCGTTGTGTCCTCACGGTCAATCCGGACGGTCGGCACAGCGGATGCCGCAGGAATGTCGGCTTGATAACCCAGTCGGTTTGCGATCATGAGGACTGCTCGATCGACCGGACCGCTCCAGTGCCAGTTCATTGGGCGGTTCATCTCGGCCGGGAGAACAGAGCCCGCCCGCACCATGGGAAATCGTACAGCCCCGACCTGGTCGAACGAGTTGAGAATGTGAGCCATTCCTTGATCGACCGTAGGCGTGGGCTCGCTTTCGCGCGGAGCGCACGCCGAAATCGACAGAAGGAAGAATAATGAGATGGGAGAAAGGGAGCGTGGTTCGCTGCGTCGCATGACGTCAGGATGGTCCATGTGATTGTGACTGCGCGGCGATGGATGCGTTCCGCCAGACCTTGCGCTGATAAGCCTGGTTGAGCTTCGGAGTGCGGGAATTGTAATTCCCTACGCGCCGCCAGAATTCTCCTGGCTCGGCCGGCGTATGACCGTCAAGTTCGCGGGCGAGGATCCATGCGCCGACATGGAGATTCAAGCACCCGTCGTTGATGAGTTCGTCGCGGGTGATCCCGAAATGAGCGAGTTCCGCGAGATGGGTTGAGTTCACCTGCGCCGGCCCCATGTCGTACGAGCCGTTTGGATTGCGCGAGATGCGTCCAACCGCGCCGCCCTCTGTCAGCAGGATAGCGCGGAACAGGACTTCTGGAATGTGATACTGGGCTGCGGCGCGGGTAACGCAAGTGGAAAGGGCTCCAGGCAACGGCCTCGCGGGCGGAGGAGCTTCGTGTTGATGCGGCTGCCCCCCATGGGCGCCGGCACCTGCCCATGCGAGAATCCACGCACCGGCGGCGATGTTCATGCAAACGTCGTCCCGAACCTGTGTTGGGTCGAACCCTGCGCGTTCGAGAATAGGCAACCAGCCGGGATCGATGCGCATCACGCCGATCCCCCTTTGTCCGGAGTTCTCCACTACGTGGGCGATGATGACACTCGGCACATGATATGCGTCGGCGGCGACGGCAGCGCATGGCGGGAGATCCGTCATTGAACGTCCGTCAGGTCGAAGTGATACTGGTAAATCAAGCGCAGGATCAGGAGCTCATCGAGGACGTCGGGAAAGTACCCCAGCGCACTCTCGTCGGACGCTGGCCGAAAGTCGTAGAGCCGCGATCTGCCTCGCCGCTGAACCAGTTCCATGCCGACGCTCTCGCCGGCAAGGCGGGGGGATTGCAATTGCACCGCCAGAAGTTCGGCGTTTGGGCACTTGCGTTCAAGAAGATCCGTCAGCGGCTCAAAATGCCAGCCGATTGGATTCGAGGGTCTCGAAATCATAACGAATAGCGTGGCCTCGCGGGCCGCCATAATCCCTCTGAAGCGCGCGATGCGCCGCGCAAAGGACTCGCGGGTCGAGGCGGAGGTCAGGTCGGCATGGGGAAACATGTCGGACAGGCCGAAACGATCTCGATAAGCGGGGTGGGCCTGCCCGGCCGGTGGCATGAAATCCCGGAAGTCCGTCTCGAGGACGTGCAATATCATCCCCGGCGTCGAGAAGATCCAGTCGAACGGCAACGCATATCGCCTGAGCTCTGCGGCGCGGAGAATGCCTGCTGCGAGACAGTGAGTCCCGAGGGGTACGATGTGGCGCACCTTCCTGCCGTTAATCGAGCGTGTACCGTAATCCGGCATTTTGCCTGAGCGCCGATGCTGATACCGCGTCAGCGACGTCCGCATGGAAAGAAGCCATGCGGGCGTGAAATCATATGTCCCGCGCTTCACGTGCGCCTCGGGCTCGCGGTGGATGGCGTTGCTTCTCATTCGGCGCTGCAGAGATGGAGGGAGCTGAAGCCGTAGTCGCCATACCAAAGTTGTTCGATGTTCATGTCGGTTGTGCCGGGTGGACAGCTGTAGCCACCGGTAACGGGATTCGGACGATTATACCCTGTGTACCGGAGCGTCGTTGTCGGGACGTAGGTCGATATCTGGGCGGGAGGAATTTGCCATGTCCCATTCAGGCACGACAGCAGACGGCCGGAGCCGTCTGCTTTTGCGGCAATCGTACCATTAGGTTCGCATGAATTGCCCGGCCAGGCGTTGCCTCCGTCGGTGCCGAGTCTGACGGAAGTGAACGTGGCGTGGTCGGCCTGAAGATCCGCATTCGTCCCGTCGTAATGTTGCATTGACACGGAGCCAGGGGTCTCAACGGCAGCGTTGGTGGTGTCTCCGTAGAAGCACGCTCCGCTGACCCATAAACCGCACCCGGAATTGATGACGCTGGCGTGGTCTTGAATGTCGACGTGGTCGCCGACTTTTACATACCCGTTATTGGTGATGATATTGCTTTGGTTGCCACCGGTCCCGGTGGCAATGGTCCCCTCGAAATAGCCGTCATTCGCGTGCAGGCCCCCGCCCCAGCCGGCAGGAAGTCCACCATACGGATCAAGGCCGTTGACCCCGATGTTGCGCGTGAAATAGCCAGTGTCGGCACCAATATTCGCCGGGGTGCCGTCGTAGTGCTGCATGTAAACCGTCCCGGGCGTTCGTACCGCTGCATCGTTGTCGTCGCCGTAGAGGTAGGCCGACCCGACTTTTACCCCGCCATAGCCACCATTTGGGTTGCCGGCGTTGAAGACGCCGCGAGTTGCGTTGACGTTATTGGCGTCGTTGATGTCGTTTCCACCCATATCCAGCGACGCTCTCATCGTGTTGAGTTCGGGATGTCCAGGGACTGAATCCCGATAAAGGTAATCCGTGGTCTCGCTTGATGTGTTTGCCCCGACGAGGATACCGTACAGATGGCCGGGGCCCGGGTTTGGCAACCCAGCAAGAGGCAGTTGCCAGGAGCCGCTTGCTCCATAGGCATTTGAGGAATTCATGGAGCCGAACATTCCGTCTTCGGGCACGAAACCGCCCTGCGCGCCTGTCAGGGACGCGATCGCAACGGCGGATTGGCCGGTCAGTGTGATGCCGTCGGAGCTCTCGACGATTGCGTCGAGGGCTTTGCTTGCAGGTTGTCGAACGTAGACTTGCCAGTTCTGACGGTACGGATTGACGGTGGTGAAGCCGGACGGCAGGTCGCTGTCGGCAATCAGAGCTGAGATGTCGAGCGGTGACGTTCCTCCAACGGGAACAGTGCTCACGAGATCAGTTCCGTGCTTGTCGATGTAGAGCTGGGCGGCCTTCAGGAGCGCCTGGAATTGCCCGGCTGTGGTGGCGTTCACAGCCTGCGTGGTGCCGTTCTCGATCATGCCGAAGTAGCGCGGGAGAATTGTGAGTGCGACGAGCGTCGCAAACATAACGCCAATAAGGGAGCTCATTGGTAGCCGGTTCCCGAGAGGCTTACGACAGACACAGCGTCTCCCACTGGCGCGGAAACAGGAAGTAATCCCATGTCGCCGACGGAAGGAGCCGTCCATCGATCGCCGAGTGAAGTGCCGATACTCATGTCGCCGTTCGCTATATGGATGGCGGCGGCGATCTGATCTGCCGTCAGTTCCATCCACGCTTCGATCGTGACTGATTGGTCGTTGCGCACGATCTGATTTCCTGCGCTGGAGAGATCATATCCATTACTGTTGAGGCCAAGAAGACCGAGACTAATCGGGCCGGTGGCGTTCGGATGGTCTTCGAGATATTTGAGCAGGGCCGCCTTGTACGCGAGCCACGCCTGTGCCGCAGCAGCGCCGCTACCCGAGGATAGCGGCGTGTTCTGGTTCTGCACCACATGGAGGCTCAGCATCGAACTCGTCACGGTTACAATAAGCCACATGGCGAGGAGGATGAACGGCATATGTGCCGGTTATCCGGCATACTCGAATATGACGGAAGCGGTGCTTGCACCGCTGGAGGCATTACAGGCGTTCGCAATCTGGGTTGCCGCATCACTGTTGGAGAGCGGAATGTCGTCGCCATTGATATTGACGTTCTGGGGCGCCTGGCTTCTGGCGAAGGTCGCGCAGGAGTCTCCGTCGACATTGCTCCAGGCAACCTGGAATCCATTGCCCCATGTGCTGATCGTCACGGTGGAACCGCCCCATGGGCCAGCTATGGTATTGCCGTCGCCGTTCAGCATGGACTTCGGTACCAGTGCCGCGCGGATCGCGGAGCTATTGGAGATGCTCGAGTAATTACGAGCCGTCATGCCGCCATTGTAATAGGTCTCGATGTTGGTCGCGAGCTGGCTCTGTTCGCCGGCGGCAGTTGAACCGTTGTTGCGTGAGAAGACCTCGTATGAGCCGGCGAGCACCGAAACCACGGCGAGCAATACCGCCCCGGCCTTCACGAGTAGGGAGATAATCTGGTCCATGCGAAGCCCCTGTGATGGTTTTGTAAGGCAGTATCCCCGGCTCGTTTGTGACTGCGCGCACGGCGGTCACATCGGCTGGCCGCCGCCCATGTTTGACCCGATGTTGTTGGATGCGACGATGAGTGCCCCAGCGAGGAGCATCATCAGCGTGGTGGCGAAACTCTTGATCGCGGCAGCCTGCGCGAGCGTCGAAAGCTCGATCTCGTCGGCCCACATTTTGCTGGATTCAAGGAGGCGCCCATATGCCTCCTTGCCGCCCCAGCTTGCTTCGATGTCGTCGATGACCTCTGGAGACGGAAATGCCAAACCGCTGTCCTCCATTGCTTCCGGCAGCGACATTCCCCTCGGACCAAGGCGCGCCAGGATGGCTCCAAGGCGCTCGGCGAGCCATGGCGACGCCCCCTGCATCTGGTGTGCGAGAGCGTCGGTATCGGTCATCCCGGCGCGCACCAGGGCGATGAAGCTCGAAATCCAGATGTATCCCTGGATGTTCCGGTAAATCGACCACGGGGGCATGCGCTCCAGCACCACACGCAGCGGCCCGGTCAATCTCGTCAGGCTGAGCCAGACCGCGACAACGGTGGCGATCAGCGACCCAAGTATGATGAAGGCATTCGCACCGGTCGCAAGGTTTGCCGCAAAGACGAGCACGTCTTGGGAGGTGCTGGCGGTGTGCTGGCCTGGAACCCCGTGCAGGAGGGAGGGGATGACCATTTTGGCCATTGCGTACAGGTAGATAAAGAGCACCACGATGTACATGAGCGGTTGAAAGGCCGCACTTCGCGCCGCCCGCATGATCCTGCCTGTCCTCGTCTTGATGTCGCACACCAGGTCCATGGCCGACCCGATGTCGCCGGCACGCTCTCCCGAGAGGATCATCATATATTCGTCGTCGGGGATGTATGGGCGAAGCGCCTCGGCGAAGGGCAGGCCTTGTTCCGTCATGCGCGTCAAAACTCTATCGAGCAGGCGCGGCACGGAGGAACGGCGTCTGCGCTTCTGTTGGCGCGAATACATGCGAAGGATGCGGTCTACTGAGGCATTCTGCCGCATACGAACCGAGATCATCCGGTAGAGCTGGGCTCTTGTCCTCCAACGGAATGACATCTGGACGTCGAGCCATTCCGTCAGATTGGCACTAACGCCAGGGCGGGATCGTGCGCTTGACGTGTAAACGATGTTGAGTGTCATGCGGCCTCGGCGGCGCCGGCGGCGCGTTCAGTCATGACGGCGTCGTATGTGCGGATGCGATCGACCTTCGCGGTGACCTGGTATGGATCGACGAGGCCGGCAAATACCCGACCCATGGCGGTCTCTACCATCGAAGCATCGACGCCTTTGCGGGCTCGAAAGCGATGTCGGGCGACCGAAACGCCGTGTCGCACAAAGTCGCTCATCAGCTCCTCGTCGGTTTCCACGACTTCCGCGACTGCTGTTCGCCCGCCGATCCCGGTGCCCAGGCAGTGATGGCAGCCTGGTCCCGCGCGGCGGATGCGCGATGGATCTGGGCCCCATGTCGGTACTGCCTCGCGGGTCCGGCGTGGCATACGGTCGTCGTCGCACTTCCAGGGCACGGCACAATGGGGGCAGAGTGTGGGCAGGAGCCGCTGCCCCACGATGCCGCGCACGATCGAGGCGTTGCAGGTGGTTCGGAAACTCAGACGTTCGTAATCCATGTTCTGCAGGCGCAGGGGATAATCGAACGGGTCATCGACGTGGAGCGTTGTGACGACGAAGTGTCCGGTCTGGGCTGCGTCGAAGGTGGTGAGGGCCACCTCGGTATCACGGATCTCGCCGACCATCATATCGTCGGGGTCCATACGCAAGGCGTTTCGTAGCCGCGCCTTGAACTCCTTTCCGGCTGCGTCTGCGGAAAGGGCGTTGGAGATATCCATCTGGATAGCCCATGGCATCGGATATTCGGCCGGCTGTTCGATCGTGACCAGACGTCTCCCAGGCTCCGTGCGGGCTTTATGCTGCAACGTCTCGAACAACAGCGTGGTCTTGCCAGAGCCGGTCGGGCCGGTGCAAATCAGCACCCCCGAGGGCGCTATTGAGATATTGAGGATGCGATCGACCTGGTCTTGGGAGAAGCCATAGCCCAGGAGCTTCAGGTGCCCTTCCGGCCGTCGAGGTGCGTGGAATTCAACCGTTGGCTGGGTGCCACGACGAGCACTGCCGGACCTGGCATACTGTAGTCGAAGGATCATGAACTTGCCGCCCTCGGATACCGGCAAACAAGGACCCTTCACGATACGAACATTGGCGAGGCCAGTGCCCTTGAGGACATCGCCGGCGACTGCTGCATCCTGGGATTCGCCCTCGCTGTATGCGCTGTCACGAGAACTCGCGAGCGTGTACATGGCGCGGATCAGACGGTCGGCATGGTCATTCGTCAATTCGTGGGCGACGACGAGCGTTCCGTTAATCCGGAACATGATTTCAGTATGGCGTTCCTTGCGGTGGATATGGATATCGGACACTCCGCTTTCCGCTCCCTCACGAAGCAAGGCCAGGCATTCGCCTCGCACCTCTTCATCGAGATTGTCGTCTCGAGAAACCACAAGAGCGTCGTGGTGTGCCTGCTGGATGCGCTCTGTGACGGTCCCCATGCGCTCCCACTCGACACGAAGCGTCGTAAGGCGAGGCTCATGGCGCGCTTCAGCCAACCACGTCAGCATGACCTCGCGACGTTTGAGCGCCTCGTTCGCGAAAACAATCTGGTTAATCTCGTCGATGTGGATTTGTCCGCGCAGTTCGGCGGGAACCTGAATCGCATTGTCTTCTCGGGCCGTAGCCTTCTTGCGGAGAAGCAGATTGAGCATCAGCTCGCCTTCCCTTTGGTCACTGGCTGCACGACGGGTTCGGTGAACGAGACCTTGAATTGCCACGCGCCCAAGGTGGGACCAGCTTCGCTCCCAAGGTACGCGCGCTTCATTTCAATCATCCGCAGCCCTTTGAACTGGTCCCACCGCACGGCCATGGGATCGCCCGGCCACGCGAACGTCGCGCTCGTGGTTGTCATGGGCAGCCGACGGTTGCCGATCATCAGGGTGACGGGCGAGCGATTAATCTGCGCCGGCGCGCCTGCAGCCTGGAGGAATCCGAACAGGTCGCGTTCCTCGAGCGTGTTGTCTTGCTCCTCGGGGAGCCCGGGCGCGACAAGCAGGGGTAAAGCGTCGTCGACGATGTTGCCGTTGTTGGTGATATCCCCGGGGGGAGCGTCGCTGAGCGAGCCTCCCCTACGCGCCCATGAAACTGTCGTCTTGTCGTCGGCACACAGCACGCCAGCAACGACCCAGCCGCGGTGAAATGCGGCGGACGGCACGGCGGAGACGCATGCTTTAACCCACGCAGACGGCTGAATGGTCGGCGGTGTGCTCGGAGCTTCCGCCGCCGGCTTCGGCTTCTTTGGGCGATGCAGCATTGCCTGCCGCGCTCTGGCCCGGACGAGTTCCTGCTGATGCTTGTGGTAAACGTGGGTGCCTTCGACAACACCGAGCGCAAGGGTGAGGGTCGCAGCCGCCGCAAGGTACACGGGCCGGAGCGAGGTGGAGCGGATAGAAAGAGGAGCGTCAGGAAGGCCGGCTTGCAGCGTTTCGAATTCTGCTCTGGAGAGGATGTCCCGGCGCTCGAACGTGAAGCCTTCGAACCCGCTGCGGACGGCCGCGATCGCCTCGTCTCGGTAGATGGTGTCCGATCCGGGGAGAGGGCGACCGGTGTCGTCTGTTGCCACGACCCAGAACTGATCGAGGCCAACCTCGTATTCGCCATAATATCGCGGGCCAAACGTCGATGCGACCGCGAGCATCAGGCTGTGGAACGATTCCTTGAGATCGAGCTGCTCGGCTACGAGGAAGCCGATGGCCCCCGCGAACAAAGGAGAGCGAACCGTGTAGCTTGCTCCGAGGCCGAGCGCCTCGGAGCGGAGAGCAAAGAGCGAGGGACGTCGCTCGTATGTCCGCCAACGCAGGTCGCCGCACCAGATTCTGTGCTCAGCCCGAATGAAGAATGCCATGATCCGCCCCGTTAACCATGTGTCGGCGGCGGATAGCTCGGCGCGCCGGGCACTGCGATGATTCGGGTCGGCGTGGGGGCGTCGCTGCTTCCACGCAGGGTGAGGACGGAGCCGTCCGGCCGACGCAGGGTCAATCCGCGCGATGAGATGGCGGTAACGACACTCTCGTCGCGAAGGCGCGTTCCGCGTTCCACGTCCTGGCTGCTGCCATCGCTGAAGCGCAGGGTAGCGCCTGTCCGCCCGCCGTCGGTCCATATGGTGTCATAGGTCGGCGCCGGAGACGGCGCGGGCGGTGCCGGCACGGCGTCGTCTTGCCGTGCAGGAAGGGGTGGCGGCTGAAATTCGAGAGCGGGTCGATCAGGCGCTCCGACCGCTGCTTGCGGTTTGTCTTTCTCGGTCAGGCGGCGAATGTTCTCCTGCATTGCCGTGCCAAGGTCGGAGACGATCTTCGCCTGCTGCATTACGGTGACGCATGCGTTATTCGCATCCAGTTCCGCCGGCGTGAGTACCTGACCCGGCGCGGGTTCCGCCAGTCGGCTTGCGCATTCAGGGATTGGGGTTTGAGCCCGCACCTGGAGAGGCGCGGCGAGGGCGATGGCCGCGGCTGCAATGGCGCTGCGTCTCATAGGGTCCGGGCCTCCACAGTGACGACGACGTGTGTTTTGGTTACCTGGGCGTCACCGCCGCCGCCGAAGAGCCAGTTCAGTGCTGATCCCACGCCGGTACGGCTGCGGGACGTGGCATCGTCGACGTAGCCGCTCAACACCAGGGTCGAGCCGCTCGGGAGCGCAACGGTGTCGTCTAGCGAAGTGCTCGACGTCTTCGGCGCCTGGATGCTTGAGCCATTCGAAGTGATGTTCTGCACCGCAAGGAGCGTCTGGAGCAGGAAATTGGTGTGCAGCAGAATGCGGTTGTCGACGATCTTGGGCGTCACCGAGCCCATGAAGCCCGACATCACCACGCCGGGGGACAAGGAGTTGGCCGTCCCGGCATTGGTCGCAAGGGTGGATACGGTGCTGGCCAGATACGTCGTGTTGATGCCGTTCTGGAGGGGCGCAGTGACACCGTTGGTGGTGACGACGGACCGATCATACTGCTCGGTGACGTTGCCGAGTTCGTTCAACGCCTGGAAAACGACGTTCGATCCGGAGAACAGGCCGCCGGTTCCGCGACCCGTGTCGAGGATCGATGCGCCGAAGCGGAACGGAGTGTCACCCGACTGGATCGAGGGGATCGTCGCCGGCGTCGACGTCAGGCCGACCAGGCCGTTGTGCGACTTGAATGCAAATTGCGGACTCCAGCCATAATTCGTCTCCCGAGTGATCTTCACCGTGTAGACGTGGACCTCGACGGCGACCTGCTTCATCAGGCTTTCGTTGACGCCGTGCATCCAGTCTTCGATGCGGGCGACCTGATCGGGTGTGCCTGTAACGGAGAGTGTTCCGAGCCCGTCGTCTGCGACGACCTGAGCTCCTCCTGACACAATCTGAGCCGTACGCTCGATGGTCTTCCAGCGATTGGTTTTACTGGTGTTGCTGATCGACGCCATGCCCGCGGACTGGCCGGATGAGCCTCCCGAGGACCCGCCCGTACCGCCACCGCCCATACCGCCGCCACTCATCCCCCCGCCGGACATGCTCCCGCCGGATGAGCCACTCCCGCCCCCCGTGTAGGCGACGATCGAGGTGTTCGCGTTCGTGTCTCCGGGAAACGCCGGAATGGTGAATGTGCGCGTTTCTGTCCGGAAGAATTCGATGTGTCCATCAACCCAGCGCTTCCATACCCCAAAGCGTGTCGCGATCGCCTGGAAGACTCCCTCGCGTGTCCCGCTGTATGCCAGCCAGTTGCCGCTGCCGCGCCAGGCCGGGAATGAAGAACGGGTTCTTGAAGCGGCGACGGAGGCGAGAGCGGATGCAACCGGCGGCGGAGGCAGGTTGGTGCCATTGAAGGTGATGGGAGTCTGATTGCCGCCGGACCCGAGACTGTCCGCCAGGTCGTCCTGTTCGGCATCCGGAGCGATCCGGACGGGGATACCGGTCTGGCGACTGGCCTGGATGGCGGCATCCCGCAGGGAGACCGGGCGCGCGATCGTGAGCGAGGACTGTACCTTCAGAATGTCGGGCAGCGGATCTGCATCATGGAGTGTCTCCCCCACGAGCCACGGCTTGTCGCTCTCGGTGATAATCGGCGTGTTCGGTACCCTGGAGTCACGCGATCGCGCGAGCGTATCGTCTTCGCTCCGCCTCGCCTCCTGGAAGTCCTGACACGCGCTTAGAAGCGCCATGATCGCGACGGCCGAGAGAATATGACGTTTGGTTTTCAACGGCCCTGTCCTCCGGGCGACGTGACGACAAGAAAACGGTTGCTCGAGTGGAATTCCGCGCGAATGGACTTGCCCTCATCCGCGATCGTGCGAATCACGTCGCTCATGACGGTGTGGAAGTCGCCCGTGAAGGTGGTGAGGGCAGGCACATTCCAGTTCAGCTCGTGCGGCCACTCGACCTTCCAACCGGCGCGGTCGGCCCAGGCAATCATCTGATCGCGGATGGGCTGTCCTTCGACGAGCGTCCAGATCTCCGCTGGAGGCTGCAGCCGGAGCGGCGCGGCCGGCGGGGCCGTCGGCGCCTGCGGCTGCCGGTTGATGAGCGTTTCGTGGATCTGGAGTGCGGCGCCTGTCCGCGCGGGCGCCGGCAGCGGAGACACGTTGACGCCTTGGATGTTCGGCTCGACCGTATGAAGCTCCGGCTGGGACGGGATGCGCATTGCAAGCGAGGCGCCAGCGCGCAGGGTGCAGCTTCCCGTCCGGATCAGTGCTCCATCGGCTGCGTGCCCGTAAAGGCACGTTGCTGCGGCGTCATCGACGTCGAGTTCGAGAAGCAGGTTCAGACCAACCGCCGAAATCGAATAGCGCACGGTGTGCGCGCCGGGGTAAGGCATCCCGTCCGGGGAAAGCGCGAAACCGCGCTCCCGCAAGGTGTCGCTGAGAAGCGTCTGTGCGTGGGCCTCGTCGGCTCCTTCAAATGGAGACAGACGCAGGGTTGATTGCCCAGGGTCCATACTGTTGGCGAGGATATCCGCGATAAACACCGTCAGCGCGGACGTGTCCCGGAATGTTGCCCCGGTAACATGAGAGGCCCTGTCGGCGGGCGTCTCAGTGGCACAGCCGGCCATAAGCCCGAGCAGAGTTGCGCCGATAAGGGTGGGGTGGCGTCGGATCACGTCTTGCCTCCGTGGGTAATTCGGATCACAGGCGCGCCAGGCCCGGCTCCTATCAGCATCGCTTGATCGACCCGCCGATCGACGACGTAGGAGTCCCCAATCACCCTGTAGGGCTGCGCGGCACTAAGCGCAGGTGAGATGACGAGCAATCGAGGAGCTGAGACGATCCCGCCGGGCGGGAACTGGAAATAGGTGTGCCCATCGTCGCAGTAGACACGCATCGGCTTCCAGGGGAGATCGGGACCCTCAATGTGGTAGGTGAAGTCCGGTCCTGATTTTCCTGGGGATTGTGACGTCGGCGTCGGCGGTTCAGGTTGGGTCGTGCCGTCGGACGGCCCGTAAGTGAAGGCGACTGTGCGCATGGTGTCGCCGTCTGGCTGGAGCGCGAGAGCGTAAGAGCGCCGGCTCGTGGCGAAGTGCAGAACCGATGGCCGCGCGCCGGCCTGTGGGGTCAGAGCAACTGCCCACCCAGCGTGCACGCCTCGCGTGCCCCGAACGAGGTCGGCGCGCCACCCACCGAGGTCGGCGCCCGTGAGCGCGCTTCCGTCCATCGTCTCGCCGTGCTGCAGCCTCACAAGGCAGATGCTTCCGGGCGCACAGCGGATCCGCGGATAACCGTCCCCGTACGCGAACCAGACCGCTGACGGTCCAAACACCGGACGCGCTTCTTGGGCCTGCGCCGGCTCAGGCACGGCGCTCGGCGTGGAGGTCGGTGGCGTGATGTTGAGGGGCCGCTGCGCGCGGCGAGTGTCCGTTACGGCGAGAGGTATGGCCCCGCGTGCGGGGGTCTCGATCCGCTCGTTGATGCTGCCCAGGAAGCCGTTGATCCGATCGAGGCTGCGTTGCAGCGCCAACTCGGGAGAGGGCATGCCTGGAACCGAGACGGAAACCGGCTCGTTCGCCGCCTCGCTGCACCCGGCAATCAGGGCCGCGCTGATGATAGGGGTCAAGATCCGGGCAGTCTTCATGGGGAGACTATGGAGCTATCGTTTGTGACTCCGGTTGAATCAGCGGACGGCCTGATCACAGTCCCCAGGCCCGTGCCGTCGCAGATCTCGCGAGCGAGTTCGTCGATGACCCCTCCGAGGTCAATACTGGCGTCTTGCCCTGCTTTGATGCGTGCCGTTTCACGACGCTCTATTTCAGCCTCCGCGCTTCCGCGCGGGAAGACCTTCGCCAGCCTGCGGCGTGCCTCAGCGGTGCCCAGCGCGTCATAAAGGCGCCGCCGCAGTGCGGTGTCCTTTGGGCTGGTGGACAGGGCCCAAAGTTCGATAGGACCCATCAGATTCAGCACAAAGAGTTCGAAGACTTCGTGCTTTACGCGGGTCTGCCAGATCAAGGGCGCCCCGCTACCGTCCGGCCGCGGTCCGTTCAATCCGTTATAGACGATCGCCCGTGCGGCGGAGCTGAGCTGGAAGCGCTCGCAGATCGCCTTTGCTTCCTTGTCATCGGGCGCGCCGAGAATAAACCGGCCGGTTGAGTGAGAGATCAGATACTCTCCGAAGTCGTCGAGCTTCTGGCTTGCCAGTCCGATCTTCACGTTCAGCTTGGCCGAACGTCGGGCCGCTTCCTCAAACTGCCGCTGAATATGTGGAGCGCCGGCCGTGCGTTGGAATTCGTCACACTCGATCCGCTTGAAGCTCTCACGAAACTCCTCGAACCGCCTGCGATGGTATTGCTTCACATGAGGCGGCACGCTCTCGGCATCGTCTGGGTGAAGGAAGAAGTTTTTGGCGACGATGTGAAAGCCGAGAAGATACATCAGCTCGGTCTGTCTTTGTGACTCCCCGATCCCTTCGGGCGCCACCCGGCCGATGTCGAGGACGACGATCCGGGCGTCGCCAAGGTCAAGACGGGTCGGCCGGTTCAGAGACGGGTATTTGTCGATGAAATGGGTGATGTAGCGGCGGAAAATCCCGATAGTAGACTCTCTTCCGGATGTCGGGGTGACGTCCTCGAACCGCTGTAGGCGCGGCTCCCGAAGGACACGGATCAGATCACCAATGGTCGGCGCTGCCCACTGGGTCGCCCGATGTGCCATCCGCATATCGCCCGCTTCTGCGAACAGATCTGCAATCTGCCACCAAGGGGTGTCTCGCTCAGGCGCAAGTCGATTCCGGGACAGTTCCCTATCGACAGTCGGATCGATTCCAGGCCGCCAGACTTTTGGCTGCACCGAAGGTCCATCGTCGGAGAAAAACTCATAGACAGCCGGGATGACCGCGTCGATCAACTGGTTCATGGATTCGAACGGCTGCCCGTCAATCGGCGTGCAGATCAGGCCCAGGAAGTTTCGCAGGAAGGTCGTGTGGTATTCCAGCGGCAGCCGGCAACAGGTCTCAGGATCAAAGATGTTGACGGCGTGTTCTTCGATCAACTGAAACGACACATGAAGTGCCAGATGCTGGTCTGCCGCGCGCAGGCCGGCACGAACCATGTCCACGAATCCGGAAGATGAATCGCCGACATCGAGCTTGCCGATCAGAGGGACCCGGGCTCCATGTGCCGTCATTGCCGCCGGGCTCAGCACGGTGTTTAGGAGCAGTGCATTCGCGAGCATCGACTTGCCGTGTCGCGAGGGGGCGACAAAGAGATCGAGCACGGCGTCCCGGCCGGATCCGGCAGGGTCGTAGTGGACGATCGTCCCGTCGGCCGCCCGGAACAGCATTGCACCGTCGCGCCACGGCGACGCCGGCCGTGCCCACGGCATCATGGCGAGCATTTGTGAGAGGGGGCCCGCTGACGGCGGCGCTGTCGATGCGAGGGCCAGCCCTGGCACAGACGACAACACGCCGGCGAGAGGGTCGCCACACACCCGGCTTGCAGAAGCGCCGCCCCACGACTGGATGGCTTGCTCCAGGCGTGAAGCCCGTACTTTCAAGGTTTCGGTTTGCCCTGCCGGCGCAGACGTTGCGAATGCCATGCGGAGCTTGACCGGGGTATCCTCCTGGCGTGCCCGCATGTCCTTGATCTCGGCGAATGCCATGTTGATTGGGAGGTTCGCGCCAAATTTCAGGAATGTGGCTATTGCGTCCTTCCAGAGCATGTACCCGGGGCGGATGCCCTCGATCATTCCAACCATACGCCAGGGCATGCGACGGCCAGCCAGCTTCGCAGCGAGTTCCGTGAAACTCGGTATCGGCGTATTCGGAGCCCCGGGATGCGGCATCTCAGGTGCTCGCGTGAGCTCGAGCGGTGTCCAGTCAAGCGTGGACAGAGTGGCCGTCGCAAAGTCGGGCGTCAGAGCATCGTCACGGAATAATTGCTCGCGGAGAGGGGGCCACAGGACGTCCGCGACATCCCGGGGCGGGATCTCGTCAGGGACCGTCTGGCTGCAGCGCCCCAGCGGCGTGGAGGGCGTCCAGTCGCTTCCGGCGGTCTCAGGGTAGATCTCCTCCCTGATCGCCCGGAGGCCAGCTTCAGGGGCAAGGATTTCAGCAAGCACGGCCTCGCCGGCCAGAGCCTGTAGGACGCCTTGGACAAACGATGAGTGGATCGTGCCGAGTTCGAGGCTGCCCAGAAAAGGGTTTTGCGCGTCACCTAGCGGCGGCAGTCCAGCGAGATCTCGCCGGCGCTCTGCCCTTGCCTGTCGTGCCTCTTGACTGGAGAGGCGGCCCGGCCGCGTCCACAATGTGAGATAGATGCGCTCCTGACGCATAAAAGGCGGCAAGACACGCTGGCGTTCGGCGAAGATATCTTCGAACTCCGCGTTCAGTGCTGCGGCAATTGTGCGGCGTTCGTCGAGATTACGAGCGATTGTTTCTTCGACCCCCTCAGGATCTGCCGCGTATGAGAACTGCAGTGCGTGTCCAGGGGCGGCAAACAGGCTCGTCAAGGCAAGCCTGAGACGAGACGACGCAGCCCGGATTTCCGGCCCGCTGGCGATACGCCGCATGCCTCGCAGTCTCAGGACTGTCACGTAATCACCGCCGAACGTGACGATGCCATGCCGGTCACAGGTCGCAAGGTCGCAGAATGCAGTCAGGTCCCGCTTGAAGAGGCTGGACGTTGCGGCGATTGCCTGAAGGACTCTATCGCCGAGCGATAAGCCTGCCCGCGAGACCGCAGCCGGCTTCTCTGACTTTTCTTTACGTATGAAATTCACGGGCCGCAGATCCACTCAGCCGCGGCAGACTGGTAGAGCCCATTGTCGGGGCCAAACCATCCTCCCAATGCAACAAAGCGCAGCGCGGAGACACCGGTGCGCTTCGGAATGGTGATGCCGTTGAGTGACAGGCCTGCGGCGCGGAGCACTGACGGGCGGTCGGTGCCGATCCGGGCGATGGCCGCCGCACGTTGCGCAAGCAGCATGTCGAGGACAGCTTGGGCTGCTTTGGCAAGGCCCACCGGGTCAGTCGTGGGGACGGCAGTGCTATCGGCCGCGCGGGCCGTATGGACGGCCGTCACCAGGCGGCTGACCACCGGCTGGTCGAGGTGGGGCAGCCATATGAGCGCCGAGACCTTGTCGATGTCCGGCTCGTCCAGCGCGAATGCTGGAACGCATGTCATGCAGAGGGCCCGTCCCGCTACCGAAGCCGCCGGCGCGAGATGACCGCAGCACGCGCAGCGATGAGGTGGCTTTGCGGCAAGCGGGCCAAGTCTGAGCGAGCCGGCGGGTTGCATCGAAAGCGAGACGGGGTCCATCACCTGTCGAACCGCATCTGCTGCTGCTCGCCGGTTACGGTCGGGCCGGAGTTGAAGATGGTGAAGGAGGCGGTCTTGGCGAAAAAGGGAAGAGCAAGAAACACGCCCCCCAGCAATCCGGCCGCGACCAGCATACCCGGGCGGCTCCCCGCGTTCGGGTTACGCTGATGCTGATACCAGCCGAGCCCGCACATGATCAGCATGACGCTTCCAACGATCCAGCAAAAGGCATTCATGACGTATGACCACGCGCCGAGAACGTGTCCCGTCGATTGCTGCGCGATGTCGTCGATTGCCTGTGCGTGGGCGCCGGGGGCGAACACCACGACCACGAGCGCAAGTGCGGTGAGCGCCGTGGCGCGCCGAACACCCGGCGTCGTGCGCGGTGAAATTGAATTCGGCATAGAGCCTCCTGTTGGGTGGATAACGAGAAGCGACGGCCGCATCAGGAACCCAGCTTGAGTTCCTTCAGCAGCGCGGGAGCGATGACGTCCGCGTTCATCACGAAGAAGCCTGAAATGCCCATGACGGCGTTCAGCGCGGGCGAACTGTTGTTTGTGCCTTTGGCGCGGCCGACCTGTCGGACGAGCGCGAAGTAGACGATCAGCGCGCCGTAACAGGCAAAATAGGTGTGCCAGACGGTCAAGATTGCGGTGAGGGTCTGTAACGGCCCTCCTTTTGCGGCGTTGGAGAGCGTGTCCGTCGAGAAGCTGAGCTTTTGGGACGCTCCCAGGTCAACGTTGGCCGCAAAGCCGAGTGTACGGTTTCCCACATTGAGGAATTCCGGAAACGACAGGAACGTCGCCCCGACTGCGATCATCAGTTCGGGGACGAACGGCTTGGCCAGCAGGCCGTTCGGTGCCGCAGACCGTTGCAGAATTTCGAGGAGCCCGCCGACAAGGAACCAGGACCCGCCGACGTAGCACAGCAGCGGGAGGACCCACGACAGGGCGAGACCGATGTCTTGTGCGAAGTCGAAGAGACCTTCCATGACGTCGGCTCCTACCGAATGACGCCATGCTCGGTGTGGACGACGAACGCGTTGCCGATTTGCGTAATGCCCTTAACGGCACCCCAACCAGGAACGGTGTCGTCGTTGACGACGCGGATTGCGTTCCCCGAACTATCCTGGAGTATCGCAATACCAGGTGCCCCCGCCTGCACGTGATAGACTGGGCGTGCCGGCTCGCTTGGTCCGGTTGGCGCAATGGGCCGAGCTACTGAATTCGGGGGTGTCGCGTGGCTTTGTGGCGACCGGGCTGGACCAGTTTCCTGTGGCCGTGCCGTAGCCGCTTGAATCGTTGTCAGGGTCTTCTCAACCAGATCCTCTCGGTGCTGCAGTTCATCCATCCGGCCGCCGGCTGCTCCGATCCTCTCCCCGAGGGACACCTGCAGGCTGCTCATCTGCTTCTCGAGCGTCGCGAGATGGTCCGCCAGGCCTGCCATCTGCTTGGCGAGGTTGAGCTCAAGCATCTCGTCCCTGCTGGGAGCGGGGCTTTCAGTGTTCGCTGATACGGTCGGGGCTGGCTGCGTACTCGGGGAGGGGGGGACGGTCTGGTTCGCTGTTGGGGCGGCCGTAAGGGGTGGCGTGCCAGGTTGCGAAACAGGACTGGAAGGCTGCGGTTGCGCCGGAGCCGGAGCCGGAGCCGGAGCTGGGGCGATGGCCGGCGTTGGTTGCGCGGGCGCGCTGGGCACAGTCGCTACAGCAGAGGGCCCGGGAATACCCGCACCGCCGAAGGGCTCGTCGGTGTTTGGAGCGTCCTCCTGCCCGGCGGGCGAGGGCATGGCAGGCGGGGTCAGCGCATTTGCTGGAGGAACGTCCCGCGCGGCAACGGCGACCGAAGGGGGGGGTGTCTTCGCCGCAGAGGACGACAGAGAGCGGCCTTTGGGCCCTGCGTTCCACAGGTGAGGCCCGACCAGTGCGGCGCCCGCTACGACGGCGGTCGCTGCGGTCGCAAGGAACATCGGTGTGGTGAGGCGCCTTCGCCCGGGGCTCCCACGTTCACCGTCTGTCGCAGCCGGCACCCTGCCGTGGGAAATCCGGCCTCCCGCTTCGCTGGCGTCCTCACCGGACGCATCGAGCGCCGATAGTTCCTCGGACTCCGTGGCGGGGTCGTTTGTGCCGCTGTCCTCGTCGGTTCCCTGTGCGCGGCGGCGCGCACGCAACATTGGGGTCACGTCGGAGACATTGTCATGTCGCATCGCGCTACCTCGCATGAGTGTCTAGCCCTCCTTTCGGCGAGGATCAGGATCTCGCATGCGTATGTAACCGCGGGGTTCTGGCGCTATTCGCCGGGGGCGAAGACGGGTTCCTCAAAAACAACACCGACAGGATCGCCGGACCGTAGCCAGACCGTCGCCTGTTGGGGGGTCGCCTGCTGGAGGATCTGGCCGAGCTGTTGTCCCGCCTTGCCGGCGGCAACCCCCATTTGTTGGGGCAGTGTCAGGTGTGTGAACGAGGCAAGGCCAACCCCGCTCGTATAGCGTAAGCGCCGATGTAAGGCGGCGTTGACGTAACGACTATTTGGCCTTTCGCTGGCGGGGTGCCCATTTCTTTGCCAGGGCAGTGAAGCGGGTTTGGATCAAGTCGACGTTTGGCTGAGTGTGGAGATCATGGGCGTCCCCCAGGGCTTCCAGTGCGTCCTCATGAAATTCATGCGTCGGATCAGTGAGGGCCTCCAGCTTTTCAGCATAGCCCCAGGGGCCTCCCGAGTCCTCGGGCGGACACATTCCGGTGGCCTCGAGCAGGCGTGGATAGCTGGCGTGCGGGTCGGCAGGGGCGATATCGTGGATCCTGACGCTATGCTCCCAGCCATCGCCGAAGTCGTAGAGGTATCGGAAGGACTTGCCTCGCATTTCCTCCAGAGCCTCAGCCAAGGTCGTCTTGCGCGCATCGAGCGGACCATCGAGACCATAGGAGGGGTCGGGGATGCCGAATCCCGTGCGTCCGAAGGTCAGTTCCCACAAGTGGCTGTCGGTCCATGCCAGCGCAGCCTGGAGGACGGTGTGCAAGCGATCGAGCCTGATACCCAGCGGCACTTCGATCATACGGCTCACAGCCGGTGTCACGTCATCCAGTGTGATCGTCATCCGCACGACGAAGGCATTGCTCAAGCAGCATGCTCCAGTTTTTGGATCTCTCTCGCTGCCTGCCAGTTCCAGGGCAGGAGTTCGTCGATCCGGTTAATCGGGTGGTTGCCGATACGTGCGATGACGTCGGTGAACCAGGCTTCGGGTGCACGCTGTTCAGGCGGCAGGTCTCGACCAGCGAGTAAAACAGGGCCGAAGCTCGCCCCTTGGTCGAACCGACAAACATCCAGTTGCGGCGGCCAAGGGCAACCCCCACGCAGGGAATTTTCGACCAGATTATTGCTGATTTCGAGCAGACCGTCATCGCAATAGCGGACCATCGCCGCCCAGCGGTTGAGCGGATAGCGGCATGCCTTTGCCAAGGCACTGTCCGATGACAGCCCCCGCATCCGCGCTTCCAGCCATGGTCGCAAGGGTAGCCAGCTTCGGGCATGCCAACTGCTGGGCGAACCTGCCGTCGTTCATCGGGAGGCGCCCCCTTGATGGCGCGTTCGATCGCGAAAAGCTCGCCGATCCTTACCACGGCCTCGGCCGCGATCGGCGACGGGTTCTTTTCCAGGATGTCGGTAAACTTGCGTCGCGAGTGGGCCCAGCAGCCGACCTCGGTTACCTCGCGCGGTGCCTTCGTGCTGGGATCACGGTACAGCGTGTTGTAGCCGGCGTAGCCGTCCGCCTGAAGATATCCCCGATAGCCGGCGAGATGAGCTGCGGGATGCTCACCACCGCGACCGATTGTAAAGCGGAACGTTACGGCGGGCGGGCGCATGTCACCGCTCGAACGATCGTCGCGCAGATAGACCCAGAAGTACACGGTGTGGCTACCGCCCTCGCCTGTGAGCAATGTGACCGGCGTCTCATCACCATGTATCTTGGAAGCTTCGAGAATGTAGGAGAGCAGCCGTTCGCCGAGCGGGGCCATCAGCCAGGCCAGTTTGCGGGACCAGCGGCCCATCACATCGCGATCGATGTCCACGCCCAGGCGACGCAGGATCATCGATTGACGGTGCCAGGGCTGATGATCGACGAAGCGGCTGACGAGAAGATGCGCAAGCAACGCGCTGCTCGCCATCACCTTCGGCAACGGCAGATCAATGGCTGGAGCCTGGCCGATTTTCTCGCAGGAACGACAGGCGATGCGGGGACGAACATGGCGCAGGACGCGGAAGCGGGCCGGAACGTAGTCCAGCACTTCGGTGACGTCCTGGCAGATGATGGTTTCGGCGCCGCCACAACCGCATGGCTGCGGTGATGCTCCGTCGTCACGCGCGCGGATGTGCGCGGGGATTCGGCGCCAGGGTTCCAGCTTTCCGTGCAGATTGCGGCTTTGACGCTGCGGGAGCATCATCGTTGGCGAGTTGGGAGGCATCGACCTTCTTCGAACATCAGGCGCAGTTGCGCGATGTCCATCTTCTCGGAACTGCGACCGAACTGGATGCGCAGAAGCCGAGCAAGGCGATGCTCCAGCTTTTCGATTGTCAGGGTCTGGATTTTGACGGTCTGCTTCGTTGCCCTCAGTTCGCTCCGTTCCAATTCCATGGCTTCGGCCATCTCCGCAGCATTTTCTGCAGGAGAACCGGATCTGTGGGGAGGCGATGAAGGTCGAACCGCATGCCTTGAACTATAGCGCGAGCAACGTTCCGATCCTATATAAAACCTCAGTTTTCTGCGGTTTTACCGTTCACGCAAAGGTCGGTGCAGGCACCTCGTCATGGATGATCGCCTGCCTCCAATCGAGACCTTCAATCAGCATCGCCAATTGCGCAGCCGAGAGTCGGGCTGCCGCCCCGTCCTGGGTTCGGGGCCACACGAACTTCCCACGCTCAAGGCGTTTCGCATACAGGCAGAGCCGACCCGTCCCAGACCAGCGCCTTCAACCTGTCACCTCTTTTGCCGCGGAACAGGAATACAGCGCCGGAGAATGGATCGAGTTGCAGGATATTACTAACCTGGGACGACAATCCGTCGAAGCCTTTGCGCATGTCGCACGGCGCCAGCGACAGATAGATCTTCGCCGACGGCGGCAGCGTCAGACTCAACGTTCAAGCTCCCCGACGATGTCGAGGACCAGCCTCAGTGCTTCCCGGTCAACGAGCCTGTCGACCGATACGGTGAAGCCGCCCTCCCGCCGAATGTCGATGCGGCCGACCTCCGATGGCTTTGCAGGAGACTCGGAACTCACCAGTTCGACCGGCACGAACCCGGCCATCGCACCGCGCACCAATTGCTTGCGCCATGTGTATAGCTGGCCAGTTCCGATCCCGTAGCGTCGCGCCACTACCGCAACGATAGCGCCTGGCTGCGTCGTCTCTTTCAGAATCGCGAGTTTTTCCTCATTGCTCCAATGCCGCCGCCGCTCCATTCGCACGACCGCTCCACCATCCCGGCATGCGCTCATACGAGGCTCTTTTGACTGCTCAATATCCACTCGCAAGGCCTCCATGTGCCTCGCCAGCTTCACGCTATTCCCGCCCCGAACAAGGTCGGGTTCCGTCGGCGCTTACCGTATAGCTGCTCGTGTTCGTATTCTGCATCGCGTTGCCGAGGCCTTCGACGAACGCCGCGGCTGTCGGCAGAATGATTCTTGTCGCGATATGCTCGTCGACGTCTGACGCGACACCAGTCTCTGCCGTATCGGGTGAAACAGCGTAGGCGGAAATGCCGATCGGGTCGGCATCCCCGATCATTAGCTTGTCGAACTTGATTACGAGGAAATTGTCTTTCTTCTGAAACGCACCAGAGACGCGAGCGTGGATGAGCGCTCCGCTATCGATTTCGACGAGCGCTTGACCGCCAATATCGCTGTTCGCAGTGAGCACAGCATGTCCGTAGACCCCACGGCCCGCTGCGACGAGCGGACGCCCCTTTTTCTTGTGCAGTGAATCTGCTGCAGAGGGTGCCAATCCGGTAGCGGTCGGGGCCGCTTCCGGCCCTGATTGCTCAGGAGTGCGCGTAAAAGCCTGTCCGTTCGACCCTTGCTTCGTTGCTACAACGCCCTGGCTCGGCAGCTTTACATCGAGCGACGGGGCATGGCTGCTCCATGCGGCGAATAGTTCCGCTTCTGCCAGGTCGGAAAGACTTTCATTATTCGCTCCGCGGGATCCGCGTGCGCGGTGATTACCGTGGGACGCATCTTCCGCTGGGTCCCGCGTAAAAGGGTTGCTTCCGTCGGGTGATTGCGGGGGATCCTGGTGGTGCACTGCCGGCGGCGGAGCGCCGGGAGGTGGTGCGGTGGAATGTCCGTGTTCGCCCGGGACACTGCCGATGACCGGGGCGTTGTCTCCCTTGAGGTGATCGTTTGTCGCGAGCGCGCTTGCGAACGACTTGTGGCTCGCCTCGGCCGCTCGAGCGTCCGCCATTTCCTTGTCTCGTACGGTCCGGTCGAGCATGTCCGAGTGATTCTGGCCCCCTGCTGGCGCCGCCATCTGAGGCGGCATCAGATCGCTGGCCTTCGGCCGAGGGTGATCGTCTCGCGCGAGGAAATACCAGCCACCCCCGAAGACGACGGTCAGTCCGAGAACTGCCACGCCGATGGATCGTGTAGCGACCAAACTCTTTCCGAGTGGCGTGCGGCTAATCGGCGTGGCCGGAGGTCCGTCGCTCATGGGGCGTCTTCCGAGAGGGACACGCTGACCATCCGTGTTCCGGTTGATACGAGGACGACCGAAGTTTCCGGAATCTCGAAGATTCCTACATCATACTCGGACTGGTGGGCGCTCGGGGCTGGAGATACGGGCCAATATCCATTGTCCATTCGAAGAAACATCTCGTGGCCGATTTTCCATGCACGCGTATGATCAGGGCTGACACCGCTCACTGTAAGCGGAATGGCATCGGCCGGCGGCGCACCATCGAGCAAGGCGTTGAAGAACGACGCGCCCGTGACCGGGGCATCCGCCTCTGTTACCAGGACGGACTTTGCATTGGGGCCTCGCCCTTGCACCCGGGCGGTCAGGTCGGCGTCGTAAGCGCCCGTGCCCGCCATAATCATGAAGTTGATGGGCTTTGGCGCCCCTTTCAGGCTCACCAGGACGCCGCCGTGGGCGTATCGGGAGATGGGAGTTAGCTGAAGGACGTTCGAACCTGCCTCGGGCACGCAGGCGTATATACCCACCCCGCGCACGGCTGGATTTTGGCCCTGTCCCCTCGCATCGCAGCCGCCACCCTTGTTGGTCGCGAGATCCCACGCAATGGGCCACGGTTGGCCCGTTTCATCAAGAAACGTAATTGAGGCGGGATAATCCTGGGCTATGCGTACGATATTGGTTTGAGCGCCCGGCGCGAGCGAGATTGTAACCGACCTGGAAACGGGCACGGCAAGGCGGTGCGGGTCGTCGATCCCGTCAAGGTTCTTCTCCGCCTGATCGTAGCGGTCGTATAGCCCTCTCATGACCGGCGGTGGCGGGAGATTGCGAAATGCGGGATCAACAGGGTTGTGGTCCTGAGCCTCCGGTTGAGATTGTGCGAACGCCGCCGAGTGAACGGTGGCAAGCGCAAGGCAGCCGCCGACGAAACCATAGAGACGGCGCATTTACCCTCCGTTATCCGAAGCGCGAGGCGCGTTGAGCTCTGTGATCATGAGCCCATCGGCGTAATCGGGCGCGTTTGTTCTTCGAATTGTCACGTCAATGGAGAGTAGATTTGTTGTAGAACCTGAGGAATTTTCCCATCGGAGCAGCATCGGGAAGTGTACGTGCCATTCGTATTCCCCGTGCTCAGTCTTTCCCTCAGACCTTATCGTTGCTGCGCTCTTTGGAGAAGCGGTCAGGAAGACACGCTTCTCCTTGATGAATTCGATGTTTCCGGGTCCCTTGAACGCTTGGCCCCAGGCGTTCCACGCTGGAATGTCGAAATCGGCAGCCGCTGCTGAGAGGTGCTTACCATAATCGACGTAATTCATCGTGTAGAGGTTTGTTACTTTAGCGACGGCCCAATTCGTGATTTCCGAGTCTGAAAAATATGGCTGATCCGTCACGATGAGCTCGCGGGGCTTTCCCAGTGAATCGTGATAGATGTAACGCACATGTGGCGTGTGGGAGACCTCGACGACCAGGGCCAGCGCGAGAAGTATGTTCAGGCACAAGCTTACCGTGAAGGCGAGTAGTGCGTGTTTGACCGTGCGCTGGAGAAATTCCGGATCAAGGAGGCGGCGCTGCAACGCCATGCGACTGTTCAACATCAATGAATGCTGCCAGTGGCACTTCGTGCAATTCGGAGTTGTCCAAGCCGGCTGTAATGCTGTCGTCGGCGGTCTTTTGCGTTCTGATAGAAGACGGTCTGCGTTATCTGGCAGACTCTCTCTATCATCTGTTCTACCAGTACTTGGCTCTCAGGGACTTCGAGCGGGTTTTCGCTGGGCGCTGACTTGAGAAGGGTCAGGCCCGCGCGGCTAGGCAGCCCAGCGCGTTGAGCTGCTGTTTTGATCGTACCGACCGGAAGCCCGAGATGGTCCGCGATGTACGTAGGCGAGTACAGACGTTTCCACAATTCCGCGAGATGAGTGATCGCCGCACTGTTCCAGATCGCCCGCCCTGATCGAGTCCGTGGGATGACGGATTTTGGACTGGACGGCGATGTCTCTCGGTTGACAGTGGTTCGCAATTGTGCGGGGGGGAGTTCAATAGCAGAGGCGGCGTCAGCCGCCCGTCCGCGCAGCGGACGCCTTAACCCCAGCGATCGTGCTTTTGCACGAATTGCGCTTACGGAACGACCGAGGTCTGTTGCTATGTCCGTTACCGGCTTGGCCGTCGGGTACACGCGCTCAAGTAAATCTTCCTCGTCGCGCAGCCAGAAGCGTGTCGGCTTCCATTCGTTGTGCGTATAGTGCGCGCTTGCGCGCCACTCGCCAAGGGTCTCGTATAATGTCTTGCTGAGATCAGCGGGTTCGGGCGGCGGCCCAACCTTTATCGGACGCCTGTAATAGCGAAAGCAGACTGCGCTCTGCAGCATCGACCCTCAATCCCTGGTGTTCGAACGGTGTGAATGTATCCTTTCGATGCAGCATAGTACAAAATGTTCCGCAGTTCGCCCTATTTTTAACACTATGTTTAGATCCGCGGGGCTACAACTAAATGGCGAGTAACTGCCAAAAATACCTGCTTATGGCCACAACGCATATCAGATATGCGCAAAACGCTTATCAGCGACATGCCATTCCCAAGTGACCGTGCGCGCTCCGAGTTACACACGAGTTCATTATTCTCCCCACGAACAAGCAGATTCAGGAAGCGAGCCGCAATAGTCAGTTCGCGGCACATTTTCTTGCTGGGGAAGGGCTGCGCGATGTCGAACGAAGAGCGGGAGAGTAATGACCGGGAGAACGACAAGAGGCCCGATTGGCTGACCTATAAACACGCCCGGGAGGCGTTGGCCCAGCCACGGCGGGACCTGATGCGATTTTTACCACCATCGAGACCGGCCCCCGCAGGGGTAAAGGAGCCATGAGGACTTTCGCGAGGGCGGGGTTAACAATCCTCACACTGGCCTCTTCTTTTACCCCAAAGGTGGTGCGTGCTGATGACACGCCTGCCGGGTGCGAGGCCCTGGTGCAGGCGGCGGCGACCGGGATCGCTGCCGACCTCAAGGCGGATGACGCGACGATCCATCAACCTCAGTCGGTAACCAAGTTCACCTGTCTTGGGAATTTCTTTAACGGTATTGGACTCGATGTCCTTACCAATGGGATCAATATCGCGAGCATTGCCCAGGCTGCTATGGGTAAAGTGTGTTCGGAACTAACGTCCGAGTGGGAGAGCTTGCAAGGCGCCGCCCAGTGCGGCTTGTCGGTCACCGGGCTCGACACGAATTTCAACCTCGGCCTGGGCGCGGGCAGCTTCTGTCCAACTATCAATGTCGGCGGTGGCGGTGACAATCTTCTCAGTGCTGGCATGAATGCCTCGGGGAATGTTTCGTGGGATGTCTCTGGGCGAACACAACTTCCCGACGGATATTCCATGTCTTTGATTGGAAGTAGCACCGGCTATTCTACGGTGGAACAGTAATGGCTCGGATCACAAGTTCCTTCACGCGCTTTTTGGCCGTTGTTACGTTCTCATTCATTGTCGGCACGATGAGCGCGCCCCGCCCAGCCTATGCGCTGTTTGATAGCGTTCCGATCGTGCATGCGATTATGGAGATGCAGGCAGTGCTCAATGGCACGCTGTCGGCGTTCCAAAATATGGTGAATCTGGCGCTTGGTCGAATCAATGGGGTTCTTGGGCCAGGCTTCGCCCAGCTCAGCAACTACATGAAGGCGCAGGTCGGGGCGCAAGAACAAATTGCCGATGCAACTAACATGGTGAATGCGCGGCTGGCGCGCGAGGTGCGAAATTCCGAACAACGCAATAATCATGCTGTAAACCGGCAGGACTGTCTGAATCTCGAAGGCGGGCAGGCCGCCGTCGTGGCGGCGAGGAAGGGTGGCGACGTAGCGGCTGCCCTCGATTCAGGCAAAAGCGGGAGAGCCGAGGCGCACAAGGGTACTCCAGCATGGGAGGGGGCCGGGCAGGCACAGCAGGCCGCCAACAATAACCATTTCAGTCTGTATTGTTCAGACGCGGAAGCGGATGCCGGCGTCTGCACGCTCGCGTCCCAGGAGCAAAAGGACGCGGACCAGAACGCGAGCAGCCTCCTCACGCCGCCTGTCTATGTCGACAAGCAGGCAATTACGCGGGCGAACGATTATGCCACAACGCTGATCCAACCGTCGCCTCCGGCAGCTCTGCGCGGGAGCAGCCTTACGTCTATCGAGGGACAAGGTTCGCTTCCTGGGCGCAGGGCCTACAACGCGGCTATCACATTGGCGGAACACGTCACCGATGGCGTCTTGGGTTGGCACGCGAATACCGTGTCGCTGAGTTCCGCGCAGAAGGCGGAGGCAACACGGGAAGGAATAACGAATACCGATGCCGGCAGCGAATACGAGGCGACTGACCTCGAGATAAACCGGAAATATAGTGGTACGGATTGGCAAGCTGACCTTCAAGCAATGCCGGCGCCAAAATCCGTTCTCGTTCAGATTGCGCTGCTCGATGCTCAGCGGAACTGGATTCTCTGGCAGCAATACAAGCTGGAGCAACAGCGCGCATTGATGGAGGCAACAAGGCTCTCCATCGAAGCCGAGCGCCGTTTACGACCGGTCACACCGATGCCGGTTCCAACCTCAACACTGAATTAGAGGACTTCGTCATGTCGGAAACAGGCGTAGCCGCATCTGGGCCCCTGGGAATGGCGCTGGCAGCGCTCGACGCGCAGCAAGCTCGCGTGCCCGAGGCGGGGCGCGGGCTCGGAAAGGAAGTGGCCGATTTGCGAGAGCGGCTGGAGGAGAACCCCCGCCTGGAAAACGACGCCCGTTTTACCACGGAGGTCGCTTGGCTTGTCCAGGATTGGAAGGCGCTTAGCGGCACTGGGGAGGATCCCAAGATTTCCCCGCTCCTCGCGGCCGGTCTCCGCAGCTTCGCGACGGACCTTCCCGGTCTCGAGAACGAAGAAATGAAGGGAATGCTCCGCCAGGCGGGTGATCTTGAGGATCGCTCACTCGCCCGAGACATCAGGCAGCAGGCGCTTCAGGTCGCAGAAATGACGCCGGAGGACCAGGCGTCGATTGCGGCAGCAAGGATCGCCGCAGTGCTTGACTACCGCCTCGGTCGCGCGAACGCTGCACCTGCACCTGCACCTGCACCTGCACCTGCACCTGCACCTGCACCTGCACCTGCACCTGCACCTGCAGGTGCACCCGGAACTCCGCCCGAGCAGGCAGATGTCGCCGAGCCACGTTCCCAGCCGGAAAATGGTCCGCCGGGCGGCGGGGATGGGGAAAGGCCGTCTGGAAGCCCGGCGGCTGGCTTTGCGGACAGCGATCCCTATCCTCCATCGGGAGCGGAGGCACCTGAAATTCCTCCAGGGGAAGATGAGGGGTATTGGGGTTCGGTAGAATCCGAGGCAGAGCGCGGGCGAGAGAGTGGGACTCAGGCGCCGGGCACCAAGGCTTCGGAGCCACCACAGGATAATGCTCCGGACGATGGACGGTCGGCCTCTTCAGCCGATCATAGTGAGGCTGTGGGCGAAGAGGCCGACAGGCAAAACCGCGAGCGTCAGCAGCGGCGCTCCGATGAAGCCGAAAGTGAAGTGTACGATGCCCGGGCGGGTGGTAACGGTCCGGCTCAGGAGGCTGCGACCGGTACAAAAGCAGGTGGCGGAGACAATAGTCGTTCCAGCGAGAGGAAAACGCAGACGCAGCAGGATCAGCCACACGCCGGCGGAAAGGTAGCGCGAGAGATTGGCGCAGCGAGCTTTGCGCGCAATGCGTTCGGAAATTTCATGGCTGACCGGCGGGAACAAAGTGATGCTCGCCATTTGGAAACTCGCACCCGGAAAGTCCGCGACGCCACACGGGCGGTTGAGGAAGATCTCGGAGCGCTGAGAAAGGTGGGACAAGACTTTTTCGAGGCCTTCGACCAGGCGGCCGCGAAAGAGGGGGCGGGGCCCGAGAAGGTAATTGCGGGCATGACCGAAAACGGGCCGTATGGGGACCTAAGGAAGGAATACCACACTGCGGTCGATCAGACGCCCGGCTTCGCTGACGCCTGGGAGAAGCTTAGGAAATCCGCGGGGCGGCTTGGGAAAGAGGCGGAACTTCTCGCATCCGATGCATCCGTACGCGGGGCCTCCGGCGACGCTTCGGTGAAGGCGGCAGAGGAGGAGGCTGCGAAGGTAGGACACAAACTCGAAAAATTGCCGGGCCATGAGCCTGGAAAGGATTTTATCAAGGAGGTCGGCGCTGCGCTTGAAAGGCTGGTGAACCGCTTCCGCGATTTTTTTACAGAAGACCGAAAGCGGACGAGGGACCGGGCGCCAGATAACAGTCCCAGCCCTGGGGCCTGATCAAATGGGCCTGTTGAGAGTCGAGAACGTCAAAAAAGGCGCCCGCCACGGTGTGATCGCCCTCGCGATGCTCTGCGCGCCTTTTGGAACGGCGTTCGCAGATACAGACCCGTCCTCAATTTCCTGGAGCGACCTTAGCGCGGGGGACGATTGGAGCGCCCAAGTTCTGGACTCTCTGTTCCCAATGACATCCGGCGGCTCAACGGCTGCCGGCACGATGCTTCAGTACATTTCTGCCTATGTGATGCTGATTGCCGCATTCTGGATCACATACGGCTCCGTCGTCCAACTGCATAGGACCGCAGAGTCAGGCAAGATTCTTTCGGCGCACTTTTCTGGCTGGGCGCCGATACGGATCGTGATGTCCGTAGCGCTCATGGTCCCCGTGGCATCGAATAATGGGTTCTCCGTGGGCCAAGCCATCCTTGTTCAGGACCTGGCTAAACCCTCGATCGGCATGGCCAGGAATCTTAACAACGTGGTGGCGAAAGCGGTTGGCCCTGACGCATTGCCAATTGCCGAGCCAATCATTCCCGGGACACGTCAGGTCGTGATGGCGGTCATGGAGAGTGAGTTGTGCCGCGCACTGGTTGGGGCCGCGACCCACAACCCGCTCGTCGCGCCCGAGCCTTCGGTCGTCAACCCGGGGGGCGGAGCCGCGGTAACAGTTGACTATAAGCTGTCATCGGGGAACGCGAGTGGCACGTCCGTCTGCGGGAGCATCCGGGTGAGCATCCCGAGCCAAGAGGGACAGCACGCGCTTGGGACGACGATCGATCTCTCCGACGTGTCCGCGCAACAAGTGACAGCGCTCAAAAACCTCATAGAGGCTGTCCGACCACCGATGGAGACCTTGGCTACGACCTTGTGGCAGACCCGTGATGCAACGGCATTGCGAGCCATGGACGCCGTCCTGGTGTCTGCGAACACAGCATATTCGGCCGCATTAACCTCTGCCGCAAGCACAGCCGTAAGCAAGATCCGAGCTCAATACTCTGACGGTGCGTCCTCCACCACCGATTCTGGCTATTTGGCGATGAAAAACCTCGGCTGGACGGGGCTTGGCGCCTATTACCTCGAAATCTCGCGGCTCAACTCTGAAGTGCTCGCTGTGGCGTCGATCGTCCCTTCGGTGACTCACCCTAACTGGCAGGGGCTCGGTCACGATTTAATGCTGGATCTCGCAGCTTCCGCGGATGCCATCGAGCGGTACCAGGCGACTGAAGAAAAGCAGCTTGCCGCCGCTGACAGTCCGAGCGCTCCCAATGGGGCCACGCGTCTTTACCACAATGGGGAGATCCCAGACTCTGCCGAGAGCGGGTTGGACAAAGCCCTCCAGGCGGTTGGCGTGTCGAACGGCTTGATGACGTTGATCGTGAATCATCTCATTTCGCCAACGTCGGGCACGGGTTGGACCGACCCGCTCGGTGCGATGATAACCCTCGGGCACATTCTGATTCACACGGCGCTGGCAATCATCGGGGGCGCAGCAATCGCCAGTAGCAAGACTGCTTCCGGTCTGGCGACTGCCGCGAACCTCGTGACGGGTGACCTCCCTGCCGCTGCTGCCTCTGCCACCACATTTGCGTTGAGCGGGTTGATCAAGGCGCTCCTGACGCCGATTTTCGCGGGCGCTTTTCTGCTGCTCGCTCCTGGAATCACTCTCGCGTATGTGCTGCCAATGACGCCCTTCGCCTATTGGACAGTGGGTGTCGCGGGTTGGTATCTGGTCGTCATCGAGGCGGTTGTCGGGTTCCCGCTTTGGATGCTGGCTCACATGGTATTCAAGGGCGACGGTCTGCACGGTGGCGGCCTGCGCGGGTATGAGGTTTTGTTCACCATCATCTTCCGACCAGTGATGATGATCGCCGGCCTTATCTTCAGCTACACAGTGTTTGCGGCCATATCGTGGTTGATCATGAAAGGCTTTACAGTAGCAACCGGCTTTGTGTTCGATCATGGATGGCTTCTGGACAATATGATCGGTCTGATCGTGCTCCTGTGCATGTTTGTCACGATGGAAATGAGCCTCGCGGTCATGGCGTTCCGGCTGATCTCAACGTTGCCGCATCACATTCCAGCCATGGCCGGCATGACCAGCATTGGTCGTGTCGATAGTGACGATTTCTCGGACAAAAGTACTGGGCGGGGTCTCTCCACGCCCACGGAGAAAGCCGCGGGTTTCGCACAAGATATTGCTTCGGGTGCAGGTGGCGTAGGCAACGCCCATGGAACCATCGACAATGCAGCCGCGCATCCGGTAGACTCCGCGACGCAATCGCTGATGCAAATTGCTGGTCCGGCTAAGGACTGAGTCTGAAGGAGCTGAGCCGTGGACGTTCTGGCCTATGACAAACTGATTCGGATCACCAAGGCGACGGAGGCAGCTGCGGCCGCGATGGCTCGTGCGCAGAATCAGGGGCCGGCGATTCCGCTCTCTCAATATAACGAACTCGCCGACATGTACAACGAGCTCGTCCAGACGTATAATTTGCTTGCGCGCCGGTTTGATGCTTTGAAGGAGGACCGCGACGTCTGCAATAAAGCGGCGGACGACTTCAAGGCTTGGGGCCTGGAGATGCGAGATCTGAAAAGGGAAATTCAGGCACAGCGTGATAAGGCTGAAGCGGATCGTGACATGTGGCAGAATCGCGCCCGCTCCGTCGCTCGCAAGTATGAAGACCTCTGCGTGAACGGCAAGCAGTGGGCTGACATGTGGAAGGCCCGAGCGGAGGCGGCTGAGAAGGAACTGGCCGATCTCAAAAGCGCGACTAAGCCCGTCTCGCCGTCCAAGGCAGCATGATGCACTGGTGCCGCGTCTCCGCAGTAATTGTCCTTGGGTTGGGCGTCGCCGGATGCGCGCACGGCAACATACGGTCGGTCGCCTCTTACCATCCGCCGCCTCCGCCCCATGTGAAGCAACCCCTGTTTGACCCATACGCGCCGTACGGCTCCACACCGGCGGTGTGGCGGCCGGCGCTGGTCTCACGGGCCGGGACGATCGTCAAACCGAACGATCCAGTGGACCAGGCCGATCGGCCAACCTACGAGACCAGTGCCTGGTCGATCGATCAGAAAGCAGCGAAGGCCGGGACGTTCTGAAGCGCCTGTTCAGGGCAGGACGTAGGCCAGAAGGCCGCCTAAGGCGAGTGCCGCGCATCCCAAGCCCAGGAAAACAAAGCCGAAGAGGTTAAATTCGATCACCCTAGATCTCCTCTCGCATCATTTTTGTGTCGGAGAGACCATTTTTCACCATTTTTGTGCTAAGCTTACCGTTCTTGAGCAAGGTGGCCCGTTTTTCACAGGTGGTGGAATGGCTGGCGCAGGCACGACTTGCGGGGGGCTATGGCTCGCAGAGCCTTTCAAAGGCAGAGGGCTGTGTCCCGTGGGGTGGTGTAGGATTACCGGCGTCAGACGGCGACGACGCACTCATCTTCGAACCCGGGGGTGGTGAAGAGCGGCCCGGCCGGGTTGGCAACGATGCGTGTGCCGCTGCCATGCACCCGGTCCTCGCGGGCGTGGATATGACCATGCACCCACAGGGCGATCCTGTGCCTGGTCATCAGCGCCGAGAGGTCGGAGGCGAACAGACCCGCCCCCGGATGGACCCGCAATGCCGCCGGCACCCGGTCCACCAGAGGGGCATGATGGGTGACGACCACGAGCGGCAGACCATCGGTCGTGGCCTCGCCCAGCAGGGACGCGATCCGGGCACGCTGAACCGCATGCAGGGCGATTTCATCGCCATGGGTGATGGCGCCCTGCCCATCGGGCCTGCGAACACCTTCTCCGGTCGTCTCGCGCGGCCTGAGATGCAATCCGGACAGCAGACCATCCGCCCACAAGGTGGCCCCGATGAAGCGCACGCCGGCGATAACGGCCGCTTCCCCGTCCAGCACGGTGACGTTGATCCGCTTTGCCGCCCGCTTCAGCCGGTCCAGGCACCGGGCCGGCGTCATACCCCAGGCCTCATGGTTGCCGGCAACCAGCACGCTCGGCCGCCCCTCGGCCAGCCGAGCGATCGTCGCAACCGCCTTCTCCGGCTCGCCCTCCCAAATATCGCCGGCGGCGACCAGCACGTCGAATGCCGGCCGGGGCGGATCGTAAGCATCCGGGAAGGGGGCCGTTTCCAGATGAAGATCCGACAGCACCCACAAACGCGCCATGAGCGTCAGTCCGCTTTGCCGTTGAGGAAAGCAGGGAGATGCCCCAGCGCACGCGCGGCCCATCCCGGCAAGGAAGCGTGATGACGGGCCTGCCCATCTTCATACACCAGGAGCAGTTTCTGGCTGGCTCCGCTATTGTCGAACAGGATTACTCGTTCTGCCAGCACAGCAGCCTTCGGCAAGGCTTCCATCGCACGATGATAGCGCCGCTCGATCGCGTCGGCCGGTACGTCATGACCGCCTTTTGTCACCCGCTCGCCGACACGGCCTAGCGATAGGACCGTGGCGTCTACGCCAACGAACACCAGATTGACTTTGTAGCCTGAATTCCGTGCGGCCTGCATGGCTCTCAGTTCGCTTGCGCCGCTCAAGGTCGTCTCGAAAGCAAAGCTCTGACCGGCCGCAATGTAAGCAGCCCGCTGTTCGATTGCCTGGCGGCCAGCCTCTGCTTCTGCGAGGCGACCGTCCGGCTTGCGGGGTAAATCGCGTGCGATAACGTCCGGATTCACGATTGGCAGACGGTCCTTCATGAACCGCTCGGCCAGAGTCGATTTCCCCGCCCCATTAGGACCCGCGAAAACCCATAGCTGCGGGCGCTCCTTCATAGAGCGCGGATCACCTCATCCCCCGCCCTATTATAGCGCACCAGTTCCCGGTGCCCGTCCGGGTATTCCTTGATCAGCATCTCCGTGGGCGTGTCATCCGCGCGGTAGTAAATCGGGATGCCGGCCGCCAGCGTGTCACGCGCGGCGTCGCCGAACCGTTCCAGTGTGCTCAGATCCCGCCAGATGTCCTCGTTTACGTCAACAGACGCCAAGGTTTGGCTTTCCATCGCCCCGTCTCCTCCAGAACCAATTCTCGCACCATTCTTAGCAGCTTTACTCCCGAGAAGACATCTGACGATCGGCCGTTGATAGGACAGCCGATCTCTGGGATTTTTCACCTTCTCGATCCATTGCGACGGAAGCGGGAACGACCGTGTTGCGCTGCCAAAACAGCAGCCAAACGCTCCATGCAGTGCGCTTCGTTCATCGCGGCCAGACGTTGCCGCCGTCCGAGAGGAACGTGGAGAAGCTCCCGCTGCGGCCGGTGCGCGCCTGCCAGTTCGTGAGAGCAAACACCAGGAACTGACCGCCGAGCACGACGCCGATCGCGACGCGCATGATGCTTGCGGGGGCGAAGATTCCCACGCCATCGACCAGGACGAGCCAGCACCAGCAGGCCAGGTCAAACAGCAGCAACGTGGCGAAGAGCCTGCCAAGAGTCCTGCTCCGCGCCCGTACCGGCGTAAGGCGCTGAATCGCGTTCTGGTCCCCTTCCGTTTGACCCGGGCCCCGAGCTTCAAGAGTGTCATCGACGGCCAGCGTTGGCGCGTCATAGACTCCGAGCAGTCCGCCTTTCGCCGTTCGGTAGGCCGGTCTCAGGGCCATCGTGAAGGGGCGAGCGAGCCAGCCTACAATGCCGGCGACGCCGCCCCGGGTCCCGCTCCGTCTCCTCACGACGGCAGGCTTGCGAGGAACTGCGCAATATCATCCGGTATGCCGGTTTCCTGGCGCGAGGTGCCCGTCTTGTCTTTCCAGACGAGAGTGGGCGTTCCGCGCATTTTCACGGCGTGGGCCGCGGCCAGGTTCAGCGTCAGTTCCGCCGAGGCGGCTGCGTCCGGCTCCTGGCCTGGGACCGCGTGTCCGACGTCGCTGATACGGCGCCATGCGCGTGCCATTTCCTGTGACGGCGCGGACAGCATCTGCATTGCGGCCGGTGTGCTTGCGCCGCCGTTTTCATGGTCATTGATCGCGACAGGGACGAGCGCGAGTTGGAGCTTCCCGCTTTCAACGTAGGGCTGAAGGGCTCCGAAAGCCCGTGTCGAAAACGGGCATAGGGGATCGATGATCATATAGACGCGGGGCGCACTCTGCCGGCCGTCCACGCCAAAATGGGCGGCAGCCAGGCGGGCCACCGGATCCACGACCGTACCGGAATGTGGGAGTTCGTCGTTCGCCGAAGACGAGGGCAATGGCGCCGGTGCCCAGTGGGCGGTTGGGATCGCTCCCGGTATCTCTGCGACCTGAGCACGAGTGACGTTGCGGCCGCTCGCATCCCACATGACGCCGCCGATTTCTGCCTGGTCATCCGGGGTAAGGTAGAAGACCCGGAATTGATCTCCAGTCCGCGCGAATACGCCTCGCAGACCATGCTCCTCTTTCAACCGGTAGAGGACCGCGCCACGGCTCGTGATGCGCGTCAGGGCAGGTGATGCGGCGATCTCCGCGGCCGTAACGCGGGGCGCGTCCGTCAACAGGGGGGGCGGTTGAGTGATGGCTCCTGTGGCGATCGGCTCCGGAGCGGGGCAGGCGGTGCCGGCGATCGCCACCGTCGGGACGCTCGCGACAAGTGCTGCATAGGCAAGGGTTCGCATTGCAAAATTCCTCCTTGCGGTAGCATGCCGCGGTTGTTTGTGACCGGACGCATGGCGGTCGTGCGCGCAGTCACAAACGTGACGGGCATGGTACGCACGACAGCAACTGCGTGAGAGATTCCCCGTGTCCCGTTTCATTCTATTCGTGGCCTTGGTGGGTGCGCCGATCCTCTGCGGCGTGCCGGCTCATGGTCAGCACTTGTCCCCCGAGCAACTGGATCGCCTCTCCCAGGAGCGGCAAAGCGAAATCGGCCCGCGAGACTGGGGGACGCCACCCGCGAACGGCAAGGCGGCAGTAACGGTGGCCAAGCCCACGCCCGTCCCGACCAGGTGCATGAGCCCGGCGCACGACTTCGAGCCGCTTTTCCAGGAGCCGCGTGCCTCGTCGCAGCGTGTCGGGTCTGCAGCACCGCAGATCGCGGTGACTGACGACGTGCAAGCCGGGTGGCGGAAGGTGCTGCGGCGAGGGACAAACTACGCGTGGCTGCCGGACGCGGATGTACTCGACTATCGGCCGCTCGTGCCCTCGAACCCGACGCGCTGTGAGGTCGCCGGCGAGGGGAGTGACGGCCGGGTGTTGTTCACGCACCCTAAGCTGTGATGGGTGCGCCCTTTTACCGCATGGTCGTCGGCGCGGTCTTGACCGGGCAGTTGCTCCATGTGTCCCCGTCTGCGGCGGCGATTCCGGAGCAGGTGGTTCCGGCATATCCGGAAATTGGCGCGCCAACCTTCACCAGTCCGGGGGCAAGTGGTGCGTCAAGCAGCGGGACCTCGGGGACGGCCACATCCTTTGATGGTGCGTGGGGCACATCGGACGCGTACGAGACGATGATGGCGCAGACCTACGGCGCTGATGCGGTTGCGGCCGCGCAGGCTGCCGGCATCAATCCGGACACGCTCGCTGCGTTCGGGCAAATCGAGAGCCATTTTCAGAACGTCGGAAACGGTTCGTCGAGTGCAGATGGCGTCTGGCAGGTCACGGACGCGACCTGGAACCAATACGCTTCGCAATTGGGCCTTTCCGACGCGGACCGCAGCGATCCGGCGACGCAGGCGAAGGTGGCTAGCGCAATTATCAGTGACTATGCCAGCGCGGTCAGTAGCGCCACCGGAGGGACCGCCACTGGGGCCGAGGTGTATGGCGCCTATATGTTCGGAACGAAAGCCGGCTCCGCGATTGCAACGGAAACGGATGCAGCGACGCCGCTCAGCACCTTTGTTTCTGCGAAGGCGTTAGCGGCCAACAATATGACGGGCTGGACGGTTGGCCAGTATGAGACCGCCATCTCAAGCCGCATGGGCAGTGGCGCCACAGAGGCCGTGATTTCGTGAAAAACGCTGAGCCAAAATGGACACAAAATCAAGGGTTTTTGTCATCAATTCTTCGTGACTGTCCGATTCGGGAATTGTTACCAAACGGAAAGGGCGGCAGCGTGCAGTCGCACCCACGCCGCGAGATAGCGTGGGGATCACGATTCACTTTTAGGGGGCTCGATGCACTGACGAACGCCAAATAAAAGAAAACCCTGCCTCCCCCGATCGCCAAATCGGAAGAGCCAGGGCCCCAAAACCAAACAAACGCTATCAATCAAACAAACAAACCGAATTGATTGATAGCGCCAACTCCGTCGGTAACGCAAGCGAAAATTGCGAGCGGGAGTGTTTTGTCCGGGGCCTGGCACGGGAGGCGAGCCTTCCAACAGCCTCACCGCGGATCATCGAATGGATATCCCTGAAAGCGGGCGCGAGCCCGCGCTCCCACCGTCGCGCCAAGGGCGACGCCGGTTTACGCCGTCCATGGCTGCCGCCCAGGACGAACTGAACGGTCCTCCGCCGGCTACGCCGTCGAAGCGAGACATCCTGAACACGCTGAAGTCGTTAAGGGGTCAATTGCCTATCAGTCGGTCCGCTACATCAACGCTGATCGCGATGATCGAGAAAACCCGGCCGGATGATTGGGAGCCTCTCGAGAGCCCGTTCATTTACGCCCACAACACCACGCTCATGAGCTGGACCGGGCTTTCGCGGACGGCGCTCCAGCGCCACGTTCGGGAATTGGCTGACGCAAAGCTCCTGGTCGCCCAGGACGGGCGTAACGGTCAACGGGGCCGCCGCTGGCAGGGTGCAGATGGAGAAGTGCGGGTAGGCTTCAACCTGTCCAGCCTGCGCTTTCGATGGCCGGAGTTAGTCGAGCTTTTGGCAGACGCGCGCCGGCGCCGGGAACGGGTTTCCTTCCTTTGCGGGGCGATAGCAGATCTCAACGATCAGGTGCGTGCAAGCGCCGAAAGAGCCGGCCTGGACCAGATTGCCAGAGACGCCATGCGCATCATGCGTGCTCGACTTCGGACGACCACGATCTCCAGGCTCGAGGCCTATCATTCAGAGATGGTTTCGCTCCACCAGGCGGCCGGGGACGCTGCTGGCGATATCGCTGTGGATAACCGTTTTGAATCATGCGCTTACACACAAGAAACGGAGCCCATGGGTCCTGATTTCGGTGCCCACTATACAGATACAAAAGACAATCAATCTCTAAACAAAGTAGTCCCTGTAGCGGCCAAGGGCCGCGATCGCATTGAAGCAATGCGGAGTGCGAAATCAGACGTTCCGGCCGACCTCAATCGTGTTGACGATCGCGCGGCCCTCAGAGGATTCAAAGGCACAGCGTTGTTCTACCTGGAGATTTGCAGTCGTTTACGTGAATTTTGCGTCTCGGCTCGGCCCAGTGCTGATGAGATCGTCGTTGCGGCGGGATACCTATCTGGCGAAATCGGGGTTTCCTACCACGCCTGGACGCAAGCACGCGCAGTGCTTGGGCCCCTCCAGGCCGCTATCGCGATCATCATCATGGCCGCACGCCTTGAACGCGGGGCGGTCATATATCGTCGCGACGCCTACCTCAGAGCCCTCACCGAACGCGGATGCCGAAGCCAGCTTTACCTGGACCGCAGCTTGTATGCGCTTCGCGATGCTCGGGCCCGTGAGCTCGAACCGGCGCGCCTGGAGAAAGAGGGGAGGCACTCTTGGCACGGTCGCCCTCAACCGGAGTTACAAACGCCCACGCGATAATCCAGCGACAGGAAATCGCGCGGGACGGTCGATGAAACTCTCTCTCAGGCTACTGGTCGGCTACACGATCCTCACGCCGGTGGCGGCGCTGGCTCAGGCGTTACCGGTCGGGGGTAGCTTCGTAGCGGGCGCCGGGCATATCGATCGATCAGGGTCTGGAATGACCGTGACCCAGTCGAGCGGGCGCGGAGTCATCGACTGGCAAGGTTTCTCTGTCGGCAGCGGTAAATCTGTTCAGTTTAACAACGGCTCCGGTGCAACGCTCAACCGCGTCACCGGCGGACAGATGTCCGAAATCGCCGGCAAGGTGAACGCGACCGGATCGGTTTTCCTGATCAATCCGAACGGAGTGGTCGTGGCGCCTGGCGGCCGCGTAGTCGTCGACGGATCCTTCACGGCCTCGACCCGTGACACGAGCAACGAACAGTTCATGTCTGGCGGCCCGGTGACATTGTCCGGCTCGTCAAAGGGGCAGGTCATCAACAAGGGGGCCATTTACTCGAAAAATGGATCCGTGACCCTCTTCGGGCAATCCGTCGCCAACAGCGGTCAGATTCAGGCGGGCAACGGCACTGTCGCGATGGTCGCCGGCGACTCTGTGATCCTGACCGAGAAGAATGAACGCGACGGCATTTTTGTCAAAACAAAGTCGAGGACCAAGGGAGATGTAACGAACTCGGGCCGCATAGAAGCGGCGTCGGCCGAATTGAGATCCGCGGGTGGAAACGTATATGCGCTTGCTGGCAACCACGAGGGTGTGATCTCGGCAACCGGGGTGGTTGACGGCTCCGACGGCGTTTACCTTACGGCGGACGAGGGGACTGTCTCAGTCTCCGGCAAGGTGGCGGCGCATACAAGGGGCGGCGCAGGCGGGACGATCGTCGCGAACGGACATGATGTCGAAATTGGCGCAGCGGCTACGTTGGACGCGCGCGCCGTCGATGCGGCCAAGCCTGGCGGAACCATTTTAGTTGGTAGCTCCGCCAAAGGAGGCCACCAGCTCGCTACGAAGGTAAGCCTCGACAGCGGGGCGAAGATACTGGCCGGCGAGAGAAAGTCTGCGGGATACGTGGAGACGTCGGCGCGCAGTTTGACAACTGGCGCGATCACCGTCCGCGCTGGTGTCGGAGGGCAATGGCTGACCGATCCGGACGACCTGACGATCGACAGCGCCGCTGCGACCACGATTTCCTCAACGCTCAATACCGGCACGAACGTGACCGAGCAAACGACGAGTACGACGGCCACCGGCGTCGGCGTCGTTGGAGCCGGCGGAGCCGGTGCGATCAATATCAATGCGCCGATTTCATGGAACAGCGGAGCTGCGCTCACGCTGTCCGCATATGGCCAGATCAATTTTAACAGCAACGTCACCGTTCAGGGTGGCGGGGCCGTCGCCATGACCGCACAGGGCATCAATTTCAATTCCGCGGCCCTCACTTACGCGACCCAAGACAGCGGTTCCCTCAGCATTAATGGCAATCCTTTCACTCTGATCTGGACTCCGGCCGAGCTGGAAGCGGTTGCCCCGACCGGTCTTTATGCGCTGGCGAATAATGTGGATCTCAGCAGCGTTTCCAATTTCACCCCGATCGGAAATTCCACCGCATCGGGGATTACGAGTTACACCGCGTTCAACGGCGGTTTCATGGGGCTCGGCAATTACATCAACAATCTGACCATCAATGATGGCCAATATGCCTATGTCGGCCTTTTCGGGCAGGTCGGATCTCAGGCCAGCATCCAGGCCCCGAGACTCAGTAATGCCAACATCACCGCCACCGCATCAGGCACAAGCGCCGGCATGCTTGCCGGGAGCAGCGCCGGAACCATTATCGGGCTCTCGGCCTCCGGAACCGTCACCGCCAACGGAAATGCTGGCGGTGGGCTGGGACAGAACTCCGGGAACGTCTGGTATAGCTCCGCCTATGGAACGGTGACGACGACCTCTTATACACAAGCCGCGGCCGGCGGTTTCGCGGGCCTGAACACAGGCGCCCTGAATAACGTCAACGCAATCGTCAATGTCAGTAGCCCAGTAGTTTCCGGAGGCCTCGCCAACACCGACAACCTCGGAGGACTGGTTGGGTCCAATGTCGGCTACATTACGAACGCCCTGGCATATGGAAGCGTCACGAACGGCCAGGATGTCGGCGGCCTGGTCGGATGCAACAACTGCAACCAGCCCTCGACAAACGGAACGATCACCAGTTCATCCGCAAGTGGAAACGTCAGCAACGCATCTGACACCTTTAATTCGGACGTTGGCGGCTTGGTCGGTTATAACTCCGGCACCGTCAACACATCCTTCGCGACCGGCAACGCATCGGTCACAGGTGGAAACACCGGATCGCTCCAATACAACAATGCTGGTGGCCTAATCGGCTTCAATGTCGGCGCGATTTCAAACACATACGCGATCGGAAGCGCCTCCATTTCCGGATCATCAACAGAAAACAAGGCCGGCGGCCTAATCGGTGCGACCGGAGTATCCACGAACGGGACGATCTACACGCCAGTCAGCGTCTCCGACTCGTTTTCGACCGGAACGGCCTCCGCGACAACAGCCGGCGGCGCGTTTGGCTATTCCGACGGAACGTCCATCTCGAACGTCTATTACAATACGGATACATCGGGACAGTCGGTTGGGGTCTCGAACGGCGTCTCCACTGGTGTCACAGGCCTGACCACGAGCCAGATGACCGCAAGCCTACCGTCCGGATTCTCGCCCTCGTCCTGGGGAAATCAGAATAATCAGACGACCCCCTATCTCACAAAGAGCGACCCGAGCCAGTCGATACCTCAGACTGTCTACTTCGGTAGCTCCGGCAGCTTCTCTGCCACCACGCCCGTCAGCTTGATCTTCACGGCCAACAGCCTTTATCTCGTCTCAGCCGATCTGAATGGAAATTATGCTCTCGCGAACGATATCGACGCATCGGCGATTGGACTGTTCTCGGCGATAGGGGGAGAGGCCGAGTTCCTTGGCACGTTCGATGGCCTCGGGCACACAATTTCGAACCTGGCGCTCAATCCGAATCTTCCTTACGTCGGCCTTTTCGCTCAGAACGCCGGATTGATCACGAATGTTAATTTCAATAACGCAGCCGTATCTGGATCAACAGCATCCAATGGCGTTGGCATTGTGTCCGGCACCAACTCCGGTACTATTTCCAATGTATCTGCGAGAGACATCGACGTATCAATAAGCGTTGCGACCGGCTTTAATACAAGCTCCAGTGCGACCTGGAACGATAGGACTGAGGTCGGTGGACTTGTAGGAATCAATACTGGCACCGCCAAATATGCTTCGGCCGCCGGTACGCTTTCCTTGGTCGGAAACGCCAGCCTTATCTCCGATGTAGGCGGATTAGTCGGCGCTAATAGCGGCACGATTTCATCAGCATACGCCAATGTCGCCGTTTCAACCTCTGGATCTCAATCTGGGGGTGTCGGAGGCCTGGTCGGCTGGAATGGATATTCAACCGGCATAATCACGGACGCCTACGCGACAGGAAGCGTCGGAAGCACGTCTACAGGGACAATGTCTGCTGGCGGATTGGTCGGAAACGAATGGAGCCCTCAGGGCAACGTTTTGAGCGTTTATGCCACAGGCTCTGTGAGCGGGCCGTCGGGAATGTCCGTTGGGGCGCTGTTCGGAGACATACAGACATCAACAATTACCTACGGAAACGCTTATTACAACTCGGGACTTGGCATCAGCCCAGTTGGTGACGGAGATAGTCACGGCACGACAGGAACGACCATTCAAAGCTTGGCCGGAGCACTACCTGCCGGGTTTTCGGCGTCGACTTGGGGAAACCAAAACGGCGAAACTCCATACCTACTTGGGATCGCCGGGAACCAGCTTGGCTACTTTGGCGCCAGCGGGACTTTTGCTGCGACAACGCCCGTCTGGCGCGTTCAGTCCACCTTCGGGCTCCAAAGCATCAATTCTGACCTGGCAGCAGATTATGTTCTGGTTTCCGATATCAATGCCGGCAATATTCCCAACTTCGCGCCAATCGGTGCGACATCAGGATATTCCGGTATCTTTGATGGCCAGGGACATACGATTTCGAATCTGGCCATCAATGATGCAACAGACCTATATGTTGGCCTGTTCTCACAAGTGAGTTCCGGGGGTGTGGTGGAGAATCTCGGCCTGCTAGGGGGCGAGGTCGTGCGTAGCAGTAGCAGTAATGGCTCCATCGGTGGGCTTGTCGGCAGAAACCAAGGCTCGATCAGTAACGTCTACACCACGGGAACTGTTTCCGGCGCCGGCGACGGTCGTAATAACGTCGCGGGGCTTGTCGGATACAACCAATCAGGATCGATTAGTGCAGCCTACGCCACAGGAACGATTTCCGGGGGTGACGGCAGTTATGTCGCGGGGCTTGTCGGAAACAACGTTGGCACGATCAGCGATGCCTACGCCAAGGGAACTGTTTCCGGGGGTGACGGCAGTTATGTCGGGGGGCTCGCCGCAAACAACTCTGGTACGATTAGTGGCGCATACGCCACGGGCGCGGTTTCCGGTGGCAACGGCAGCTATACCGGAGGATTGGTTTCGGTCAACTCCGGTGGCGCACACATTAACGATGTCTTTGCTGCGGCGGTATTTCCAGACGATAGCAACAGCCATGTCGGCGGGCTTGTCGCACTCAACGAGCCCGGGGGCACAATTACCAACGGGTATTTCGATACAAATACATCCGGAACGAAAACCGGCATCTATTTGAATTTTGATTCCAACAACCCCAGCGCTAGTGGCTTGACCACTGCTCAGTGGGTCGCAGGTAACTACAGTTTTGACGATGGTTCGCATTGGGTATCTGGCTCGCCTTATCCAGTTCTGGCCGCGTTGCCGTATGACGTTGTTACCGTCAACAACAGTTCTGTTTATGGCAGTGCCCCTGGCAGCGGGGGATGGTCGAACAATGCCGATGGCCTAACCACCCCCGTTCAAGGGTATCAGACATTGGCCACGTCAACGTCATCGGTCGGCTCCTATGCAGCGTGGGGAGCGGGTGCGACCAAGGCTGGATATCAGATCACATACTCTGGGACGGACACTGTAACCCCGGCTAGTTTGGTCATCACGGCAGGAAATCTGTCCAGCGTCTATGGAACGACACCGAGCCCTTCGGCCACGAATTACTCATCCAGTGGCCTCGTCAATGGCGATACGATAACGTCTGTCCGGATCACGACGGCGGCGACCGGAGCTGTGCCAGTCGGTGTTTATCCCGCCGGGGCGGTTGCTGTCCGAGCAACCATGGCCCAGGGAGTGGGCCTCTCGAACTATGCGATCTCATACGTACCAGGCACGCTCACCATCAATCCGGCCTCGTTGACGATCACCGCGCTCAACCAAACCAGCGTTTACGGCACTACACCAAATCTCGGAACCTCAGCGGTTTCATCGGTCGGCCTGGTCAACGGCGACACCGTCTCCGCCGTCACCTTGGCAACGCCGGCGAATGGCGCCAGCAATGTCGGCGCCTACGGCATCACCGCCAGCGGGGCGACCGGCACTGGTCTGTCGAACTATACCGTCACCTACCGGGGCGGCACGCTGACGATTGACCCGGCCGCGCTGACCGTCACGGCGCTCGATCAGGCCAGCACTTACGGGCAGACGCCCGCGCTCGGCAGCTCGGCTTTCTCGACGGCCGGCCTGGTCAATGGCGACACCGTCTCGGCCGTCACCCTGGCCACGGCCGCCGGCAAGACCAGCGCCGTCGGCACCTACGGCATCACCGCCAGCGGGGCGGCCGGCAACGGCCTGTCGAACTATGCCGTGACCTACCAGGGCGGCACGCTGACGATCGATCCTGCCGCGCTGACTGTCACCGCGCTCGACCAGACCAGCACCTACGGCAACAACCCCGCCCTCGGGAGCCGCGAATTCTCGACGGCAGGCCTCGTGAATGGTGACACCGTCTCGTCCGTGGCACTGACCACAGCGGCCACGGGCGCCAGCAGCGTCGGCACCTACGGCATCGCCGCCAGCGGGGCGACCGGCAGCGGCCTGTCGAACTATGCCGTGACCTATCGGGGCGGCACGCTGACGATCGATCCGGCCGCACTGACCGTCACCGCGCTCGACCAGTCCAGCACTTACGGGCAGGCACCGGATCTCGGTACCAGCCAGTTCAGCACCAGCGGGCTGGTCAACGGCGACACCGTCTCGGCCGTCACCCTGGCAACGCCGGCGACTGGCGCCAGCAATGTCGGCGCCTATGGCATCACCGCTACCGGCGCGACCGGCACTGGTCTGTCGAACTATGCCGTGACCTACCGGGGCGGCACGCTGACGATCGATCCGGCTGCGCTGACTGTCACCGCGCTCGATCAGGCCAGCACTTACGGGCAGGCACCGGATCTCGGTACCAGCCAGTTCAGCACCAGCGGGCTGGTCAACGGCGACACCGTCTCCGGCGTCACCCTGACCACGGCCGCCACGGGCGCCAGCAGCATCGGCACCTACGGGATCGCCGCCAGCGGGGCGACCGGCACTGGTCTGTCGAACTATGCCGTGACCTACCAGGGCGGCACGCTGGCGATCGATCCTGCCGCGCTGACTGTCACTGCGCTCGACCAGACCAGCACCTACGGCAACAACCCCGCCCTCGGCACATCTGCGTTCAGCACGACCGGTCTGGTCAATGGCGACGCCGTCTCCGCCGTCACCCTGGCCACGGTCGCCACGGGCGCCAGCAATGTCGGCGCCTACGGCATCACCGCCAGCGGGGCGACCGGCACCGGTCTGTCGAACTATGCCGTGACCTACCAGGGTGGCACGCTGACGATCGATCCTGCCGCGCTGACTGTCACCGCGCTCGACCAGACCAGCACCTACGGCAACAACCCCGCCCTCGGCACATCTGCGTTCAGCACGGCCGGCCTGGTCAATGGCAACGCCGTCTCCGCCGTCACCCTGGCCACGGCCGCCACGAGCGCCAGCAGCGTCGGCGCCTATGGGATCGCCGCCAGCGGGGCGACCGGCAGCGGCCTGTCGAACTATGCCGTGACCTACCAGGGCGGCACGCTGACGATTGACCCGGCCGCCCTGACCGTCACGGCGCTCGATCAGGCCAGCACCTACGGCAACAACCCCGCCCTCGGGAACCGCGAATTCTCGACGGCAGGCCTCGTGAATGGTGACACCGTCTCGTCCGTGGCACTGACCACAGCGGCCACGGGCACCAGCAGCGTCGGCACCTACGGCATCGCCGCCAGCGGGGCGACCGGCACCGGTCTGTCGAACTATGCCGTGACCTATCGGGGCGGCACGCTGACGATCGATCCGGCCGCCCTGACCGTCACCGCGCTCGACCAGACCAGCACCTACGGCAACAGCCCCGCCCTCGGCAGCTCGGCCTTCACCACGGCCGGCCTGGTCAACGGCGACACCGTCTCCGCCGTCACCCTGGCCACGGCCGCCACGGGCGCCAGCAGCGTCGGCGCCTATGGGATCGCCGCCAGCGGGGCGACCGGCACCGGTCTGTCGAACTATGCCGTGACCTATCGGGGCGGCACGCTGACGATCGATCCGGCCGCACTGACTGTCACCGCGCTCGACCAGACCAGCACCTACGGACAGACGCCCGCACTCGGCACCAGCAAGTTCAGCACGGACGGGCTGGTCAATGGCGACACCGTCTCCGCCGTCACCCTGGCCACGGCCGCCGGCAAGACCAGCAACGTCGGCACCTACGGCATCACCGCCGCCGGCGCGACCGGCGCCGGGCTGGGCAACTACACGGTCAGCTATGTCCCGGGCACGCTGACGATTGACCCGGCTGCGCTGACTGTCACCGCGCTCGATCAGGCCAGCACCTACGGGCAGACGCCCGCGCTCGGCAGCTCGGACTTCACCACGGCCGGCCTGGTCAATAGCGACACCGTCTCCGCCGTCACCCTGGCAACGCCGGCGACTGGCGCCAGCAGCGTCGGCACCTATGGCATCACCGCCGCCGGCGCGACCGGCGCCGGGCTGGGCAACTACACGGTCAGCTATGTCCCGGGCACGCTGACGATTGACCCGGCTGCGCTGACCGTCACCGCACTCGATCAGGCCAGCACCTACGGCAACAGCCCGATCCTCGGGAACAGCGCGTTCTCGACCGTGGGCCTCGTGAATGGTGACACCGTCTCGTCCGTGGCACTGACCACAGCGGCCACGGGCGCCAGCAGCGTCGGCACCTACGGCATCGCCGCCAGCGGGGCAACCGGCAGCGGCCTGTCGAACTATGCCGTGACCTACCGGGGCGGCACGCTGACGATCGACCCGGCTGCGCTGACCGTCACCGCGCTCGACCAGTCCAGCACTTACGGGCAGGCACCGGATCTCGGTACCAGCCAGTTCAGCACCAGCGGGCTGGTCAACGGCGACACCGTCTCGGCCGTCACCCTGGCAACGCCGGCGACTGGCGCCAGCAATGTCGGCGCCTATGGCATCACCGCTACCGGCGCGACCGGCACTGGTCTGTCGAACTATGCCGTGACCTACCGGGGCGGCACGCTGACGATCGATCCGGCTGCGCTGACTGTCACCGCGCTCGACCAGTCCAGCACTTACGGGCAGGCACCGGATCTCGGTACCAGCCAGTTCAGCACCAGCGGGCTGGTCAACGGCGACACCGTCTCGGCCGTCACCCTGGCAACGCCGGCGACTGGCGCCAGCAATGTCGGCGCCTATGGCATCACCGCTACCGGCGCGACCGGCACTGGTCTGTCGAACTATGCCGTGACCTACCGGGGCGGCACGCTGACGATCGATCCGGCTGCGCTGACTGTCACCGCGCTCGATCAGGCCAGCACTTACGGGCAGGCACCGGATCTCGGTACCAGCCAGTTCAGCACCAGCGGGCTGGTCAACGGCGACACCGTCTCCGGCGTCACCCTGACCACGGCCGCCACGGGCGCCAGCAGCATCGGCACCTACGGGATCGCCGCCAGCGGGGCGACCGGCACCGGTCTGTCGAACTATGCCGTGACCTACCAGGGTGGCACGCTGACGATCGATCCTGCCGCGCTGACTGTCACCGCGCTCGACCAGACCAGCACCTACGGCAACAACCCCGCCCTCGGCACATCTGCGTTCAGCACGGCCGGCCTGGTCAATGGCAACGCCGTCTCCGCCGTCACCCTGGCCACGGCCGCCACGAGCGCCAGCAGCGTCGGCGCCTATGGGATCGCCGCCAGCGGGGCGACCGGCAGCGGCCTGTCGAACTATGCCGTGACCTACCAGGGCGGCACGCTGACGATTGACCCGGCCGCCCTGACCGTCACGGCGCTCGATCAGGCCAGCACCTACGGCAACAACCCCGCCCTCGGGAACCGCGAATTCTCGACGGCAGGCCTCGTGAATGGTGACACCGTCTCGTCCGTGGCACTGACCACAGCGGCCACGGGCACCAGCAGCGTCGGCACCTACGGCATCGCCGCCAGCGGGGCGACCGGCACCGGTCTGTCGAACTATGCCGTGACCTATCGGGGCGGCACGCTGACGATCGATCCGGCCGCCCTGACCGTCACCGCGCTCGACCAGACCAGCACCTACGGCAACAGCCCCGCCCTCGGCAGCTCGGCCTTCACCACGGCCGGCCTGGTCAACGGCGACACCGTCTCCGCCGTCACCCTGGCCACGGCCGCCACGGGCGCCAGCAGCGTCGGCGCCTATGGGATCGCCGCCAGCGGGGCGACCGGCACCGGTCTGTCGAACTATGCCGTGACCTATCGGGGCGGCACGCTGACGATCGATCCGGCCGCACTGACTGTCACCGCGCTCGACCAGACCAGCACCTACGGACAGACGCCCGCACTCGGCACCAGCAAGTTCAGCACGGACGGGCTGGTCAATGGCGACACCGTCTCCGCCGTCACCCTGGCCACGGCCGCCGGCAAGACCAGCAACGTCGGCACCTACGGCATCACCGCCGCCGGCGCGACCGGCGCCGGGCTGGGCAACTACACGGTCAGCTATGTCCCGGGCACGCTGACGATTGACCCGGCTGCGCTGACTGTCACCGCGCTCGATCAGGCCAGCACCTACGGGCAGACGCCCGCGCTCGGCAGCTCGGACTTCACCACGGCCGGCCTGGTCAATAGCGACACCGTCTCCGCCGTCACCCTGGCAACGCCGGCGACTGGCGCCAGCAGCGTCGGCACCTATGGCATCACCGCCGCCGGCGCGACCGGCGCCGGGCTGGGCAACTACACGGTCAGCTATGTCCCGGGCACGCTGACGATTGACCCGGCTGCGCTGACCGTCACCGCACTCGATCAGGCCAGCACCTACGGCAACAGCCCGATCCTCGGGAACAGCGCGTTCTCGACCGTGGGCCTCGTGAATGGTGACACCGTCTCGTCCGTGGCACTGACCACAGCGGCCACGGGCGCCAGCAGCGTCGGCACCTACGGCATCGCCGCCAGCGGGGCAACCGGCAGCGGCCTGTCGAACTATGCCGTGACCTACCGGGGCGGCACGCTGACGATCGACCCGGCTGCGCTGACCGTCACCGCGCTCGACCAGTCCAGCACTTACGGGCAGGCACCGGATCTCGGTACCAGCCAGTTCAGCACCAGCGGGCTGGTCAACGGCGACACCGTCTCGGCCGTCACCCTGGCAACGCCGGCGACTGGCGCCAGCAATGTCGGCGCCTATGGCATCACCGCTACCGGCGCGACCGGCACTGGTCTGTCGAACTATGCCGTGACCTACCGGGGCGGCACGCTGACGATCGATCCGGCTGCGCTGACTGTCACCGCGCTCGACCAGTCCAGCACTTACGGGCAGGCACCGGATCTCGGTACCAGCCAGTTCAGCACCAGCGGGCTGGTCAACGGCGACACCGTCTCGGCCGTCACCCTGGCAACGCCGGCGACTGGCGCCAGCAATGTCGGCGCCTATGGCATCACCGCTACCGGCGCGACCGGCACTGGTCTGTCGAACTATGCCGTGACCTACCGGGGCGGCACGCTGACGATCGATCCGGCTGCGCTGACTGTCACCGCGCTCGATCAGGCCAGCACTTACGGGCAGGCACCGGATCTCGGTACCAGCCAGTTCAGCACCAGCGGGCTGGTCAACGGCGACACCGTCTCCGGCGTCACCCTGACCACGGCCGCCACGGGCGCCAGCAGCATCGGCACCTACGGGATCGCCGCCAGCGGGGCGACCGGCACTGGTCTGTCGAACTATGCCGTGACCTACCAGGGCGGCACGCTGGCGATCGATCCTGCCGCGCTGACTGTCACTGCGCTCGACCAGACCAGCACCTACGGCAACAACCCCGCCCTCGGCACATCTGCGTTCAGCACGACCGGTCTGGTCAATGGCGACGCCGTCTCCGCCGTCACCCTGGCCACGGTCGCCACGGGCGCCAGCAATGTCGGCGCCTACGGCATCACCGCCAGCGGGGCGACCGGCACCGGTCTGTCGAACTATGCCGTGACCTACCAGGGTGGCACGCTGACGATCGATCCTGCCGCGCTGACTGTCACCGCGCTCGACCAGACCAGCACCTACGGCAACAACCCCGCCCTCGGCACATCTGCGTTCAGCACGGCCGGCCTGGTCAATGGCAACGCCGTCTCCGCCGTCACCCTGGCCACGGCCGCCACGAGCGCCAGCAGCGTCGGCGCCTATGGGATCGCCGCCAGCGGGGCGACCGGCAGCGGCCTGTCGAACTATGCCGTGACCTACCAGGGCGGCACGCTGACGATTGACCCGGCCGCCCTGACCGTCACGGCGCTCGATCAGGCCAGCACCTACGGCAACAACCCCGCCCTCGGGAACCGCGAATTCTCGACGGCAGGCCTCGTGAATGGTGACACCGTCTCGTCCGTGGCACTGACCACAGCGGCCACGGGCACCAGCAGCGTCGGCACCTACGGCATCGCCGCCAGCGGGGCGACCGGCACCGGTCTGTCGAACTATGCCGTGACCTATCGGGGCGGCACGCTGACGATCGATCCGGCCGCCCTGACCGTCACCGCGCTCGACCAGACCAGCACCTACGGCAACAGCCCCGCCCTCGGCAGCTCGGCCTTCACCACGGCCGGCCTGGTCAACGGCGACACCGTCTCCGCCGTCACCCTGGCCACGGCCGCCACGGGCGCCAGCAGCGTCGGCGCCTATGGGATCGCCGCCAGCGGGGCGACCGGCACCGGTCTGTCGAACTATGCCGTGACCTATCGGGGCGGCACGCTGACGATCGATCCGGCCGCCCTGACCGTCACCGCGCTCGACCAGACCAGCACCTACGGCAACAGCCCCGCCCTCGGCAGCTCGGCCTTCACCACGGCCGGCCTGGTCAACGGCGACACCGTCTCCGCCGTCACCCTGGCCACGGCCGCCACGGGCGCCAGCAGCGTCGGCGCCTATGGGATCGCCGCCAGCGGGGCGACCGGCACCGGTCTGTCGAACTATGCCGTGACCTATCGGGGCGGCACGCTGACGATCGATCCGGCCGCACTGACTGTCACCGCGCTCGACCAGACCAGCACCTACGGACAGACGCCCGCACTCGGCACCAGCAAGTTCAGCACGGACGGGCTGGTCAATGGCGACACCGTCTCCGCCGTCACCCTGGCCACGGCCGCCGGCAAGACCAGCAACGTCGGCACCTACGGCATCACCGCCGCCGGCGCGACCGGCGCCGGGCTGGGCAACTACACGGTCAGCTATGTCCCGGGCACGCTGACGATTGACCCGGCTGCGCTGACTGTCACCGCGCTCGATCAGGCCAGCACCTACGGGCAGACGCCCGCGCTCGGCAGCTCGGACTTCACCACGGCCGGCCTGGTCAATAGCGACACCGTCTCCGCCGTCACCCTGGCAACGCCGGCGACTGGCGCCAGCAGCGTCGGCACCTATGGCATCACCGCCGCCGGCGCGACCGGCGCCGGGCTGGGCAACTACACGGTCAGCTATGTCCCGGGCACGCTGACGATTGACCCGGCTGCGCTGACCGTCACCGCACTCGATCAGGCCAGCACCTACGGCAACAGCCCGATCCTCGGGAACAGCGCGTTCTCGACCGTGGGCCTCGTGAATGGCGACACCGTCTCGGCCGTCACCCTGGCCACGGCCGCCACGGGCGTCAGCAGCGTCGGCACCTATGGCATCACCGCTGCCGGCGCGACCGGCAGCGGCCTGTCGAACTATGCCGTCACCTATCGGGGTGGCACGCTGACGATCGACCCGGCCGCGCTGACCGTCACCGCGCTCGACCAGACCAGCACCTACGGCAACAGCCCCGCCCTCGGGAGCAGCGCGTTCTCGACCGTGGGCCTCGTGAATGGCGACACCGTCTCGGCCGTCACCCTGGCCACGCCGGCGACTGGCGCCAGCAATGTCGGCCACTATGGGATCACCGCTGCCGGCGCGACCGGCACCGGGCTGTCGAACTATGCCGTGACCTACCGGGGCGGCACGCTGACGATCGATCCGGCCGCCCTGACCGTCACCGCCCTCGATCAGACCGGCACCTACGGGCAGACGCCCGCACTCGGCAGCTCGGCCTTCACCACGGCCGGCCTGGTCAACGGCGACACCGTCTCCGCCGTCCGCCTGACTACGACCGCCACGGCCGCGAGCACCGTTGGGACCTATACGATCGCCGCCAGCACCGCGACCGGCGATCGTCTCGGCAACTACCACGTCAACTACCGCCCTGGCGCTCTGTCCGTTGTGATGGCGCCGTCGTCCGCGACGGCAGGGCTGTCCGCCGATCTCCGTTCTCAGGGCGTCGACTCCCTAACTGGCATCGTTAGCCAAGGGTTGAATACGGCTTTCGTTGCCGACCACGTCAGCGCGATCGCTACCCTCTCCGGAATCTCGTCCGCCCACGAGACTTCAGGAAGCTCGACGGTTGTGTGGCCACACGAGAGCGCGGGTCCTGACGAGGTCCAGACACCAGAAGCCAGATCGACGGTCAGTCGACCCGCCGAAGAGGCACGCTCTGCAGCGCCGGCGCGCGCGCTTCCCCGGACGGCATTGCGCGCACATCTGCCGGCCAGACTCACATCCCGGAATGACGGGAACATCCTCACCCCACCCGTGTCTGCTCGCAATCAGATCGCGCGGTAAGGAAACAAACTTATGCCGAATCTAAATCGGGCCTTATTGGCGACATGCGCGGTTATCAGCCTTGGAGGGCTCGTTAGTAATCGCGCCTTTGGTCAAGCCTATGAACGCGACAAACCAAAAAATCCCGCGCCGCTATCGACGCCCGATCAGATTCAAGAGCCACCACGGGAGAGCGACGTCCTGCCCGACACCAAGAAGGTCGTTGTCTCCCGACTGGCCGGGATAGCGTTCTGGGACAATCCGGAGAAGATGCATAAGGATGGGGTAACCCTGCGCGCCAATGGTATTTGGCACGATCCAAGCCTCGACCTTCTCGATACAGCTTCCTTCCAGAGCGAAATCGCAAAATATCTCAATAAGCCGCTCACACTTGCTGATATTAATAGCATCGTCTCTAAAGTGAGCGACCTGTATCGGACGCACGGACGCCCCTTCGTCTATGTTGCCATTCCGCCCCAGTTTCTTGGGAGCGGTGTGGTTCATTTCGTCATAATGGAATACCGGCTCGATAAAGTTTCCGTAAACGGGAACCACTGGTTTTCAAGCGAGCAGATTTCCCGAATGAGCGGGCTGAGATCGGGAAAGATACTCACGCTCTCCGACGTTCGGTACGGAATCGAGCGTCTCAACGATAACCCGTTCCGGACAGTAAATGCCGTCTTCTCCCCGAGCACAGAAAAGGGCGAAACTAACGTATTACTCCAGACAACAGACCGGTTCCCGTTGAATTTGTACGGCACCTTCGACACGGGAGGATTGCCAACCCTCGGACGGGAGGAGTGGGAGGTAGGTGGAACATGGGGCAATGTTTTCGGTTTAGGCCACACTTTGTCCTATCAGCTTACCCATTCAGTAAGCGAGCTTTACAATAGTCATTCGATCAATTACTCCGCGCCACTTCCGTGGGGCGACCAGATCCATGTCTTCGGATCCTATGCCTGGAACCGCCCCCGGGAGACTCTGAACGGGACCGAATTTGTCGAGAACGGCCACTCCGGACAGGCGAGTTTTCGTTATGTCCACGACTCACATCCGATTGAGGTATTCGGCCAAAAAGCGACATTGTGGCAGCAGATCTCGGCGGGCTTTGATTATAAAACGACGAATAACTCAATCGAATTCGGGGGAATTTCAGTCTACGCCACCAACGCTGAGACTGTTCAGTTCCCAGTCGCTTACCGACTGACGTTACGCGATCCCTTTGGCGAGACCCAACTCCGGAACCAGGCGACATTCAGTCCTGGCGGGCTCACGGACGGCAACCACCGACACAGTTTTTCTCTTCTCGTTCCTGGTGCGAGCCCCCGCTATATTTACGATACCATGACGCTGGCTCGGACGACCTGGCTTCCGTGTGATCTTTCGTGGACGGTACAAGCAACGGGGCAGATCTCAACCACCAATCTGATGTATGCAAATCAGATCGGGCTCGGCGGGCTCTATACGACAAGAGGATACTTCACGGACACGATCCTCGGATCCGAGGGGGTGACCGTTGCGAATGAGGTCCACTCGCCGGCTTGGCACCTTCTCCGGGATCAGGACCTTGAGCAGATCGGGGTCTTCTTTGATTACGGCCACGTCTCCCAGGTGCGCCCGATTCCCAATCAGGTCAATTCGCTGGACCTCTCGAGTGTTGGATTGGATCTTCACCTTCAGGAATCCAGTTACGTCAACCTGTCATTCAATATCGGATGGCGGCTACGCTCGTTGCCCACCGTCAAACGCAATGAAGGCTACGGAAACAAGGGAGCGTTCGGTAATATTTCTATCACCGTAGGGTATTAATGAATGCGGTTACCCCTGACTGGCGGCCTTCTTCTTTTGTTCATCTTCGGCGAGTTGCGCCTCTTGGCGCTCAAGTTCGCTTTCAATTGCGCGGCGGATGAACTCAGCCATACGTCTTGGGCCCACCAACGCTTCAATCCTTTCCCGAAGAACGTTCGGAAGTCGGACATTTGTGGAGCGAAAGTTGAGTGGTGGGCGTCCCATGTGCGGACGCTATGCCCCAGCGCCCGTTCCGTCAATCTTCCATAAACGGCACCGTTTATTGACATGGATAAACGGTGCCGTTTAATCTCTCCATGTCTTCACTCTGCGGCCTTCAGGACAGAAGGCTCACCTGCCAGCATCGCGGCCCATGGCTATCCGTGCGGCTATCCAAAGGAATCTTCGTATGCGTCTTCAGAGTAATCCGCTCCTCCTTCTTGCCGGCTCGGTTTTCCTCCTGAGCGGTTGCGGCGGCTCCACACCAGCACCTGAGCCTGTTTTGCTTAGCCAGTTCAGCGCGAACACGGACCGCTTCACCGTCGTCAGCGCCGTCGGCAAACCCGACGGCTCTATTCAGAAGGATGGGCGCAACTGCGACATTTACCGGCTCTATACGACCGGGCTGACGTCGGGTGGCCGCGCCGCGGTCAAGGCCGCAGAGGTGTTGACGAGTGTCGCCACATTGGGCGTCGCGCAGATCGGCTGGGCGATCGGCAAAGCGGGCACGCGACCGCAGGTTCACACCGTCCTTTTCTGCTTCGCGAGCAACGACAAACTTGTCGATATCTACGACAAGGATCCGACGAACACGTCTATTGCGGTCCATCGTATCGTGAACCGTGAAGCGTACAGTGCGCCGGTCGTAATGCAGGCGGCTTCGTCGCCGAGTACGATTGCCGAGGTTGCGGCATCACCAGCGCCACCCTCCTCGCCGGATACGGGCCCGACGACGGATCGTGAAGGGGCGGGCGCTACTGTCACGACCGATCCCTCAACGGGCGCCGAGGTGATTCACGAAAAGCCCGTGGCGCCGAGAGAAGCCGCCGAGGCCGGATCGATCAGTTTGGGCAACGTATCGCAGGAAGCAACAACCGGGGTCGCACAAGTGCCCACGGGAAAGGTGGTTGTGAAGGCCGACGCGACTGCTGACGACCTCAATGACGTCAGCGCGCGCCAGTCGGAAGTCGCGAATAAGGCGGCGTTGCACAGTCGGTGACTGGCGAGGCTACTGCCTGCCGGTAGCCGGGGTTCGGGGAGACACAGAGGCGATCTGCTCTCTCCGATCTTTGCCACTCCGCCAGCATCGAGACGGCGAAAATACGACATGCTCTTCTTGATCGAGAGATTTCAATGGGAACGAATTCGGGTATCGAATGGACAGACCACACTTTCAATCCGTGGGTAGGCTGCACGAAGATTAGTGCTGCTTGCGATCACTGCTATGCTGAAGGGTGGGCGAAACGTGCTGGGCATCCAGACCTATGGGCAGGTAAACGCCGCCGCACCTCAGAGAAGAACTGGAACCTGCCCTTACGCTGGAACCGGGAGGCGCAGGCCTCAGGGGTCCGCGCCCGCGTCTTCTCTGCCAGCCTTGCGGACGTGTTTGACAACCAGGTTCCGCCTGACTGGCGGACCGACCTATGGAATCTCATTGCCGCAACCCCGGGGTTGGACTGGCTTCTCCTGACTAAGCGGCCACAGAACATCTCAGGGATGCTCCCGCCTTGCTGGCAGGATGAGCCATGGCCCAATGTCTGGCTGGGCACGACGATCTGCAATCAGGAGGAGGCCGACCGAAATGTTCGCCATCTCACTACAATCCCGGCGGCGTTGCGCTTCCTCAGCATTGAGCCGCTGCTGGGTCCACTGACCTTCCGCTGGGCACGATGGGTCGACCAAGAGGCCACGTTGCGGAAGTTCGGTCGGCTCGGCCATCTCGAGGGGCTCCGGGGGATTCACTGGGCAATCGTAGGCGGTGAATCGGGCCCGCACGCGCGCCCGATGGATCTCGCGTCGGCCAGGGCGCTTCGCGACGAGTTTCAGGAGGCCGGAACCGCATTCTTCTTCAAGCAATGGGGGGAGTACGACGCGAGCGGCGTCCGCGTCGGAAAGAAGCGTGCCGGCCGGCTGTTGGACGGCCGCATTTGGCAGCATGTGCCTGGGCCTCGTTCGCTGACAACGTTGCCGTGAGGGACCGGGCGGTGATAAGAACATACAGGGAACAATGGAGCCACCCCCGTGACAGCCTCGGTCGAGACAAAGATTCTTTTCCAGCCGTATCGATGGAAGAGCCAGAAGCGTGGTCCTGACCGCCTGGAGGCGGCTCCTGCCATCGAATGCAAAATTATCGGTGACGGGTTACGCAGGATCGAAAAGATTCGCGCCGGTGGCACCGGCTTCGCGGGTGCGCAGCTCGTGCGCATCTCGGTGGATGTCGAAGCCGGAGATTACGGCGAACCCGAGTTTCTTGACGAGGCCGGGCATGTCCCGGCCCGGGACGAGTGATTGCCCTTTCGATCACTACGCGATCGATTGCAGGATACCCTGCTACCGGAAGTCCCGAGCGCGTTGGAGGGTTCTGTCCGAAGCAGGGCCGTCTTCCCGCCCGATCTTGCCGAGGTCGGCCGTGAGGTCCTCGAACCGCACGGCGACGACGTGGATGACGTCGCCTTCCCGTTGAAGGAGCCCTTGTACGGCGATCATGGCGGCGCCGATGACGATCCGCCGCTGCGCCTCCATCCGGTCCTTCCAGACGACCAGGTTAGCAGTGCCCGTTTCGTCCTCGATCGTCATGAACAGGACACCTTTCGCTGTGCCTGGGCGCTGCCGCATCAGCACGATGCCGGCGACGGAGACACGGCGACCGTCGCGCAGCGCGCCCAAGGCGCCACATGGCGTCAGCCCGCGGCTAGCCAAATTCTCGCGTAGAAACGCCACCGGATGCGGGCGAAGGCTCAACCCTGTCGTATGGTAATCTTCGACAACCTCGCCCCCCTCAGAGAGATCCGGCAGGACGAACATCGGCTCCACAATTTCCGGCTCCGGCCGGTTGCGTAGAGCGTCCGCAGCGGCAAACAGCGGCAACGGGCTGTCGGCCAACCCCTTGATCTCCCAGAGCGCCGCGCGTCGATTCAGACCCAGGCTGTGCAGCGCGTCCGCCTCGGCAAGGCGTTCGATCGCCGAGACCGGGATGTCGGCCCGCCGCCAGAGGTCATCCACGCTCTCGTAGGGCGAGGTCCGGTTTGCGATGAGCTGCGCCGCATGGTCGTTGGAAAGTCCCTTCACCAGGCGAAAGCCCAGGCGGACAGACTGCCGTGGGGCGCCGGGTCGGCCTTCGAGTGTGCAATCCCAGCGCGACCGGTTGACGTCGATCGGCCGGACATCCACCTCATGCTCGCGGGCGTCACGAACGATCTGCGCCGGCGCGTAGAAGCCCATCGGCTGGCTATTCAGAAGCGCGGCGCAGAACACATCGGGGTGGTGGCATTTCAACCAGGCCGACGCATAGGCCACCAGTGCGAAGCTGGCCGCGTGGCTCTCCGGGAAGCCGTAGCTGCCAAACCCTTCGAGCTGGCTGAATGTGCGCTCGGCAAATGACTGCTCGTAACCCCGGTCGACCATCCCCTGCACAAGCTTGTCGCGGAACACCGAAACACCGCCCGTGAATTTGAAGGTGGCCATCGAGCGACGAAGCTGGTCCGCCTCTCCGGGCGTGAAGCCCGCGCAATGGATCGCGACCTGCATCGCCTGCTCCTGGAACAGCGGCACGCCAAGGGTCTTCCCGAGAATGGCTTCGAGGGCTGGCGAGGGGCAATCGGGGTCTTCCAGTCCCTCGCGCCGACGGAGATAGGGATGAACCATGTCGCCCTGGATCGGCCCAGGCCGGACGATCGCCACCTGCACGACCAGGTCATAGAAGGTCTTCGGCTTCAGGCGCGGCAACATCGACATCTGCGCCCGGCTCTCGATCTGGAATGTGCCGAGTGTGTCCGCCCGGGAGATCATGGCATAGGTCCTGGCATCCTCGGGCGGGATGGCGGCGATATCCATCCTGATCCCGAAGCGGTCGTCGAGCAGCTCGAAACACCGACGCAGGCACCCCAGCATCCCGAGGCCGAGTATGTCGACCTTCATGAAGCGCAGGACGTCGATATCGTCCTTGTCCCAGGTGATGATCTGCCGGTCCTCCATGGCGGTCGGCTGGACCGGCACCAACTCGTCGAGCCTGTCGCGAGTCAACACGAAGCCGCCCGGATGCGTACCGAGCTGCCGAGGAAAGCCGATCAACTGGCGGGCCAGATGCAACGTCAGCGCCAGTCGGCGATCGCGCAGGTCGAGATTGATTTCCTGTGCCCGGGCCCGCAGCAGATCGGGATCGTCCAGCGCGGAGCCGAGATGCTTGGCCATCTGCGCGGTCAGATCGTCCGCAAGTCCGAGCACCTTGCCGACCTCGCGCAGCGCGCCGCGGGGCTGGTAACGCATCACCGTCGCGCACAGAGCGGCGTGGCTCCGCCCGTAACGCCGATAGATCCACTGGATCACCTCCTCCCGTCGGTCGCTTTCGAAATCGACATCGATGTCGGGCGGCTCGTTCCGCTCGGCCGACACGAACCGCTCGAACAGCAGGCCGCTGCGGACGGGATCGATCGCGGTGATGGCCAGCACATAGCAGACCGCGGAATTGGCGGCCGACCCGCGCCCCTGGCAGACGATACCGAGCGAGCGTGCGTACTGAACGATCGTGTTCACGGTCAGGAAATAGGGCGCGTAATCCAGCCGGCCGATCAGATCCAGTTCGTGTTTGAGCTGCGCCAGGACACTCTTCGGCGTGCCGGCAGGATAGCGGCGCGGCAAGGCTTCGCGGACCAGGCGCGTGAGTGTCGCCTGCGGGGCTTCGCCGGCGACGTCGCTCTCAGCCGGATACTGATATTTCAGGTCTGCCACGCTGAAGCAGCACCGCATGGCGATCGTGCGCGTGGCCGCAAGCGCCGGCTCAAACCCCCGGTAAAGGGCCACCATTTCGTCCGGCGATTTCAGGTGCCGATCCCGGAAGGGTTCACGGTCTGCCCCGAGCTGATCGAGCGACGTTCCCACCCGGATCGCCGTCAGAACATCCTGCAGAATATGGCGCTGCGCGTCGTGGTAGAGCACGTCGCCGATGACGACGGTCGGCACACCCGCTCTGCCCGCGAGATCCGCCAGTGCATGAAGGCGCGCCAGATCCCCGGGGCGCCGACGCAGGGTCAGCCCAAGATAGGCGCTGTCGATCCTGCCCTTCCGCTCCTGGTCCCCGAGGCAGCTCAGGGCGCGGGTCACTTCGGCATCCGCCATATCGGGGAGCAGGATGACGACGAGCCCGGCGCCGCCCGCCTCCAAATCCTCCCACGTCAGCGTGAACACCTGCCGCTCGCCCCGCTTGTGCCCAAGCGTCAGCAGACGGCACAGTCGACCCCAGGCGGCCCGGTCGGTCGGATAGGCCAGGAGTGCGGTCCCCTCGGCAAGGTCGAGCCGTACGCCCGGGACCAGGCGCACGCCATGTTCCTCGGCTGCCACATGCGCGCGGATGATCCCGGCAACCGAATTATGGTCGGTCACGCCCAGAGTGTCGTAGCCGAGCGCGGCCGCACGGCCGAATAACTCGTCCGGGTGGCTCCCGCCCCGCAGGAAGGAGAAATTGGTCGCCACCTGCAGTTCGACATAGGGGGCGGCGCTGTCAGGCATCGTCGGGCTGGCGGTCGGCATTCGGATGCCGATGCCGGCTGGTATCAGGTAGCGCTGCGCCGGCGCTGCAGCGCACCAGTCGGAAGCCGCAGCGGCGCAGATGTTCGACCAGGCGCTCCGCGACGATGCGGGCCATCAGCTCGTCGGCGTCATGGACACGCCGTCGGCCGTCATAGCGCAGCGCGTGGCTCAGGGCGTCCGCGATCTCGGCCGGATCCGCCGGCTTCAGCTCTTCCCCCATTAGAGCATCCCATGGACGAACCAGGAGAGGTCGCCCGACCATTCATGGACCCCGTCCCCATGGCGGAACAGCCAGAAACGGCCTCCCTCATCGTCCTCGACGACCCAGTAATCGCGGACCGCGCCATATTCGTCGGCGTCGTGCCACCATTCGCCATGGATCCGCTCCGGGCCATCGGCCGCCCGCACCCGATGGCGCTCGCCGCGCCATACGAACAGGCGGGGCGGGTCGGCCGGTAACGTGCTCAGCACAAGGATCGGTTCGGGCGTCGGAAACAGCCGGGCAGGGCGCTGGGCGTTCCATTGCCATGCAATCGGATTCCTCTTCCGCCCGCTCGCGTCGGGCAGCGCCACCCGAACCTGCGTGCGCTCGGGGAGATGTGACCCGGCCTCAGCGAGGCGATAGATCTGCTCTATACCCTCGCGATTCCGCAGCCGATCGATCAGGCAGCCAAGATCCGCCGCCCCGTGTTCCGCAGCCAACAGCCCTCGCATGCGACCGTCGGCCGGGATCGGCTCGATCCGGACAACGACGAGCTGCATTGCCTCGATGCCGAATCCCGGCTCGATCGTCTCGATCCGTTCCCGCAGCAGCCGGGCAATATGCGCTGCTTCATGGACCGGTGCGGCCAGACCGACCCGACAGACCTGCACCGATGCGTCCACGCGCTCGCACCTCAGATCGATCAGCCGGGCACCCATGCCCCTCCGCACCAGCTCCTGCGCGGCATCGTCGACCAGGACGTCGATCACCGTGGCGATCGCCTCGGCCGTCCCGATCGGCTCGACGAAACTGCGCCGAGGCGCAATCGCATCCCTTGGGCGCAGCGGCTGGATCGGCTCGAAGACGGTGCCCATCGCCTGGTCCAGACGCCGCATGAGGTCGGCACCAAAGCGCCGCGTAAGGGGCGCTCTCGGGGCGGCCTGGAGAGCGCCGATCGTCCGCAGGCCGAGCCGTTGCAGGCCCTCCTCCGTCTGGCCGGCCAGGCGCAGGCCTCCGACCGGCAGTGCGGCCAATGCGGCGCCCTGGCCGCCGGCCGACAGGATGATGCGGTCATTCCGCCCGTAGCGGGCAAGCGCATGCGCTGCGCCCGGCGTCTCGGCGAGGGAGAGGCGACAGGTCAGCCCCAACGACGCCAGACGACCGGCCAGCGTATCGAGCATCGGGGCTTCGCCGCCCTGCAGGTGATCGCATCCCGTACTGTCGATCCAGATCCCATCGGGCGCATCGATCGCAACCAGGGGCGACAGCCACAGGCACCATTCGGCAAGGCGCTCAAGAGCATCCCCATCGGCGTCTGCATCGAGCAGGGGCGCAGACAGGTCCGGAACCAGCGCCCGAGCATGCGTCAACGCCATCCCGGGCACGACCCCGGCCGCCCGCGCGACGCGGTCCGCCGCGGCCACGACATGCCGGCGTCCATCATGCGTATGCAGCGCCAGTCCCGACTCTGCCGGCTGGTCCTGATTGCGCCGGCGCCATAGATCCGTGTGCCAGTACGGGAGCCAGAGGGAGATGATGCGGCGTGACATAAGGCGGAATCTCACAGGACCAGGACGCGGAACGGCCGCCGCGCTGACGCAGCAGTTCGATCGTCCAGCGCTCGGGACCAAGGGCGGGAAGAGACGGTGAAGCAGAGAACGGCAGAACGCACGGCTCTCCACGGACCCTCCAGCGGGTCTGGCAGGCACTTGGCGGCAGCCGGCCTGTATCGGACGGCGCAGACTCGCGGTGCAGCAGAAAGCCGGTCGTATCGCCTGCCTCTGATGCGAGCTGCAGCCGCCGAGAGGCCGTCAACGAGAGAGGCGCGTCCATATCTGCCACCACGGCCGCCACTGCCCGTTCGCGCAGAATATCCTCACATAGGCCGGGCACGTTTTCGGGCCTCGTCTCGATGCAGATCACCCTGCCGGCGTCCAGTCCGGCCGCCCGGATGCCGGCCAGATGCAGATCCAGGTAGCGTCCGGAGATCCAGACGATCTGTCCCTCGGTGTCCGCCAGGATCGAGGCTATGAAGCGGGATGGCTTGGCCGCCACACGCAGGTCGCTGCCGGCGCCGTAGAATTCATGCACGACGCCACATGGCAGGCCGCCTCCGAGGTGCCGATCGACGTCGGCCAGGCCGGTGCGAAGATGGCGTGCTGCGTCGGATATCTTGGATCGGCGTTCGATCCGCGCGATCTGCTCGCGCAGCAATTCCATCGTCTCTCTGTGCTGGTTCATCGCCGCTCGCTCCCGCTCCCTCAGGATCGGCCGGATCATAGGCAGGAACAAAAAGGGAACACAAGCGATTCATTCGATGGACGGCGACGCCGGAAGTACGCTCTGCTCGCCCAGGGCCGCAGTCGGGAGAGGTGGGACGATGTGCAACCTTTACGCCATGGAAAGCGCGCCATCGGCGATCCGGGCTGCCGCAGCCGCGATGACCGATCGCACTGGCAACCTGCCGGCGATGCCCTCCATCTATCCCGATTATGCCGCCCCGATCGTGCGGAACGGTGCGAACGGCCGGGAACTGGTGATGGCCCGCTGGGGCATGCCCTCTCCGGCCTTCGCGCTGAAGGGTCACAAGGTCGATCGGGGCGTCACCAATATCAGGAACACGGAATCACCTCACTGGCGCCGCTGGCTTGGCCCGGCGCATCGCTGCCTGGTGCCGTTCACGGCCTTCGCGGAGAACGGCCTTCTGCCTGATGGGCGGATCCAGCCGGTCTGGTTTGCTGCCGCGGAAAGTCGCCCCCTACGGTTCTTTGCCGGCCTGTGGACGTCCTGGACCTCTGTTCGGAAAGTGCGCGAAGGCGAAATTACCGCCGACCTCTTCGGCTTCCTAACGACGGAAGCCAACACTGTTGTGGCGCCCGTTCATCCGAAGGCGATGCCGGTCATTCTCGAGACGGCCGATGAGATTGCACTTTGGCTGGAAGGAGACTGGGAGGCCGCGTCTGTACTTCAGCGTCCCCTCGATCCTGATCACCTGATGTCACTGCAAGCAGGCTCCGCCTTGTGAGGGGCGGACTGTGCCTTTTCGGGCGCAGCCGACCAGCCAGAACGCTGCGCAACCTACCTCACGTTCGGAATCTCTTTCCTGGAAGGGCACGCATACGCTACGGCTATACAGCATAGTCCGTGAAGTGGAAAATTATGGAAGCGTTAATAGGTCCAAACGGTAGAATATGGCACCAAAATAGTAATGAATTTTTAAGATATATAGGATACTTTGGTGGCGATTTCGATCCGATTTCGTATTCTATACGGAATCTCGGGTTCGTTGCCATCGGTATGTTTGCGCGTTATACACGCGTTCGCTTTCGGCCTGCCTTGTTTCCAAAACCTTGCCTGCAGCGAGTGCTGGAGATCCTTCTCTATCATTCACCGGCGAGCATCGTCCTCGAACGTGCCGGTACATCCTTCGTGCCGTTGGAGGTTCTTCATAACCTCAATGACGCCGTTGCCCGCCTGCGCACCCTCCAGGAAGCCACTCCTGACGACGACATGCCTTCTGCGTCACCCGCTATCATACGCCTGTCGCTGGACCGGCTGCGGGATCCGAAGAGGGCGAGTATGAGATCGGCGTTCGAAACGTGGAAGAAGGCCCGGCGATACGCCAGGACCCATAATGTCGCTCAGATCGCCGCAGATCCTCTGTTTGGGGGCGGCGGAGTAGCGTGGATGCCTGGCCAGGATCGCTGCCTGATTGAGGCATGGCCACAGACATATGGGAAGTATGGCAAGCTGCCTTACGACAGCTTGCTTGGCCGCGACGTGCGCGACCTTCCCGACGGCAGGTACCTGCTGCCTACGACGCGGAGCTATTTTAACGTTGCTCATGACCAGTCTCCGCGTCTGGAACTCATCGAGGCACTGGTCACGCACCCCGATGGTTCCAAATTCTGGTCTCGCTACGAGAGGCTGCTTTTACCCTGGCGAACCAGCATGTCGGACACGTTCGTCAGTTCCATGCCCCTGCTCAGGCTCGTCAGGAGTCTTTAAATTATTCCGAATATAGCGCGCCAGGTCTCCCGGCGTTTCCCATATGAGGTTGCAGTCGAAAGTGCGCCAGGGACTGACGATACGCATCCCCGGCTGGACGACGGGATGGCCGTAGAGGGGTAAGAGCACGCGGGTCAACGCACCTTGCTCCACCATGCCGATGGTGAAATCCGGTCCCCACATCGCGAGCGAAATGCTTCTCATCATACCGATGGTCAGAACCGGAAGCCGCTTGCGGCGATAGTAAGGATGGCACCACAGACCGCCGGCAAACACGACCCGTCCTGCAATATCGGCTGCCACTGGCGCAGCGGCTGTCCACTTCTCATTCGGGCTCATCTGCGTGGCCGGGTCGCGATAGGCGAAGCGACCGGACTCCCATTCTTCACGGAGTGTGCTTGTTGGCCAATCATAGCGGCGCAGAATCAATGTTACGACCGGCTCTCCATCCGCCTGTCCCTCCACGTAAATGATGTTATCCGGATTTATATCCGAGATGGCAGGATCGTAGATTGGTGAAAGCGGCTCCCATGTATCGAGATTCTTCCGATTGACCTCAACCAGCCGGGTCAAATCACGTCCCATACGCCACGATATGCCGAGATGGCGAGCCGCCTCCGCAATCTGGAGGAAGAACCGACCGATTTCGATTTTGGGGCCATGGTTTATTTCAACCGCATCCAGAAATGGACGAAGTACTTCTGACATAGTTAGCCTCTTTTACGGGCGGAATTGCCCGAAAAGAACGCTACTTATTTATTAATGATATCACCTTGACTGCTCTCATTTACATTTCAGGCGTTTATTTTTTATTAACTATTGATGGCGCAAAAGCGCCAGAAAGAGCATTGGGTGGGTAAGCAATGTGTAAATCGATAGACGAAATTGCCAGGGGTGTCCGTCCTCAGGAGCCCCGCCTATCGCCGTCGTCGGCGATGGCCCGCGTCCTGCGTGACCTTTATCGGGGCCTGCCGCCGTGGGCACATTGCGAGGGTCGCGCGATGCCCGGTGGTACCGGGCGAACAGAGGAAGCGTTGCGCCAACGTGGTTTAGTCACCGGCTTCGGTCGAAATCTCACGCTGACAGAGGCGGGGCGTCAATGTGCCGCGCGGCTGGCTCAGACGGGAATTAACCAACCCTCGCATGATGGATCGCAAATAAACAGGCGGCTCAGATTTGGTTGATGGGACTAAACGGAAAGCCGAGCGTATCGCTGCCTGGCGCCCGGCGCCGTTCAGGACCTTCGCGGAGAACGGCCTTCTGCCTGACGGGCGGATCCAGCCGGTCTGGTTTGCTGCCGCGGAAAGTCGCCCTCTACGGTTCTTTGCCGGGCGGATGCTTCAGCGCCCTCTGGATGCGGCCCATTTGAGACGTCTCGAATCAGGACCCGCCTCTTGACCATGACCCGGCGCGCCAATTTGGACACACATCCGCTTTTTCTCGATCGGGTTGCTGGTTGACTACCGACGCGGCTACCTCGCGCCTGCTCAGCGGCTATCGGGCAATGGTTTCAAGGAATCTTCTGGATAGCGACCGCCCCTCGCGCGAAAATCCATCCACGTCTCATATCCGAGAGGGCTGATCCCAAGCAGCTCGGGCGATGTGTGCAACACTTGCAGCAGCCCGAGCCGGAGCAAGGGCTGGATCGTGCGATCTCCGAACTCGTCCGTGAGATTTCGCGAACCTCCGACGATCAGTCGCCAGCCCGGTGTCCCGCGAACCGTCGTGATCGGTTGCAGACAGCCGCTTGATTCTACTTGCCCATCCTCGCCCAGAATGAACAGGCAGCACGTCCAGAAGGCGTTGCGAGGGCGAGGCGGAATCAGCAACCAGCCTATCGGACCATCATGTCCTGATCCGGACGGAACAGTCGACGCAAATGTTTCATCAGCTTCGTGCGCGGCGATGAAGCCTTCTCGAAACGCGCGTTCCAGCGCTCTCGCGACAGCACCGGCCGTATCTACCGAGAAACCTTCCCGCCGGTCATTGCGATCCTTCGCAACGATCCCTCGGGCAATGTCCCGGAACTGCGCGGTTCGGTAAGCGTCCCTTCTGGGACGGCGGCTCTCAGCCATGCCCCTCACCATGACATTTTGACCAGACGCATCGTAAGTCGCCCGCAAGCCTCGCGGTCAAGATCGAAATAAGGTTCATTGAAAAGCGAGGATCTTCCTTGGGGTTCGGGTGCCAGACCGGCGCAGCGACGGGAAGCGCCGCAATCGCCATTTCACTTGTGTCCTCAACGATCATCCGTGCAGTCGCAAAATTGCCGCCCTTGGCCCCTGTACCGAGCGGCGCTGAGGGCATCGGTCAGTGCGATGTTCTTCCCGGCCTGATTTGTGGTCCAGGCGGCAAAGTTCAGGGCGATCATGCGGGCCACAACGTGCATGCTTCAAATGACAAGGGGACGGGTTTCATAGATTGCGTTTGCATGTTTTATAGATTCTATGCACATTGAACCAAGATGTTATCACCCCCCTATAAGGAGTCAGTCATGCAGACCATGACGCTTGAGCAGCTTCGCGCCGCAAGCGATTCCGGCGGAGTGGACGGCGTGACCCTGAAAGGGCGGGGCGGGGCGTTCCTCGTGCAGATCGCCACACGCAGCGGGGCCACCGCCTTGCTGGCGAAGGCCCGCAGCAACGAGCCGCGCCGGTTCGGTAATCCCGTTGCCGCCTTGAACGTCCTGCGCGACGTGGGCATCACCTTCGGCCAGTTCGACGCCAGCGAGTGGAACCCGGCCGAGAAAGAGGAAACCGCCGGCAACCGTGGCCGGGCCGAAGCGATGCGCAAGGCGCACCAAGCCGCCGCCTACACGGGATGGCTGGCCGCCGAGATTCAGGACGCCATCGACGACCCCAGGCCCAGCATCCCGAACGATGACGTCATGGCGGGGATGGATGCCCACATTGCACGCCACAAGGCAGAAGGAGGGCAGCGCGTATGAGCTTCGATGTCTTCGCCGCGCTCGCTCAGCCCGGCGCCTCCGTCACCGTGCACAACGTCCGGCTGATCGATGTGCAGCCGGCCGAAGGCGGCCATGAACTGCTAACCATCGAGCATGCCAGCACCACGCGCGAACTGATCGGCGGCGGGCCGTGGAACCAGGAACACAGCCGCCGCAATGTGGGGAGGTTCGGCTACATCGTGCCGGCGCCGCCCTTCGGCCGCGAGATACCGGCCGGCGCGTGCTACTTCCGCGACTACATCGACCAGAGCCTGCAGCGCGTGCCCGAGTTGGACAGCCACGAGCGGACGACCCGTGACGACGGACCCGCTTTGGACGTCATCGGCTGGCGATGCGATGCACGGCCGAACGGATTCCGCGCGCCTGTCGGCATCATCCCCGGCGAGGCCGGGCGCTTCGTGCCTGATGAAACTGTGGCCGTTACACTGCGCGTGCCGCCGGAGTTCGTACGGGCGTGCCGGCGCGTGCAGATGACGCCCCAGGAGCTGCTCCGCAGCTTTGCGGGCGATCTCGCCGGCATTCAGAACTTCGTCGCGTGCCCACGTGCAGACGGCTACGGCAGCAACGGCAGTGATGAACGCGAATACGCCGGTGCCTGGCTGCATCGAGCGCACGCCGTAAACGCTATCGACCTGGACGAGCACGACGCCCGCCAGGCCGAGGCCGAAGAGAAGCAGCTCCAACGCGACGACTTCGCGGCCCTGCTGGACGATTTCGAGAACTACGGCGGCAAAGCCGATGAGCTGTTCGCGACCGTTCAGGCGCTTGTCGATAAGCAGGCCGAGACGGACGCCGATTGATCGATGGCGAAGGTCAAGCCCCCTTTCCGCATCGTATGGCGTCCGATGGCTGAGGTCGATCTGGACACCATCATCGACGCCATCGCCCAGGATAACCCGACCGGGGCGGAGACGTTTGGCCAGGAGCTGCGCGGCAAGACCTTGCCGCTTGCGCAGCAGCCGAAAATGGGCCGCACCGGCCGGCCGGGCTTGCCCGCCTCCGTGCATGAGCTGGTCGCCCATCGGAATTACATCGTGTTTTATCGCGTGCTGGACTGCGCCGGCACCGTGGAGGTTTTGCGGGTGAAGCACGCGGCGCAGCAAATGCCGTGACGCGGTGACAAGTGGATCTCGCCGGCGAGGTCTAGGTGTCCGATGGCAGAGAGAGGACCGGCGACCGCTCCCATCGTGGACCGCGCGTGGCAAACTGGACCATCTGTAATATCGTGCCGTCCGGTCTGATAATGTGGCGCTGCCCATGATATTCGAACGACAGATTACCGTTCGTGGTCCTGCGGGCAGTCACGGTGACTGTGCGCTGGTCAGGCCCACAAAGCGTGATCCTCTCCGCGTCATCTACGAGTTGAGTGGCGCTCATGGCCGTCTCCGCGGGGCTAAGTTGTCTCACGGGCTATTTTGTTGTCATTTTGGCATCGGCATTACGAGCGCATATGCGCCCAAATATCTTCAATAGACCGGATGGAGATGACAAGACCGTTCACGCACAGACCGGCAGAACCATACATCCGCCGTGTCTTCTTTTCTCGGATCGAGGCGCTCGCCAGCCCAGCCGAAATAATCCCTTCAAGAGCTGCGGTACTCGCATCGCAATCGCGAACGTAATAATCTCTTCCGCCGTCCTCATTTACCAGAACAAGGCCGCGTTGACCCATCCGCTCGCGCCATGTAGCCATGACCTGCCCTCGACCAATGCGGCCGCAGGCTTCGGCATTCTCCAAATCGTCCAATTCAGGGCACATCAAAGAGAGCTCGACCTCACACGAATACTCGCCGAAATTGATCGACGAAATATGAGCGAACCCGCAGGATCTCCACCACTTTCTCAAGGCTCCGCACGCATCTCGCAGGGAGCATTGAACCTGAGTTCCACTCAGCTCGCCACCGAGTTTTTCTTCGAGCGATCGAATCATCGTGTTGGCCTCACGCAGAGCGGCATGTCGCTCCTCGACCTCCCGCGCAACGGCGGACGGAACACTCATGAGCGTCGCGAGATCAGCCCATTTATGTTCAACGACGCTCATGGCCGGCGCAATATCGATAAGGGGAATATCCAATCCGTTCTCGGACTTGCGGGACTCGATCTGATCCCGGATGAACGCAAGGGCATGCAGTCCTTCTGTTACGAGACGAGTTGCTTTTCCGAGAGATTCCCGGTCGAGGGAAAGCTGCTCACAGCCAGTCGCGTGCACTCTAAAAGCAGGGGGCATAGGGTCGATATCCGCAAGCTCGGGTGTTTCAGTGAGAGGTTCGGGCAATCGGGACGATGCTCCCTCCCGGGTTAGGTGGATTTTGGCGCGGACGCGATTGCGTTCTGCACCTGCTGGTCATTCCAACCGGTAAGCTGGATCAGCCAGTGGCGGAGTGCAGCCTTCTCAGTATCGAGCTGTTCCACCTGGGCGACCAGGCTGGCGATTTCATCGCAATGGCACCCGTGCGGGTTTCGGCATTCGCCCCGCGGCCCCCGGTCATCACACGACCACATAGGATTATCGGGCATCAATGGCCTCCGGGGGTTAGGTGTTAGCGCCGCGCATCAAGGGGCCGAGCAAGGCCCGCCTCGCGTCGCGTAGGGCCATCTGCATGGCTATCCGGGTCGGGTCGAGGTCGTCGCGCCACAGGGCGCCGCGCACGACGCGCTCCAAGTCCGCCTTTCTCTGCTTGGCCACGCGCGGCGGGCAGATCGTCGGCATGTTGCGCAGCGCTTCAACCAGAACGGGCTTGCTGTCAGTCAGCATCCGAGAGGCCCGGCGGAGTTCACGGTGTTCGAAGCGGGTCATGGGTCTCTGTCCGGGGTTATCTTGACACGCCATGGCGATATGCCGCGACTTGAGCAAAGCCGATAACTATGGCTCCGGCGACTGCGAGGCCAATTGCCCTGGTGCGGCTCTGACCTTTGTCGGGCAGCTCGTATCTGCGGCCGCAGACGAATACGGCTGCGGTTCCAAGGAGTAAAAGAAGTGCAGCAGTCTTGAATGATCGGACTCCGCGCGATTATTTGTCACATCCACTGGTATCTAGTCCGCCTCCGGCACTCGCGGGCAGCAACACGCTGCCCTCCCGCATCCTATGGAGAACTTCGGTTATTGATTTCTTCAGCATCGTCGGGACCATAACATGAGGCTTAGGATCTGCCTCGACAATCAGCGCCCTGGCAACGTCGAGATAAAGCCAGCCTTCCGGTGTGGCGTGGATTGCAATTCGGTCAATAGTTTTTCCGGCAATTTCGCTGTCTACATCGCCTATTCGTTCGAACACCAAAGAATTAACGCAGTCTACTGACACAGCCCGAGATGCCTGACGGCGGCAAACGAGACCCGTCGCGCCATCTCGCTGTGGTTGAGTAGCTTCACCCATCAAATCTCTCCGGGGGCTACGTTGTCAGGACGGGTGCGACGCCGTGAGCGGTTGACTGGATGCGGCCTCCTGCGCACGCATGTAAGAGAGCATTGCGCGATCGCCGAACTCACCGACGGCCATAAATCCAACCCAAAGCGCCACGCCCATGATAACGAACCGCGCCTTACTCTTGCTGCTCAGCGAGCCAGAAGCAGCTTCTTCCCTATACTGCCTCCTCACCATAATCGCGCTCAGAACAGCGCCGATGGCGCCGAGAAAAAGATCAATACCCATAGTTTCTACTCCGGGGTTTGGGTGTCAGGTGCGAACCGGCCAGCCATTGCGACCTTCCAGTCGCATTGCAATCAAGTCGCGGAAGTAGCGCCATGCCGCTTGCGCTGCGTCTTCTGTGTCTGCCTCGGGGACGCCGGGAACCAAGAGAGCCTTTCCGTCATAGGCGTGGCGGGCATTGACCTCAACAATTTCACGGAGTTTCTTCGCGCTCCGGGCCTTTCCGAGAGGAAGAGCGCCTTCGGGCAACGCTGTTCCAAAGTCGATTTCGCCAGAGCGGAAGCAGTATGCATGCATAGTTATGGTCTCCGGCGTTAGGTAGACAGTTTCGGAAAGGCGACGCTCTCGCGGAACTCCCATGAGGCGACGCTGACTAACGCGCCTTCGCTCCACACTTCTTGTTCCAGTTCATACACATCTCCTTCCGGCGTCACGGCGAACCATTTATCGTCCTCGCGCCAGACCGATTTGAACGCCTCCATGGCATGAGCCTCCTTTTGGAATTTTCCCACCGACCGGGTTAGGTGGGCGCTGCCAGGGCCGCGCTGCCGGAATCAGTCAGCGCGGCGCTCTTCCCGACCTCGCTTGTGGTCCAGGTGGCCAAGCCCAAAGCAATCACGCGGCCCACAACGCTCGGGTGGATCGGACCCATGATCCGCCACGACGCATACCCCGTCTTCCGCATCGTGACGGCGCCTTGCTGGATGGCAGCAAGCGCCTTCTTCTGATTCTCGGTCAGCGTCATCCCTGCGGCTCTCCGGCATTAAATGGACGGAGCGTGGTCAAGAGCCACGCTACCCTCGGCGTTAAGGGCCATAGCTCAAAGAACCTGAGCCTCTTCGGTGATCACGATCCGCTGGCGGGACGTGCGATCTTCCCCACCGTTGATCATGTAAAGCGTACCCGGCTTTAGGACCGCCGTATCGACGATCCTGAAGGAGGGAATAGTATCGCCCATCATCCCTTGTTGTCGCGTCTCATGATCGACCGAAAGGACGACATCCCCGGCGGTCCCGGCAAGATGAGGTGTGACCGTTGACTTGTATTGACCGGTCGAGTTCTCCGCCGTTACACCATCAAGTGTGATGACGTCCTGCGAATACAGCTGCTCCACCTGGCCGTGTTCCGACAGGGCTTTTGCGAAACTCGAAGAACTGTCGTCAACCGATTGATTGCGCCCGTTCGCCTGCGGCTGACGCTTCATGATCGTTCCAGAGGCCGACCACTCGCCGTGGTCACCTCTGACAAGATAAATGTTCGTCGTGATTTTGATCATTTTCCCCGCTCCGGTGTGTGGGAGATTCGCCTCCTGTGCGGCGGACGGTGATGGGGATGCGGCCGAGGTTCCAACGGCGACGGCCGAGATGAACAGAACGGACAAAATACGCATGCAGAAATTTCCTTCCAAATGGTTGAACACTCCAACCGGGTCAGTGCGGCCGCAGACCCGAATCATGCGGGTGTCGGCATCGGCATTGTGCACGGGTCGTTTGTGACTGCTGCTCAGCGCGCCGCGGCAGGGAGCATGTCCAGCTTTTCGATCCAGTCGGTGCTCACGGCAAATGGCTTCCTTTAGGTGGCTTAGTGGACCTTTAGTCCTGCGATATCTTTATCTACGAATAGACATAATACGCGCCATTGACGGAAGCAAGGTTTTTATCTACGTTTCGCCAAAGTGCAGACGAAAGGGCCGTCCTTGCGACCAGACGCCAAAGCGGTTCAAGAACCTACCAGATGGGCGTGCGTCACCCTGCACTCGTCGCTGCCGTCAGAGGCTGAGCAAATAGCCGGCGCTAGGGCGTGGGGCGCGGTGAGAGACTGGCTGGGCGAAATCGGCGTGTCGAGAATCTTCACTGATGACGTACGTTCCGTCCGCCGCACCACCAATTGGCGCGCGAAACTGCCAATGCGGGAAGCATTGATTACCGCCCTTTCTGTAACACCAAGTCCTCTGAACCATGTTTTTTTTAAGTCGCCGCTCTGTATCGGGTTTAGCGAAAAGCACGCAACCGAGGTTATACACAATATTTGGAACCAACAGGCACTCGTTTTCGTCCAGTCGCAATTTGCACTTTATCGGGTGGGAGACGACATATCCGAACTTATCGAAGCTGTGGGGCGTGACGCCAAAGCAGCAAGGCAGCGCCGTTACCGTGCGCTTAGACCCGACTAACGAGCATAGTTGCGAGAGTTCCGCCTCCGACTGCCGCTCAGTCGTCCTATCGCAAGTTCGAAAAGAACTGGATGCTCTTAGTAAAAGCTGCTTTCTCGACTAGAGACAAATACCCCTGCAAGGATATGTTTATGGATATTAAGAAACTTACGCTCGGTGATTTCCTGTGCTCTGGTGAGCAGCAAGATACTGCAGTGCATCCGGACATCTTTTCTTTCGGGGCGCCAGGGTTTAAGGATCTTGTTGGTTCTGAAATTATCGCATTAAAAAAAGGGTATGCAATCCATCACCTTAATACGTCCCACGGCGATGTTGCTCTTCTTCATAATAACAAACTGGTAGGCTACTACGCGGGTGAGGTTATTGCGATTTCTGAGGATTACCAAGGCCGTGGCCTCAGCGTCCCGATGATACTAGAAGCGGTGAAGATGCGACCGAGTCCGCAAAAGCGAAATTTATCCCCAGCCGGGCGGGCGGCCCTAACCGCTGCCTGGAAGGCCGCTCACAATCAAACAAAAAATCAATGGTTGAAGGAACATAAAATGACCCAAAAGCACGTCATGAAAACAATTACGAGAATAGTTCGCGCAGAATTTATACCAGGATCGTCTATTGTCAGTATATTTTTCCGAGGAATATTCCAACTCGTAGAGTGTTTTATTGCGCTCTATGTCTCTATGATTCTTTTCCAACAACTCGTATTAACGGGTCTGGCCCACGTCACATATATTGCCTATCTCCTTCTTGCGATTATTATCATGATTCTGATTTACGCACTTGGACAGCCACGTGAACTTCCAAGAGATGATTGACGGTGACACCGTCGGTTATCTATGCGGCATGGGCGGACGCCCGATGTCCCGACGAATTCTTCATGCGAACTGTGGCAGACTCGGCGAGTCCAAGTAAGGAATAAATCATGCCAATTCTCCTCACCACGAGTTCAGCAACCGTGCCGGCGGACATATCGGCGGCATTGCGCGATCTTACCGCCGCCTGCCGAGCATGGCCGTCGCCCCTCAACCTTCATGGTGGACCAGGCGGCGGCCCGGTCTTTCTGCCGCCAGGCGTAGGACGCGCCAACGAGGTGTGCGGTCATATTCTCCGCCCTCACCAATGCGACCAGTGGCTTTACGTGTTGGGCGCCTTCGCCCTGTTGGGCCTTATTTCGGTGCCGATGTGGCTGGTGGGGACGAACCGACTGATGCGGTCGTGCACGCGGTTGATCGTACAGACTATCAATCGCGGGCGCGGGGTGACGCCGCACGGATAGGGCTCTGGCCGATCCACATAAGGAGCGAAAACGATGCCCGACATGAAAATGACCGATGAGCCCGATGTCGAGGCGTTCGCGGTCGCCACGCCGGATGGACAGAGCACCGATGAATGGCAGGCCGCATTTCAAGATTTGCTCGACCAGGCGAAACGGGGGCGCTCTCGCACCGATGCCAACTTCTTCGCGGCCCCGCACGGACCCGGCGGCACAATGAGCAATGTGTCTCTGTATTTACACCTGAGGTCCAAGTAAGGAGCAATCTGCGAACGCCCTGGGCGCGCGAAACGGGGGAGCGCATCAAGTCAATTTGCGAGCGCGCCCAGCGCGCAATTCTGGCTAAACAGGACAATGATATGAGGGGGATCGGTATATGACTGGTGACACTGAATCGACTTCAGCACTTACTCCGCCATGTGCAAATGACCCTGCTACGCAAGCGGCTCAAGACATAATGGACGCGACCAGCCTTGATGAAGAGGCAGAGGCAACTAAATGGTCTGGCGACCAAATGCTTTTTTCTGAGAAGCACAAGGAGGCCAACGAATTGCGCGCGCGCGCTTTCAAGACTGATGCCCTGGCGGCCAAGGCCACGAGAAGGCTTAGTAAATAATGGCTGACAAGCAGACAACCGGGAGTGGGATATTCATGCCGCCCCATTACTATGACGATTGCTCGTGGCAGCATTGGCCACCTGAAAGACGCGCTGCGTTCGATAAGCTCTGTCGAACTGTTCATACAGGCGGTGATCGAGGAGATGACGTCAAGGAGAAGGGCGATGACTGACAACCAGACGACCCCACCCCAGAGGCACGGAACTGAACTGGCTATCACCATTCTCGGTACCCTAGCCGTCGGTGGTGGTCTGATATTTCTCTCGGCCTGGTCCGGCTTGAATTTTGTGGGCTTCGGCGGGGCAATGCTCATGGTCGCGGGGGTTGGGCATGCGGGCCGCCTTGCAAAGCGAATGATCAAAAGGGACGCATGACGTGGCTGACAAGCAGGCGACCGGGAAGGAACGAGCATGAAAAAAGTAAACCTCGCGATCGCCCTTTTCTTGCCTCTCTCCACTTGCGGGTGCCATGCGGGGACACCGGTAATCGGCGCGTCGCACCAGGCACAGGCCGCCACTGGAAGAACGAAATTCTCAAGTGTGACGTTCGATGATTCGATCATCGCCAAGGCGTTCGCCGGTAGCGATAGGGCCCGCCCAGATATATCTCGCACGCTGCACAATGCATATTCAGGCTTCGTGCCCCTCTCGAATGATATGGTTTCGGCCATTCAGAGAGCCATCGACGCCAATCCTGCCGGTGTTTACCACACGAAGTCACTGGTTTTTGGGAATGTCCGGAATCCCGGCGTTATGCAGATTGGTATGTCTCTTGACGTGGTTGGCATCCAAACTGCTTCGTCAACTATGCAAATACCCGATGTCCACACGATTGCACTAGCCTCCGATGTCGCCAGCATCGCTGTTGGACAAGCATTCCTGACCGCGATCGATACAACAAAAGTTTTACCCGCCGCCGAAAAGCCGGTCATAGGTATGCATGGCCATCGCGTTTGGGTTCTCGCTATCCCTGAACTCCCAAACGCAGTGAGAAGCCCTTAAAGGTAGCTGTGAAGCAGGCGACTGGACGCGCGGGCGAGATTTTGGAAACAACGTGCACGCCCGATGTCGATACGACGTTGACACACGGAGCGCTGGAAGCGTAGTATCAACACAGTTGGTACTAGGAGTTGAGCATGAGGGCCGTCGTAAAAAAATGGGGGAATAGTGCGTCTGTCCGCATCCCCGCCTCTGTGATGGCCGCCGCGGGCTTGAAGCTGGATCAGCCGGTTGATGTTCGCGAGGAAAGCGGGCGTGTGGTTATCGAGCCGGTCAGCCAGATCGAATATGACTTGGCTGAACTCCTGTCGGGCATCACCCCGGGCAATATCCATGGCGAGGCCGATTTCGGCGCACCGGTCGGCCAGGAGCGCCTCTGAGATGGCGGCCTATGTGCCAGACGCCGGTGACATCATCTGGCTCGAGTTCTCGCCCCAGGCGGGTCATGAGCAGGCGGGCCATCGCCCGGCGGTCGTCCTATCGCCGGCAACCTATAACCGAATTGGGCTGCTTTTGTGCTGCCCCCTCACGACCAAGCAAAAGGGCTACCCTTTTGAGGTGGCAGTCGACAACGATCGTCAGAGCGCGGTGCTCGCGGACCAGGTGAAATCGCTCGATTGGCGAGCACGAGGCGCTAAGCGGAAGGGGCGCGTTTCTGAAATGGAACTTGCCGAAGTCCGCGCGAAGGCTCGGGCCCTGATCGGAAAATAAGGAGGCCGAGATGGCTGACACCCAAACGACCCGCAGGAAGGCTCTTATCCGCTCGGTGATCGTTTTCGTTCTTGCGCCTGTGGCCGCGAGCATCGCCCTCATCGTGGGGGTATTGCATATGACAACATATGTCGGCCCAGATCTCCGACAGTTCGACCCCAAGACGGAGATGGCATTGCGCAACTTCGGCCTGGCTGTTCTTGGCCTCGTCGGCGTCTATCTGGCGGGCCGGTGCATCGCAGCCTCACGCCGAAGAGGGAACTGACCATGCCTGACAACGAGGAGCATTGATATGCTGTCAAGAAAATTGGCGACAATGGCCGGCGTGGCCACCGCGATGGCCACGGGGATAGGCGTTGTGGCACTGGCCGGCGCGATTACGATGGCTGCGCGGCATCAGGCAATCGGGGCAGAAATCTGCGCAGCGGCGATGATCTCAGCCGTGTTCATCGTGAGTCTGATGACGGCGCGGTTTGGCTAGGCTGCCGGCAGGCAGAAGAGGCGACGCACAGTAATGACCAGTGACAAGCAGACGACCGAGAAGGCATTCCCGCGCGTTGGGCCGAAAGACTTTACGATGGGCGTGCTCTGGGTATTGGTGATTTCTGGCGTAGGCATCGTTGGCGTCAATTTGCTGTACCATGTACGCGCCCCGGCATGGGAAGCTGGTGTGCTGTACTCAATTTGGACGCTCGCACTTGTCGCGATGGGCGTTCTGACACCTTTTTACGTGATGACGCACATGCGGAAGAAATCGGAGCATCGCGGTGGCAGGTGACAACCATACGACCGATGGCCGTTCTTCGGTCGACGCCAAATCCGCCTTCGCGGAAGCCCTTGGGCTGTCGCGCGAGGTGATTGCGCGCGCTGAGGCGGGCGACCAAGACGCGATGAAAACGGTCTACGCAGCGTCCGGCCGTGGGGACGTTGAGAGCCAGCCAATGCCGACCGACGGCGTGGCCGGTCATCTGGCCCTGGCAGTCACGAATGCTGCCGACGGCACCACTACCGTGTGGATCACCGCCCGGCCGGCCACACCCAGCGTCCCAAGGAGCGCGAATGACTGACAAGCGAACGACGGATGAACATGTGAACTCCGATCAGGCGAACGCCGAGCAGCCCGTCTCAGAAGGACGTGCTCTCACCATATCGAAAGTATGCGCAGCGATATCGGTCATCTCCGCATGTGTGTCGGCCTCCGTCTTTTTTTGGAATCTTTGCCGCTGAGATACTAATCCCGGGGCGACAATCAGACGACCCATGAAAGGTGATTCTATGAGGAACGCTACCCGCCTGATCCTCGCTTCCCTGTGGCTCGTGGGTGGTTGGGGCGGGATGGCCCAGGCGCGAACGGGTGACGCCGTTGTCCCGGCCTATGGTACCATTCATGCGGCCGATGGCCTCGCTAACCGCCCCGATCCGTCATTGCGGTACCGGGTCGCATTCGACACGACGCGGGCCCCGGCCGATCCGGAGCAGATCAATCCAGCGCTGGAGCGGATCGCTCGCTTCATGAACCTCCTCGCGGCCGAAGGAGTACATCCCAAAGCCGGCGACGTCGTAGCGATCGTCTACGGGGCGGCCACACCGTCTATCCTCTCCGACGCGGCGTATCGGGCGCGTTTCGGTCGGGACAACCCCAACACCGCTCTGCTGCGCGCGCTGGGCAAAGCGGGGGTCTCGATCGAGGTGTGCAGCTACGCTCTGTCGGGACAGAAGATTGCACGGGATGCCGTCGCCGACGGGATCCAGGTCGATGTGTCCGCCATGGTCACCCTGGCCAACTTGCAGTTGAGGGGCTGGGCCGTAATCTCGGGATAGAGGCTGCTTTCCGCTGGCCGCTACGCGCGCCGGCATAGGAGGCTGGAGTGGATTACGTAACGTCGACGGTTGCACTGGCCGAGATGGCGATCGCCACGATCATTCTGACGCCATTTCACCTCCTGAGGCACATCCGGAAGCAAACGGAGCATCGGAATGGCAAGTGACGGTCATACGACGGTGACGAAGTTTCCCCAGCCAGCCGATCGGATGGCAACCGTGTGCATGCCGTGGCATGCACGCGAAATCAGAGCTAATTTTATACGGGCAGCGAAATGCTTCGTGTGCGGGCGGGATGTCGCCGCTCCCACACAGGCTTGCCGATCGATTTGCCTTTATTGTGCAATGGAGAGGGGTCAAATCGAGCCTGTGGAGAAGGAACCTCCAGAATGGAGAGGAAGGTGTAAAGGCATGACCGACAGCCAGACGGCCAGGAGACCGGAGCAGTGAGCCTCGCCCGCGCCATTCTGATCCGCCGGGAGCGCCAGCGCCAACGGCGGGACGGAGCCAGTCGAAAGGAAAGGCTCTCCGTGTCGCCTCTCCTTCGGAACACTTTTGCCGCCGACAAGCAGCTTCAGCGAGCATGGAGGGCGGAAGGCGTGCCCTTTTGGAAGCGCCTGCTTCGGGCCTTCTTGATTCAGGGATGACGGCCATCGCAGACAAGCAGACAGCCGGAGAACCGACACAATGAATGTGGAAACCGTGCCTGATGACTGGATGCACAGATGGTTTGATCTGCCAACCGGCCTTGTCTGGGCTGTAGGGATGGCGATGGTGGCTGTCTGGCTGGGCTTTGTATGGTGCTGGCCGAATATCCAGAAACTACGCAGGAAAGCTGGTGACTGACATGCATACGACCGCCCTGCCGGGCCGGTGGCGCGAGCGTGGTCCACCCAGCCGGAACTGCCGGGCATCACCCGGGATGACGACACGCGCCACCGCGTGCCTCGCGAACAGAAGTGAGAAGTATCTTTGTCCACGCAATTGCATGTTCTGACCGCCAAAATCGCCGCCGCCTATGTCTCTCACGTCAGCACGCCGCCTGACGCACTGTCGCCCTTGCTGACATCGCTCTATGACACGCTCGCTGGCCTGGGCGCGGCGGTCGAGGTTCCGCCAGCGCTCACCCCGGCGGTGCCGCCGAAGAAGTCGGTGTTCCCGGACTACATCATCTGTCTGGAGGACGGCCGGCCGTTCAAGACCCTCAAACGCCACCTCCTGAGTGCCTACAACCTGACCCCGGACCAATACCGGGCGCGCTGGAACCTGCCGGCCGATTACCCGATGGTGGCGCCGAACTACAGTGCTCACCGGACCCGGCTGGCCAGGGCCGCAGGGCTCGGCCGCACGGAGGCTCCGCCAGCGGAAACCCCACCCGATATCGTCGAAGGCGTGGTGGTCACCAGAATTCCTGCCGCCAGGCGCGGCCGGCGGCGCAAGGCTTGATCGCGCCGCCTGACAGCAGGCCAGATCGCCGCACGTCCTCGGCGGGGCGCTACAACGGTTCGCGAGCAGATCGGTGATGCCCTGTTCGCCCGGAGGACGCCGGCTCCACTGCCCGTGGATATGTGCATCGTCCTGCGGACCGCGCTCTGCCCGTGGACAGTCCGTGGACAACGTGACGTTGCCCACCGATTGCCCACCGGCGCCACGCTCGACACACATCTCCACCGGCACACCAGCAGCAGGATCTTGTATTTATTAACTTGGCGTTTACCAAGATGCCGCAGCCTTAGGCTGCGGCATCTCCTGTCCCAATTCCGAGCAGAGCCATGAGCAAAGCATTTATCGCCGCCGTCCTTCAGGATTCCCTCGACTGCACCGGCGTTGCAGCCGCCAGGGGCGCCGACGCACTCCTGGGCGCGATCGTCGCCGAACTGCAGCACGAGGGAAGCTTTACGTTACCGTCCTTCGGAACATTCACGGTGCGCGAGACCAACGCGCGCCAGGCGCTCAACCCCCGCACCGGCGAGCCCGTCTCGGTCGAGGCAGGGCGGACGGTCCGCTTCAAGGCCAGCCCGCTGCTCAAGAAGGCGGTCTGATTGATGCGAGGGACCGGGAGTGGGCCGACAATCCCCAGCCCGCCTCTGGTCCTGGTCGTCCGCCCGCGCTGCGCGCCTGACGCACCGCAACTCGCGCGGATCCTGATCAATCAGGAAGAGAGCCACGTCCGCGACGAGACCGGCGCCATCGTCTCCGCGCAGCTGACGATCACCTATCGGCGTCTCGCCGACCCGCCAGCCCGGCACGCGTACCCGACCCGGCGGTTCCTGGCGTGCTACGCTCAGCAGTGGGACGGGCGCGGCCGTGTCGGCCTCACCTCGCACCGCCCCACAGGGGGCGCGGTCTTTCTCGACCTGGAGGGGCTGGAGGGCAACCGCATCGGCTCTTGTCTGATGAATCTCGCCGTCACCTGGGCCCGGCAATGGCCCGACGCCGAGGTGAACCCGATCACCCTGCTTGCGCACCAGGCCCGCGGCGACAATACGATCCGGCGCAACCGGTTCTACGAGCAGTTCGGCATCGTGTTCGCCTATACGGACGATACCAGGGCAGCGGGTACCGCCAGGGAGATGCGTGCCGGCGAACTGCAACCTTGGGAGCACCTTCCGGAGAATCTGTCGGTGCTGCCGCTCGAGGCGGCGTTCGACGAGCAGCAGCGCGAACTCGCCACCTTGCGTCAGTCCCAGCAGACCATGCAGCTGCGCGACCGGGCTCTCCGTGGTGAGCTCCAGCGCGCGCTGGCGCATCCACTGCGCTTCGCCGCCCGGCAGATCTGGTATCGTCACGCTCCGCTGCTGGTCGGCGCGGCATCACTCGCGGTCCTCGGCGGCCTCTCCCTGCTGGCACGGGTGCGCTGACCCGCCGCAGCCTCCGGGCCCCCGGAGGCCGAGGGCGTCCAGTCGGCTACCCGCATTGCGCACCGCCTGATCCGCCGCCGCGATCGCCGCTTCGAGATCCGCATAATCCGGCTGCCAGCGCGCCAGCGGTGACAAGGTAGCCGGCACCGACGCGTCCTCGGCCAACGCTTCCTCGACTGCCGACGCACGGATCCGGCCGCCGGCGCGCCGCGCCCGACGCGGTAGGGCCACCTCCGCGGCCAGCGGCGCCAGGCCCTTCAGCCCGAACAGCCGGCGCGCGCTGCGATGCGTGACCTCGACCACGACGCCCTGGTCAGCGAAGCGGTCGAGCAGCGCCAGCGCGTTCTTCGGCGCCATCCGCAAGCACCCGGCCAGGGTGCCGGCCGAGATCAGCGGCGCGGCCGCAATCAGATCCAGCGCCGCCGGCGCCCGCGAATTGCGGCGTCGGCCGGTCGCCACGATCTGGCGCGCCTGACGCCACGCCTGTTCCAGCAACCCGAGCTGGCGCAGTGCGTCACGCGCCTCTGCGGCCAGCGCCTGCAGGAAGAGCGGCGCCCACGCGGCAAAGCCCCACGGCACGTCCGCCTGCAGCGCTGCTGCCCCGGTCAGCGGCAGTGGTGTCCGCAGCAGGGTGGTGCCGAGATGGCGGACGATCGCGGTGCGCATCGCCGGCCGCGCGTGACCGGCCTCGAGCCAGTCATGCAGCCCGCGGGCGACCCCCAGCAGCGGGCTTTCCGTCAGCGCGCCACGCGCGAGGACTGCCATCGCCTCCTGCACGGCGCCCTCCTGGTCGAAATCAGGAGACACCAGCCACTGATATTGCGCGAAGGCATAGCGGGCCGCCTCGAACACCCCGCCACGGTCCGCGTCGCCGAGACGCAGCGGCAGATGCTCGATCACCGCGGCCAGATGCCACGGGTCGATCGCATAGCCGTCGACCGCGGCCTGCCGGCGCACCGCATCCAGGCGCATTCGGTGCAGCGCCGCCGGCAGCAGCGGATGGCCATGCAGCGCCTGGTCGAGGCGGCCGAGGGCGAAGGCGGCGCCGCCGATCGATGCATTGAGTGTCATCATCTTGACCGCTCAAGGCCGTTGCAGGTTCGATGACGGGCCAAAATCCGAATGGCTATCGTCCGGGCCGGGTACGGGCGGCTGGTCAATCGGCGGTGCGCATCCGCTTTGCGCGACGCCGCATTCGTACAGCAACTCACAGGCGATTTGACGCCGGCTCGCGACGCAGCCCCAGACCAGGCTTGGCAGCTGCTCGCTGATGATCCCGGTGAAGGCCGTCAGTTCCTCGCGCGGCAGCAGCAGGCCAATCGTGTCGTCGGAACTGGAAAGCGCCGCCGTGAGGACGTCGGCAAACGGCGTACTACCCTCATAAGCATTCCCGTCTGTCGCCAGAGCGCGCTCCAACGGCACCGACCATGGTGCGCCGGCGCGGCGATTCATCCACTGGACATAATGGCACCAGCCGCCGCGCAGCGTTGTCGCGCCCGGCGTCATCCAGCCGCGCACTGCGGTTGCCAGGAAGACATCGCATTGCAGGTAGGAAAACATGCGGGTGAACAGCGAGCCTTCGCCGCGGCGAAGGACGTCTTCGCGAACCTTTTTGTTCTCTTCAAGCACGTTAGTAATATACTGCCGATCGTGTCCATCGCAGATCCACGATTTGAGCGCCTTGATCGCAGCCATCTGGGCGACTTGTGTGCGGTACTCGGACCAGTGCGCCTGCAGCAAGGTCAAGACGTTGCGTCTGTCCGAGAGGACCATTCCCGCGCTTTGGTCTGCCCCGTGTTCGGCATACTCGACGTTTACTTCGCTCATTGTGACAGCGAAGCTCAAAGCCTCGGCGCTCTCCGGTAACGCGATGCCGGTATTCCCTCTGACTTTGTGCGTGAGTGACAGGCGTCGCCAGTTATGGTGCAGCCCTGGTCGCTTGGCCTGGAACAGCGTGAGCTTGATCCTGCCGTCCTGAAAGGGCGTCACAATGCCGAAATCGTAGCCGGTTTCCGCCTCCTGGCTTTTGCTCTGATGCACCCAATAGCGCTTGCGGGTTGCTGCGTCGTCGGGCGCCTTACCCGCCGCCTCCGTGGACGCCAGATAGGCATCGTCGAGCACGCCGGCATGCCAGAAGGAACTGGCGAGCAGGCCGTAGAGGGCCTCGGTCTGCGGCTCCTCCAGAATGCCATGCCTCCCCAGCTGGCAGGTCTGGGTGAGCACAGAAAAGCGGGCCGCATAACCGACGAGTGCTTCGCCCGGTGCGTCCGCCAGCCAGGCCGCCATCCTCTCTCTGAACGAGGCGCCCTCCGGCGGCGGAGGCACCGCACGATCATAGGCTTCCGCCAGGGCAAGGAGAGGGTGCGGCATGGAGGCGGGTCCGTCAGCAATTGCGCACGAAGAGTACGCTATCAAGCCGTTTAGGTAAATCTCGGCGGACACTCCAAAATCCGCCCCCTCCCCCGCGCCTACTTCCGATAATGTCCCTTGTCGGAAGTAGGTGGCAGGCCGGGCCGTTCGCTGCTAAACCACGCTGAACCGCCGCAAGGGAGGCCCGCAGCCGATGCCGAACACACTTCTGCCCTCCATCAGCATCCGGGGCCTGGCCTACCAATCCGGGCTGGACGCGATCCGGCTGGCCGCCGTTACCGCAGAGGCCAGCCTGAACGCCGAGCTGGCCTGCAAGCGCCTGGAACTGGACGCCTACGACGCCAGGCCCGGCTTCATCGGCGAACGTGAAGACGGGCATATCCTGTGGGAGCTGGATCAGGTGCTCGAGATGGACATCGCGCGCCTGGAGGAAGCGCTGCCCGAGCTGCGCCGCGCCTTCGCCCTGTCGGCCTATCACTACTGGGAGACCGCCGTTTACCGCTGGCATCACCAGGAGCACGGGGATGATGCCAAGAAGAGGCTTGGACCACACGATGACCTCGTCGAAGAGATCCGCAGGCTCGCGCAGAACGCACCGGATCTCTCGTTCAGGGTCCACCCCGACCTCGAAGCCGTCGCCAAGCTGGCGAACGTCATCAAGCATACCAGCGCCGATTCATGGCAATGGCTGATCGGGCAGTGCCCGGAACCATTAAAGCCCCTGTTCCCCGCACCCCCGGCGCCCTCGGACCGGCACACGCCGGTGATGCTGACAGTCGCCCAACTCGCCTGGGTGTTCGAGGTGGTCAGCCAGTCAGGCCCGGCCGGCTACCCCGGCGGTGCCGGCGCGCCGAGGACAACCGATGCTCAGTGACATCCGGATCCTCGGCTCCCGCGCCGCTGCCCGACGCACGGTCGCCGCGCGGGTCGATCGCCTCACCCGCACCCGCCTCGACCTCGACCAACTACAGCAGGCGGTGCGGGCCCTCTCGGTCGCCCGCTTCGATCCGCCGCTCCCGCTGATCCTGGCCGGCATCGAGCAACCGGACGGCAGCTACACCGCGGACCGGCCGCTCGCCCCTGCCCTGCCCCACGCCGCCGCCGCCCTCGACGCCGCACGCGAGGCCGTTGGCGATGTCCCGGCCGGCCACGAACTGCTGATCGCTCTGGAGATCGACCAGGGCGCGCCCAGCTTTGTCGCCTGGCTCCGCCGCTGCCCGCCGGCCGGGGCGGTGCCCGACCTGGACGACAAGATGCCGCCGGCACCGGTCGGCCAGCCGGCCGCCAGCGTCGCCCAGTGGTTCGCCCTCGCCTCCAGCCAGGCGGTACCGAACCATGACGGCAGCCTGGGCACCGCCCGCAAGGCGGTGGAGGCCTTCGTCCAGCGCGGCAAGGCCGACAATACCCGCCGCGCCTACCGCGGTGCCGTGCGCGCCTGGTGCCAGTGGGCCGCCGGCCACGCCCTCCCTGCCCTGCCCGCGCGGGCCGAGGATGTCGCCGCCTATCTGGCCGACATGGCGCTGCGCAAGCGCACGCCGCGCACCATCGACCTGCATCGCGCCGCGCTGCGCTATCTCCATCACCTGGCCCGGCTCGCCATTCCCACGAGCCATCCGCTGGTCGCCGCCACTCTCGCCGGCATCCGCCGCGAGGCGCCGGGCGCCGGCCCACAGCAGAAGACGGCGCTGACCTGGACTCCGCTCACCCGGGTGCTGGAAGAGGTGCAGGGCGACGATCTGGCCTCGATCCGCGACCGCGCCGTCCTGCTGCTCGGCTTCGCCGGCGCCTTCCGGCGTTCGGAGCTGGCCGGCCTCACCGTGGCCGACGTCAGCGTCGACGATGACGGCATGGAGATCCGCCTGACCCGCTCGAAGGGCGATCCCAACCGGGACGGGGTGCGGGTCGGTATTCCACGCGGCGTCACCCGCCACTGTCCGGTTCGCGCCTACGAAGCCTGGCTACGGGCGGCCGCAATCACCGAGGGCGCCGTGTTCCGCCGGGTATGGCTTGCCCCAGACGCCACGGCAGGTGCTCCCTCCCCGCGCCCGAAAATCGGCAGCGCCGCCCTCTCCGATCGCGCGATCGCCGAGATCGTCCGCAAGCATTGTCAGGCCGCCGGGCTGGAGGGCAGCTTTGCCGGCCACAGCCTGCGCCGCGGTGCCATCAGCACCGGCGCCGCCGACGGCTACGACCTCCTCGAGCTGAAGCACTTCTCGCGGCACCAGAGCCTGCGCATGGTCGAAACCTATATCGACGCCGCCAGCATCAAGCAGCGTCATCCTGGGCGGAGCAGGTTTTGATCTTTCGCACGAAGGGGGCCACCACGCGCCTAAGGCGTTAGTGTCAGTAAGCCCCTCTTCCACCCGTTACCGCGGTAAGGGCTATTTCTTCGCATCCCTGTAGTAACACGCCGAACGCTCCGGCGGATGGGTAAGCGACTTGGAAGCCCGCGCCGCCACGCGATTCGAACTTGCTTTCAGTTCCACATCTGGTCCAGACGTGGGCCACGCATGGAACTGAAAGTGACCCAACGCATGAGCACCCCAGAAGCCCTCCCCAACGGCTTTCCGACCAGATCTCCCGAACAACATCGCCAACATCTCGTCGAGGCTTTAGCGGAACTGCGATTGATGCCGTTCGACCTCGCGGCAAAGATGGAGAAATTTGGCGACGACAGAACGCCTCAAGCGATTAACCGAAGCATTCAACGCATGCTCTCCGGAGAGACGAATGTTTCCCCTGAAATGACCGTCATCGTTTCTATGCTGCTTCGGCAGCAGCAGCGTCTCAAGGAGCGCCATCCCGATCTTAAATGGGAGGAGACGCCGCACGGTGCCTACCATACCAACGTCGAGAACTGGCACGTCTATCTCTCACCACAAACCCGAGGGCGTTGGATCCTTTCATGTGCAGCCGGTCAGAACAGGAGTGATTACAGTCCGCCGTTCGGTCGCTGGCTCGACACCCTGGATGAAGCGAAACACAAGGCCCTCGTGGAAATTGAAGAGGGAATGAACGATCTTGCTGAGCTAAATCACGAGCGTCGCAAGCGTGGGATAGATTAGATTCAGACGCAAACACCGTTCGCGCTTTCCATGCCAGCCGGCCGAGCCTGAAGGCAGCTCCGCCGGCCACAGGCTGCGTCGCGGCGCCATCAGCACTGGCGCCAACGACGGCTACGATTTTCTTGAGCTGAAGTGCTTCTCCCGCACCAGTGCCTGGTCGAAATCTATATCGATTCCGCCAGTATCAAGCTGCGTCATCCTGGGCACGGTCGATTTTAGCCGCGCTCGGAAGCCCGGGTAAAAGCTGACTGGACGGCGATACTGATTGAGCACGTGACGCCGGAGGCGTGCGACCGCGCTCTGTGCGCCTGGGGCCTGACCGGCGTTACGGCCCCGCTTCGCCCCTTGCCCGTTTGGCCGCATAGAGCGCGGCATCAGCGCGCTCCAGGAGCACCTGAAATGAAATCGACATCGGTCGTCCCACGGCTATGGCCGTTCCGACGCTCAGCGTCGCGTTAATAGGCCCACCCGGTAGCAGCCGCGCATCGTGCCGGAACGCAGCCGTGAGGCGGTCCGCGATCAAGCGGACGTCATCCTCAGCCGTGAGGGGAAGAATACCCAGGAACTCGTCACCGCCGATCCGATAGATCGTCTCGCTATCCGGCAGCACACGGCGAGCGACGTCGGCGGCCATTCTGAGCAGCTGGTCGCCGGTCGCATGCCCGTGGGTGTCGTTGATCGACTTAAAATGGTCCAGATCAAAGGTCTGGAGCGCAATATCGCCCGGGCAGCCGCCCCGGCGCGCCAGCCATTCCTCCAGGGCGCGTCGGTTTCCCAGATCGGTCAACGGATCCCGCCTGGCAAGGCGGAGGTGCTCCGTCGCCTGACGCTCGCGCGGCAGCGCGATCAGCCGGGCGGTGACCAGCAACACCTCGATCATCGCCTGCGCGTTGAATGCAAGGACCGCCCACAACGCGGTCGGTTCCGCACCGAGCGGTTTCGGTAGCCAGGCCGCAAAAGGCACGCGCGTCCATTCGAGCGCCGCGTAAATGCCAAGCACCCAGGCTAACAGTCTCGCCGCAGGAATGGCCGTGCCAGATGCCAGCGAGACGTCGCGGGCGGCCAAGGCATTGAAGCCTCCCACCAGCATGATGCGTGACATCGCACAAACGACGTCGCTGGTTCTTCCGGGTTCAATGACGAAGGATAAGGCGGCCGTCGCTAAACAGCACAGCATCGCGGCCCCGATCCGTGACCGGTACCCGACCTGAATGCGAATGGCCAGCCATCCAAAACCGTAGGCCAGAGTCAGCAAGAACGCCCCAACCGGGATCCCGGCCTCACCGGGCAGGATCCACGGCGCGGTCAGAAAGAGCCCCCCTGCCCCGCCGATCAGGAAAGGCGCCGCCAGCCAGCGAGCTTTGGAAGAACGCCTGCGGCTCACCCCCGACACGAGAAACGCAAGCCCGATCAGCAAGGTGACTGCCGTGCTGTAACCGATGATAGCCGGGGCGTAGGCGGTCATGTGGCGTTTGGTTGCTGTGTTATGACGGACATTCTGGCGTCTTCATGACTTACGAACGGCCGTTTGCGCAACCAAACTCGATAGCCGAACAGGATGCCCATAAACCACACCGGGTCATTGCATCACCCGAGCCCCCGCCCCACGAGGACAGCAAGGCGCTACCGCCGGACGAGTGAGCCGCCCAATCTGCCGTCCGCCCCAAGAGTCCACGCCGGACCTAAAACTGTGCAGCGCTTGATGCGAATCGGAAGGGTGTGGGCTTTTGGGGCGAATAACTCTGTGGCGGCCACGTCGTTCATGTGGACTTTCAGGGCGCAACCTGAGGACTTTTAGGGCGGGCTCTTATCCGGAAATGCCTAAAACGCAGTAGCTTAACCAGCTTCGTCCCGTGGACTTTTAGGGCACAAACTAATAAATAGATTCAAATAATCTCCAAATAGCTCTTCGCCCCTAAAGTCCACGGCGACATAATCGTGCGTTACCCTCTAAAGGATGAGACATGGGACGTGTCCACAACCTGATTGAGCAGCATGGACGGCAAGGGGCTCTCTCCTTCGTCGAAGATCGCAAAGAGGTTGACGTCGCTTTTGATTTTATGAGCGACGAGACAGGTGGTGTTGGGTTTCTTTTCAGCGGGTGGTGTCAGGCCGCGCTACCACACAGAAAGCAGCCCGACGACCACGTTTGGGTAATCGAGACCGACCACACAAAATTACTGGTCGAACCAGGCTCCCTACACACAAGCAAGGGCGTTGTCCGGGTCGGAGTTCCTTATGGTTCGCGCGCCAGGCTCATTCTCCTCTATCTGCAAACCGAGGCTATAAAGACAAACAGCCGTGAGATCGAACTCGGTCGGAGCCTAAGAGTATGGCTCGGGAAGCTGGGGGTCTCCATCGGTGGCAAGAGTATGAAGGAGGTCAGAGATCAAGCTCTTAGGCTTTCAAGATGCCGGATGACATTCCAGGTCGCAAAGGGCAAACAAACAGGTATCGTCAATCAAAATATCGTCGACACGGCTCTTTTCACTAATGACGATACAGGTGCTCTACTTGAGACTGTAAAATTGTCGGAAGGTTTTTTTGAGCAGTTAAAGCATCACCCCGTACCACTGCAAGAGTCTGCTATCCGTGCCATCTCGAACAATAGCCAGGCACTTGATATCTATTGCTGGCTTGCCTATAGGCTCCATGCTCTACCATCCGATTGCCAGATTTCATGGCCCGCGCTGTACGCCCAATTCGGGCGCAGTTATGCACGGCTGAGAAAATTCCGTGAAAACTTTCTGGATAGCTTGAAGATTGCCCTCGCGGTTTACCCGGAGGCCGACGTTACGGCCAATGAGCACGGATTGATACTGCGGCAATCGCATCCTGCCGTCCCAAAGAGGCTTGCCAGAAAGGCGGGCCTGTTAATTTCTGATTAGCACGCTAATCAACGGTCGGCGGATCATGAATCCGATTAAAGTGAGTCCTAAATAGAGCGCGAGTATCGTCCTCACCGCGCCCCAAAACCCCACGCGGGATGGCCTCCACAGCATTGCAATGGGATATCAGACTAGGGCGCAGTTTCCGGCGCTTAGGTCTGTCATGCGATCAAGCTACGCCCTAAAAGCCCACACCATATAATTGGCGGCACGTTGCCGACGACGGTAACGCGAGACCTGCCCTCCGCCCTCAAAGTCCACGGATTGATAGTGGCTCACGGCGCAAGGCATTTCGACTTGAAGATATCAAACTCGCTCAGATATCTGCCCTAAACTGCGGATCGCCCCAAAAGTCCACAGCTCCCAAACCGCCGGCGGCATCAGATCGCTACCATCAAACCGCGTCTGCTTTGTCATGGCGCCCCAAGAGGCCACACACTGATTAATCTCGCAAAGTGCGCATTCAAGGCGCCCCAAAAGCCCACGGGACTCGCTCCCGTCGTCTTCACCTGAGGGGAGCCCGACGGTGCCGAGCGCAATGCACGCCAGCAATACCCATCTTGACCCCTCGGCGCCGCACCTGGGCTTTTAGTCTTGCTTCCCTACCGTCACCCGCACAGCGATGGCGTCCGAGGAGGTTCCAATGTCCGCCCCGCTGAGAGTGGTGGTGGTCCCTCCGGCGGACTGTGACTCAAGGCCTGGTGTTGTTGCCCGTCGAAGTCTTATTCCGACCGCTTCTGAAGCTTCGCGAGTATCTGAGATATTTCGCGCAACTCCCGGCTCAACTCGAAATACTCCGCCGAAATCTTCCGTCGCCGGGAATTCAAGCGGGCTCGCTGAGAGACAAGTTTCTCAATATCGATTACGCTTCCCTTCCCTCCACCGTCAGCCCTCGCCTTCTCTCGAAATTCTTTTCGAAACTTTAATAGTCTGGGCCGACCTACTTCAGGCCGAATTAATCCATTCGACTTCGCGGCTTCGAGCTCGATATCCGTCATACTCGTCAGGACATAGGCGGCCGAATAACTCGCAGGTAGCTGCTCCTCCGGCACTTTTCCGGCGTGGACAAAGCGAGCCACGCTACGCAGCATCGATGCAACAGTGTCGCCAAATGGCAAGATCTTCTCAGAACTGCCTTTGAGGCGATCTCTCTGCTCTTCGCTAAGGGACGCGTCGAGATTCAACAGCGCGTTTCCCATGGCAAGGGACGCGTGGCCAGACTTTATGAAATTTCTATAGATGATCTTACGTTGTGTTATCAGAACGCGGAGCTTCGCTTCGTCCTCAATCAACCCTGTGTCACCAAAGACCTCCCGTAGGGTCGTCAAAAGTCCTTCGTCGATCTCGATTAATTCGTTTTGTGCGACACTGCGCATATCGGACGCCATAATTTCCGACGCCTTCTCCGCAGTGAGCGGCTCATCATTACCTTTGAGTTTGCGAGCCGCATTTCTGGAGATCTTCACGTTCACAGGTCCACCTCATGCTTAATCAAGTCCCACAAAAGTTCGACGTCCTTGGACCCTCGCGCGTCCTTGATGTCGACGGCTGTGAGCCCGCCATCGTTATGAACATGCATGTCTTCAGCCACGGGTATTTCGACAGGCAAGACCCGAGCAAATTTTGCGATCTGCTGCCTTGCTTGCCTAAAGCTCTTCGTCTGACGATTAACCCTAGAGAACACCACAAACGACCTTATGCCGGCTTTCTTTAGCGAGAGCAGGTATGGCGTATTGCTTGATATATCGTCGTGAGTTGATCCGGTGGGCACTAAAACTATATCAGCCATCTCCGCAAGGCCTAGGAATGCGTCCGCGTTGTTCTCCAGTGCTGGAGGTGTGTCGATGATGACGATTTCATGTTCGTCAACGACGTCCTCCGCTCCCCTCCACTTGTTCAGAGGCATCGCAATGACGGGGAAGTCTGCAACGCTAGGTATTACTTTCTTCGTCTCGTGCCGTGCGCTCGACCACTTTGAGAAAGTCTGCTGCGGATCGAAATCGATCCCGGCCACGTCAAGTCCTTCCCGTGCGGCGCACACCGAGATGCAGCGCGATAGAGTAGATTTTGACGTCCCCCCCTTCACGCTCGCGATAAGAATGGTCTTTGCTTCTGAAGCCATTGCTAACCCCATAATTCTGTGCGCACGGGCGGTCATTTTTACACATGTAAAAAGTCCAGACAGCCATTGACGCACGTGGCACCGGTGAACCTCGTGGGTCATTTTTACATGTGTAAAAATGACCTGCCTGGATACGTAAATACAGGTCCACTTGCGGTGTCAACGTGAATGCGTCGACCCGCGTTCGTTTTTTTCTCGTGCCCGCCGATCTGAGAAAACGCCGCACCGACAGGAGCCCTCTTGTCGTTGCCTCTATACACCCCCCCTACCCCGGCACATTCGATTGTCGCAGGAGGGGAATGAAAAAGCGGGGAGAAGAGAACGGAAGGAATGGACACGCACCACATGGTGGGGAGGGGATCAATCGGGTGGGTCCTCGCCATGCTCGCCGGCTACGCCGCCTGCGCGTGCCTGCGGTCCCGGCGCAAAGCGCCGCCGTATGATCCCCTCCCCACCATGTGGTCGCGCGAATGGGTCAAGAGAGAAAAGGACCCAGACAGTGACGCTCCATATCCTCGCCCATGGCCTGCCCGATCCAGACGGACCCGCACGACCGGTCGCCGGCCGCCAGTTCGAGGCGCTCAGTGAGCTCGAGACACTGGCCGGTGTGACCGACCGGGTGGCCTTCTGGCGCCGGTTCAGCCACCTGCCCCTGCAATATCGCGTGCGGCGGGGCCAGGAGGTCCTGCATCAGAGCGTCCATGAGCGGATCGCGAAAGGCGAGCTGACATCCGAAGAGACCCCGAAGGAGCGGGCCCTGCGCGCGCTCAAACGGGCAACGACGGCTTTCATCGAGCCTAGTGATCCGACCGCGCAACCGCTGCCGGACGTCGTCGACGCACTCGCCCGATCGGCCGACGCGGCACGCGACGCCGGCGCGACGGCGCTCGAGATCATCGATGCCAGCGAGGGGCTGGAGCATTAGAGCCTCCCCGCCCCTGCCCTCAACACCCTGACCCATCATAGCGGCCACCTCCAGGTGGCCGTTCGTCTTTTCGCGCCCCCGGCCAGCTCGCTGCGCCGGGCGATCGCGCATGCCCGGAGCCCTTCCATGGCCGATTTCGGAACCCAGTTCAGCCTCTTCGACAGCACGCCCCTCAGCGGGAAAGATACCTGCCTCTATTGGGGCGACCTGGAAGGAGAAGACGCCGACGCCGCGCCGGTCGCGCTAGCCAAGGCTCTCGCCGAAGCACCGGCCGTCGTGCCGCAGCGCGATTTCCGCCTGACGGGCCTCCGTGGCCTGGCCATGGGTTGGCAGGCCCGCGCGCGGGATAACGTGGCCGCCATCCGGCTGCTGGGAGAGCTTGAGCGAGACGAGCGCAACGCGACCGCGGCCGAGCAGCAGATCCTCAGTCGCTTCGTCGGCTTCGGCGCCGGCGATCTGGCCAACAATCTGTTCCCCCGCGCAGGCGACACCGTTGGCCGCGGCTGGGAAGAGATCGGCGTCGAATTGACCGCCTGCACCAGCGAGACCGAGCGCGCGGCGCTGGCGAGGGCGGTGCAATACGCCCATTACACCCCGGAATATATCGTGCATACGATCTGGGACTTCCTGCTCGCGCGCGGCTTCCAGGGCGGCTCCGTGCTCGAGCCCGGATGCGGCACCGGGCTGTTCATCGCCACGCGACCCGCGAAGCTCGACGGCAGCATCGCATTCACCGGCATCGAGATGGACGCCGTGACTGCGCGGATCGCCCGGCGCCTGTATCCCCGGCAGTGGATCCGCCAGGAGGATTTCACCAAGGCGAAGCTCGACAGCGGATACGACCTCGCGATCGGCAATCCGCCGTTCTCCAACCGGACCGTCCATAACGCCGACGACCGTGCCCTCTGGGGCTTCAGCCTCCACGACTATTTCATCGCCCGGTCGATCGAGGCCCTGCGGCCAGGCGGGATCGCGGCGTTCGTGACCTCGCGTCATACGCTCGACAAGAGCAGCACGACGGCAAGGGCACACATGCAGGGGATGGCAGACCTGCTGGGTGCGGTCCGGCTGCCGGCAACGGCGATGCGCGCCGACGCCGGAACCGACGTCGTGGTCGACGTCCTGGTCTTCCGTCGTCGCGGAATCGGCGATCTGCCGGGCGATGACCGCTGGCTGGAGAGCGCGGAGATTCCCGACACCGATCTCGGCGAGGGCGCTCTGCACGTGAACCGCTACTATCTGGATCATGGCGAGCAGGTCCTCGGACGGCATGCCTGGACCACGACCCAGTTCGGGCCGGACTATACCTGCGAGCCAATCGCCGGCATCGCCCTGGACGAGGCGCTGCCGATCGCGCTCGGCCGCATCGCACCGGACGTCCGTTTCCCGGCACCGATCGACGGTCGGATCGTGGCGCCGGCGGCCGACGGCCGCCAGATCGGCACCGCAGCGGATGGTGCCGACCTGAAAGAGGGCAGCTACTTCCTGGAAGGCAGCGTGCTGCACCAGATCGTCGCCGGACGATCGAGCCGGGTCCTGATCCGGAAAGGCGAGCAGAAGGAGGGCCTGTTCCAGAAGCACGCGCGCATCATCGAGGCGCTGATTCCGGTGCGTGACGCTGCCCGGCGCGTGCTGCGCGCCCAGATGGAAAGCCAGCCGTTCGCGAAAGGGCAGGGGGACCTGAAGCGCGCCTATCAGGCGTTCGTGCGGCAGTTCGGACCGATTAACCTGACGAAGACGACGGTGCGGGTGAATGAGACCTCAGGCGTCGAGACCGAGACGCAGCGGCGCCCGAACCTGCAGCCGTTCTACGATGACCCGGATGTGTGGCTGGTCAGCTCGATCGAAGAATATGACGAAGCGACGGAGACGGGCAGGCCCGGTCCGCTGTTCACCGATCGCGTCATCCATGCGCCGGTGGAGCCGGAAATCCATTCCGCTCACGACGCCCTGGCGGTCTCCCTGCACGATACCGGCCGCGTCGACATTCCGCTGATCGCGGAGCTTCTCGGGCGGTCCGAGAGCGACGTGGTGACGGAACTCGGCTCGGCGATTTTTCTCGATCCCGCCTTTACCTTCCCGGGCCGGGATTCCTACGTCACGGCCGATGCCTATCTCAGCGGACCCGTGCGGACCAAGCTGGCGAAGGCTCGCGAGGCCGCCAGCCATGACGGCCGCTACGCCCGCAACGCGACGGCGCTGGAGGCGGTGCAGCCCGAAGACCTGCGGCCCTCCGATATCACCGCCCGACTGGGCGCCCCCTGGCTTCCGGTGAGCGACGTCACGGATTTCGTTCGCGAGGTGCTCGGGGTGGAGACACGGATCCACCACACCGCGCAGGTGGCGTGCTGGAGCGTCGATAAACTGCCGTTCGCCGGAAAGGCCGAGGCGACGTCGGTCTGGGGCACGGAGCGCCGCCACGCGGGCGAACTGCTGGAAGACGCGCTGATCCAGGCCAGTCCGAAGATCTACGACACCTGGACCGACCAGGACGGCGAACATCGTGTGCTGAACACGCAGGAGACGGAAGCGGCCAAGGAAAAGCTGGCGGCGATCAAGAGCGCGTTCTCAACGTGGGTGTGGCAGGACGCCGAGCGCGCGGATCGCCTGGTGCGGCTCTACAACGACACCTACAACAACCTGGTCGCCCGCAAATTCGACGGCGCGCATCTCCGCCTGCCGGGCGCCAGCACGACGATCCGGCTGCGCGAGCATCAGAAGCGGGTCATCTGGCGGATCATCGCCACGGGGGGCACCTACATCGCCCACGCCGTGGGGAGCGGCAAGACGTTCTCGATGTGCGCGGCCGTGATGGAGCAGCGCCGCCTCGGTCTGATCTCGAAGGCGATGATCGTCGTGCCCGGGCATTGCCTGGCGCAGATGGCGCGCGAGTTCCTGATGCTCTACCCGACGGCGAAGATCCTGGTCGCCGACGAGACCAATTTCGTGAAGGAGAAACGCCAGCGGTTCCTGGCGCGCGCCGCGACAGGGAATTGGGACGCGATCATCATCACCCACGATGCGTTCAAGTTCATTCCGGTCGAAGCCGCGTTCGAGCGGCAGATGATCGAGGCGCAGATCGCCTCATACGAGGAACTTCTCGACCAGGTGGACGGCGAGGACCGTCTCTCGCGCAAGCGCATCGAGCGGATGAAGGAGGGTATGGAGGCGAAGCTCGAAGGCCTCGCTGCCCGCAAGGATGACCTCGTGCATCTGGGCGAGATCGGGATCGACCAGATCCTGGTCGACGAGGCGCAGCAGTTTCGCAAGCTCAGCTTCGCGACCAACCAGTCCGACCTGAAGGGCATCGACCCGAACGGCAGCCAGCGGGCGTGGGACCTGTTCGTGAAGACGCGCTATCTGGCGGAGCAGAATCCGGAGCGTCCGCTGATCCTGGCCTCTGGCTCCCCGATCACCAACACTCTTGGCGAGCTCTACACCGTGCAGCGCTACATGGCGCTGGAGAGCCTGCAGGAACGCTATCTGCACGAGTTCGATCCGTGGGCGGCGAATTTCGGGGAGACCCGCACCGAACTCGAACTGCAGCCGAGCGGCCTTTACAAGCCGGTGACCCGCTTTACCGAGTTTGTGAACGTCGCCGATCTGATGGCGATGTATCTGCATTTTGCCGATGTCGTGCAGCAGGAGGACCTGCGCCGCTACGTGAATCTTCCGGCAATTCATGGCGGACACCGCGAAATCGTCGTTGCGCCGGCGAATGACGACTTCCGCGCCTACCAGAAAGTGCTGGCCGAGCGCATCCGCGTCATCGAGAACCGGAAGGCGCGTCCCCAGAAAGGCGACGACATCCTTCTGTCGGTGATCAACGACGCGCGGCACGCCGCGATCGATCTCCGGTTCGTCGAGCGCGACCCCGCGAACGAGAATGCGCCCAGCAAGCTCGACGTCATGATCCGCAACGTGTTCCGGATCTGGCAGGAGACGTCGGAGAACCGCTACACCAACGCGGAAACCGGCCGTCCGTATGATCTGCCCGGCGCCGTGCAGATGGTGTTCTCCGATCTCGGCACCGCAGCCGCCGAAGGGAAGCGCGGCTTCTCGGCGTATCTGTGGATGCGCGACGAGCTGGTGCGGATGGGTGTGCCGCGCGACCAGATCGCGTTCATGCAGGACTACAAGAAGGCGGCGGCCAAGCTCCGCCTGTTCGGTGACCTGAACAGCGGGCGCAAGCGGATCCTGATCGGCTCGACGGCGACCATGGGGACGGGCGTGAATGCCCAGCAGCGGCTGATCGCACTGCACCACCTCGACGTGCCCTGGCTGGTCTCCGATATCATCCAGCGTGAGGGGCGGATTGAGCGCCAGGGCAATCAGAACCCGGTCATCCACATCTATGCCTACGCCCAGGAGGGATCCGTGGATGCCACGAACTGGCAGTTGCTGGAGCGCAAGCTGCGCTTCATCTCGCTCGCTATGTCTGGGGACCGCTCGATCCGACGCATCGAGGACGTCAACGACGACGGCAATCAGTTCGCCATGGCCAAGGCGCTCGCGTCAGGCGATGCGCGGCTGATGCAGAAGGCAGGGCTGGAGGCGGAACTGGCCAGGCTCGAACGGCTCCATGCCGCGCATTACGACGACCAGTTCGCGGTGCGACGCGCGATCCAGGCCGGCGAGCGGGACATCGCCAGGGCGAACGAGCTGCTTCCGAAGATCGAGGCGGACATCGCGCGTCGGGAACCGACGCGGGGCGACGCATTCCGCTTCGAGGCGCCGCGCGGCGCGATGGCAGAGCGGGAGAGGGCAGGGGCCTTTCTCCTGGGGCAAGCCCGGATGGCCGAGAAGCAGGGAGAAGAGGGACGCTGGGTCCTCGGCCGCATCGGCGGTTTCGACATCGTGCTCGAAGCGTGGGTGCAGCGGTTTCGTCTGGACGAGAAGCGCAAGGTCGAGGCCACGCTGGCGATCGATTTCAGCCACGGAATCGCGGGGGTAGAGTTTGACACAGAGACCAAGCCGCTCGGGATTGTGTCCAAAATCGAGCACGCGCTTCTGCGTCTGGACTCTACTCACGCCGAGGTGCTGCGCAGCCGGGCGGACGCCGAGGCGCGTGTGCCCGCGTATCGGGCCCGGCTTGACGTCCCGTTCCGCGAGCAGGCGCTTCTCGACGAGAAGTGGAACGCGCTGGCCGAACTGGAGGCGGAGCTTGCGGCAGCAGGCCACCCTGCCGAGAACGACAATGATGCGGACCAGGTGAACAATGCAGCGGCCGGAGAGAGTGCGGTTGCTGCGTAGGGGAGGCAGCGATAAATACAATGTCTCGGCGTCTTTGGACGACGCCCGTTTTACCAATCTGCTAGATTACGGAGGCCGTCGCTTACGGTGGCCTCCGCCTCATGTCGACCATTGTAACTCTTAAGATTTTTGCCTGGAAGAGGAAATTGAAGTTGGCCTAGCCACCCTCTGCAGTGGATGCAGAGAGGGCTGCAGCGCGCCGCGCGGTGGCAATACGCTTTACTTCATCAACGAGTGGACGAGATTTAGCGCTGTCACGGGCGACCGGCAATCCTAACGCTGCAAGTGCGTGACGGATTATTAGCACCGCTTCATCAAAGGCGTTCTTGGCTTTCGACGTATCGGCCAAGTATTCTAAAAGTGCATTGCTATAAGCCCTGATCTTCTTGTTACCAGCACCAGGGAAGTCGTTCTTTTCAAAACGTGACCTAAACGCATAAAGTAGGAAGTATTTGAACGGGCGAATATCGCGCTCTTCGTTGGTAAGTTTACGCAGGGCGAATTCGAAGCGGTACGCCGCCAAGGCAGCGACGAAATACGACTCGGGGTGATGAGAGGACTGAAAGACGCGATCTTTCACGGTCTTCAATAGTGTCCCCTGATAACGACTAGCCTGATTAGGGGAATCTAAAAACATGGACGCGTAGCACTTCAACTGGTTCCCAATGGTGACTATGCGGCTTTTTTCGATTGCCCCATCGCTAGCATATTGCTTTGCCCGCCGTTCGTAGAATAGCTGAGTGTCGCCTGTCACTCCTTGATAAAAATCTTCCAGGTCGCGTTGAAACTGTGTAAGCGCCAAGAGGTCGTTTTCTTCAACGTTGGTCTGCTTGTTCGTCGATTTGATAATGCTCTGCGCGACATCATCACTGACGGTATGGATCAGTTTAATAGGGACGTAGAGGTCTCCGGTTATAACGTGCTGGTTTGCGAAGAGGACGTGGCTGGTCTGGCAGCCGTTTACGATCTGATAGTCCTCGAGCATATATTTACTTGAAGTTACCCTGATTTCTCGAGCGACAACGGTTATTCCGTTGTTTCGAAGTACAAACTGATCGAAAAGGCCGTCTGTAATGGTCTTCGCTATGTCGGCGTTAACAGGATTTTCACCTTGGAAGTCCCGGACATTGTCAACGAACACCGACTTGAGGATGTCGCCATCATTATCAGTAAGCAGTTTGAGGAATTCTGTTACCGGAAGAACGCCAAGGTAGGAGGCGCTCACGCCGTCAATTGTAGGTAAAGTAAGGAGCTTTTCAAATTTCACCTCACGCGAAATGCTCGTCTTCGTGGCGCGGTAAAGTGCTTGAAGCTGGCGGGCGCCTAATGCCTCAAAAACGACATCGGAGAACAAATTAGTATCAAGGAGGTCCTGCCTTTTACGCTTGATTGCCTCCACTAGGTAAGCATCTTCTGTCCAGTTCCCGGTGCAAACATAGTATACACGGCAAACTGGATTGTCCTTCAGGCGGGACGCGTTTTGGAGAATGCGCTCTTTTATTTCAATGAGCCTCTTCACCTCGTCATTTACCGGGAGCTTCTGACTGTCTGAAAAAACCTCGTTGACGAGGTTATCCCCCAACGCAATGATTGCCGCGCCGTCGAAACTTGAAGAGGATTTTGCCTGAATGATAATGAACTCAGCGTCCAAATACCCGTTCAGTGCTAGTACATCATTGATGTAATCCGCATCATCGGCAATGCGACCATTCACCTTTACGGCAAAAGCGTCGACATTGAGGTCTTGGCCGTCACCTACAACTAAGTCGGAAGCCTCGAACTCCCCAGTATAATGAGAGCTAACGACGCTATATGCGGCAAAATGCTCAAATTGCTTGTCAGCAGACAACCCCGTCAGCGCGTGGCTTTCAACGAAATCTTTCACTAGAGCTTGGGTAACCGAATCCATCGAGCGTTCTCACTAACTGTTACCTATAGGTTACCCGACGGCGCATAATAATCAAGAAAGATGTACAACAATCCGATCCGCATGTAGGGTATCGATCACGTCTCTCTTCCCCGATTGGCTCACTAAAGCCTACCTTCCGGTTCGCCGCGTTTAACAGAGGCAAGTGTAGACGAAAACCAAAGGGAGATAATAGGTAGAGGAGACTACAAGCCAGACCACCCCGTCCGCACCAAGTGGTGGGTGCTCCCCATGCTCGCCGGCTACGCCGCCTGCGCGTGGGTTGCGCTCCCGGCGCCAGGGCGCCGCACTTGGCCCGGCCGGGCTGGCCCGGCTCCCTGACCCTGAAAAGGGAAGGGAAAACGATGCTGAACGGCAGCACGCACCATACGATCCTCCATGGCCACCTGTTCTGCGGGCTGGGGGGCGGCGCAAAGGGCTTCAATGCCGCCAAGGCCCGGCATGGGACGCTCTCCGCCGATTTTGAATGCCTCGGCGGCATTGATGTCGATCCGGCGGCGATCCGAGATTTCGAGCGCCTGGCCGGTGTTCCCGGCACGGTGCTGGACCTCTTCGATCGGGGCCAGTACCGCACGTTCCATGGAATGGAGCCGCCGGCGGATTGGCGGGAGGCTGGCCCGCAGGACATTCACCGGGCGTTCGGCTTTCGCCGCCCTCATATTCTGTTCCTTTCTGCGCCGTGCAAGGGATTTTCCGGCCTGCTCTCGGAGCGCACCAGTCGGACGCCGAAATACCAGGCCCTGAACAGACTGACGCTACGTGGCATTTGGCTGACGCTGGAAGCGTACAAGGACGAACCGATCGAGTTCATCCTGTTCGAGAACGTTCCGCGTATTGCGACGCGGGGGCGTGAGCTGCTCGATCAGATCGTCGCCCTTCTGCGCGCTTACGGTTACGCGGTTGCAGAGACGACGCACGATTGCGGCGAATTGGGTGGGCTGGCGCAGCGGCGCAAACGCTTCCTGCTGGTCGCACGGCATGCGCAGAAAGTCCGCCCCTTCCTGTGGGAACCCCCGAAGCGGGCGCTGCAGGGTGTGGGCGATGTGCTGTCGCGCATGAAGCTGCCCGGCGATGCCGGCGCCGGGCCGATGCACCGCATTCCGCGGCTGCACTGGCAGACCTGGGTGCGCCTCGCCTTTGTCGAGGCCGGGAAGGACTGGCGATCGCTGGAGCGGCTTGCCGTCCAGGACGGATTGCTGCGCGACTACGCGCTGGTCCAGGACACGCCCGGCTGCTCACCCACGGCGTCCGAGATCCCCGATCCCCGGCCGAGCAATCACCGGAAGTTCGCCAACATCTACCGGGTCGTCGCCTGGGACGCGGCCACGTCCACGGTTATCGGCCGCTCTCAACCCAGCGACGGCGCGATGAGCGTCGCCGACCCACGGCCCGGCCTCGCGCGCGGCAAGGGAGACGATTATCTGACGGCCGGGCATTACGGCGTGGTCCGGTGGAAGGATGGCTGCGGTGCCGTGAGTGCCGCGGCCGGCCACGACAACGGCCGCTGGGCCGTGGCGGATCCTCGTCCGCCGTTGCCGGCGCACGATGACCGCCTGATTTCGGTCATTCGCGCGGAAGATGGCACCTGGCACCGGCCGTTCACGACCGCCGAGCTGGCGTGCCTGCAATCCCTCTTCGACCCGGAGGAACTGGCCGAACTCGATGGCCTGAACGACACGGCGTGGCGGGAGCGGATCGGCAATGCCGTCCCGCCGGACGCAGCACAGGCGATCGCGGAGGCAATGGGCCGCACGCTGCTGGCCGCCTGGAGCGGAGAGAGCTTCATGCTCAGCGCGGCGCCGATCTGGGTCAGGCCGATCGCGATCGCAGCCAGCGTCGACCTTCCTCTCTATCAATAATCTATGCCGATCAGGAGATCATCATGGCCGAGTATCGGGTCAAAATCGGGTTCTGGCTGCGTGCATACGACAGCTTCACGATCGACGCCGCCTCACCGGAGGAGGCGATCGAAATCGCGAAGCGGGAGGCCCGGAAGGAAATCGAGAGCAGCGGGAAGCCGGAGCATATCGAAACCGACGAGCGGCGCGAGGGCGTGATCCTGTACGTCGATCGCGTGGGCGCAGCCCTCGATGTTGCGACAATCGCCGAGGATGTCGCGTTTGATGACGATCGGATTCATCCGGCGGGGGAACGCCCGGCAGAGCAGGAAATCCAATCTGCCTGACAAACAGGAGAAGAGGCGGAACAGGGAAGAGAAGCAGAAGAGAGAGGTGGCTGCCACGACCCCGGCGCGCGCTCAAGGCCAAGGCGAGCGCGGCGTTGCCGCGGCCTTGCCCGCGCGCCGGGCCCGTGCCCGCCGGAGATTATCAGGCAGGAAAGTGATGGCAGGGTGCCGCCGCTTGTCCGGAAGCCTGCGCTCTCCGAAAGGCCGAACCATGACCTCTGAATTTCGCGAAGTCGACCCGCGCACGCTGATCCCCAACCCGAACAACCCGCGCACCTCGCCGCCGAACGAAGAGAGGGACCGCCGCTTCGCCTTGAATATCCAGATCGTCGGCGTGCTGCAGCCGCCGGTTGTGCGCGAGCAGGCCGACGGGACGCTGATGATCGTCTACGGGCACCGACGGGTGCGTTGCTCGATCATGGCGAAGCTCAAGATGATCCCGGTGATCGTGCGGTCTGGCGACGAGAAGCTCGACGACCTGGCGGCGGGCTCGGAGAACATGATTCGCGAGGACATGTCGCTGCCCGACCAGTGGCGGTACGTCGACCGGATGCGCCGCGAGAAGAACTATACCGAGCGGCAGTTGTGCAAGGCGCTGATGGTCACGCCTGCCTATCTGAAGCGACTGTCGCTGCTGGCGGGCCTGCATCCGCCGATCCTCGACGCGATCGAGATCGATTACGGTCCGGACGAGCGTGCCCTGCGGGTCATCGCGCGGACGCCGGCGGACGAGCAGAGAGCCGCCTGGGCTGAGATCTGGTGCGAAACGATCGCCGACGACGCCGACCCGGCCGAATATCGCATGACGGAGGACGAGGCGAAGGATTTCGATTGGACGGACTTCGCTCATGCGCTTGAACACACCCAATTCTTTGCCCGTGATGCCTCATTCGACGATGCTCTCGCCCGCAAGCACGGGATCGCCTGGGAAGAAGACCTGTTTGCCGAGGGCGGCCAGGATAACCGCTACACGGTGGACCGTGAGCGCTACGCGAACGCGCAGCGCGCATGGATCGAAACGCAGTTCGGCGAAGACGATGTGTTTCTTGATACGCATGAATATGGGCACCCGAGGATGGAAGACGGCATGCGACGGCTGTGGCATGCCGAGGAAGGCCCGCGCGCGTTCTACCTGGATTCCCGGACGCTGAAGGTCGGTTACGTCTTCTTCGAGCGGTGGACACCCCAGCCCGGCGCAGGGGCGACCATGGGGTCGTCGGCACCGGCTCTGAAGGTCCGTGGTGACATCTCGGGCACCGGTGAGAAGATGATCGGCCAGATCCGGACGCGCGCGCTGCATAGCGCCCTGGACGCTGCGTGCGCGACCGCAGAGCCGTGGGACCTGGTGGGGGCTCTTCTGCTCGCCTTCTGCGGAGACAATATTGCAGTCCAGGGAGATCCGACAGGCGGATATGGGGAGCAGTCCGCGCGCGATGCCGCCACTGCCGCCCTGTTCCCGGAAGGTGTGCTGGTCAGGGATCCCGATCTCCTGCGCACGCATACGATGGCGGTGCTCCGGAGCGTGGCCAACTGCGATGTGAGCCTCCACAGCGGTAGCGGGATCGCGGCGCAGCTGCTCGGTGTGCTGTTCGATGCGGACGTGCAGATGCCGAACATGGCGTTCGATGAGTTCCTGAAGACGTTCAGCAAGGCCGGCATCACGACTGCGGTCGAGGCAGAGGGCCTGGCCGCCCAGTCCACGGGAAAGCTGATGCGCGCGGCGCTGATCGCCCATGTCGGGGAGGGACGCTGGGTGCCGGCGCCGGCAGGCTTCGCGCAGTCGACAGCCGCGTGGAAGGCGAAACTTGCGAAGGACGCGCACAATGCGGCGCGCCTGACGGCGGACGACGATGACGGGGACGAGGACGATGAGCCGGCTGACGCCGGCGACGGTGACGACGTGGTGTCCGTAGAGGATGAGACGGCGTTGGAGGACCCCAATGCAGCTTGCGTGAGCGCGGCTGCGGACACTGACGGGGCAGGGGAGGCGTTCGACGCTGTTGCCGAGCGGCTGCGGGATGAGTTTGCCTCGACCTCCGAGGGGCGCGCGCATTTCGACAGCCACGTCGTGTTCGTGAGGGCGGCGTGATGTCGGGGATCGCCAGTTGGGGCAGCGAGACCGAGCCGTTCCAGTTTGCGGGGAGGAACCCGATCCCGCGCAATGATCGGGACCCGACGATGGCCAGCTACACGGCTGGCCATCTTGGCTTCCACGGTTGGATGCGTGCGGTCGACCGCGCGATCTGGAGGCGGACCGGGCTTGGCGTATTCGATTTGCCCGACCGCTGCTGGCGTGATGCCTACGAGGAGCAGATCCCGCCGGCGGAAGCCGCACAGGAGGCCCTCGAGGACGAGGGATGCCCTCTGGCATAGGCGAAGAGCGGAGAAGGACAGGCGAAGAGCGTGGGGCTGCCAGAGCGGGCAGGCCCTGCCGAAAGGTGGGTGCTCCCCATGCTCGCCGGCTGCGCCGCCTGCGCGTGGGGTGCGCTCCCGGCGCCACGGCGCCGCTTTCGACAGGGCCTGCCCGCCCTGGCGGCCGATGGGCATTCCAGAAGGAGAAGACCGATGTCGAATGTCTCTTTCCGCTCGTCCGGGGCTGGCCCGCGCCGGCCGGCTCCGATCCGCTGGGCATGCACCTCAGGGCCAGTCACCTGCAGGCGGTGCTATGCCGCCTTCGAGGAAGGTGACCCAGCATATCGGGTGGCCTGTCGCGGCTGTGCCGCGGCGGCAGGCGTCCCTTGTCGGCGGCCTCGCGGAGGGAACGAGCGGGTCTGCCATCAGCGCGATACCGATGCCATTGGGATGGGCCTGCTCGATCCATGCGACGGATTGAGCTGGGACGGCCGTCACGACAAGCCGCTGCCGTTGTTCGCGGTGCCGGTCGCCAACGCGTGCCGGGTGGTCACCGGCTCGCCGGCGAATGCCGACCCGAATGGTCTTCCGGCTGCGGCGCCGGCGGATGGACGGAGAACGAGCCTGCCGCTAGAGAAACTCTGGGCCGCCTGAATGAGCCGGTAGCGGCGAAACGGGCGATGCGTGGCTACGACATCGCCCGTCGCGGCCCCATGATCGTAGCCGGGTCAGGCACCTCGGGGCCGTGGTGCCGAAGCCCATCAGAAGAGGAGTGTCCCCATGATCGTCCTGATCGTGGTGGACGGGAAGTGGCTTTCGAAGCTTCGTCGTAAGATGAAGAAAGCTCTCCAGGCGGCGGCAACCGTCCTGAAGAGCCTCTCCGAATAGTCACATTCCTGCACCGGCCGAGGGGTTATCTTTTCCCGGATGCCCCTCGGCCACCTCTGATGATGGCAAGCCCGGCTGCGATTTTCAAGGGCGGTGTGTCCGGTGGACATGCCGCCCCTGGCTTGTACCGATCCGCGCGCCGCAGGCCGTCGCGTGCGAGGAAAACAGCGAAAAGAGAGAAAGGCGGAGAGGAGGGGCGTGCCAGAACATGGCGGCCGCCGCCAGAGCGTCGCCATGCTCGCGCGCTGCGCGCCCTGCGCGTGGCTCCGTGAACGGCGCTGACGCGCCGCTCTGGCCCCGGCCGCCATGTCCCGCCACGCGGGAAAGCATCCAGCAAGAAAAAGGAGAGCCGGATGTCCGTGCAAAACAACCCGATCGAGGTCGGCACCATGGTGTCGAGTATCCTCTACAACCGTGGTCGCGGCTACGTGACGAGGATCCATGGCGCGCAGAGGCCCGACACTGTAAGGCGGCTGTCAGGCACGGCGATCACCGCCGGCGGCGCTGCCACGTTCGACATCGTGTTCGAGTCCGGGAGCTACTCCCGCCTGCTTCCCGAGGCGATCCTGCATGGCGTTCAGTGGACGATTCATGACCGGGAGGAGGGGTTTGCCGACAAGGAACAGCTTGCTGCCCTGTGTCGCCATGCAGACGAGGTGATCGCACAGCAGGTAGCCCAGGCAGAGGCCGCGCAGGCAGCGTTTGAGCAGGAGATCGCCAGGCTGCGTGCAGACACGGCCCACGCCATGCTGACGCAGGGCGATACGGGCGACGGAACAATCGCCGCGAAGAACATCCGTGTCCTGCTGAAGGAGGCCTTTCCCGCCGTGAAATTCTCGGTGCGCAAAAGGCATTACGGCGCGCTCACCGTCAGTTGGGCGGAAGGCCCGGATTCCAATGCTGTCGAGGCTATCACCGACCTTTTCCGGAGCGGACACGATGGCAACGCCACGCCGTGGATGATGGTCTTCGGCCACGCGGAATACATTTTTGCCTCCCGCTCCTGATCGGGGGCATCCCCGAAACACCGCATCAAGGCCGCCCGTGAGGCGGCCTTTTTCGTATCTGGAGATACAGCATGCCGACAATCATCCTCTCCGCTCACCCAGCCCGCCGCTATAAAACGGCGTCGCTGAGCGGCACCCAGATCGAGTTTGGCCGAGAGGTGGCGCCCTCTGTTCGCATCGAAGCCCGTGCATTGCCGGAGATTGCCGAACAGGCGCTCGCCTTCGGCGGGTCTGTTGCGACGGCGGCGCCGCGTGTGTCCTTCATGATCTCTGTCCGGGTGGCCAGCGGTGAGCGGAAGCCGCGTGGCTTCGATGCTGCCGATCGCGCCGGCCAGTTCCACAATGCGGACTGGATCCACACCGAGATCGAGTGCCCTGTCCGGCACGTCGACGGGCCCGGCGTCCGCATGTGGGGAAGCCGCCTCGCACCATTCCAGATGGATGGGCAGGACCCATTCTGGCCTGGTGAAGAGCCGGACGACTTTACCTCGCCCGCCGATGGATCCATCGGCCTCTATGGTTATCTGCGGACGGTCAACGCGCGCGTGCAGCGCCGCACCGACAGTTGGCAGAGCCTGTTTTCCATCGTGCATGAGGTGCCGCTGGGCGACCGCTACGCCGCTCGCGTCCATCCGTTCGATGTGGCCGCCGAACTGTTGGCCGGCCGGCTGTCGCCGACCTCAGCCGCGGCCTGAAGAAACGCAATGCAGCGGGGCCGTGATGTTCCGCCCCGCTGCCGCAACGAAAAAGCCGGATAGGCGGAGCGAACCATGCCGAAAGCAGAATCCATCCCGCGTGGGGTGCGCAAATTCCTCGACTTGAGCACAGGCCATCTGCCTGTGTCTGATCGCGTGCTCATGGTGTCCTCAGCAATTGAGGCGCTCTCGTTCAGTGCTTTTGCCGGGCCCTATGGATGGTTTGTGCACGTCCCAGAGGATGGAGCCTCCATCTGCTGGACAGGGAGCGGGGCACTGAACGCCGTGTTCGCGCGCGCCCGCGAGCTGGACTGCGATTACGTGCTGCTCGACGCGGATGGCCCGCGGGACGAAGCGTTGCCATGGTTCGATGAGGATTAAGAGAATGGCCGAATATTTCACCAGATTCTCAGCGCGCCTCCCAATGACAAGCGAGAGCGCTGCGCATGAGGCTTTGCTCGCCCTGGATGGGCGGCGCAAAGCCGGAGAGGCCCATGGCGATCCGAACCCTGAGGGTTTCGAGGCGGCGTATGACCATCTTGATGCAGCCGGAAGGCCGGTCGTTTGGCTCCACAGCCGTGCAGGCTCGCCCGATAACGTCGTTGCCTTCGTCCAGGATTGCGCAGAACGCGGTCTGACCGAGCCAAGTCTGTGGACGCTCATATGGTCGTTCGATTGCAGCAAGCCCCGGTTGGACGGCTATGGCGGCGGCGCCTGCATCGTCGACCTGGCGACGGGCGCAATCGTGGAGAGGATCGACCTGAACCATTGGGCCAGCGTCCAGACAGCACGACTGCGCGCGACGGAACGAGACGGATCGAGCTGAGCCTGCCGTCCTTTGGATAGCGGCTCGCAAAACGGGCGCCCGCGCGATCTGATCGCCCAGACTCCGCGAGCCATTTTGGACACAAATCCTCCGATGTCGCGGGCAATGGCAAGGCGGCGCCGACGTCGGAACGGTTTTGGAATGGGAGAAGAGAAGACAAGGAGGAGAGAGGAGAAGGGAGAGCAGGAGAGGGGAGACCGCTCTCATGGGGCGGGGGACGGTGCAAGGGTTCGTCGCAAGCTCCCGGCTGACGCCGCCCTTGCACCGTCCCCCGCCCCATGAGGCTGCCGATCAGGTCGAAAACAGACTTGAGAGAGGCAGAAATGACGCGGAATACCAGCGATCCCGACCTGAACGCCGCGCGGGCGGCAGCACGACGGTTCGGTTCCGAAGCGATGATCTTTGAGGATCTGGCGGTCGGGGAGCGGTTCTGTTTTGCCGGCAGTTCGAGCGAGACGGTCTGCATCAAGATCCGTCGCAGACGATACAGTCTGGACGGTCGGGTCTGCTACGCGACGGCCACGCGCGCGGTCGTCAGAAGCGCGTAGCCAGCAGAGACCGCACTTCTCGCCGCACTCTTCAGGCGCCCGTCAATGGGCGCCTTTTTCGTATCAACACAGGATTTCCCGCCATGACGACCGATCCGCGGTGCGCAGAAGCCCACGGGCCGAAGGCGCGCGCGCCAGGCCCATTTTCTGGGTGCGAGCACGGTTGCCGCCTCCGCGTGACGCTCGCGAGCGGACATCCGGTCGAGGGTGAACTTCAGATCTTCGGCGGACACCGCATGCTCATTATTCGGGATCCCGCTGCCCCGATGGGTCACCGGGTGGAAGGGCCGCTTCGTCGGGCCGACGTCACGAGCGTCGAGATTCTGCAGAGCCGGGAAGAGGTGCGCGCGGAGCAGCGGGCGCAGCGTTTTGGCAAGCTGGTCTTCACCTGGGAGCCGAAGACGCGGGAGGATAACCGCGCGCAACTGGAGGGGATTGCCCGCGCTATTGCCGATATCCCGCGCGGCGGCGATTTCCACCGCCGGCTTGAGCTGGAGGCTCAGTTCGCGCAGCTGGCCGGCCGCATCGGGCTTGGCCAGGCCAAGCGCGCGTGGATACTCGCGGAGGCAGCGTGGTATCGGGCTCACAACCGTCCCCCCTCGATGGCGGATCTGTGGGGAAGCGACCTCGCCTCACCGTCCTGCTTCCGCCGGCCCCGCGAAGCGGATTTCGATCCGGATCCGGCCGTTCGCAACCGGCCGGTGCCGGTTCCCACCTGGGTTCTGCAAGATCCGCGCTCGATCAGGAACATGCTCGCCGCCATGGAGGAAGCAGGCTTGTCAGCCCGCATCCATCGCCTCGGCGACCCGCCTCATGAGCATGGAGGCATCGTGGTGAAGATGCCGGTCAGCGGGCGCGCCCAGTTTGCGTTGATCGGACGAAGAAATGGCGCCGGCGTCATGGACTGGACCCACGCATGGGACGTGCTGGACACGCCGACCGGCGCCAGGCGCCTCGGCGCGGTGCGGCGATGCGCTGCGTACCACCGGATGCTGGAGGTGCTTCAGGTCGGACGGGTCGCGCTTCAGCTCGATTTCGCCACCATGCTCGAATGCCTTTGAGGTGGATCGGTCTGCCGCACGCGCGCCATCCGCAATCGAGCCATTTTGGACACAAATCGCTTCGGCGTCGCAGGCAGACGGCCGCGCGCGAGGCAGCCAGAAAAAGAAGGAATCCGTAACATGGCAACCAGGGCCGCAGCCTCTGCCGTAAGCTCTTCGGGTGAACGCGCCGACATTTACCAGGAGGTCACGGACCGGATCGTCGCTGAACTCGAGAATGGGCGCCTGCCGTGGGTCCAGCCGTGGTCGAACACCGTGGCGGCGCCCTCGGTGCCACGCAACGCCACCACAGGACGTCGTTATTCCGGGATTAACGTTCTGTTGCTTTGGGGCAGTCTCCAGCAGCGCGGGTTCGCAAGCCAGCGCTGGCTGACGTTTCGCCAGGCATTGGCCGCCGGCGGGAATGTTCGCAAGGGAGAGAAAGGCACGACGGTATTCTTCGCGAATACGTTCGTGCCCGAAGGGCAAAAGCTGGAAGCCGAGCCGCGGGCGGTGCCCTTCCTTAAACGGTTCACGGTGTTCAACGTCGATCAGTGCGACGGTTTGCCCATCGAGATGACGGCGGCGCCGTTACCTCAGGCCGATGGTGACATTGTGCCGCGAGCGGAGCGTCTGATCTGCGCGACGGGAGCGGATCTGCGTATTGGAGGTGACAAGGCTTTCTATATGCCTGCCCTGGATTACATACAGGTTCCTCCGCGATTTGCGTATTTCGACCAGGTAAATTGGTATCGAACCGTCATGCACGAGGCCGGGCATTGGAGCGGCCATGTAAAACGTCTTAACAGAGACCAGACCGGGAGTTTCGGCACCCATGCCTATATGGGCGAGGAGATCGTGGCCGAGCTGACAGCAGCTTTTGTTCTTGCGGAACTGAGCATCCAGCCGTCGGTGCGCCACGCTGATTACATCGGCGCGTGGATCGATATGCTCCGCGACGACAAACGCGCAATCTTCAAGGCCGCGCGGCTCGCCACGCAAGCGGCAGACTATATTCTGGCCTTCGAGGCCGCAGCGGTCGAGCAGACCGGTCCCGATCAACTGGCGGCATAGGAAGATGCGCGCCGTGATCACCGTGTTCTGGGGCAATCCCTGCACGGTACCCCCGCCCGATATCCCGACACTCGACGACGGACGGACGCGCTGGGCCTGCACGCTCCTGTCGGCAGGCGATAGCGAGGCGGTCCGGGGTACACATGCGCCGGCGGTGCGGCCTGGCCTCGGGTGGTGCCATGGCTGGTCCCCCCTGCTGGATGCCCCCAGGCGCTGGAGCGGCGAAAGGAAGGCCGCCGCACGCCGGCGCAATCTCCGGCGCCGTCTCGATCGCGCGGTGCCGCTGTTCGCTGATCAGCTGGAGGCAGACGAACTCGCAAGACGCCCCGCCTATTTCGATCCCAGCAGTATCGAAGACGAGGAGAGAAGAAGAGAGGAGAGAAATTAAGGAAGAGGGCAGGTCGCTCTCATGGGGTGGCGGCCGGTGCAAGGGTTCGTCGCAGGCTCCCGGCGCAAGCGCCGCCCTTGCACCGGCCGCCACCCCATGAGGCGCGGGAAGCATCGAGGAGAAGAAGAAAGAGGGGTCAGCGCCGTCTGCCCTGTCTTCGGCTCCCGATGCCTTTCCATCCGAGCCGCAGGAGCGCCCTCATGGCAGACCATCGCAAAACCCCGACACGCCTGACCGATACGTTCGAAGCCATTGCGCTGATCGGTGGTGGCGTTGTGATCGCATTGACCGCATGGCTGATCATCGCCGCGCCGGCCTTTCTCGCCGGGATTCCGTCGGATCTGGATCACCGGCACCCGGTTCAGGTAGCGGCCCGATGAGCGGACACGCCGAAGCCCACGACGGGTCGGGGGGCGCCATCACGGCGTCTCCCAATTCCTGCACCGGGACAGTGGATGCGCTGGTCGATGAGGCTCTTGCCTACCAGGCCGAGGCCTTCGACGCCGATGAGCCGATCGACGGCGGCGATCTCGTGCAGTGGTTTGCGGCCTGGCGGATTGCGCTGCGCCGGGCGCGACGTCACGAGCGGCAGGCGTGAGCCGATGTCCGTTCGGATCAAGACGATTGCGAAGCTGCTGGAGGCAGCCCGGTATCGGCACGACCTCTACACGACGTTCTCCGATTGTATGGAGGCAATGGCAATTTCCGTGGCGAACGCCGTCGACCTGAAGCAGCGCGACGAGCGGGAAGCCCGGTATCTGAAGATCGTCGGACGTTATGACCGGCAGACGATTGAGGCTTGGCCCCAGATCCTTGCGGAGGTTGCCCTCGCGCTGGACGAGAGCCCGACCGACATTCTCGGTGCTGTCTTCGGGATGCTGGAACTGCACAATGCGCATCGGGGGCAGTTCTTCACGCCATTCGAGGTATGCCGCCTCATGGCGGGAGTGCTGATCGGCGATGGCGGGAAGGCCCGGGGAATCATCGAGCAAACCGGGTTCGTCACGGTGCAGGAGCCGGCCTGCGGTGCCGGCGCCATGGTTATCGCCTTCGCCGAGGCATTGCGGGACGCCGGGATCAATTACCGGCAACACATGCACGTCACCGCGATCGACGTGGATCCCCGCGCCGCGCACATGGCGTTCGTCCAGTTCTCGCTGCTGCATATCCCGGCGACCGTGATCGTTGGCAATTCGCTGACGCTGGAGACCCGCGAATACTGGTTCACGCCGGCACATATTCTCGGCGGGTGGTCGCGCAAGCTGGCCGCAAGTGCTGCCGCTGCGCCTGAGGCTTCAGCCCCGGTCGCCCCCGTGGCGACGCCAGGTGTGCCCACCCAGCCAGTGCCCGCCGAGCGCCCGCTGCTGCAACTTTCCCTGTTCTGAACCGCGCCGAAGCGCTGGAGAAACGCCATGATCCGCCAATATTACGCCTCCCCCTTCCAGGGGGGCGATAACCCGCTGCGCGTCGGTTGCGTTGCGGTCGGCACAATCTTCCGCCTGCCGGCGCCCAGGGAGCGTTACGCATCCTGGATCGTGGAGGCGTTTCTGAATGGCCAGTGCATGGCCTGTGCCTACAACCGGCGCACCGGGCGCTGGGAGGACCGCTACCTGTCCCGCCGCTCTGACACCGTGGTTATCCGCTCTCTGGCGCATGGCAAGCGTGTGACCGTCGCCTTGCGTTGGCTTCTGCACGAGGGAGGGGACGACGCGATCGCCGCGCCCTATCCCGACCTGCCCGACGTGTACCGCTTCCATGGCGCCTATCGCCGTGCGGCCGGGGCCCCGTGCGCGGGGAGGATCGCGGCATGACGGTCGGCATTCAGTTTCCCGCCCTTCGGCGTCCGGCGATGGCCGCCGGGGGCTTCACCGCGACGCGCTGGCACAGTGCCGAAGAGAAGGCGCGGATGGGCGACGCCATCCTGGCCTTCATTGCGCGGGGCATGCCGAGGTCGGGATGGACGATGGCTCTCTATAACCGGCTGTCGCACATGTTCGGCTTCATCGCGCACAACGACCTGCACGGCTACTGGCACACCCATTTCGCCAGCACGGCAGGGCGGGTCGCGTTCCTCGAGCAGATCGCCGGCTATCCGTGCTGGGGGCAGCCGACGGCAGTCTGGTCGGATGTCGAGCGGGAGATCCGGGCTCGCATCGTCGAATCCGGGCTGATTGCGGCCTACCGCACCCAGGAGAGGCAGGAGACGGCCCGCGCGGAGCGCGAGCAGCTCGCCCACCTGCTGGCGAAATATGGGGGCCCGACCCACGGCGAACTGCCCGCTGTCGCGGTCCCGACGCAGCATGTGTCGCAACTCGCCTTGCTGTAGGGGGAATGCACCCGGCCGGAAGCATAATCCCGCCGGGTGCAAGGGTCATGCCGCCTTCGCGGCAACCAGATGGCCATGGTCGACCAGGCCCGCCTCCATGAACGGCACCGCCATCCGTGGCACGCCGCGGATGATGAATTCGGCGCCGGTTGGAACCGAAAGCCACCAGCCCAGGCCCTGTTGCTCCAGACGTGGCTCGGCCTTCACAAAGCGGATGCCCTTTCCCGGGCGGGCAATGGTGCGAGCTTTCAGAACGCCGGCGACCTGCCTGCCTCCGAGGTAGATGTCGGCGTTGAAGCGGCGGAACAATGGGTAGGCGACGCTACGTTCATTCACGGCAACCGTAAGGTCGATCTGATCGGCAACCGTCTCCGGACGCCCGTCGACGCCAAAGAGCAGGCGGCACATCGCCCGCAGCTCGGGTTCCCATTTGGGGTCGAACCGCCATTTCCCCTTGCCGACGAAGCGGCCGCGATAGCGGCCGGCTTGGCAGGCCAGTTCGGGATGGAACGGCGCGTCAAGCGTAATGTAGGCCCCGTCGACCGAAAGTATCGCCATGATGATGACCTCAGCGTGAGTCGAAACTGTCGTGATTCTATTGGCGCCGATTCGCGATGTACAGACAAAAATGTACGGGGCAGCAGAAAAGATCGTGATTGAGCAAAGAGAGTCACGAAAAAGAAGGTAGGGGTGGGGAAGGCAGTGGCTGTAGCCGCGTCGCCCTCGGGTTGCTGCGGTCTGGACCGGGCGGCACTCCCGTTAATCCCCGGCCTGCGGCCGCCTGCGGTTCCGGCGTCACCGTGAAGCGGCAAGCCGCTTCCGCACCACTGACGCCTCCAGGGATCAACACTCGCTTTCCGCCCGGTCCCTGTCGACCGCACCCGAGGGAGACGCGGCTACCGCCCCGTCCGGGAAGAGAAACGAGAAGGAAATCAGAGATGGCCGGAAGCGTGAACAAGGTGGTCCTGGTCGGCAACCTGGGCAAGGACCCCGAAGTCAGGCATGCGCAGAATGGCGCCAAGATCGTCTCCCTGACTCTGGCGACCAGCGACACCTGGAACGACAAAGTGTCCGGCGAACGGCGCGAGAAGACCGAGTGGCATCGCATCGTGATCTTCAACGAGCGGATTGCCGACGTTGCGGAGCGTTTCCTGCGCAAGGGACGCAAGATCTATCTGGAAGGCGCGCTTCAGACGCGGAAATGGACGGATCAGTCCGGCCAGGAACGCTACACGACCGAAATCGTGGTCGATCGCTTTCGGGGCGACCTTGTGCTGCTGGACAGTGCCGGGAGCCACAGTGACGAAAGCCGCTACGGGCTCGACGACCGGCCCTCGCGTAGCGCACCGGCCCGCGATAGCGCGTTCGGTGGCGGCAGCGCCGGCGCCGGGCTCGATGACGAAATTCCCTTCGCGCCGTGCGTCGACTGAAGCCCGTGCCGCCGTGTCGCCGGACACGGTGGCAGGACCGCTGACGCGGTCGCATCTGGAAAAGGAAGAGTTGCCATGTGCCAGTTTTCTACGGGGCTCGATCCCGTGCTCTCAGCGCCCGTTCTCCATCGTGCGACGACTGCCGGCATTCGCATTGGCGCCGCGCGCCGTTCATTCGCTGAAGCGGCGCTGCTGGTGGACGAGGCGGCCGATGCCGCCGTCAGCGCGGCGGCCCGCGCCGCGTGGCGGCGTGAGGCGAATGCGTTCCATCGCTCAGCGCGTCGCTTGCTGCGTGATGCGGCCCATTGATGGGTCGGCATGCGCGATCAGGGCCTCGTCCAGCACCGACCACGCGGCAAGCAGCCGGGTCCCCGTGCGCCAGGCGATCATGGTGGTTCTTGCCACCCGGGCCTGATACGCCTCATTCCAGATCTCGCCTCTGGTCTGGCGTTCGGCTTCCCATGTCAGGTCGCGCAGCTCGCTGAAGCGACGGAGCATGCGTTCAACGAGCGGTTGAAACCAGCGGGTGACTTCCTCACGCGCGGCTTGCGGATTCGCAGGCAGCGTGATGTCGCCCAGCATTTTCATGCCGGTGCGACGGCCTTGTGCCTCGACAGCAGCGGGTTCCGGGGGGGCTCCCAAGCCGTGACGTGCAAGCCGGTTGTACACCGTGCCGTATTCGGGCAAGAGGTTACGAATCAGCTCTGCAGTGGGCGTCGTCCGACGCTCGACCGGAAAGCGGAGCAGGGTGCGTTCGGTCCGGTCGCGTTTGATCAGATCGCTCATGGAGAGCATAGAAGACTCGCCAATGCGATAAAGTAAAGGGATAACAGTATGTTGCGTGCATCTTTGCAGGCGCTCGCCGGCTTGCTTGCCGGTACCGCCGTCCTGTGCACGGCGACGAGTGCCTTGGCTGGGGAATGCGACGGGTTCGGCGCCGGGAACAAGCTCCCGGCGCTCGTCAATCCCCGGTTGGCGCCGCGAACAACGCTCCTGTGCAATAGGGCTTACGCGTCGCTCAATTCCGGGCTTGCCCACGAACCACTGTGGTCCGCTGAACGGCTGGCGGAAGAAGACCTTGAAGGGGCGGAACGGATCGGCCGGGTGACGCGATATTTTCATGTCGAACCCCGCGTTCCCGAGGGTGATCAGGCGACGCTGTCGGATTATCGGGGCTCCGGCTACGATCGAGGGCACCTCACGCCATCCGGCGACGCGCCGGATGCGCGCGCGCAGGGGCAGACATTCTCTCTCGCGAATGTCGTGCCCCAGACGCCGGCGCTGAATGAGGGGATCTGGGCCGGTGTGGAGATGGCAGTACGCGACCTGGTGCGGCGGGATGGCGTCATCTACGTCGTCACCGGGCCGGCCTTCCATGGACAGAAGCAGGCGATCGGCAGCGACAATGTGCTGGTGCCGAGTTCGACCTGGAAGGCCATCTATGACCCGGTGGAGGAGAAGACCGGGGTCTATGTGTGCAAGAACAACGATGCTCCGACCTGCACGACCGTCAGCGTAGCAACGTTGATTCAGGAGGTCGGGATCGATCCCTTCCCGGGTCTTTCGGACACCTTGAAGGCGCAGGCTCCGGATCTTCCACAGCCCGAGGCCAGCCCCTATGCTCCACGCGCGCGAGCGAGGCGGACGGGCTGGGAAGGTGCCGAGAGATCCGGCATGCTTCGCGATGCAGAGCGGGCAGGAACAACGGCGCTGCACGGATTGGCGCGGACATTGGAGGGCGGCCAGTGAGCTTCACACCTTTTGTCGATGATGGTGAGAGCCTGTCGGTCGACGGCCTGACGATCGAGAATGGCGAGGAGCGTGTTGCGCTCTATGGACGTCTGTCTATTGGCAAGGATCAGGCCGGGCTGAAGGACGTGAAAGCGCTGAAGGCGATCGTCGACGCGCTGGTCGCCCGTCTGGAGCAGGAACCCTCCCTGCCGAGCCATCTGCCGCCCGGAGAAAAGGCGCATCCGGTCGACGACCCGTTCGCCTGATCAGGCTGCGGTGTAGCCGCGGCGCCGACGAATGACGACCTGGTCGGCCAGCGCGTTCACCGCCGTGCCTTCATCGGGGTGCAGATCGAGGCGTTGCGTGCCTCTTGTGCCGATCCGTCCCCATTGGCGGACCAGGACGGCGCCGCCGAACAGCTCCGGCTGAATCGACAGTGAATAGAAGCGCCATTCGTTCTTCTCGGGCCGGATCCGGCGGAAATGGGCGCTGACGGGAAACAGATCAATCTGGGAGGCAGCCGGCCGGCGTTTACGGGTCATGCTCCTCTGGTCTCCGGACTGTTTGGCCCAGGACCTATCATGTCGCGATTCCGGGTACCAGAGAAATCGCGCCTGCGCGCAGTCACAAACGCTTCCTCCATGATGCGAGGAAGGCGTGGACTGCGGAGAGGACGCAATGGAAACACAGACGGGGATGGCGGGGAGAGGGACGACGATCCCCGGAATGCTGCCGTGTGCTGCGCGGGAAGCAGTGGGTGCCACAAGCCTCACTCCGGGCAAGACGCCTTCCACCCCATCTTCCTCCGCTGCGCTCCGTGCAGACGGGTCCCCTGAGAAGGCATCTTGCCCTGCGCTGCGTTTGCGGCGGTCCTGAAAGTGTCGGGACGAAAGGCGTCGCTGCGCATCGCTTTCGCCCTGTCGCCTCCGGCTCGGGTCGAACGAAAGGCTGTCGTCTTCTTTTTCTTCGCGCAAGCGGTAAACGCGATGCGATGTGGGTATTTTTGTTGCGGGTATCCGGTATTTATGAAGTGAATGGCGGTTTTATATTGTAATTAATGCGGTGACTGCCTATACTGATTTTGAAATCAAGCGGGTGTTGAGGCTCACCTCCGAGAAGAGCGCCACCTGGACTGCGAAAGGGATCCGAAATGGCTCGCTTCGAACTTTCCGATGATGACCGGGCGAACATCGCCAGTGGTGTTCCCTGCGCAGCTCTCCTCGAACGGCATGGCTACGCCCTCGATCGCAGCGAGAGCACCCGCAATTGCCTCAAGTATCGTGCGGCTACGGGCTATCCGATCATCGTCAATCACCATGGGCGCGGCTGGTGGGACACCGGGTCCAACGAAAAGGGCGACGTGTTTGACCTGATCCGCCGCCTGGAGCCGGCGCTCAGCTGGCGGGATGCCTGTGCCGAACTGGGAAAGATGATTGGTGTCGAGCCCGAAGGCGCGGTCTTCGTTCGGGAACGCAAGGCAAAGGGTGGATGCGATGCGCCACCGGCGCCGCGCTGGGAACGGTGCGCGGTGTTGGCGCCAGGTAGTCAGGCGTGGACCTATCTGACCGTTGAGCGTGCGCTGCCGGAATGGGTGGTTCGCCGGGCCGTGGCCGCCGGCGTGGTCCGGGACGGGCTGCATGCCGCGTGGTTCTGTCACCGTGACGCCGAGGGCCAGGTTTGTGGCGCCGAGCTGCGCGGCCCGGAGCGTCGTCTCTGCCTGAAGGGCACCGTCAAGACGCTCTTCCGATATATGCCGGGAGGTGCTCCGGTCGTGCGGCGCCTGGTCGTCACCGAGGCCGCACTCGATGCGCTGTCCTTTGCGGCCCTCGATGGTGGCCGCACGGTGGACACGCTCTACACGTCCACGGCCGGCGGCATGGGCCCGGAAACCGAGGAAGCCCTCAGGGCGCATCTGCATGCGATGGCGCGCGAGCCGGGCGCCAGGCTGGTCATTGCCACCGACAACGACAAAGCCGGCGATCGCTACGCTGCCAGGCTTGCATCCCTGGCGGATGACGCCGGCGTGCCTTGGACGCGCGAACTGCCGGCATGGGGCATGAACGACTTCAACGACGTCCTGCGCCGTGTGGTGGCCGAGCGCGCGGCCACAGCCGCATGATGATGACCGCACAGGAGTTCGAAGTATTGCGGGAGCGTTTCCTTGCACACCCGCGCGCTGTCTCGATCATGAGACGCTGGCCTGGCGGCGAGGCGCAGGCGGTCTGGGTAGCCGTCGAGTGCGAGAACATCGACATCACCGCACGTGGTCTGGTGGTGGGCGGAGACGTCGTCGACGGGGACTGGGACCTCGATGGACGATTCCTCCTGTTCGACATTGATGACGATTCCGCTGGCGCATTTTACACCGTGAATGGTTGGTGTGGCTCCGTAAAGGAGATTGCTCGCCTCGATCCCGATGGCGCAGGCCACGGACCGACGACCCTTATGAGAGATGGAGGAACGAACATGGACTCTGAACAGACTCGCCGGGAAATGGACGCACTGTTTCCGGGCCTTGAGCAGAATGAGACCCTGCAGGCTGCATTTGAGGCGCATCCCGGATCGGCGGCCTTTCTGGAGCGGCAGCCGGAACTGGGGCGGACCATCCCCTGGGTGCTGGTCGGGTGCGATGTGAATGGCCGACAGATCACGGGCCTGGTCGTCGATGGGATCGTCGTCCGGCACGGTTGGGATCTCCGTGAGGAGTTTGTCCTGTTCAGCGCGGACATGGAACCCGCCGGGCGTTTCGTCACCATTCCGGGCGGTGAGGCGACCGTGTCGGTCATCGGGACCACCCCGGCGGCCGTCGGGTTCGGCGAGAGACCGGACGCATCCGCATTGCTGCGGGAAATGGCGGAAGTAAGCGCCGCCTGGGCGTCGAACGCCGAACTCGTCCGGTCCTGGCACGCATGCGCCGTTCTGCATCGGCTGCCGAGCTATCCTGACTGCTTCGCGGAGTTCCACAGGGACTGCGAGGTAACGCGTGGACTCGTGATTGGTGGGCATCTCGATCGGGACGGGCAGTGGGACTTCACCCAGTATGTCCAGGTGATCGTCCGGTCGGGCGAGACGGTCGTGCTCGATCCTACCCAGGCGGACAATATGGAGATCCTCCATGGACATGATGTTGCCATGCCGGCGCGGCGGGGCTGAGATGTCGGCGGGTCTGACAGGCGCGCAGAGTGACGCGGCCCGCGCTTCGGGCCCGATCGTGGTGTTGGCTGGCGCCGGAACAGGCAAGACGCGCACGCTCGTCGCCGGGTTCGTCGACCGCATCATGCGGCGCGGGATGCGGGCGAACCGCATCCTCGCCGTCACATTTACCAACAAGGCCGCCGCGGAGATGAAGTCGCGGATTGTCGAAGCTCTTGGGTCTGGCGTTGCGCCGCAGTGGGTTGGAACCTTTCATGCCCATGGCCGTCGGCAGCTTCGGACCGACCCTGACATCGCCGGTCTGCGGCAAGGTTTCGATGTGTGCGATGCCGAGGACAGCCAGAAGATCGTGCGTCGTCTGTTGGAGAAGGCCTGTGCAGCCGGCCTTTTCGAGGTCGAGGATAGTGAGGTCTTCCGCCGCCGGGTGAAATCGATCACGGCACGCATCGCCATGCTGAAGGAGGAACTGATCCTGCCCGACGTGGCGGCCGCCGCGACCGAAGGGCTTATCGCCAGCCGAAAGCTCGCCGATCCGGACGACATCATGGCCTGGCGCGATGCCGCCGCTGTCTACCCCGCCTACCAGGCGCTTCTCCGGGAAGCGAATATGGCCGATTTCGCTGATCTGCTGCTGTGGCCGACCATCACCATGCTTCGGGACGAGACATACCGCCGGGATTGGGCCGCGCGCTTTGATGCGGTGCTGGCGGACGAGTTCCAGGACGTCAACCGGCTCCAGTTCCTTTGGCTGAAGGCGCTGTCGCGTGACCATGGCGAGTTGTTCTGCGTCGGCGACGACGCGCAGAGCATTTACGGCTGGCGTGGGGCAAATGTCCGCATCATTCGCAACTTCCTCAAGGACTTTCCAACCGGTCGGATGATCGCCCTGGAGGAGAATTTCCGCTCGACCGGCCACATCCTCTCGGCCGCCAATGCGGTGATCGCCAGGGACCCCAACCGGCTGAAGAAAGAACTCCACACGGCCGCCGGCGACGGGAAGCCGATTGAGATCGTGTCGTGGTCGGGAAGCGCCGAGGAGGCGAAGGGGATCGCGGCCGAGATCGGGCGACGCGCGATCGAGGGTGTTCCCTATTCGGATATGGCGATCCTCTATCGGTTCAATTTCCTGTCACGCCTGGTCGAAGAGGAACTGCTCCGGTCGAAAATTCCCTATGAGCTGGTCAACGACACCGCGTTCTGGCAACGGGCCGTGGTCAAGGATGCGCTCGCGCTGTTGCGTCTTTCCTGCTGTCCGGATGAGCGCCAGTCCGACGAGGCCTTTCGTCGGGTCGTGAACCAGCCCGCTCGTGGCATCGGTGCGAAGTCGATCGCCCGGCTTGAGCAGCTGGCGGACGACGAAGCCGTCTCGCTGTTCCGGGCGGCCGAGATCTGGGCCGGCTCGGCCTCCGGCAAGACCCCGGAACGCCTGCAGGTGTTCCTCTCGTTCATCCGGACGATGGAGGGCCGCGGGGAAGCCTCGGAAAACTCTTTGAGCGCCCGTATCAGGACCCTGCTTGAGGACAGCGGCTACGCCGATATGCATCGTGCCGCCGGTGAGGACGGACGTGCCGCTCTCGAGAACCTGCACGAGCTGCTGGAGCTCGCTCAGGAATTCGCCGATGCCCAGGACCTGTTCGACCACGCAGCTCTCGGATCCGCCACTCACGGGGAGGATACCTTCGGCCGCGTGAAGCTGATGACCATCCATGGGGCCAAAGGGCTCGAGTTCGGCCACGTCTTCCTGCTCGGCTGGGAGGATACGGTTTTTCCGTCGCGCAACAACGCCGATCCGGATGAGGAGCGACGCCTGGCGTATGTGGCCCTGACCCGCGGCCGGCGACAGGTTTCGATATCCTGGTGTGCCTTCCGCAATGGGCGTCCTGCCGACCAGAACTGCTTCGTGGATGAACTGCCAGTCGCTGCCAGGCATGAGGGATGGCTGCGTGAGGTCGGTCACAATCGTCGGTTTAGTAGCGGCCGCCGCAGTAGTGCGGCCGAACAGAATGCGGCACTTGGGTTTTAGGGTTAGAACTTAAATTACCAAAAATCAGTGGGTTGTGCGGAGTTACAAATGAATGCCGCACAATCTCACCCATGAGACGCGATGATTCCCCACCCGATTCGGCCCGGCGGCGGGCCCTGTCGTGCATTGGTTGCCCGCGCGGCGGGCTGGCCAGATCCCGAATGCTGTTTCCGCTCGCCCCGATGGTGTCATGATGGGGCTGCCGGATCCTCGGCAGGTTGCTGCCCGACCCTATGCCGCGCTCGGTGATGACGAGCGGGTGGCCGTCCATAGCCGAGTGATGTGTCACGTTCGGCGGGCACTCGATCGCGGCCCTCATGGCTTACTAGAACTCCGCGCCGGCCTTTCCGCCGAGGAGGCGGGTGCCTTCCCGGTTGTTCTCGCCGACATGGTGAGAGCCGGCGAAATTACCGCGCTTGGGCACAGTATCTACGTCCGAGTGCCCTGGATGCCGGCAACACGTCCCGTTACGTCGACCCCCGTGCAGGATCTCGTCCTCGCCGCGCTGACCCGGCATGGAACGCCGGACACTTTGGCCACCTGGCTGGGCCTGACCCAAGAGGCTGTCAAAGCGGCCCTCGCTGCCCTTGAACGTGCTGGTCTTGTCCAGGAGAGTTTCGGACGCACGCGCCGGGGACACTGGCGTATCGTGTCGCAACGCATGGCGTCACACATCCGCCGCGGTGCTCAGGACCGAGTGTTCGCAGATGTGGCTTCTCATGAGTGACTGGGTGACGTTCCCGGACGGCCGCCGAGGACGGCTGGGATGGGCTTGGGACGCAGAGCGCGCCGCGTTGTGGCAACGTATGCTCGCCAGCGCGCATGGTGATCCCAGACGACCGATCTGCGATTGCGTTGCGGGCGGCCGTCGTCTCGAGCTCGCTGTGCGCGAACTGATACGTCGCGACGACGGACGTCAGGTCCGACGCTATTGTCTCGCGCGCATGCCCCATGACGGCACGCTCCATCAGGCTGATTGCCCCTTTCACGAGACCGATGCGCGCCGAAGCGGACGATCGGGATATCAGCAGGGCGTGATACGCGAATTGCCAGACGGCCGGTTGAGGATCGCGATTGCCGGGGGCCTGGAGGTGCGGCAGCCGGCTCCAGAGCCGGTCGCCGCCCAAGGCGCAGAACCCGCGAATGGAGCGGCGCGGCCCCGGCAGGCACGCATGAGCCTGCTGGGGCTGCTTCACTTGCTATGGGAAGAAGGCGGGCTCAACGCGTGGTCTCCCGAGGATCGCCGGCGCCGTACCTGGTGGCCCACGGTACGTGGAGCGCTCGATGACGCGGCCGCTGGTATAATTGCCGGACGAGAAGCGCTGTCCGATGTCTTCGCGACAGTGGGCTATCGGGACGCAGATGGACCCCACCTGTTCGCCGAGGTGGCTCAGCAATGCGGCCAGAGTCGACGCATCGTCCTGGTGGGTCTTGTGAATCAAATTACGCGTTATCAGCCGCAGGTTGCGGACGGGCAACCTCCACGGCCCCCTCGCCTGCGGGTGGTCTTTGATGGTGTCCGGAACTACGGGCTCTATGTCGCGGCTCCGATCGAAGCGGAGCGCCGGCTTGCGCGCAGCTTCCCCTGGGCGTGGAAGGCCCTCGGCCAGGATCCGCGGGATCGGGCCATCCGTGTCGTCGCCGTCGTTGCTGCGCGGATCCAGCCGACAAGGAGCGGCACGCACTTTACAGCGTGGGCGGATGGCATTGCATTAATGGAAACGGCACCGTCTCTCGTGCCGGTTGCAAGTTTCCACGAATTGCGTGTGCTGCAGGCATTGCAGCACGAGGGAAGGCGGTTTCGGAAGCCGCTTCGCTACGATGCTGAGCGCCAGGTCGTCCATCCCGATTTCGAATTGCTCGATACCGTTGATCCTCGCGGGACGCCTATGGAGGTGTTTGGCAGGGACGATGAGGACTACACCGCCCGGGCAGCCGAGAAGCAGCAATACTACGACGCCGTCTATGGTATCCGCGGGTGGTGGTCCTGGGATGCTACCCGGGCAGACCACTGGCCACCTTTTCCGCCAGCCTCCCAGCTTACTGCGCGGTCCACAAAATGACTGCATGCGGCTTCGAAACGGTGGAGGACGATTTGGAGGCAATCGGGTGGGGGCTGCGCCAGGTGTCCCGACGCTCGGGCTTTTCCCGCGCTCGTATCACGCGGCTAAAATCGACCACGCTTGAACATGATGGTAGCCAGGCCGAACGTGCATTCCGCCGTTGGATTGCGGATCTCGCGCGCCTGCACCGGAGGTTCTACTCCCCGTTGTCGCCCGCCGTCCCGCCCCCCGGAAATCGGCCTTGCCTGAACGGCGCCGGCGTGAGCCGTGCCTTGATTATCATCGGGTGGTCCGAGCGTTTTCTTGCAGAGAGTCTGGCCATGCATCGCACAGAATTGCGAAGAGTCCTTGAAAACGGAGGAGAGTTGAGCCCGCGGCCGTCGCGCTGGCTCGACGTCCTGTGCGACGGACACATCGATCTGCCGCGCCCTGATCTGACGGATTGAGTCGATGGAAAGCCACAGTTCGCAGGAGCGACGGGATTCTGGATCTGGACGCTTGAGCAATACAGCCGGAGGTATTGCGGTTGAGCGCCTGAGGTCAATCATTGAACGTGTCGAGCGCCTCGAAGAAGAGCGCAAGGCGCTTACAGCGGACATCGGAGATATTTTCGTAGAGGCGAAGTCAGCAGGCTTCGATGTGAAAGTCGTGCGGCAGATAATCCGTCTTCGAAAGCGTCAACCTGCCGAAGTGGAGGCGGAAGAGACTTTGCTCGCTATCTATCGGCAAGCCCTGGGGATGTAGGGATGGAGTATCGGGCCCTCGTAAAGCAACTCACACCGGCCGTGTCTATCTCCCTGCCGGACGCCGTCGCCCGCCGCGCTTCACGTCCGCCGCATGGGGGACGGGGACTCGTATGGGCGGCAGCGGCGGCCCTGCTGTGCGATTTGTCCGATGGCTACATTCTTGCGGACCAGTTTGGGGCACCCGGTCGCTTTGCCCTCTCAATACTTGGGCCGACCCGGCTGGTCCTGCCGCCCTGGATCTGGCTGCTTATCGCTGTTGCCTCCCTCAGTGCCGGATGGTTCCTCGATCTCGCCCAGCGTGGGCGTGCACGACAGCTGCGTTTGATGGTCAGGGCATTGCGTTTCGGCGCTCTGGGGGTGGGTGCCTTCCTCCGCCTGGCCAGCTGATCGGCGATCGGTTCGGAGTCACAAACGATGGGCGTAGCCTGATCCGATGTTAGATTTTCCGCCGCGCCTGTGGACTGGTCTGGCCAGTGGCCTTCTATTGCCGCGCGGGCTTCTCGTTCATCCGGATCTCGATCCGGATGGTCACGGGGCGAGGGTAGGAATTCTGGCGCGTGCGATAGGGCTGCCGTTAATGCCAGGTACCCCTGGTGATCGCCTTGAGCTGGCCGGTTGCACGCATGACGTGGGGAAAATATTCGTCCCCCCAGAAATTCTCAACAAGCCCGGTTCGCTCACGGTGGACGAGCGCACGATCATGAACAGGCATCCGGTGGATGGAGCCTGGTTCCTCAGCGCTGTCCGTCCCGATCTCCACCGAGACGTGCTCGATGCCGCGCTTTATCACCATGAGGACTTTGACGGGCGCGGCTACCCATGTGGGCTTACGGCCCAGAGGATCCCTCTTGTGGCGCGGATTATTGCCGTCGCTGACGCCATTGATGCGTTGCTGTCCCCTCGCGTCTATCGGCCAGCCTGGGTTCCAGGACGCGTCCGCCATTACCTCGCCGATCGTAGCGGGACGCGCCTCGATCCGCTCGTCGTCTCAGTCGCGATCGAGCGGTTCGATACGCTGCTAACGCTGCGCCAGGGGCGCGGGAAACGGCGGGCGAAGCTCATACTTCTTGCCGAAAGGGAAACATAGTTGTGTTGCGAGCCTTCCGGGACTGGCGCTTTCTCCTAGACACGGCCAGCGGCGCGGTAGCCCTCGCGTCGTTTGCGTCCTCTTGCTGTTTCGCGTTGGCACAATTGTGGCATATCGCGATACCGGCTTATCGGTTTTATTTACTTGCCGGCGCGCCCTACGCCGTCGGCGTCTTCTTCGAGGCGCGACTGAGATCCAGAAGAAGCGGCGTTATGCCATTTGAGAAGGCGCTCAGGCGAGAGAACTGACCTGCAGCCACAACTGGCGGTGCGCCGCAATGGCTCGCCCAAGGGCTGGGCGCAAGCGCCCGCCATTGCCCCGCCCCGCCAGCCGTGCCCGCCGGAATGGGATCAAGAAAAGGAATTGATCCCGTGCAAAATAAAAACTTCAAGATTTCCAGAGTCTTCGTCGGCAGACGATCTGCGCTTCCTGCCGATATGACCGTTCCGCCTCTGTCAGTTTCCGTGTTGCCGGGGGACGCGATCGCCGATATTCGCGAACGTCTTACAGATGATGTCATCCGAGTCCTGTGCCCGGAGGATTGGCGGGCGCAGAGGTGCGAGCGATGGTGCGGGGTACTCCGCCCGTGGGTAGAAGCAGCTATTCCCGGGCCGCCGGCAGCGTCTGCCGACCCGGCGGCACCGCCGGCACCGTTGGGGGCGGTGCCATGGCCTCTTGCACCTGATTCGGAGGCTTACGGTGATCACGCCGGATGGTGGATTGTGGTTGACGCGACCGGAGAGCATGAGCTCAGTGAGGCCTATCCGACACCTGAATTGGCCGAGCGTGAAGCACAGAAAATAAACGGCGCGGATCCGCACGCCGAATGGTATCGGCATTGGTTCGCCTTCCATGGAGGCGTGTCGTGAGCAACTGCGCCATCAACTGGTTCCAGCTTATCGGCCCGGGCGCCAGCCTTCAGGCTGCTGCCGATCACCTGTCGCTTGCTCCTCCAGCAGCGGAATGTCACGCGTTCGAATTCGATCTGCCGGGTTGGTACGATGGATCCGCGTGGCATGTCGCTGACGATCTTGCAACACGCTTCCCGGATCTTGCCGTGCGTTACGAGTTTCGGCCGGAATTCGACAATTTCGCCCTGCATGGTGTTGGTGCGTGGGAGGGCGGGACGGCGCTCTATTGCGCACCGCTCGATATAGTCGATAGCTGCTGCTATTCGACTCCCGCGACGCAGGGTGCACAGCATACAATCCCGTTGATGCGGCGCACCGAAGCGCTCACGCGAGCGGCTTGCCATTTCCCGCTTCAACACCATTTCGAAACAATCAGACGGATACCTGCCGGTTCGGACGGGTGGCGGGTTCTCGAAAGCTATCCGCCGCACGAGTTCAGCGCCATTTACCTTCCGGATGTCGGTGCGACCGGTCAGGTAGTGGTGCTCTACCCGGAGATACACCGCGCTATGCTGTTCCAAGGCGTGAACGCCGTGGGCGCGTTCGAGGCGAACCGCACCTTGCAGACTGATGAAGTTCTGATGCTGACGTGCTTGCCGGGGTGGGCCGTCGAGAAATGGGCGGTGGCCAGCGGTATTTCTGCGTAATCCCGGATCGACCCCGAATGCGCAGCGAGGGCCGCCAGTGCTGGAACACTGGCGGCCCTCTGTTTCCGCCCCCAGCCTCCACCCCTGAAGTGACCAGAGGAGGAACGTCACGGCTCATAACATTTGGCGCCATCATCAGCAATGTTCGGCGGAGATCGCGACGCCGATCAGGCCAGAGACGCATGGGCGCCCCTTCGGGGTTCGCTCGCCCAGTCCTAGGCGGCCGAGCCGCCTAGGACTGGGACCCATAAACTGGATTCCCAGGACGCCACCGGTGTGATTTAAAGTCTCTGCAAGGAGACCTCCGTTGGACCGAGACCATTTCTGGATCAGCGATCGCCAGTTCGCCCGACTCGAGCCGCATCTGCCGACCGACACGCGCGGAAAGCCCCGCGTCGATGATCGGCGCGTGGTCAGCGGCATCACCCATGTCCTGCTGTCCGGGTGCCGGTGGAAAGACGCGCCTGCGGCCTACGGGCCGCGCAAGACGCTCTATAATCGCTTCCAGCGCTGGGCAGCCAAGGGCGTTTGGTCGAACCTATTTTACGCCTTGGCGACAGCCGGCGGTCCGCCGGCCGAGATCCTGATCGATTCCTCCGCTGTTAAGGCCCGTGACTGTCGCCCGGTCGCCTTTCTGCTGAGCGGCGGCCAGGTCGCGGATTGCGTCGCTGCCGATACCCTGCTCGAACAGGTCACCGCGACCGAACTGGTGCACGGCGACAAGGGCTAGGGCACCAACGCAGTGCGACAGAAGATCGAGGCAAAGCGCGCCGCTCCGAACATCCCGCCAAAGGTCAACCGCGTGTGGAAGAACTGCTTCTCACCCTACCTTTACCGAGGTCGGAACGCCATCGAACGCATGTTCAACCGACTGAAGGACTTCCGTCGGATCTCCACCCGATACGACCGCCTCGCCATCAACTTCCACGCCGCATTCTGCATCGCGGCCGCCGTCAGCTACTGGTTATGAGTCCCAGCGCTAATGCTCCAACTCCGTCTCGACAGCCTGCCGGAATCAGATCTCGCCGCAGCCAGCTATCTCCATTACGACAGCGTTAAGAGACAGCCTCTAAGAAACAGGAAAGCGCGCGATGGAAGATATCCAGATCTATGAGTTGGCATATGAGGTTTTGGGTGGCATCACTCATGAACTAAATGAAGGGATATACGCCCAACTGGGCGGAACATTGTCGATTGCTTGGAGTGAGGAGGAAATTTATGGCGCCTACGCCTCCTCTCTAGGTCAAAGCGACAAACCGCCGAAGCACAGCATCACGGTGTACTACGAGTTTGTGCGACAGGTGTGGCGCGACGTCGAAAAGTTTTGCGAGTTCCTGCGAAGCTGGCCAGAAGGCGCTGACACCGACAAACTCTACGAGTTATTCGACAATCGCGAGAAACTCCCCATCTGCTTTAACGAAGAGGAACACGTCAGGAACATGTTCGTCGCGGCGATCACGTGGGTGTATTTCCATGAGCTCGCCCACCTCATGCAAGAGCATGGCATCATACGCTACGAGTTCGGGCCGAGGGGAGATGCAGCCAAGCAAACGACTGACGTCCACGATTGCGAGGTTTCGCACCACAAACTCATTAATGGCCGAGAAGCGCTGGTCTCTCATGTTACGGAACTTGCCGCCGACTTCGAGGCGACGAACTTCTACGTCATGGAATTGATTCGACATTTAATTGACCCTGGCTTCGCCGACGACCAGGAGCGGCCCGAAGTTTTTTCCGGGACACTTTACCTAATGGTGTGCGGCCTCTCTTTGGTCTTTTTCCGTTTCAACGGAAATAAGCCTATTGTTCCGATAGCGGCCGTTGAAGGCTCTCATCCGAAGCCCTTGACTCGACTGGAATTTCTTTTACCTCAGATCTGCGAGAACTTGGACCTAGACATATTTAGGACGGAGGCAGGTCACGCCTTAGATCGAAGGCAACTTGTCTTGCTTTGCACAAAGGCTGCTTTTTCGGCCACTCTGTATTGGTCGATGACCAATACAGAAAACCGCGAATTTGACGATCGCTTCATGCTGAAAGGCATTTATTCCAGTCCGACCATTCTGCAATACCTACAGCCAATCGTGGGGATTTGGGATGAAATGTTGCCCAGAATCAAGGAGGTGCGCCGCTTTGGCTTGCCCCGTGGTTTGATGAATTTTACGGACACGTACAGAGCGAGAATTGCCGGCGTGATTACTTGGGGCAGCGGTCCGGAAGCGAACGCCACCGCCACTGCCCCCTCACCACCTGATGCAGCAACCTCGTAGATCTGCATCGGTCATTACTTGTGGCGGGATGCATCACCGCTATACAGCGGACATCGCTGAAGCTCCGGCGGGCTCCTGAATATCTGATTTTCGGGCGGCCGGTTTGAAGCCGCGACTGGCTCTTTCGAGTAGATAACCGATCCTTCCATTGACGTCTCCCGCTCGCGTCCGCTTTCGCTGCCCGTTGCCGCCATCGGCAGCGTTTTTACCGAACGGCTGCTATGGCCGAGTAACGGCCAAGTTTTGGCATCCGTGACGTTGCCCCGGACGCGCCCTCAGTTTTGAGCTGGGGTCTGGACTCACAACCAGCATGTGACGGTTGCGACGATGTAGACGGCGCCGAGGAAATTGGCGCCGAGCTTGTCGTAGCGTGTCGCGATGCGGCGATAGTCCTTCAGCCTGCAGAACATGCCCTCGACCGCATTGCGGGCAATCAGAACAGGTCGGACATCTCAGTCTCCCGGTCTCAACCGGGCAAGCGAATCACACCGCCTCGCGTCGCGCCAAGGATTTAATGGGGCCGGGCCCTGATGCTCTCCGCCGGGCCCGTAGGCTGTACTGCGTGGCGGCGGGGCAGGGGAGTAATGGGGTGTTCGGGGAGTGTGACGGCTCCTCGACCCCACTGACACGCCTGCGGCGCGTTAGGGGGGCACGCTCCGGGGATTACGCACCGCATCCAGCTCCAGTGTGACAACAGGCCGGGCGGTCCATCCCCTGCGCTCTCGTTACCGTCGCGGGCGCTCGCCGCCCCGCGCCCCGGCAGCGATGTGGTCTAGTAAAGCAATCGGTTTTATTCAGTATCTAAGGCAGGAAATGCGGCACTTAGTTAAATAAATATCGCCATTATTGGCTGTTTCCTGCCGTTTTATCTTGCTAGTGCCGTGCGATTTGTACTATTCTTTTCTTGTCGAGAGGGATTGGCCCTCGGCAAGGCCAGAATAGCTGGTTCGGAAATACTGTAGCTGTGGAGTGTAGATAATGGCCGGTTCCGTCAACAAAGTGATCCTCGTGGGCAACCTGGGCAAGGACCCCGAAATTCGTCACGCGCAGAGCGGTGCGAAGATCGTCTCCCTGACGCTGGCGACCAGCGATACCTGGAACGACAAGGCGTCCGGAGAGCGCCGCGAGAAGACGGAGTGGCACCGCGTGGTCATCTACAACGAGCGCATCGCCGATGTCGCGGAACGCTTCCTGCGCAAGGGGCGCAAGGTCTATCTCGAGGGATCACTCCAGACCCGCAAGTGGACCGACCAGTCGGGCCAGGAACGCTACACAACCGAGGTGGTGGTCGACCGCTTCCGGGGTGACCTGGTGCTTCTGGACAGCAACCGGGGCGAGGGTGAGGACTTTGGGGGCGGACAGGGTGGTGCCGCTCCGGCCTCCCGTGCCGGCACCAGCCGCCCGGCGCCGACCGGGGGGCGGTCCGATCTCGATGACGAGATCCCACAGAGTGCCTCGTTTTTCCACGGCTGCTGGCCGCCCTCGGGCGGTCAGCGTCCCTCTGCCATAGGGGCCCACGACCTACCACGGCGAGCTTGAAGAGACCTGTTTACCGTCCTATTATCGGCTCTCTTAATCGCTATCATGGTGATGCAAATGGTTTACCCGATCCTTGCCGATGTCGCGGCCAGTGTCTCCGAGCTCAAGAAAAACCCCATGGCGACCGTCGCCGCTGGCGACGGTGCTCCTGTCGCCATCCTCAACCGTAACGAGCCGGCCTTTTACTGCGTGCCCGCGTCCGTCTATGCCAGCATGATCGAACGTCTTGAAGATGCCGAGCTCAATGCAATTGCGGATGCTCGCAAGGGCGAGCCCGTGATCCCGGTCGTGCTCGATGAGCTATAAGCTCGCCTTTCTCGATTCCGCTCTCAAGGAATGGGGCAAACTGGACGGGACCACGCGCGGAGCCTTCAAGAAAAAGCTCGCCGAGCGTTGCGAATTGCCGCGCGTACCGTCAGCACAGCTCTCAGGCAGCCGCGACAGATACAAGATCAAACTCAGGGGCGTTGGGTACAGGCTCGTTTATGAGGTCCGCGATACGGAAATCGTGATCGTCGTCATTGCCATCGGACGACGCGACCGCAACGAAGTCTACAGGACCGCAGAGCGGAGAGCGGACTGATGCAACGAATGGCAATGTCGATGTCAGCCAGCGACGCAGCGTCGGGCGCGTATCAAATAAAGGAGAAGCGTTTCGGCGGCCTGGCGGCAGAGACCTTGGTCGCCGCAGGTGAAGGATTCCTGATGGTGCAACTTTATAAGGCCATCGGGCGCCTGAGTGGATTGGATGACGCGATCAGCGAAATGAAATCGCGGGCGCCAAAAGCGGTTGACGACGGAAGCATCTTCGGGAGCGAGCCAGCTGCCGATCCGGATCTGGACGCTCATATCGCGGCACTTCAGAGGCAAGCTGATTTCCGATCGGCTTCCCTCGAGGAAATCTTCCAGGAGGCTTCTGCCGTCGCCGACCGTATTCTCGCACGTATCGCGAATGCCGAATGGGTCGATGAGGGTCTTGCCTGACGTGTTCACCGGTCTTCAGGCCGGTGAACACGTCAGTGTGGCGCTATACCAGCCATCCCTGGCCACGTCATCGGCGCGCCGGCGATCGGTCGATCCCCTGCGCTACGCTCCGGGTCGCGCGACACAGTGTCTGGCTCGCCCTCGCCCATGGTGGGACCGTAAGTGAGTTCCGTCCTGACAGGTGAGGCGCGGAGGGTCTTGTCCAGAAGTAAAGGTGGTGTCTAACGGGATCGAACTCTACACTAAATGCAAATTATCTCGGTGATTTTCTCGCATTAATATTGACTATGGTTAGATTATTGTACTACGATTACAGTATTCGCAGAGAATGTAGGCGAAACGGGCGCCTCGCCGTTCATCAGGGGCAGGAACCATAGCATATGGACCTCGGACTCAGCACGCTGACCGATGACCAGCTCGTCGAGCTGGTGCGCGCCATTTCGGCCGAGATGGCCCAGCGAAATCCGTCTGTCCTCGACGCCGCCAAGCGAGCGATGATGGACGTTGTGGCCCAGGCCACACAGAGCCAGGACACGACCTGGTCGATCAAAAAATGGCTCGGAAAGATGGTGGTTGACCATCTCGGCGAGGGCTGGAAACTCAACGTCTGGAATGCACGCGATCGGGACGAAACCCGGGTTTATCTCGAGCACGCGGGTACCGACCGGCGTGGGCGCGACGCCGTGAAATATTGTTATTACGTCACTGGTGGTGAAAAATTCCCGCCCGGCTCGCTGTCCCTTGTCAATGGCAGCAACAACAGGACCGCTGACAACACCATCGTCAAGATTGTCGCGAAAAGCGCATTCGCGCGCTTTCCCACAGGCGTCACCATCGAGTGCGACCGGGCCGCACAGACAGATTACGTTACACCCCCAGAGCCGGTTGAACTCACCGAATATGTTGAGAAACTTGCCATCCGGGCTCGTTACGACGCGGAGCGCGATGCTGAGCGGGAGCGGATCTGGGCCGAGGAACTGGAATCCGTGCGTGCCGAAATCGCTGCGCTTGCAGCGCAGCGCGGCCGGCGCATATGGGGCCCGTATCCGACCGTCAACGACCTCGGGACAACTGACCCGGACTACACTCGTCTCAAGCAGGATATGGACGCCGCGACCGAGGGGGCGCGCGCCAGGCTGGAAGCGTGGGATGCTGAACACCCGGAGCCAAACTGATGGATAATCCGAAGGGCAGGGGCGCATTGGCGTCCCCTCTCGCCGCCTTGGTGGCCCGTGCCGCGGCCAGTCTCCCGACCGAGACTGGCGCGACCGCAGCCGCCGGCGCCCAGCGCCAAAATGGCGAGTTTACCGTAATTCTTGCCGACGTTTCGTCATCAATGGCGGATTATGCCGGCGCGCGTCGGAAATGCGACATTCTGGAGGATGCCATCGCAACGGCCGTCAGGGACGGGGCCCACGTCGTCGCTTTCGGGAGTTACGTCAAGGACCTGCCAGCAGGGGCGCGCCTCCCTCCGCCGGCAGGAAGCACGGCGCTGCATCTCGCTCTTCGTCACGTCGAGGCCACGCGTCCGCGCCGCCTGGTCGTCGTCAGTGACAGACGACCCGACGACCCCGCCGCCGCCCTGCGGGCGGCCGATCGGCTCGGATATGTGCGCATCGACGTGATCTACTGTGGACCCGATCACGATGGCGAAGCGCTGCGATTCATGCAGCGCCTCGCGCGGGGCGGCGGCTCCGCCTCTGCTCACGATATGGCACGCGAGCCCCAAAGGCTTGCCAACACCCTCAAACGCCTCGCCGGGCCAGCCGGAAATTGACGAACCATCCCAACCGCCGCCCAGGTGCCGAGCATGCAAACCGGCATCTCGTGCGCAGGACATATCTCGCATTCTGCATCGGGGCGGGCCTTCAGCCCGCAGACGTCGAACGCCTGCTTCTCGCTCGCGGCCATGCCATGACCGCCAACCGGCTGCGCGCTCTCGGCCGGCAAGCCGACCCTGGCGCGGTTATCACAGCCACGGAGCTCTACGATCTAGTCTCCGCATGGGCACAAGAGCAGGCCGCGAAGCGAGGGGACCAAAAATGACGAAACTAACTCACCTTACGCTTAATACCGGCCATCTCACCCGCACATCCCGCGAAGATGTCGACCAGGCCGTCGTCGATGCGCTCCTCCCGATCGTCGACGCGGACGGTGGCGCTATTCCAGGCATCCCCGGCTGGTATCTCGACGTCATGCGTCCCCTCAACCAGGACCGATCCGCGCCGGTCAATGGTGCGGCCTTCTTCCAGATTGCCGACCAGCCAGGGCGCAGCCCTCTTCCTGCCGTCCTCGCTGTCGCGTGCTGGCAGGAAAACATGGCGCCCGCAGCCTGGAAGCAGATCATCCAGGGCTATACCAGCCTCGAGCCGGCACTCCGCTCCGCCGGCATCTGGCGCGCTCCGCCTCCCGCACACCCACGCCATACCCCCTGGCTCGTGGTCGCCCTCACACCCTTCATCGCCCTCGCAGACGCCGAAAACGCCAAGGCTTTTGGTGATCTCGAGCGCGCTGTCGCCTGGGCCCTCGCCCTCTGATCTGCCTACCCGGCCCCGGCATCGGCCGGCCGGCGATCGGGCGTTCCCCTGCGCTGCGCTCCGGGTCGCGTGACCCGGGCTCCGCCCCGAGCCCCCTGCGGGGTCTCGGCCATTCGGCGGATCCCGCTAATGCGCTGCGTGGGCGGCGCCGCGTGGCAAGCATGCCGGCAGAGTAATGGGCGGCGAGGGGAGGAAGACGGCTCCTCGAAGCCGCCCGTGAGCAGTCAACCGTTGTTCGGCAGAGCCATGTCCGGCGTGGACGCGCTTCGCGCGGCCTACGGCTGCGGCGTGCTACGCCGCATCCACGCTGCGAGCGTATTGTGCAGTGCTATACTGCCTGCTTAAGAAGCGTAGAAGCCTGAAATACCATGTATCCGTCAATGGGATAATCTCGTTGTCCGATTATTATTTATAATGGCATGAGTTTAGTACATGCCTTAACGGTTAGCTATGCAATAATACTTATATTCATTTGGCCGGAATACAGATATTCTTCTTCTTGTCGAGAGGGATTGGCCCTCGGGACCAACGCCCCGGACGGTGCTGTAACACCAGTCCGGGACTTCGCCAGAATGAAGGATAATTTCATGTCAGACGCAGCCAACGCTATGACCCATGCCATGACCTCCGCGCAAGAGAAGAAGAGCACGCGCAAGGGTGCCCCGCAGGCCCGCAAGGCCGCCGCCGCCCGCCAGCGCACGCAGGCCCTTTCCGCTCCGACCCTCGCCGATATCCTGCGCCTCGTGCCCAACGACGACCAGATGACCAAGATCATCAATGCGTTCGGCGTGGAGAGCGGTGACGTGGACGAGCTGACCGGCGCGGGCTCGAACCTGATCCGTGACCAGTATGCGCTCCTGTCGCCCGTGCTCGTCTCCACCATCCGGGGGGAGGCGAATTATCAGGGCCTCAAGCTCCATCTCGATCGCGTCGTGGATGGTCTGATCCGCTCGGCCTACGGCGCCGCCAATTTCTACGAAAACCGCCGCATGATCGCCAAGGATGCCGCCGATAGCTGGGCAAACCAGCACCGTGACGAAGACCGCATGGGCGTGGACGGCGGCGAAAACCGCGTCGCAGGCCTCCGGCGCATCGCCGCCGAGAACGGCGCCAAGGCATATGCGCTGGCCGCACTCGCCGCCGGTGCCTGCGCCGCATACGCCGAACTCATGGGCGCGGAGTGGAAACCCTACCAGCGCGACGACGGCCGCACCCTCGACCAGAAAGTGGCCGCCGCTCAGGCCGAAGCCCTCGGCTTCTGAACAGTCGATCCGGCCCTTCGGGGCCGGACCTCCCCCTAGAAAGGAGGACACGCTTGAAACAACGGTTAAAGCGTCTGCTTCGCGCCGTACTTCCGCCCCGTCAGGTCCCTAAGCATCGCGAGGACCGTTTGAAGGCACTGGCGGGGGCTTTCCAGACCGTCGCGCTTGCCATCGTCGGAATTGGCCTCATCAGTCCCGAATTCGCGGCTACCGGCCCCTTACCGGTCTGGAAGGCTTTGGCGGCCGCAGCCGTCGCGGCTGTCGCCGAAATGGTTTCTCTCGCTCTGTTAGCCTATATCCCGTATGATCCGCCAAAGGAGGACTGACACATGGACGATTTTTTGCGCGCGATCGTGCTTGTCGCCGTGCCGTTCTGCCTCGCAGTCGGCCTCTTCGCCGTCGCTCTGGGGCCAATTGCCAACCGGCTTTCCCAGTTCCGCGAGACGCTGCGATAGGATCACTAGCAGCATTTTTCTACGAAAGGCGGCCGTCGGCTGCCTTTTTGTTTTCTGGCCTTCAATTGAAGGCCCGTCGTGCGCCTGATCGCGATACCGTTCTTCCCACGGGCCGCGTTGCCCCCGTTTACCACATATCCACCGGCCGCGATCCTGACTCTTGGCGGTCGATCGCGGCCGGTGGATATGCTCCGGCGCCCCTACGGGACGCCTCCGTCCCTACGGGCTGGAAAACGCGGACAACGCTCAGGCCGAGGGGCTCAAGCTCCATCTCGATCGCGATGTCGACGGCTTGATCCGTTCGGCCTGTGGCGCTGCCAATTTCTACGGAAACCGCCGCACAATCGCCAAGCAAGAGACATCGGGTCCGATGTCGCTTATACTGCTTGTCTACGTCCCATATGTTGACGCGAGTAAGGGAGGCTAGAGCATGGACCCCGTGACTCAGGGATTCCTTTATATCCTCATTCCGGCAGCCGTGCTCACCGTTTGTCTCGGTCTCGCAATCGGCCCCCTTGCGGATCGCCTTGCGAAGTATCGCGCGACGCTGCGGTAGCAGCCCAAGACAGATCCTCTACCGAGGGCGGCCCGCAGGCCGCCTACTTTCGTCTCCGTGGCGTTCTCTCAAACCATCCAGGGTTTCGATCGGCACGGCGGCGCTTCGCCCGGTCGCAAAGATTGCTGCAGCCAGGGCTGCGCCCTGGCTCCAAGCACCGACCCGGATAGCGGACCTGGTTGCGAAACCTGCCCGTAATGCAGAGAAGGGCGTTCCCCTGCGCTTCGCTTCGGGTCGCGTGACCCGGGCTTCGCCCCGAGCCCCCTTCGGGGTCTCGGCCATTCGGCGGGTCCCGCTAACGCGCTGTGCGGGCGCGGCCAGGCCATAGAGCGGGCAGGGGAGTAATGGGGTGTTCGGGGAGCGTGACGGCGCCTCGACCCCCCTGACACGCCTGCGGCGCGTCAGGGGGGCACGCTCCGGGGATTACGCACCGCATCCAGCTCCAGTGTGACAACAGCCCGTGCGGTCTATCAACAGGGGAACGACCCTCGCCGCGCCTGGGCCACCCCGCGTTCATCGCAGGCCCTGCGGTCCTGCGCTGCCCGCAGGGCGACCGGCTTGCTCAGGCCGCTCCCCTGTTGACAGACCACCCGGCCCGTCGTCTTGCCGAAGGCAGGATGTGGCTCAGAAAAGCGCTCCATCCCCTGCTCTCTCGTTACCGTCGCGGGCGCTCGCCGCCCCGCACCCCGGCAGCGATGTGGTCTAGTAAAGCAATCGGGTTTGTTCAGTAAAACAAGCAAGAAAAGCGACAAAAACACAAATAAACATCGCCATTATTGGCGGTTTCTTGCCGTTTTCTCTTGCTGGCATCCGGCAATCTGTACTATTCTTTTCTTGTCGAGAGGGATTGGCCCTCAAGACAAACGCCCCGGACGGTGCAGCAACACCAGTCCGGGACTTCGCCAGAATGAAGGATAAGTTCATGTCCGACGCAGCCAACGCTATGCAAGAGAAGAACAGCCCGCGCAAGGGTGCCCCGCAGGCCCGCAAGGCGGCCGCTGCCCGCCAACGCACGCAGGCCCTGTCCGCTCCGACCCTCGCCGATATCCAGCGCCTCGTGCCCAACGACGACCAGATGACGAAGATTGTTGCCGCGTTCGGCGTGGAGTCCGGTGACGTGGACGAGCTGACCGGCGCGGGCTCGAACATGGTCCGTGACCAGTACGCCCTCCTGTCCCCCGTGCTGGTCTCCACCATCCGGGGCGAGGCGAACTATCAGGGTCTCAAGCTGCATCTCGATCGCGTCGTTGACGGCCTGATCCGCTCCGCCTACGGCGCCGCCAATTTCTATGAAAACCGCCGCATGATCGCCAAGGACGCCGCCGATAGCTGGGCCAACGGCGACCGCGACGAGGACCGCATGGGCGTGGACGGCGGCGAAAACCGCGTCGCCGGCCTCCGCCGCATCGCCGCCGAGAACGGTGCCAAAGCCTACGCACTGGCCGCTGTCGCCGCCGGTGCCTGCGCCGCCTATGCCGAACTCATGGGCGCCGAATGGAAGCCCTACCAGCCCAACAACGGCCGCACCCTCGACCAGAAAGTCGCCGCCGCTCAGGCCGAAGCCCTCGGCTTCTGATCGCCACACCGGGCCGCTTCACGCGGCCTGGTGCCGCGCCACCGGCGCGCCTGGCCATGGCTGTCTGGCGAAAGCGGACAACGGCGCTGACGCGCCGTTGACTTTTGGCTTCGGCCCGCGCAAGGCGCGGGCATTCTGTCGTCCGACGAACGACGGTGAGCCAAAATGGACACATTTCGTCCGTGCTGGCCTCAACGTTCGGCTTTGGTTTCGCCGACTTCCGCGTTCCCCGCCGGCGGCGGTTCCAAGGCACACCACTTCATGCCGCTCGCTGGATCCCGGTGATAATTGTCCTCACAGAAGCGCCCGGTACTTGCAGCGTGCCAGTTCCACGTTAGGCCCGTGCTGAAGCCAAGCGCCACCAGGACCGCACCTGCTAGAATCATGCGGACGTAGGCCGCCCAACGTGCTTCCTTGTAGAAACGATGCTCATTCGCCGGAATCTCCTTGCGGAGCGCCTCGAAGACGCGCTCCTTGAGATCAGCCATGAGTCCGGACACGAGCCCGTCCAGCGCCACCTGGAGCTCGCGCTTGCGGAAGAGTTCCTGCTTACGCAGGTTGCTCTGCGCCACTACACCCAGTTCCTTCACCTGCTCGCGGCCCTCTTCGAGGTCCGCTCGCAGCTGCGCCAATTCCTGATGGGACTGCCGAAGCAACGCGCCGGCGGTTTCCGTAGCGTGGGACATCTGCTCGCATGCATCTGCCGTCGCTTCGCACTGTCGAATGAAAAGGATTCCCAGCGGGCTGTCCCGCTCTATGCCCGCGTCGTGGAGGCTTCGGAGCAGCTGCTCGCGCGTCGTTTGCCGCGCGTCCGCCGCCGTCACGGCAGCCACGGCAGGATGCCCTCCTCCTCGATGTTCGCCCGGAAGTCTTTCAGCCACTTGATCGTCATGTGACGCCACAGCGGGTTGACCTGGGAGCCGTCCGCCTTCGGCTTGCCGGCGATCACGTCAAAGACGTTCACACCGTCATTCTCCAGATATTTCATGCATGTGAGGGCAGGGAACACCACGACGCGCACACCGGCCTTCCGCATTCTACCGAAGCGGCTATCGTCCTGGATCCAGGCAAACGGATCCGTAGAGCGGGACGTCGACCGATATAGCCCCTCGTTCAAGAACAGAACCGAATCACCATCTCTGAAGGCCGACGAGTCCCAGATCCGGAAGACATGATCAAAGTCGTCGCGCTCGGGGCCGGTGAAATACGCGAATGTCGGTGCCACCCCGTTGTCCCGGAGAAACGCGCCCAAATCCGATTCAGCTGCGAGCTCTTCGCTTACCCGGTCTCCGCCTCCCATATCGATCACAATCGACGCTTTCTCCGAAAGTGCTTCGGCAAGCGTGTTGGCGAGCCATATCTTGCTGGCTTCCAACTCAGCGGTGATCGGGCGCTCAACCCCATAAGGACCGTCCGAGGGAAACAGTTTCGACAGCGTGGGATTGTTCGGGTCACCATCGGCCGCCAGAACCGGACGTCCCTCCTCAATCGCCCAGTGCGTGAAGCACGAAAGGCCGAGACTGCCGCCGCTCCGTCCGCGACCGATCCGCCAGACCACCCGGCGCTTGTGCTGCCCGTCGTCCTGGTGTGTGTTGTCCGCCATGATAGCGCCCTCTCCCTGCATCGCTGCTGGCACCGTGCCAGCACTACAGGCAGGTTAGAGTCTCCGTTTGTGACTGCGGGCCGGCGGCTAATACAGGTTCGGTATTCGGGATTTGGCGGTCCTCATGACGTAGCGTTCGTCATCCGTCATCGTCAGGTTCGTCGGGTGTTTTGCGCGCAGTAGCCGCCCTACATCACGCAGCCAGTCTTTCTCGTACTCATAGTGCCTTTTGCTCGGATAGCCGGGGAGGTCATCTCCGATCTCCCATTTTATTCCGGTCGCTTTGCAGATGTCGCCCTTCTTCACGGGCGGCAAGGACGGATCAAACGCGCGGTATGCGCGCTCCGACACATAGGGCGCGTCAAATTGAGGCAAATCGAGAGTGACGAGGCCAGGCTCGCCTTCTTCTCGCTCCGGGACGACCGCAGCGGTGGCTTCAACAGGCACACTTTCCGAGCCCGGCAAGAGGCCATTGGCTATCTGTCGGGCTCGCAGATGGGCCGTCGCCTCCCGTAGGTAAGGCGCGTCTGAAGCGGCTTTCTCACGCCGCCACGTTGCCGCCCGCTCGGCTCCGTCGATGCGTGCTGCCAAGGTACGCGCACTTTCTGCCTGCCGCACTCTCTCGGCCCTGCGCTCTTCCTTCATCGAAGCTTCACGGGCTTCGCTTTCTTCCCGCTTCTTTGCTTCCCGTTCTCGCAGCGTAGCAACCGCCTTTCGTACGCGATACCATGTTTTCCGGAGCGTCTCGCCTTTCGGCTTTTGCCCGTCACGGGTGGTCAGGCCGTCAGAAATAGCTGCTTCGCTCAGCTTCTCCCAGCGGACTTTCTTTCCCGTGATGGCGCGCGACATGGCCTCGTGGTTGTCAACCATCCACCGATATAGCGACGAATGAGCCCAGGCGCCGCGCTCACAGTCCTTCAGGGCCGCGAATAGCGCACCACTTTCCCCGCCCAGCGCCGCCCCCACCGCCATTGCGCACAACCTCCTCACATCTCCTGCGGTCCCAGGTATCACCTCCTGACGGATCGGGTCAACGTTCGCCCACCGTTCGACCCGCTACCGCTTCAGAGTCGTCCATGCATCGGGTTAGAATCGGGACAAGAATCCCCCTTCTCCATACACAAATGCACCCTTTCGGGTGCGGCCCCTGCGGGGCCACATTGCATCCGGTTGGGGGGGCGTCGCGGCGATGCCCACGCACGGGCTATAGTGACGGGGCCGGTCGCCGAGGACCGGCGATTTTTGGCCCTCCGAAGGGCGGTCCAGAGCTCGCGGAAAGGGAGTGCGCCGGATGACACCATCGGACCTTGAAGATGCGATCGCCCGGCTAAAGGGGCAGAATCAGGCGCATGCCATGCTGTTGACGATCGCGGAGATTATCTGCCAGGGGTTGGGGAGGTAGGCGCCGAAAGCTTTACGGCTCGCGCCGGCCGGGCGAAAAGCGCGCATGAACCACACGCATCTGCATAGCCGGCGTCCACGCAGCGACATGGCCCGGGAGATCGGCACTCGGATCCGCGAGAGACGGGATGTGCTAGGCCTTACTGTTGCCGAGGTCAGCCGGGCGCTTGGCCTCAGCAACGGGGCGGTTTCGCAATATGAGACTGGTCGCGCCGCTCCGAAGCAGGAGAAGATTGAAGCGCTTGCCGAGGTGCTGGGCACGTCGCCAGAGTGGCTCATGACCGGGCATGAGCCGGAGCACCTTGGCTATGCAAAGAACGCAGCCGAAATTCGCATGCTGGCTCTCATGAGAAGGATTCCGGCGAGACTCCACCCCATTGTACTTGCTGCGGTGAAAGGTATCGCTGATGCGGAGCCGTCTCCAGAAGGCCAAATGGCACGCCCGGGCCGAGGTGATCGCTCGCCTTCTTGAGTGCCCCGCCAATTGCGGCTGTGATGCGCTTCTGGGCGCATCATTGGCAACACGAAAGCTGCGTGTTTCCAGGCGGAGCGCAAGCGCACTGTTGAACCCTTGGGTAACCGCATGGCACCGGCCGGGCCGCAGTTACAAAGATGCTCCGGACAATACCTGCCGGGGCCACGTGGCATCAGGTTCTCTTTGAAACACGTAGCGTCCTCGCGTCGCGGATGGCTTTGAAGGCCAGGACAATCTGGTCGCTGAAAGTAGGGCTGAACTGTCCGCGCGGGGACCGGTCATCGAGCGTCTGACATGCTCACCGGCCTGAAGGCCGATGGTTCCGGGATGGGCGTGCATTAAGCTGCCCTCCTGGTGCTTCCTGCTTCGCCGGGCCGCTTGTTGCGGTGTCCCTCCACAGGCTTCAACGGGCTGTCCGCCCGCCGTAGGATGTTTTTCGCGGCGTTGATATCCGCGTTTTCGGTGTGTCCGCAGGTGGTGCAGACGAAGCGTGCCTGGCTGACCCGGCTGGTCGGGTCGAGGCTTTCGCAGGCCGAACAGGTCTGGCTGGTGTAGGCGGGTGGCACCTCTACGAGCGATCCACCCCGTTCGGCCAGTTTGTATCCCAGCAGGGTGCGGAATAGCCGCCATCCCTGATCGAGGATGCTGCGGTTGAGCCCGGCCTTCTGCCGGACCTTGCGGCCCGGTTCATCGACGGTGCCTTTGGCGGATGCGGACATGTTCCGCACCTGCAATGCCTCCACAACGACCGTGCCGTGGCTCTTGGCGATGGTCGTGCTGATCTTGTGGAGGAAATCCTTGCGGGCGCTGGCCACGCGGGCGTGCAGGGTCTGCACCCGCCGCACGGCCTTGCGCCGATTGGCGCTGCCCTTCTTTTTGCGGGAGACGGCTCGTTGCGCCTTGCGCAGCGCACACAGGGCCTTCCTGCCAAAGTCTCCCGGCGCGACGGTCTCTCCGCTGCTCATGGCGGCGAAGACGGCCACGCCCATGTCGATCCCGACCGGAGCCAGAACTGTGGGCGCAGGCTCCTCGACCTCGCGCGCCCACTGGACGGATGCGAACCACTGCCCGGCCCGCCGGGAAATCGTGATGTTGCGGATCACACCGGGCAGTTCATACCAGCCCCGGAAGGCGACCCATCCCAGCTTGGGGAGCTTGATCCGCCCGGTCCTCTTTCCTGTCCGCTCAACGCCTAGCGAGCCCGGCTCCGGGAAACGGAAGCTGTCGTGCAAGCCCTTGCGGCGTGGTGAGGGATAGCCTGCCCGGCCGGAGAAGAAATTCTGATACGCCCGGTCGAGATCACGCAGGGCCTGCTGAAGCACCTGACTGGGCGCTTCGCGCAGCCAGTCCACCTCTCGGCGCAGCTCGGTGAGCTCACGACATTGACCGGCAAAAGAGATGGATCGACCCGTCCGGTCCTTATGGCGCTGCCACCAATCGCGCCGCTGCTCCAGCGCAAGATTGTAGACCGACCGGCACGCACCGGCGATCTGGGCCAGAGCCTCGCGCTGTTCCCCATCCGGGTATAGCCGATAGGTGTTGGCCTTGCGTTGGATCATCCACAATATGTATCGGCATATTCCAAGTGGTACAAGCCAAAATCACAAAAATCAGCCTTATATCCCCGCCCTGAACGACGGGGCTTTACGGCTGGCTCGGTAAGAGGTTTCGAGAATGTCGTAATTCACCTCGTCCACGATCACCCATAAAGGGATGCGGGTATCGAGCTTGGCTCTGCGGGCTTCCGTTTCCGGAATAGGGACAGCCTGACGTCCTGCGGCCGGCTCCTTGCTGGTGATCGGCAGGAGGAAGAGATGATGCTTGCCGTTCCGGTCGATGGCGACCACGACCACGCAGCTTGGGCGCCTCTTGCGCCCTTCCGTCTCGCCGCGTGCATCCTGCCATTTCCAGAGGTAATGGTAATCGATGACCTGGCCAACGCGCGGAAAGTCATCTGCCATTCAGGTAGTCCGCGATGCCCTCATCGCACAGGGCACCGATATCCTCGGGCATATCGCCGACATCAAGCGCCATCTGGCTGCCCGCAGGAGGGCGGGTGAGATTGGCGTATTGCTCCATCGACATGACGATGAACCGTGGCTTGCGGTGCTTCGTGATTGCGACGGGGGCGATAGCTGCCGCTTCAAAGAGATCCCCCGTGTTGCGGGTAAGGTCGCCCGCTGCAAACTGCTTCATTAGCCTATCCTTTCGCGACAGCATATTGGGAATATACAGAATATCCTAATATTATGCAAGCGCGGATGATGCTGCCGCGCCCACCGTCCGCAGTCACAAGCCGCCCAGAAATAATAGCGGTGTCATCCACCGCCTGGAGCACATTACGTGACAGCCGATAATTCGAATATGGCGGCCACCTTGGCCTCTTTATCCCAGGGACAGCTCCACATCATCGCCGTGCTTCAGCAGCATGGGCAGGTCCTGGCCGAAATCCATCAGATGGTGAGCCCGCCGGAGACCCGCGACGAGCCGACTTTGCGTGACATTTTAGGGCGTATGGCGGACGCGCTCGATCGGCAGATCAATGCGCTTGAGGCATTAACCGAGCAGGTCACACGGATCGACATCGGCGCGTCAAAGCGCGAGGCCGCCGAATGATCACCTACCGTAAGCTTACAGCCGCCGGCGCTGGCAAGTTGATCGTCGCATATCTCCGTGAGCATAAGCTCGAGCCGGGCAAGGACGCACGGTTCGAAAGGGACCGGAGCGATGTGGAGACAGGGGATCGCCTGAACACCTATTACACCGGTCGGGACGGAAAGGGCGCCTGGGGGCCGAATCTTGGAACCAGGATCACTGACGCCCTTGGGATCGACGTTGGGAAGATCCCAACGGATGAAGCATTGGCCCGTCTGTTCGAATGCAAGAGGGCAGACACCGGCGCGGAGTGGGCGGGCGCTCATGCAACGAGAACCATCTCGGGTTTCGATTTCACCGCCTCGCCGGATAAATCAGTCACTCTTGCGGCCGAGTTCGCAGCCACGAAAGCCGAGCAAGCCCTGATCTGGCTGGCGATCCATCGTGCCAATGACCGGGCTATGGCATTCATTGCCAAGGAAGTCGGCGTTGCCCGACGCGGCAAAGGTGGAATGTCGTATGTGGAGGCAGGTGAAGTCGCCTGGGTCTCCTTTCGCCATTATACGGCCCGACCGGCCATGAAGATCCAGGACGGCCCGAACGGCGCGACTGCGGCAGTGGAGATCCCTGTGCCGGGAGACCCGCAAGCGCACATCCATAATATCATGCTCAATGCCGTTGCGACCGAGAGCGGACATCTGGGCTCCCTCGATAGCGCGCGGATCACGAAGACGACCTCGTTCATGTTCGGCGCCTATTTCCAGGCCGAGCTGGCACGGGAGTTGCGCAGCCTCGGCATCGAGGTGAGCGTGGACAAGAAGGGCCGGGCGATCGTCATCGACGGAATTCCCCAGGAGGCGAAGGAGCTCTTCTCAAAGCGCAACAAGCAGGCGTCGCAGATGGCGAAAGCGTACGCGACGCGCCAGGGGCTCGACTGGAATGAGATGAGTGCCGCGCAGAAATTCTCCATCCTCCACACGGCAAATCTCGCTTATCGCTCGAAAAAATACGACGGATCGAACGATCGCGAGATCTGGCGCGAGCAGGCGGCCGAGATCGGGTGGCACCATGAGACTGTGCTGACAGACGCCGCTTACGGAGAACGGAGCGACGCACAGCGCTTCGACATGGCATATGGCATTGCGGCGGACTTGCTCGCCAAAGAATTTGCGACGGCAGCAGTGATCGACCGGGATGCTTTTCGGACCCATGCCGCACACGGGCTCATCGCCGCAGGTATTCGCGAGCCCGAGGACGTTGAGCGGGTGGCGGATCTGATCGAGGCACGGGGCATCCAGATCGACGGGAAGCACGTTGCTTTCATCAAAGAAGAGCAGGAAGGGCGTGTCCGTGTCGCCACGACGGAGCAGCTCCGGGTGGAGAAGGAAATGGCGCGGCTCGCTGCGGTCTCATCGAGGACGCGGGCCGGCGCGCTCTCCGAAGCAGCCCTCGCGGCCGCGATCGAGCGATCTGGGCTCGATTTCGATCGGGAGCCCGAGCACGGCCGGGCCCAGCTTGCTGCGATAAGATGTCTGGGTCTGGCCGGAGGGCTCGCCTTTCTAACGGGCGTGGCAGGTGCCGGCAAAACGACGCTTCTGCGTCCTCTCGTCGACGCATGGCATTCGGACGGCCGTCGCGTCGTTGGAACTGCCATTGCGTGGCGGCAGGCCGAGGCCCTGAAGGACGCCGGGATCACTGAGTGCTACGCGCTTTCCCCGCTGCTCAAGCGGATGGCCTCGGGCGAACTGGTCCTTGGAAAAGATAGCGTTCTGGTGATCGATGAAGTGAGCCAGGTATCGCCCCGGCAGCACCTGCAACTCCTGGAGTTTCAACAGGAGCAGGGGTTCGCGCTGCGTATGCTGGGCGATCGCGAGCAGGGCCAGGCCATCGAGGCCGGCGACGGAGTTGAACTCATGATGCGCGTTCTGCCGGCGGAAGCTCGGGCGGAACTGCTTAGTACGGTGCGCCAGAAGTCGGCTCGGGGGCGCGAGATCGCCGGGCATTTCCGGTCCTCGGGTCGGGACTTGTCCAAGACAGAGGATGAACAGCGGCAGGCTGACACCGCTCGCGCGCGGGCGGCAATCGACATGAAGCGCGAGGACGGCACGATACGCCTGGTCGGCGGCGATCATGACCAGGTCGTCGCGCATATCGCGGATCTCTACTTGCGCCGCCGGGATATCCTCATTCAGGCCGGTATGACGCGCGGTATCACCATGTCCGCGCCGACAAACGAGGACGTCATGGATTTGAGCCGTGCTGTTCGCGAGAGGTTGCGTGCGCGAGGTGAAATTGGCCGCGAGGAGATCGTCAGGGCGGCTATCGATCAGCGCGGCGAGATATACGATCTGCCAATTTCTGTAGGTGACCGGCTCCGCCTCTTCAACAGAACGCACGCACAGGTCGCGACGCATCGAGGCTCGAGGTGGCGTGAGTTGGGATCCAATGGTGACTTCGTGACGGTCAAGGGATGGTCAGACGAGGGGATCGTGTTGGAGAACGCCAAGGGACGGGTGGGATTGGTGCCGTGGTCCCGCCTGGCCGATAAAGAGTCCGGACGGCTGCGCCTTGGCTTTGGCCACGCGATGACCCACGATTCCGCACAGGGGATCACCTCGGACGAGCACGTAAACGCGATGCCGCGCGGGTCGGCCGGGGTCACAGGCTTTACCACCTATGTGGGCGAAAGTCGGCACGTCTATGCGTGCTGGACCGTGGTCGCGGAAGGTGCTCTGAGGGAAGCCGAAACATGGGCCCGGCCGCTTGGTGATATTCGCCCCATCACGACGGAAGACCTTTATACCCGTCTGGCCGCGGATATGGGACGCCACCCATACAAGTCCCTCGCCGTCGATCTGGCAAAGGCTGATCTGGCAGCCGATGAGCAGACCGCGCGCTGGATCCGGCAGTCCCATGAGAACGAACGCGCGCAACAGCGTGGGCAGGAACCTGGGTGCCAGATCAGACGCGAGCTTGATGAGCGTCCGGTCCACGGGATCAAACCCGAGCAGTGGGATGACGTCAGTCGAAAGCTACGGAAGGCTGGCTACGCCACCCAGGCGGCTCTGGACGCCGCTCGCCGGTCGAACGAGAGGACGCTTCGATCCGCACACCGTGGCCCGAACAACGCGCCCCCGCCGCCTTCGCCGGCGCACTCACATCCGGACCGCGATAGGGGGGGCGCCTCCAGGGTTCCATCGGCCGACCGCGACCTTTAGGCTCTCACGAGGTCCAGCGAAGGGAGCGGAACATTGGCTGAAGGACGTAACCAGGTATTCTCACCGGCTGACGTGCACGAACTCGCAACATGGCTCTTCTGGCTTCGGGTCCGCTCAGTCGGCGTTGCCGCATGCAAAACCGAGGTGATTGAATCGCGTGGCGTCTCGCTTCTGAACCGAGAGAACCTCGAATTCGTCCTGCGCGCAGACGTGAATCAGAAAGTCGGGGAGTGCCTTACCGATCCTGCCCACGCCCAGGACCTGGTGACGGCGGCTGCTGCTGAAGCTTACGCCTACTGTTCCGGAGACGCCAACTTGAACGGTATGGTCTACGCCGACGAGGCTATGGGCGGCCGTGATCTGTTCGCCGGGCGCTTCCCTTACCCAGACCTTCCCGTTGGGCCCGCCAATATTGAAGTGGTGGGGGCCAGCATTCCCACAATGGGGCAACTGCTGGTGCGCACCCCGCTGCCGGCGGCTGTCGCCGTGCGGACGCCTGAGGTTCCTCCGCTCTTCTGGGTCCGGGACACCACGGCCGCCCTGGGGAAGGCATATCCGGTCCTGTTCATGAAAACCGGCGTGGCGCAACTCGCGCAGGACCTCTGGTGCGTTCACGGGTATTGCAACATTCCTGTCCCCACCTTGGACTGGGGAGATCGGTTTTCGCTCGTGATTCCCAACGGCATGTTCTCATTGGAGCGTCATGTGTTCACGGGCGATGCCGGCATTATCGAAGCGCGCTACGACTGGCGCTGAACGCGCCGGCCGGGCCGCTATGAGTGACCTGACGAACGCAATCTCCGGGCGACGACACTGGCGGCGTTTCTGCCGCCTCGACTGTCGCTGGCCGAAGACGGGATGATGATCGCTGCCTTCGGATTCTCCAGCGGGAGCAGACGAACGTGCTTTTTGGTTTCCACCACGTCGAAGCCGAAGGCGCGCAACCGGCGGCGGAGCGCCGCCGTCATCTTGCGATAGCCTCGCAGCATTCGCCGAAGTTCTGCGACGCGATCCACATCCTCCTTCATGCGGTGCCTGAGCGGTGCTTGTGCGTAACTCGCGCGTGAAGGTTGAGCGCGTGGACGATCCTGCCTTTCGCCGTCGCCTCCGACGCTCCCATGGCCATTTCAAAAGCGACCAGTTCGTCGCAGAGCGCCTGGTCGACCGAACGATCGAGCGGCTCCTTCGTCTCCGGCGTTTGCTCCGCCGGTTGGATCAGGTTTCGGAATAGCCCCGCAAATGGGTCTGGAGCAGGTCTGATTTCCTCCCCGTTGAGTGTGAGGAGGTCTTCCGCGTCCTGAAGAGGTGATGCATCCTCGCCGACGATGATGGCCAGGCGCGAATACAACGCCCTGAGACCGCCGGTGAGGCCCGGCAGGCGGTCCGCTTCGACAAGATCCGCCCCTGCCGCAAGATGACGGGCAACGCTCTCTACGAGCGGAGATGAAGACGAGGCGAGGCGCTCAGGCACAGGGGGAAGCGTCGGGAAAACCCGGTTGACGCCTTCAGGGCGGACGCCGGCATAGAAGAGTCGTGCATAGATGCGTCGTCCGCGGAACAGGATGATGGCCTGCCCCTGCCTCAGTTTCTGGATGTCGCTCCACGACACCCTTTTTACCTCCCGGATATCGGCGCGCTGCTGGTCGGCGTAGAGACCCAACGGGGAAGAGTTGTCGTAACCTGGGAGCACCGTGACCGGCATTGTGCCCCCGGATTCCTCGATCCACTGCCGGGTCGGACCTGCGTCCTCGACGTTCATGAGGATCTTGAGCTTCGGGTTCCCCAGAAGGGGCACGGTAAAGTCGCGACCGAGGGTCGCATAGAGCGTGCCGACCTCCTGGAACGAGATGAGGAGGAAGACATTCAACTCTCGGCCGAGTGCCATCATGGAATCGATACCTCGGGTCGCGAACTGTCCGACTTCGTCCAGCACCATCGGATACGGCACTTTTGATGAGGATGGTCGGTTGGCAACGAGGTCCTCGTAGTCTCCCTCGATCGACGTACCCAGTGCGGCGGCGAGCGCGTACCGAAGAGCGGTGATAACTGCTTTGCCGAGCGCGCGGTTCGTATCGGGATGATTTTCGAGAGACGGCAGAAGAACGACGAGAATTCGCCGATTGTATATTATGTCGCGGAAGTCGATGTCACCGACATTACAGCCGAAGACATGGCCTAGAGTCGACGACATCTGAGTGAACGTCTTGCCGAATCCGCCGACGACGTATGAGTGCTGCTCCCGAACCTTGTCCTGCTCGCTGACGTCTTTTTTGTCCGAAAAGCCGCCTGTCTCGCTGACGTAATCCCTTACCGGATTGAGCAACGAAGTGGGGAAGTGTTCCGGGAGTATGGTCTCACACGCGACGCCCTGATCCGCATCGTAATAGCTGAAGCGCCTTTCGCTATACAGTAAGCGCAGCCGGTCAATATCGCTGAACATTGTCCGGACAGTCTCTGCGGTGATGGGAACGCCGAGATTGTCTCGGACCCACACGAAGACGTAGGCCATGCCCCGGATGAGAGATTCAGCACGGTTGCGGAAATGGTCTGAATTTCCGCCGCCACCCTTGCTTTCTTCAGGAACGAATAGCGTAAGAAACAGTTCGGTCATGCCCTCCGCATTGACCGATGCAAACATGTTCCAGGTATTTGTGCGCCGATCTCCGCCGGAAACCATCAGGTTGATGATCCGGACATTCGCCTCCTGGCCCCAGCGCCGGGCCATTGCCATGATGGTGAAGGGGAGGTTGTTGCTCGCCTTGCCGTCGACGATCGTAAAGCCGGTGCCTTGAGCCAGAGCGTTGCACAGCAGGCTATAGATCAGTTGGGTTTTGCCAGATCCGGTTGCGCCTGGCGCAACTCCATGCATCGTCAGGTCATTGCCGGACAGCCAGATTTGCTGGCCGGTGACTTCGTCCCAGCCGAGTAGCCAGTCTCCGGTAGGGGGGCCCGGAATCTCGACACCTGGTCTCTTTGGGTCGGGCACTGGGTTCCCGTAATCCTTCCTCCCGGCATTCGCCGGCAGCCGCAGCGGAAGCGTCACCGGCCTTGTCATGACGTAAGCGGCGTAAGCAGCCGCCAACGGGAGTGTCAGTGTGGTTAAGGCGGGTACCACGGCCGTCAGGATCGCGAGTGCGACGAGGCCGACGGCGGAAAAGCTGGTAGTGAGAAGTTCACCGACATGCTGAGAGAGGCGCCGGGTGTCGCGATAGGACAGGCCACCCGCTTGCTCGTGAAAGTCCTGAGGGCCGTCTATCTGGCGGCGGATGACTGCCATCTTCTAGTCAAGTCCGAACGCTGCGTTCGGCCCTCCCGGGTTCGGCTGACCGGGCGGGACCTGACGGATTGCTGGCGGGGGAGTGTCCGTCGCGGCGTTTGGCGCCCGTATAGTCTCCCCTACGGTTCGACGAACAAGCGATGCTGAGTCCGCGGAGCTACCGTCATGCGCAGAGCCCGTCGCCCAATGCCATGTCAGGCCGCACACAAGCGCAAAGAGACTGGCCGATACAAGAGTCCTCAGTCTTGCTGGCGCAAGCACGCGAGGCGGGTCTGTGCGCAGCGTCGACGGCGGAGCGGCCCAGTCGCCCGGCAGCGGAACAGCGGCGCTGCGGCCGTTCTCCCTCTCGACCGGCGAATGGGCGCCGTTCGGCGTCCGCTCGATTGTGACGATTGTCGCGTCGCCGTTCCGTTGGATCGTCACGACTGCTTCACTCGACGGGGCAAGAATAATCATAGACACCTCTCCGCTGTCAGAATTTCAGCGTAGAGGCCCCGTTTGTAACCTCAGATTCTTCCCGTCCGCCGGCGGGCGGCAGGTGTCACCCTGCGACGCGCATGGCCTCGCCGGCAAGAGCGTCGAGAGTGATTACATGGTCGTCAGCCAGTCGCTGCAGGACGGCGTCGATCGCCAGCAGCGCGATCGCGGCAGGGACGTGGAAAAGACCGATCAGCCGATGACCTGTCAGACTGATTTCGTCCGGAACGATATGAAGGCCGAACCCGCTGCCGCCAGTGTCTTGCCGCCATAATTCCTCTGCCAGGCGAAGGAAGACGGGAAGGAACATATCCGGCTGGCTGATGCGCCATGACGGAATGGTCTCGAGGCCGGGTATGCCGGTTTCAAATCGATAGCCTCGCGCGTCGAGCATGATGTGAAGCGCACGCGCGAAATCGTCCGGATCGGTCATGCGTAGGCCCGCTTCTTCCTGGAGGGAAGACGAGGGCGTCGGGGGCCGCACACAACGACACGGAACATTCTCCAGGCAACTGGTAAAGTCAGCCCGAGCCATGCGAGAACGGCGAAGAAGATCACTCCAGCTACAGCGGTTATCAGCGTCCAAAGACGCATGTGGACAAGGAAGAGAAGCATCGGAGCCATTGCCCGAGCGTCGACAATGAACAGCCGAACGGGGTCGGCCGAGAAGCGCCACATTTAGGAGTAACCTCCGGAAGCGAGTGCGTTTGTTCCCTTAGGCATTTCATTGCTCCTGTTGCATCGCTGCCGCTGCCACGGCTTCGGAAATCCGGCCGGCTTGGAACGCCTTCGTTATCGCCTGTTCAAATGTCTGGCCGTGGTTGTGTACAGCTTCGCGTGTCAGCCGCGGCCACTGGTCACGAGGGGCGTCAAGCAGTGTGTTGCGGATGGCGCGGTTCACGGGAAGGAACTCACGGATCGGTGTTCGCTTCCCATCGGTAGATGGGAGCAACCTCTGGTTCACCAGCAGCCGGAGGTTTTCCACGAAGGAGATGGTAAGGTTGTCGCGCTGGTCCCCTGGACAGAGAGCGGCGACGCGACGGATGGTGGACTGGCAGTCGAATGTATGCAGCGAGGACGTCAGGCGGTGCCCTGAAATGGCTGCCTGAATAGCACTCTCCATCGTGTCGCTGTCGCGGCACTCACCCACTACAATGTCAGTGGGCTCGCGGCGCATAGCTGCGCGGATGAACTCTCCAAACGTCGCAACATCACGGGGAACCTGGCATTGCGAGATTGTCGAGTTCCTGCGTTCAACCAGATCGTAGAGAAGTTCGAGCGGCTGCGATCCCTCGATTATGTCACAGTGGATGCCGGGATCTTCCAGGCGTGCCCGGTTCACTCCACCCATCAGGGTCGTTTTGCCGGACCCCGTGGCGCCGCAAATGAGGTACATTCCCCGGTCTCCAGCGAGCGCCTCCATCAATGCCGGCTCGACGTCCTGTTCGGACAGCGGCCGCGGTATGTCGGCGAGCGGCCGGAAGGTCATCGAGATGCCGGTCTGCGATCCGACCTGAGTTCCGATGGCATTCAGCCGGAAGGAGTGCCGTCGCGAACGTCGATCGAGACGGATTGTGTGACTGAGATCCAGGGGCGTGCCCTTGCGGAGTTCAGCGACGCCGGTCGCGGATCGAAAGACGTGGGTGACCGCATCCTCCACATCGAGCGGCAGGCTCGCGTCGCGGGTAACCTGCCGGTTTCGGCCATGCACCCGTATTGTAACAGGCATCTCCGTTTGGATTTCGATGCGCGAGGCGTCTTCCTTCGCGCACCACACAAGGAAACGGTCCAGATTCTCGCTTCGCAGGTGGCTTCCGTCCTCGGGCCAGTAATTGTCTTCACCCATCGCCACGCTTCCTCTGGGGCCCCTCGACGACCCTGATGACCCGGCGATGCGCACGGATGAGCGACTGCGGGAGTTCGGCGCGGGCACGTTTGGCTCCTCCGCCGCGTAGCGCCGTCATGTAGGCCTGTATGGGCGTTCGGAGAGACGCTGGGGCTGCTGATACGTCATAACCAAAATAGACGTCGAACCTCGCGGCCTGGTCGAGTTGAGGGAGTACGGTGACCATCGCCGCGTCGAGATGCGTATCACCCAGGTTGTACCTGCGGACCACCCATTCCCGAAGCTCGAGGGCGGCCGTCCTGGCGGTGATGAACAAAATCATGAGGTCGGTCGGCGGAGGGGGAGGCGTGATCATGGCTGGTCTAGTGCATGGAGGATTGACGTGAAATCCGGCTGGACGAGCGGGCTTCCCGCTCGACACTCTGCGCCCCAGTGCGCGATGGCGGCGGCGGCCTCAGCGCATGGTGCGATAGTCATGTCATGAGCCGGCCGGCCGTCCCGGGGATAGGAGGCAGCCGCAAGGACCAGCCACAGGTTGCGATCCACGAGCTGCACAGAGGCAAAGATGCCCGGGTTCACGACGCCGGAGCGGAGGCGTGCTTGTTGCATGAGCGAGAGCAAGGCGGGCCGCGTCCAGGCATGCTTGCCTATCAATGCGAGCGCTGTTGGGAACCTCTCCTTCGAGAGGCGCCGATCAATAGATCGGACATACCGTGCGGGCAGCGTCGCGAATGCCGTCGGGGCTCCCTTCAGCCGTGGGTTCGACAGCGCCCTCGATAGCTCCTCAAGGACCGCCAAAGCTTCATCCTTTCTCCGCTGGTCAAAAAGGGCGAACACGAGGAACAACGTCCGCTCTATCGGCGAGAATGACGTCAAGCTTTTCAGTTCGTGACCCAACTGCGACCTGAGGGCCAGGCTGCCTTTGATGAACCGCTCATGTCGCGTCTCTCCCGTCATGTGCCGCTCGCGCCATTCAGAGGCACGTAGTGCCGGGTCCATCGGGCGTAGCGGCTGGTTCGCCGGCGCGGGCTCAGTGAGCTTGGTGCCGCGCCCCATCCACGCCAATCCAAGCGGGTGGATCCGTGCAAGGGCGGCCTGCATGCCATCAAGACCGAAGCGTCGACGGTAGCGCTCGCGGGGAGCGCGCGTGAGGCACAGGAGAGCAAGAGCAACAATAACGGGAATGGCGACCCAGCGTAAAACGGACCCGGTAATGGTGCACAGTGTCCAGAGCGTTCGGGCGGAGACATGTTCCGGCTCTGCGTCGCGGAGATGCTCCCGCAAGGGATCAAATTGGTGCGTGAAGGCTCCGATGACCTCCAGTTCCAGCGCCTGCACCGCCAATATGGCGGTGGCCATCTGCGTATGGAATTTCCACCACAGAAAGAAGGCGAGCAGCGCCGTGCCGATCGTCATCCCGACGAACAGGCTGCTCAGGCGCTCAGGATCGAGGGTTCGTGTGCCCGCGTCAGGGGAGAAAGGCTTCATTGCCCGTCTTCCGTCACACGCCAATGCGCCCGGTTCGCGTCGAGGCCTGGCTGCATTCGAATTTTCACGTCGTCATTGCTGAGACGCATGATGTCGTGCCCACCCTCGACGTCTACATGCCGGTAGCTGATCTCAGGCGGCGCAACCTTTCCGGCACGGAGTAAGAGTCGGTAGCGGGCCATTCCCATCACGTCACGTTCAAGGCGGCCGAGGTCCGCGAGGAAGATATCGACGGCCTGCCGTTCGCCTGAGGCCCAACCGTAAGCGAGCCCGGTTTTCCAGATTTCCACCTCGTGCGGCGTGCGCGGACGCAGAACGTCGGGAGGGGGGGCGACGGCGCCGACGGTGCGGACAAGCCACGTCCTCCATTGGGGCACGGCAGAGACGAGGCGGGCTTCTCGCGTGATCTGGTAGACTGTTGCAGTTTCACGCGCCGTTTGGCCTGTCGGATCGAGAGCAAGTGCCATTTGCGCTTCGGTGACCACGGGCGGCCGAAGCAGCGTCTGCCCGTTGCCGGCGGGAAGTACGAGCGTGCGGAAATCGATCTTCCGATCGAGGATAGGCGCGTAGCGGCGGAGCATCTCGTTGATTGCGAATGACTCTGCTGCTCGGCCGCCCTGTGCGCCGGCTGCCCAGGCTGCCTGACGAACGGCCTCGTCCCGGTCGTGGCCCTCCTCCTTTTTTGGGGAGTAGCCGGGCCGGATGGCCATCAGCGCTTCAAGGGATGGCGGCCGATCGACGTCCGGAATATCGGGAGCTTCGGAAGCTCCCGCGAT
>NZ_JBLHEN010000003.1:0-415973 GCF_048695475.1 Gluconacetobacter brunescens | reverse complement strand
TCTTCAGCCGGATCAGACATCGCCCGCCCGGGCGACATAAGAGCCTTCGGGCAACTGGTCGGCTCACCCCCTCGCGCAACGGCGCTTCCGATATTATATGTCCGTCACTGCCCCGGCATCCGGTCATGACGGTGTGTCGGCGCGGTCATGCGTCTTGCGGGTTGGGAATCATGGACCGTTCTTTCATTTTTCGTCGTCACGCCTGCGTTGCGGGGATTTACGCATGATCGCCACCGCGCCCTCGATTCATCTGCATCGCGGCGACCTGCCTGCCGACGTGACCTTCCACGGCCCGATCGCCGTCGACACCGAGGCGATGGGGCTGAAACCGCATCGCGACCGGCTGTGCCTGGTGCAGATCTCAGCGGGAGACCATTCCGCCCATCTGGTGCAGATCCTGCCCGGCACTCCCAGCCCCAACCTCGCCCGGCTGATGGCCGACCCCACCATCACCAAGCTGATGCATTTCGCGCGTTTCGACGTGGCGATCCTCCAGCACACGCTCGGCGTCACCGTCGCGCCGGTGATCTGCACCAAGATCGCCTCCAAACTGGTCCGCACCTTCACCGACCGCCACGGACTGGCCCAGCTCTGCCGCGAGCTGCTGGGCGTGGACCTGAGCAAGCAGCAGCAGACATCCGACTGGGGCGCCCCGGAACTGACGCCCGAGCAGAAGGCCTATGCCGCATCGGACGTGCTGTATCTGCATGCGCTCTGGAACAAGCTGGAAGCGCTTCTGCACCGCGAGGGCCGGCGCGACCTGGCCCAGGCCTGCTACGATTTCCTGCCTGCCCGCGCGCGACTGGACCTGCTGGGATACGAAGAACCGGACATCTTCGCCCACCGGGCATGATGCCCCTTTCTCCCGCGCGATCCATCGTTCCGTTTGACCTGGACCGCCGCCATGGCAATACACCTCTGGCATGACCCAATCCGCCCCTCCCATCGGTAACGCTTCCGATTCCGGCCAGTCCGACGCGGACATCGCGGCAGCGTGCCGGGTGCTGGCCCGCGAGACCGACGGGCTGATGCAGATGGCGGCCGCCCTGCGCGCGCCCCCGCGCGACGGCGACGCCACGCCGCCGCTGGGCGAGACATTCGCGCGCACGATCGCGGCCTTCTCCACCCTGGCGGGCCGCGTCGTCGTCACCGGCATCGGCAAGTCCGGGCAGATCGGCCGCAAGATCCAGTCCACGCTGGCCTCCACGGGCACCCCCTCGGTCTTCGTTCACCCGTCGGAAGCCTCGCATGGCGACCTGGGCATGCTCCAGCCGGGCGATGCCGTGCTGGCGCTCTCCAATTCGGGCGAGACGGCGGAACTGGCCGACATCGTGGCACATACCCGGCGCTACGGGTTGCTGCTGGTGGCGATCACGACGCGCATCGAATCGACGCTTGCCCGTGCCGCCGACATCCCCCTGATCATCCCCGATGCGCCCGAAGCCTGCCCGATGGGCCTGGCCCCCACCACCTCGTCGATGATGCAACTGGCGCTGGGCGATGCCCTGGCGGTGGTCCTGCTGGAGCGGCGGGGATTCTCCGCGACCGAGTTCGGCATCTTTCATCCCGGCGGGCGGCTGGGCACGAGGCTGCGCCGCGTCGCCGACCTGATGCATCGCGGCGGCGTCATGCCGCTGGGCACGCCCGACACCTCCCTGCGACAGGTCATCATGGAGATGACGCGTAAGGCATTCGGCTGCATGGGCGTGGTCGGTGCCGATGGAACGCTGTGCGGGCTGATCACCGACGGCGATCTCCGCCGCGTCCTCGACCGCGACCTGGACCGTACCCGCGCGGCGGACATCATGAACACCGAGCCCCTGACCACCGGGCCCGACGTGCTGGCCGCCGAGGCGCTGCGGCTGATGAATGCGCGCGCCCGCCCGATCACCAGCCTGTTCGTGCTGGATGGCGACGGGGTTCCGGTCGGCATCCTCCATGTCCATGACCTGCTGCGCGCGGGCGTCGCATGAGCACCCCCCCGCCCCCCGATGGCAAGCGCCCCCCCCGGCGCGAGGATTTCGCACGCTCCGCCGATCAGGTCGCGCGGCAGCGGTCGCTGCTGCATCAGGATACATCCCGGCTCCGGCGGGTGCTCCGGCCCGGCGACATTGCCCGTCGCCAGCGCCTGGTCCGCTGGGCCAAATGGGCCCTGCCCGCGGCGGCCCTGCTGCTGCTGGGCTCGATCGCCCTGTGGCCGGCCGTCGACCGGCTGATCAACATGCAGCGCGGCGCCCTGCGCGAGATGGAAAACCTGCGCGTCTCCAGCGGCAACATGCTCGGCGCCGTCTATCGGGGGCTGGACGAACACGACCGGCCCTTCATGATCACCGCCGACCAGGCCCAGCAGATCGGCCCGGATCGCATCAACCTGACCCGCCCGGCCGCCGACACCCTGACCCAGGGCGGAGACTGGATGATGGTCAGCGCGGCCCAGGGCGTGTATCTGCAACGGGAACAGTTGCTGGATCTGACGCAGGACGTGTCCCTCTACCGAGACGACGGCGTGATCATGACCGGGGTGACCGCCGATATGGATCTCAGGCAGGGAATCATCGCATCCGACCAGTGGGTGCACGCCGAAGGCCCGTTCGGCATGCTGGACGCCCAGGGCGTGCTGCTGTCCCAGCATGAAGGGATCGCCCAGTTCCGTGGTCCGGGCCGGCTGATCCTGAACGACGATGCCCATGCCGGCCCGCCGTCCCCTTCTCCCCAAGCCTCCCAGACGGAGCCCAGTCGATGACCGCCCCCGCAAAGGTCGCCTCCGCGTTCCTGTTCCTCGGCGCCGCGGCCTGCCTCTTCCTTCCGGGCGGCGCGCGCGGCCAGGCCATCGACCTGTCGCATGGCGGCCAGATCAACGTCACGGCGGTCGGCGGCTTCGACTGGAACGAAAAGGCCCAGACCGTCACCGCCTATGACCAGGCCCAGGCCACAAGGGGCAACGTCACCGTGACCGCCGACCGGCTGATCGCCTTCTACCGCAAGAAGGCCGCCGCCGGAGCCCCCACCCCCGCCGAGCCCCCCGCCCAGCCCGCACCGGCCGCCGACGGCGCCCGGGGCATGGAGGCCGGATCGGGCGCGAACGAGGTCTATCGCCTGAACGCGCTGGGGCATGTCCATATCTTCACCGACACCGACCAGGCCTGGGGCGACAAGGCGGTCTACGACATCGACCAGGCGGTCATGGTCCTGACCGGCAAGGGGCTGAAGCTGACCACGCCGCAGGATGTCCTGACGGCGCGGGATTCGATGGAATATTATTCCCAGACCCGCATGTCGGTCGGCCGGGGCGATGCCACGGTCACCACCAATGACGGCAGGCAGATCCGGGCCGACGTGCTGGTCGGCTACAGCGCGCCGACCCAGCCGGCCGCCCAGCCCGCCCCGCAGGCCAATGCGCAGCCGGCCGGACATGGCGGGGACCCATTGACCGGTTCGGGGAAGCTGGAAAAAGTGAACGCATTCGGCCACGTCTTCATCCGCACGCAGACCGAAACCGTGATCGGCGATCGCGGCGTCTATGTTCCCGATACGGGAATCGCGCGGATCGTCGGCAACGTGCATATCACGCGAGGCCAGAACCAGATCAGCGGAGCCGCGGCAATCGTGAACATGCATACCGGAATCGCCACGATGACCGAACGTCCGGGCGGACGGGTCAGCGGCCTGATCGTCCCTAACGAGGCCAATCCCCCCCCTGCCGGAACCCACCGATGAACGACATCCCCTACGCCCTGTCCGACGAGGCGAAAAATGCCGCCGGGCAGGTCCCCTTCGGCAGCGCCCTCAGCGGATTGATCGCCAGCGGCATCGGCAAGAGCTACAAGAAGCGGCCCGTCGTCCGGAACGTCTCGCTCCAGGTCAATCGCGGCGAGGCCGTCGGCCTCCTGGGTCCCAACGGCGCCGGCAAGACCACCAGCTTCTACATGATCGTGGGGCTGGTACAGCCCGACAGCGGCTCGATCACCCTGGACGGCACCGACATCACCCGCCTGCCGATGTACCGCCGCGCCCGGCTGGGCATCGGCTACCTGCCGCAGGAAGCCAGCATCTTCCGGGGCCTGAATGTCGAGCAGAACATCATGGCGGCGCTGGAAGTCGTGGAGTCCGATCCCGACCGGCGCGAGGAAATGCTCACCGGCCTGCTGGGCGAATTCGGAATCTCCCACCTGCGCCGCTCGCCGTCGCTGGCCCTCTCGGGCGGCGAGCGGCGCCGGCTGGAAATCGCCCGTGCCCTGGCCAGCCAGCCGCATTACATCCTGCTCGACGAACCCCTGGCGGGCATCGACCCGATCGCGGTGGGCGAAATCCGCGACCTGGTCTCGCACCTCAAGGATCGCGGGATCGGCGTGCTGATCACCGACCACAATGTCCGCGAGACGCTGGAAGTCATCGACCGCGCTTATATCATGCATAGCGGCCAGGTGCTGATGGAAGGCCGCCCCGAGGAGATCGTCGCCAACGAGGACGTGCGGCGCGTCTATCTTGGAGAAAATTTCTCCCTCTGACCGCCCGTCATGACGATCGGACCCAAGCTCGCCCTCCGGCAGGCCCAATCCCTGGTCATGACGCCGCAGTTGCGGCAGGCGATCCTGCTGCTGCAACTCTCCAATCTCGACGCCTGGTCGGTGGTCGAGCAGGAGATGGAGCGCAACCCCCTGCTGGAGCGCCCCGAGACGGCCGACACACCGCTGCCGGCCTCCGGCGGCATGCCACCCCATCCCGTCCTGCCCACCCTTGGTCCGTCACGGAATGCGGGCACATGGCACGATCCGCGGGACGCCATGGCCGGCCCCGCCCCCCCGCTGCACGAACGGCTGGCCGAGCAGGTGCGGCTCTCGCCCTTCGATGCCGAAGACCAACGGATCGCAGCCTACCTGATCACCCTGCTGAATGCCGACGGGCGCGTGACCATGCCATCCGCGGAGATCGCCCGCGCTCTGGGCATCGAGCCTCCGAGCACCGGCGCGGCGCGGGTCGAGCAGGTGCGCCAGGCGATGATGCAGTTCGAACCGACCGGCCTGTTCGCCCACGATCTGGGCGAATGCCTGGCCGCCCAACTGCGCGAGCGCGACCGGCTGGACCCGGCAATGGCCATGCTGCTGCGGCACCTGGACCTGCTGGCCCGTCGCGACCTGCGCCGGCTGCGCACCCTGTGCGGCGTCGATCAGGACGACCTGGCCACCATGATTGCCGAAATCCGTGCCCTGTCGCCCCGACCGGCGCTGGACGCGGCGCCACCCGAAGCCTGCATCATCGTGCCGGACATCCTGATGCTGCCGACATCGGATGACGACTGGATCATCGAGCTCAATCCCGACACCACGCCGCGCGTGGTGGTCAATTCGGCCCTGACCCTGCGGACCACGCTGCGGCTGCGCGACGCGGACCGCCCGTTCATGACCGAACGCCTCGCCAGCGCCAACTGGCTGGTCCGCGCGCTCCAGCAGCGGGCCGAGACCATCATCCGCGTGGCCACCGCCATCATGCGCCGCCAGAGCGATTTCCTGACCCATGGCGTCAGCCACCTGCGGCCGCTGGTGCTGCGCGATATCGCCGAGGCGGTCGGGCTGCACGAGAGCACCGTGAGCCGGGTGACGGCGAACAAATATATCGCCACCCCGCGCGGCCTGTTCGAGCTGAAATATTTCTTCACCACCGCCATCCCCGGACGCACCGGCAGCGACGATCACAGCGCCGAGGCCGTCCGTCACCGGATCAAGCTGTTGATTTCCCATGAGTCCGACCGGGATATCCTGTCCGACGATGCAATCGTGAACAAATTAAGAAAGGAAGGAATAGACATCTCCCGCCGAACCGTGGCCAAATACCGCGATGCGCTGAGGATACCCAATTCAGCGCAGAGAAAACGGGAAAAGGCTTTCGAAGCCTGACGCCACGCCCGGTGGAACGCGCATTATGGACCGCCGGCACGGTTCCGTCCGGTTTCGGACGCTCCTCTATGCAAGGGGTGATGTCACATGCAGATCAGTGTCGCTGGCAAACAGATCGACCTCTCAGACGCCCTGAAACACCGGGTTACCGGGCATCTCGATCGGCTTGCCGACAAATATTTCGATCGCGCCCTGGAAGCCCAGGTCACCTTCAGCCGCGCGCGGTCCTTCTTTACCTGTGATATCAATCTTCACGCCGCGCGGGGCCTGACCCTGCGGGGCGAGGGCGAGGGCACCGATGCCCACGGCGCCTTCGACGATGCCGCCGAACATATCGCCCGGCGCCTCCGCCGCTATCGCGAACGGGTCAACGACCATCTCCGCACCCTGCCCCGCCGCAAATCACCGGAAATGGGGCGCAGCTATATCCTCCGCCCGTCCGACGATTCCGGGCCGGCGACGAACGGCGCGGCGCACGACACCGGCGCCCACGCCACCATCATTGCCGAACGCACGTCGGAAATTGCCACCCTCAGCGTCAGCGAGGCCGTGATGCGCCTCGATCTGGCAGCCTCGACCCTGCTGATGTTCCGCAACAGTATCAGCGAACAGATCAACGTCATCTACCGTCGGCAGGACGGCAATATCGGCTGGCTGGACCCCTCTCCCGGCTGACGCCGGGAAGGCCCCACCGCCGGGACGATCCCGATCGTCCCGGCAACCCGGCGGCGCTCAGTGCAGCAGGGCGGGCACCATCTCATGCTGCAGGATCGCCTCCACGGCCGTCTCCTGGTCTTCGGTCAGGGCCATCGGGGTGCCGTCCGCCGCATGGATGGCAAACGCATCTTCCCCCTCGACGATCACGGGCTTGATATAGGCAACCCGCGAAACACCAAGCGCCCGCATCTGGATATCCGTCAGATGACGGACATCGGCGGTCATGGGCGTGTGGTCGGCCTGAAGCACGACCTGCCCGTTTTGAGTCGTAATTCTCATGATCCGATCCTCCGTAAGGACGAATCCCCATCATGCGGCGATCGTCCCGTTGGCCAGCGCGCCTGTCGTGTCGCGGGCTGACGGCCATGTCGATAGCTGGAGATCAAAACGCTCAATCGTCCTCGAGCGCCCGCACGACACGTTGCGGGCGGGCCTTGGGCAGATCGATCTCGGTCGGTGGCCCGCCCGAACGCCCCTGCGTGATCTCGATCAGCTTCACGCGGACTTCCGGCTGCGGCCTTACCAGATCGATATGGAGCAGGCCATTATCCAGCCAGGCTCCGCTGACCTCGATCCCCTCGGCCAGCACGAATGCTTTCTGGAACTGCCGCGCCGCAATGCCCCGATGCAGGAAAACCCGGCCCTGCGTATCGTCGGTCTGCCGTCCACGGATGACAAGCTGATTGTCTTCCTGCGTGATCTGCAGATCATCCATCACGAACCCCGCAACCGCGAGCGAGATTCGGAGCGACGTGGCGTTCAGTTGCTCGATATTATACGGGGGATAGCCATCGGCAGCCCCTTTCGACGCGCGTTCCAACATCTGTTCCAGATGGTCAAACCCCAGAAACATGGGGGATCCAAAAAGTCTACCCGACATCAAGGCCTCCTCAACCGAGCGAGACGATCACGCGGACCCGTCGTCGGCGCCCGCGTCGTCATGATATGGGACGCCCGGCCGGTTCCGCAAGGCCGCGCGGGAGCACCGCGCCGCCATGCCCCTTGATGCCCTCTGACGCGCGCGTACCCACTGGCGCGCGCGCGTCAGGATCGCTACATCGCCCCTATGATCAGTCACGACGAAATCGCCGCCGCCATCCCCATGCCGATCCTGGTGGCTCCCCAGGCCATCCTGCGCCAGAAGACCCGCCTGGTCCGGCCCGAGGACGAGCCGATGCTGCGCGACGCCCTGCCCCGCATGTTCGCCGCGATGTACGAGGCACCGGGCATCGGCCTGGCCGCCCCGCAGGTCGGCATGGGCCTGCGCTTCGCCATCGTCGATCTGGGCGAGGAACGGCAGCGCGAACCGCTGGTCCTGATCAACCCCGAAGTCATCGCGGAATCGGAAACCCTCGTCTCGCGCGAGGAAGGGTGCCTGTCGCTGCCCAACCAGTATGCCGAGGTGGTCCGCCCCCAGCAGGTGCGCATCCGCTACCGCACCCTGGACGGCACCGAGCAGGAGATGGAGGCCGACGACCTGCTGGCCACCTGCATCCAGCACGAGATCGACCATCTGGAAGGCATCCTCTTCGTCGATCACCTCTCCACGCTCAAGCGCAACATGATCATGCGGCGCCTGGCCAAGGAACAGCGCCAGAAACGCTGAAGGCTGGAGATCCCCCATGCGCCTGGCCTTCATGGGCACCCCCGATTTCGCAGTGCCCGCCCTGCTCGCCCTCCATGCGGCGGGGCACGAGATCGCAGCCGTCTACAGCCAGCCCCCCCGGCCCGCCGGGCGCGGCCAGTCGGTCCGCCTGTCGCCCGTCCATCAGGCTGCCGAGACGCTCGGCCTGCCGGTCCGCACACCCGCGCGCCTGCGGACAAATTCGGACGAACACACCTTCTTCCACGCCCTGAACCTGGATGCCGCCGTGGTCGCCGCCTACGGGCTGATCCTGCCGGCGGCGATGCTGGACGCCCCCCGCCTGGGGTGCCTGAACATCCATGCCAGCCTGCTGCCCCGCTGGCGTGGCGCGGCCCCCATCCAGGCCGCGATCCTGGCCGGCGACAGCGAGAGCGGCGTCACGATCATGCGCATGGACGAAGGGCTGGATACCGGCACGATGCTGCTGTCCGACCAGGTCGCGCTGACACCGACGACCACCGCCACCACGCTGCATGACGCTCTCGCCGCCATGGGCGCACGCCTGATCGTGACGACCCTGAGCCAGCCGGTCGGCCCCGGCCAGCCCCAGCCGGAACAGGGCATAACCTACGCCGGCCGCCTGACGCGCGAGGACGGACGCATCGACTGGTCGCGCGACGCCGCCGCACTGGACCGGCAGATCCGGGCCCTGACCCCCTGGCCCGGCACCTTCACCACCCTGGGCGACCAGGTCCTGAAGATCGGCGGCGCCACCCTCGTTTCAGCCTCCCATCCCGCACCGCCGGGAACCATTCTCGACGAGATGCTCACCGTGGCCTGCGGCCAAGGCGCGCTGCGCATCACGCGCCTTCAGCGGCCCGGCCGCGGCATGATGGACGCCGATTCGTTCCTGCGCGGCCAGCCCGTACCGGCCGGGACGGTCCTGGGCTCGTGACCGCCGACGCGGACACCACTCCCGAACAGGCCGTGGAACGCTGGGCGGTCCGGATCGAATATGACGGCCGCCCCTTCGTCGGCTGGCAGCGCCAGATCACCGGCCTCTCCGTGCAGCAGGTGCTGGAAGAGGCCGCCAGCCGCCTGGCGGCAGGCCGCTCCGTCACCAGCATCACCGCCGGCCGCACCGATACCGGCGTGCATGCAACCGGCCAGGTCGCGCATCTGGATTTCCCCGCCGGCACGGGCCTGACGGGCTCCAAGGTCCGCGACGCGCTGAATTTCCACATGAAGCCCCACCCGGTCGCCATCCTCCAGGCCACACCGGTCGACAGCACATGGAACGCCCGGTTTTCCGCCAACCGCCGGTCCTATCGCTACCGGATCGTCAACCGGCGCGGCCGCCTGGCCCTCGACGAGGGCCGCGTCTGGCTGGTCAAGCGCCCCCTCGACGCCGACGCGATGAATGAAGCGGCCCGACACCTCCTGGGCCGCCATGATTTCACCTCTTTCCGCGCCAGCGCCTGCCAGGCCAAAAACCCGCTGCGCACGCTCGACCGGCTGGCGATCACCCGCCACGGCGAAGACATCACGATCGAGGCCGAGGCCCGCTCATTCCTGCACCATCAGGTCCGCAACATGGTCGGCACGCTGAAACTGGTGGGCGAAGGCACCTGGCCCCCCGAGCGCGTCGGCGAGGCCCTGCGCGCCTGCGACCGCCGCGCCGCCGGCCCCACGGCCCCCCCGGACGGGCTCTATCTGACCGGCGTCGGCTACGACCCCGACCCCTTCATCCTCCCAGCCTGACCTCCCCCGAAGAGGAAGGACGGCTCAAGGAATGCGAATCACGCCCATCCCATCTTCGATCGCCATTCTCGTGCCGAACTGCGCCGACATCGCCTGCATGCGCGACAGAATCCGCCGCCCCCGTTCAGGCGAGGCCGGATGGGGAATCCCACCAGTCGCGATACCGTCATCGGCCATCACGACAGGATAGAGCCGGATAACGTCCGCCCTGCCATTTCGATAGGTCGTGACCGGCACCACACTTTCGAACTGCTCCTGCGGAAACGGCACCACGCCGCCCGCAACTTCATGGCCCCGCCGACCATTCCGGTCAAAGAACAGGCCCCCCAGCCCATGGAAGATCGGTCTGCCCTTGTAGATCTCCACCCCATCCAGCACATGCGGCCCGGTCCGGGCCACGGCATCGGCTCCCGCATCGATGGCGGCATGGAACAGAACCGGCTCGAAGGCCGCCGGGGCGGGGTTCAGAGGGTCCGGCGCCTCATTGGCCCGATGCACCACCATGGGTTCCCACGCTCCCGGCGGGGTCGTCCCGTCATCATGACCGGCGGTCTCATGGGCATGGATGGAAAAGAGGACAAAGCGCGCCCTGCTGCGCGCTTCCCGGATCGCGGACAGAATGGCGCCTTCATCGGCCGGGTTCATCTCCCATGTCCACCCGTCGCGATCCGACGCACGGAAAATGATGTCGCCGATCCGCGCCTCGTTCACCGGCGAATTCCGGTCCTGAACGAGGTCACGCAGGTGCCCGACCTCCTCGGGTCGGACAAAACGCACCTCACGCACATGCAGCACGCTGATGCCCGGCCGAGGCTTCGTCTCCTGGCCCTGGCTCATGACCGCCGGGCCCGCCTCCTCCATCGGCGCGAAGGTCGAGGCGACATCGACGAGCGCCGCCAGCCCCCTGGGCGTCCGCACATATCCGGGCGCCCGGGCCTCGGCCGCGCTCAGGCCCGCCCCCGCTTCCGCGAGACCGGCCTTGCGCAGGGCGTCGAGCGTCGCGACCAGCCCTTCGGTACCATAATCGGTGGCGTGGTTATTGGCCTTCGATACGATGGTCAGGCCCATCCCCCGCAGCGCCCCGGCCATGGAGGATGACTGCCGGGGATACCCCCCACCCGTTTCGGCGGCCGGATAGCCGGCGAAACCGGCCAGGTCGAGCATCGACCCTTCCTGGTTGGCGAACCCCAGATCGGCCTTGCGGAACAGGTCGGCGATCCGGGCGAAACCCGTGTCCCGCTCATCGGGCAGAGGATGATAGGGACCGATCATGTCCCCACCGAGCGCGACCGTGAACCCGTCAGGCACACCCGGCCGTTCCGCCGCCCTGGCGGCACCGGCCAGAAACAGGGACAGCACCAGCAGGCTCGCCAATTTCGTCATCCGGCAAGCCTTATCACGCGGCCCGTCCGCGCCGGAAGATCCGCCCTATCGGCTGCCGTGCGCCGACGGCAGCGCCAGAAAATCCTGCCATGGCGCATAATGCGGCGGCAGCACGGACGAGATCCCGCTCAGCGCCATGATGGCGGCGGCGATCACCAATACCACCAGCAGCGCCCGCCACGCTCCCAGCGCCAGCCCCGCCCGCGCGACAAACCAGGTCAGCCAGAGATTATAGGCGAATATGATCCCGTTCAGGATCAGCGCCGAATGCATCACGCTCACCCCGGCGGGCATAAGGGCCGCGACCACCGCGACCGCCGCGAGCATCACGAACAGCACCAGCCAGTCGCACCACAGGGCAGCCGCCATGTAACGCGGCCACAGCGCCTCACGCCCCCACAGACGCGCCAGCAGATGGGTCAGCACCACCGGCGTCAGCACCAGACACAGCGAGAACAGGATCTTGGCCCCGCTCAGCATCGTCGGCGCCTGCGCCAGCGTCAGCACACCGCCGACCAGCCACAGGGCGACACGCGGCGCCAGCGCCGTCAGCACGGCATCGGGGGTGGTGCCGAAACAGCTCATGCCGTCACGCCGGCCGCGCCCCAGCAGCATCATGCCCCGGAAGATGCCCCCCGGGGAGCCGGGCATCGGTCGGGGCGGCGCGCCGCGTCCCTGCGTCATCCCATCAGCCTTTCGATAAACGCCGCGTAGATATCGGTCAGCGTCCGCAGGTCGGCGACCGACACATGCTCGTTCGCCTTGTGCATGCTGGCGCCCACCAGGCCGAATTCGGCCACCGGGCAATAGCGGCTGATAAAGCGCGCATCCGACGTGCCGCCCCCCGTGTCCAGCCGGGGCTGATGCCCCGTCACGTCCTGCACGGCCTCGACCAGCAGGCCCAGTTGCGGCGTGGGCGGGGTCAGGAACGCTTCACCGCTGACCCGGATATCGATCTCCGCCCCCGGTGCGCGGGCCCGCACGGTCTCGGTAATCCAGCGCGCCAGGTCCTTGCCCGTATGCAGGTCGTTGAAACGGATATTCAGCCGCGCCGAGGCCTTGGCCGGAATGACGTTGGTGGCCTTGTTGCCCACATCGACGCTGGTAACCTGCACGCTCGACGGCTCGAACCATTCCGACCCCTTGTCCAGCGGGTGCGCCGTCAGGTCCGACAGGATCGCCATCAGCCGGTGGATCGGGTTGTCGGCCCGCTGCGGGTAGGCCACGTGCCCCTGGATGCCATGGACGACGATGCGCGCATTCAGGCTGCCGCGCCGCCCGATCTTGACGACATCCCCCATATGCTCGGGGTTGGTCGGTTCGCCGACAACGCAGAAATCAGGGATCTGGCCATTCGCCGCCATCCATTCCAGCACCTTCACGGTGCCGTAGGTGGCGGGGCCTTCCTCATCGCCGGTAATCAGCAGGCTGATCGACCCGTTCAGCGGCGTGCCGCCCCCCAGATGCCGCGCCACCGCACTGACGAAGGCGGCGATGCCCCCCTTCATGTCGCAGGCGCCGCGCCCGTACAGCACGTCGCTCCGCACGGCGGCATCGAACGGGCCGGTGGTCCAACCCTCGTCGCCTGGCGGCACCACGTCGGTATGGCCGGCGAAACAGAGATGCGGGCCCACCATGCCCAGCCGGGCGAACAGGTTGGCCGTGCGCTCCGCCCCCTCGCCGAACGGCAGGTCGATGACATCGAACCCCAGCCGGCGCAGCACGTCGCCCAGCACGCCCATCGCCCCACCACTATCGGGCGTGACGGACGGCGCGCGGATCAGCGCCTGCGCCAGGTGCAGCGCATCGACCAGTTCCGGCTCCATGACGGCGCCGGTCAATCGCGCAGCAATTCGTTGATCGAGGTCTTGGCGCGCGTGCGCTCGTCCACACGCTTGACGATCACGGCACAGGCCAGCGACGGCAGCGGCGCGCCATCGGCACCGGTGGGCTGGCGCGGCGGCAGCGTGCCGGGCACCACGACCGAATAGGCCGGCACACGGCCCACGAACACCTCGCCCGTCGCCCGATCGACGATCTTGGTCGAGGCGCCGAGAAACACACCCATCGACAGAACGCTGCCACGCTCCACGATCACGCCCTCGGCCACTTCCGACCGCGCGCCGATGAAGCAGTCATCCTCGATGATCACGGGTGCCGCCTGCAACGGCTCCAGCACGCCGCCGATGCCCACGCCACCGCTGATATGGCAGTTGCGCCCGATCTGGGCGCAGCTTCCGATCGTCACCCAGGTATCGACCATGGTGCCGCTCTCGACGCGCGCGCCGGCATTGACGAAGCTCGGCATCAGCACCACGCCGGGCGCCACGTAGGCCGAACGCCGGACGATCGCGCCGGGCACGGCACGGAACCCGGCCCCGGCAAAGCGCGCCTGGTCCCAGTCGGCGAACTTCAGCGGCACCTTGTCGAAGAACGGCGCCGGAGCCCCCGGCATCACCGCGCTGTCATTCAGCCGGAACGACAGCAGCACCGCCTTCTTGAGCCATTCATTGACCACCCAGCCGGCATCGGCAGGCGCGGCTACCCGCAGCGTGCCGGCATCCAGCCCGGCCAGCGCCTGCTCGACCGCCTCGCGGTCGGCGCCCGTGGTGGCGGAGGAAAGGGTATCGCGCCGTTCCCACACCGCCTCGATATGGGTCCGAAGGGCGTGTGCGTCGTTCATATTCCTGCAATCCTCTGTCCGCGCCGGCCCTGCCGGCGCCCATTTTCGCCATGTGGCGGGACCATGCGAAGGAAGCCCCCTCCTGTCAACGCATCTTGCGACACGCCGCCATGGGCGCCGCCCCGCCTTATTCGCCGCGAATCAGCGTACCCGGGCCTGCTTCGGTGAACAGTTCCAGCAGGCAGGCATGCGGCACCCGCCCATCGAGGATCACCGCCGCCTTGGCGCCGGCACGCACCGCCTCCAGGCAGGTTTCCACCTTCGGGATCATCCCGCCGCTGATCATGCCGCTGGCAATGCCGCGCCGCGCTTCCTCGGCCGTCAGTTCCGGGATCAGCTCGCCGTTTTCGTCCAGCACGCCGGGCACGTCGGTCAGCATCAGCAGCCGCGTCGCATGCACGGCCCCGGCGATCGCGCCCGCCGCCGTGTCGGCATTGATGTTGTAGGTCTCGCCCTTCTCGCCGATGCCCACCGGGGCCACGACCGGGATCAGGCCCGACCCCGACAGGGCATAGAGCACGCGCGGGTCGATGCGCACCGGCTCGCCCACGAAGCCCAGATCCAGCACCTGCTCGATCTGGCTGTCGGCATCGCGCACCGTGCGGCGCAGGCGGCGCGCGGCGATCAGCCCGCCATCCTTGCCCGAAATGCCCACGGCCAGCGCCCCGGCCTGGTTGATCAGCCCGGCCACCTGCTTGTTGACCTTGCCCGCCAGCACCATCTCGATCACGTCGACCATCGCCGCGTCGGTCACCCGCAGGCCATCGACGAAGGTCGAGGGAATCTGCAACCGGTTCAGCATCGCGCTGATCTGCGGCCCACCGCCATGGACGACCACGGGATTGACCCCGACCAGCTTCAGCAGCGCGATATCATGCCCGAATGCGTTGGACAGCGAATCGTCCACCATGGCGTGGCCGCCATATTTGACCACGATCGTATCGCCGGCATAGCGCCGCAGGAACGGCAGCGCCTGGGCCAGCACGGCCGCGCGCTCCTGGGCATCCTTCATCGTCTGGACGATATCGGCGGTGGTCTCGCTTGTCGGTTGGCTCATCGGGTCGTGCCCTGTCTTGTGCTCGTGATCAGGATAAAACCGTTTCGCCCGTCGGCGGCAGGGCCAGACTGGCCAGTCCGGCCCGCAGTTCGGGCATGCCCAGCCCGCTCTCGCTGCTGGTCAGCAGGATCTGCGGATAGGCGGCGGGGTGCTGGCGCGCCAGCTCCGCCACCTGGGCCCGCTTGGCCTCCAGCGGCCCGGGCTTGAGCGCATCGCATTTGGTCAGGACGATCTCGAACGTCACGGCGGCACGATCCAGCAGGGTCATGATCTCCCGATCCGACGCCTTGATCTCGATCCGCGAATCCAGCAGCAGGATGACGCGCTGCAATGTCGGCCGGCCGCGCAGATACGCGAACATCATGCCCTGCCAGTCTTCCTTCACGTCCTTGGCGGCCTTGGCGTAGCCATAGCCCGGCATGTCCACCAGCGTCAGCCGGCCGCCGAGGTCGAAGAAATTGAGCTGCTTGGTCCGCCCCGGCTCGGATGACGCACGCGCCAGCGCCTTGCGCCCGGTCAGGGCGTTGATCAGGCTGGACTTGCCGACATTCGACCGCCCGGCAAACGCGATCTCCGGCACCGTGATCGGCGGAAGCTGCTCCAGCTTCTGCGCCCCGAAGAAGAAGTCGCACGGCCCGGCAAACAGCAGCCGCCCCGCTTCGCGCAGGCGCTCCTGTTCCTCGGGCGAAGGCGCGGGGGTAACGAACTCCGACATCAGACCAACCTTATTTCCGCTTGGCCGGCTTCGGCGCGGGCGCGGGCGTCGCCACGGGCGCGGCCGGCTTGGTCGCTCCCTGGATGCGCCGCTGGATCACCATCTGCTGCGCCATCGTCAGCAGGTTGTTCCAGCAATAATAGATGACCAGGCCGGCCGGCTGACGCGCCATGAAGAAGGTGAACAGCACCGGCATCACCTGGAACACGCGCTGCTGCGCGGGGTCCATCGGCGCCGGGTTCAGCTTCTGCTGCAGGAACATCGTCACCCCGAACAGGATCGGCCACACACCCAGTTGCAGATAGGGCGACAGCACGTTCGGATCCCACGGAATCAGGCCGAAAAGATTGAACAGGTTGGTCAGGTCCGGCGCCGAGAGGTCATGGATCCAGCCGAAGAACGGCGCGTGCCGCATCTCGATGGTGATGTACAGATCCTTGTACAGGCTCCAGAACACCGGAATCTGCACGATCATCGGCAGGCAGCCGGCGGCCGGATTGACGCCCTCGGTCTTGTAGAGCGCCATCATGTGCTGGTTCATCGCCATCTGGTCGCCCTTGTACCGCTCGCGGATCTCCTGCACCTTGGGCTGGAGCTTGCGCATCCGGGCCATGGAGCGGAACTGCCGCGTCGCCAGCGGGAAGAAGAGCGCCTTGACCAGCAGCGTAAAGGCCATCAGCGCCAGGCCGAAATTGCCCAGCAGCGTGTTCAGATAGTCGAGGACATAGAAGATCGGCCGCGTCAGGAACGCGAACCAGCCGAAATCGACGGCCTTCCAGAAATCCGGGATATGCAGGCTGGACTGGTACTGCTCCAGCAGGCTGACTTCCTTGGCGCCGGCAAAGACATGGCTGGCGGTCGAGGCCGTCGCGCCCGCGCCCACCACGGTGGGCGTCTGCGCGATGAAGCCGACCTGATAGACCCCCGCCCCGCCATTCGCCTGATAGCCATAGCTGCCGGTCACCGGCACGCCCTGCTGGGGCACCACGGCGGTCAGCCAGTATTTGTCGGTAATGCCGGCCCATCCGCCCTGCCCGGCCTTGGTCCAGGACGTATTGCCCGGCGGCGTCGCGCCGGTGCGCAGGCTCTTGTAGCTGCTCTCGTCCAGCCGCCCGTCAACGACCGAAATCGGCCCCTCATGCACCAGGTAACCGCCCGTTTCCTCAGGCGTATAGGCACGGTTGACGCGGGCGAACGGATAGAGCGAGACCGGTTGGGCCGAATGGTTCACGATCCGCTGCTCGATCGCGAACATATAATGCGCGTCGATGCCGACGACGATCTGGAAGGTCACACCCTCGCCATTGTCCCACGACAGCGTCACCGGCCGGTCGGCCGTCAGCTTCGGCGCATCGGCGGTCCAGACGGTGGTGGCATCGGGCACGCGCACCTGGCCACCGGCCAGGTTCATCCAGCCGATCTCGACGTAATTGGGCTGCGGATCGTGCGCGGCTTCCAGGATGCGCACCAGCGGGCTGCCGGCGGCGACCGTCTCGTGATAGTCGCGCAGCACCATGTCATCCAGCCGCGCGCCCAGCAGGTCGATCGACCCGCGCACGGCGGGTGCGTCGATCTCCAGCCGCGTTTCCGCCTGCGGCGACGCCACCGAAACCGGCTGCGAACTCACACCGGCGACAGGCGCCCCCGGGCGCGGCGCGTCAGACGGCGGCGTCTGCCGGCTGGTCTGCGCAGCCTGCTGCGCGACCTCCTGATGGGTCTGCTTCGGCATGAAATATTCGAAGCCAACCAGGACCATGGCGGACAGCAATGTCGCCACGATAAAGCGCTTGGTATCCATCAGCGACCGGCCAGACTCTCGTTATCTATGGGAAGAACAGCAGGAGGCACGCGCCTGCTCTTGGGTGGGCACGGGATCGTATCCGCCGATATTCCACGGATTGCAACGCAAGATCCGCCAACCGGCCAGAAATGCGCCCCGCAACGGGCCATATGCGCGAATCGCATCCTGCGCATATTCGCTGCACGAAGGCACGAAACGGCAATTGGGGCCCAGAAGCGGGCTGACGAACCGCTGATAGACGCGAATCGCCCCGACCAGAGCCCAGACCGTCGCGGCCCGGACCAGACGGATCATTCCGCCCCCCGCACGCCGGCCTTGCGCAGGGCCCGCCGCAGATCCTCGACCAGAGCCGGAAAATCGCGTCCCCGCGTCCCGTCCCGGCCGATCACGACCAGATCGACACCCGTCAATTGCTGCTCGCGCGTCACCACGATCCGCACGGCCTCGCGCAGGCGGCGGCGCGCGCGATTGCGGACAACGGCGTTACCGACTTTCTTCGTTACGGTAAACCCGACCCGCGCCGGATCGGCATCGTCACGGCCCAATGCCTGAAGCACCAGTCCAGGAGACGGCACCTTGCGCCCCTTGGATGCAATCCGGAGGAACTCGGCACGCTTCTTGAGTCGGACGGAACGGTCGGCCACTCTTCGCAGCCCCCTCTACGCGCTATCCGGACCCGGCACCGAAGAACCGGGTTCCGAACGCAACCAGACCTGACGAAATCAGGCGGACAGGCGCTTACGGCCCTTGGAACGGCGATTGGCGATGACCCGACGGCCACCGACGGTTTCCATACGGGCGCGGAAGCCGTGACGGCGCTTGCGGACCAGCTTGGACGGTTGATACGTGCGCTTCACGACGCGACTCCCCGATTGACAATAATAAACGCGGCGCGGCTATATCCACGACGCGCCGGAGCAGCCCGAAGGCCGCCTGACCTGAGGCGCGCCTTATACTTCCCGTTTCCCCGCGCGTCAACGTGCAAGAAAAGAGCCTCCATGCAAGGCCCAGACCCGCTTCCGGACGACGATCGCCCCGCCCCGCCCTCCGACGCCGCCCCCACGGACACCCCCACCGAGTCGACGCCCGCCCCGGCATCCCGCGCCAAGGTCCTGCACGACATACGCGGCCTGCTGTCACCGGCCATGCTCGCCGCCGACCGGCTGAGCCTGCATGCCGACCCCAAGGTGCGCGAACTGGCCGAGCAGATCGTCCGCTCCATAGAACAGGCCGCCCAACGCCTGAAGGACCTGCCCCCGGCCTGACCCCAAGGGCCAGCCCCATGGTGAGCGAACGCACTGGAGCGCGGACGCGCGACAACTCCCTCGCCCACCTCAGCCGCGCAGTTTGTGGCCGGAAACGTGGGCTGGTGAGCGAGAGTGCCGCGCAGCGGCAACGCCCGTCGTGCGCCCGCGAGCACCGGAGCGGAGCGGCCTATATGGCCGTGAGCACCGGAGCACGGCAGACGCGCGACAACTCCCTCGCCCACCTCAGCCGCGCAGTTTGTGGCCGGAAACGTGGGCTGGTGAGCGAGAGTTCCGCGCAGCGGCAACGCCCGTCGTGCGCCCGCGAGCACCGGAGCGGAGCGGCCTATATGGCCGTGAGCACCGGAGCACAGCGGACGCGTCGGATCGCCACCAGCCCGCGTTTACGGCCACAAACTCAGGGTCGGAGCATGGAGAAGTAGAGTACCGCCATGTCGATCAGGAACGCACCGAGCAGACCGCAGCAGATTAGCCCGACCACCATCCGGTCACGCGCATCGATCCATGACGGATCATCATCATGATGCAGGGCAATCGCGTGCCACGCACCATTCACAGAAGACCGTTTCGGTCCCGCCATACCAATATGGAACATGAGTGCCTCCCCCGGACCGTCCCTTCTTCTTTGCCGCGCGAGGCGACGGGTTCGTCCGGATGCACCATGACCATGCGCCCTGCCGGGCCGGCTTCCAAAGGCGATTCGCGATCAGTCGCAATCTCTTGAAACAAAATGCCTGTTCCCCGGCGCCAGGCGCGCGGCAGCCGGGCCAGGCCCGGCGCCGCACGCATGACACGCCGACGAAACGACACTCCGTATCAGGTCAGGCCGCGCCTTCCTCGGCATAGACCGAGATATCGGGGCAGGAGCAGACCAGGTTGCGATCGCCATAGGCGTTATCCAGCCGGTTGACCGGCGACCAGTATTTCGACTCCGGCACCACATCGCCCGGCAGGCAGCCCAGCCGCCGGTCATAGGCGCGGTCCCAGTCCGGATCGGTCAGGTCGCGCACGGTATGCGGCGCGTGGCGCAGCGGGCTCTGCTCGACCGTGATCCGCCCCTGCTCGATCTCGCGGATCTCGTCGCGGATCGCGATCATCGCGTCGCAGAACCGGTCGAGTTCCCCCCGCCCCTCGGACTCGGTGGGCTCGATCATGAAGGTGCCGGCCACGGGGAAGCTGACCGTCGGCGCGTGGAACCCATGGTCGATCAGCCGCTTGGCGATATCGTCCACCGTCACGCCCACCGTATCGCGGATCGGGCGCAGATCGACGATGCATTCATGCGCCACCCGGCCATGGGTCCCGCGATACAGCACCGGATAATGGCCGGACAGACGGGCCGCGATATAGTTGGAGTTCAGGATCGCGATTTCGGTGGCGCGACGCAGCCCCGCATCGCCCATCAGCATCATGTAGGCCCAGGAAATCGGCAGCACCGCCGCCGAGCCGAACGGCGCGGCCGAGACCGCGTTCGCCCCGCCATCCTGCGGCGCGCCGGGCAGGAACGGCGCCAGATGCGCCCCCACCCCGATCGGCCCCATGCCCGGCCCGCCACCGCCATGCGGGATGCAGAAGGTCTTGTGCAGGTTGAAATGGCTGACATCGGCGCCATAGGCACCGGGGCGCGACAGCCCGACCTGCGCATTCATGTTCGCGCCGTCCAGATAGACCTGCCCACCGGCCGCATGCACCAGGTCGCAGATCTCGACCACCGATTCCTCGAACACGCCATGCGTCGACGGATAGGTGATCATGATCGCCGCCAGACGGTCGGCATTCTGCGCGATCTTCGCCTTCAGGTCATCGATATCCACATTGCCCTGGTCGTCGCAGGCCACGACCACCACCCGCATCCCCGCCATCTGGGCCGAGGCCGGGTTGGTGCCATGGGCCGAAGCCGGAATCAGGCAGACATCGCGGCCTTCGTCGCCCCGCGACCGGTGATAGGCGCGAATGGCCAGTAGCCCGGCATATTCCCCCTGCGCCCCGGAATTGGGCTGGAGCGATACCGCGTCATAGCCGCTGACATCCTTGAGCATCCGTTCCAGGTCGCGGAACAGCTCGGCATAACCCTGCTGCTGCGCTTCCGGCGCGAATGGATGGATGTCGCAGAATCCCGGCCAGGTGATCGGCATCATCTCGACCGTCGCGTTCAGCTTCATGGTGCACGACCCCAGCGGGATCATGGTGCGGTCCAGCGCCAGGTCGCGGTCGGACAGGCGGCGCAGATAGCGCAGCATGTCGGTCTCGGACCGATGGGCGTGGAACACCGGATGGGTCATGAAGCTACCCTGCCGCAGCAGCCCCTGCGGCAGCAGGCTGTCCGGCGCCGAAAGGCCCTGCTCCATCGCCGCCAGACGCTGCGCGTCGGGGCAGAAGCAGCGCCACACGGCGCGGACGATCTCCGGCGTCGTCGTCTCGTCCAGGCTGATCCCGACCCGGTCCTCGTCGATCGCGCGCAGATTCATGCCCGCATCCTCGGCACGGGCCCGGACCAGGACGGACGTGCCGCCGGTCGCCACCGTAATCGTGTCGAAGAACGCATCCGTCTCGACCCGGACCGAGAGCGCACGCAGCCCGGCCGCCAGGATCGCCGTCAGCCGATGCACCCGGCGCGCGATCGCCGTCAGCCCGTCGGGGCCGTGATAGACCGCATACATCGCGGAAATCACCGCCGGCAGCACCTGCGCGGTGCAGATGTTCGAGGTCGCCTTTTCGCGGCGGATATGCTGCTCGCGCGTCTGCAACGCCAGACGATAGGCCGGCTCGCCCCGGCTATCGACCGAAACGCCGACCAGACGGCCCGGCATGCTGCGCTTGTAGGCATCACGCACGGCCATATACGCCGCATGCGGGCCACCGGCCCCCATCGGCATGCCGTAACGCTGCATCGAGCCCACCGCGATATCGGCCCCCAGCGCACCCGGCGATTCCAGCACCGTCAGCGCCAGCGGGTCGGCCGCCATCGCCACCACCGCATGCGCCCCATGCAGCGCCTCGATCCATGCGCGCGGATCGCGCACCCGGCCCGACGAACCGGGATACTGCAACAGCGCCCCGAACACCGCGCCGGGCTCCAGATCACGCTCGGGGTCGCCGACCACGATCCGCCAGCCCATCGGCTCGGCGCGCGTGCGCAGCACCGCCAGCGTCTGCGGATGGCAGTCGGCATCGACGAAGAACCCGTCGGCCTTCGATTTCGCCACCCGGCGCGCCAGGGCCATCGCCTCGGCCGCCGCCGTCGCCTCGTCCAGCAGCGAGGCATTGGCGACATCCAGCCCCGTCAGGTCGCGGACCATGGTCTGGAAGTTCAGCAGCGCCTCAAGACGCCCCTGGCTGATCTCGGGCTGATAGGGCGTATAGGCCGTGTACCAGGCCGGATTTTCCAGCACATTGCGCTGGATGACGCCCGGCAGCACCGTGCCGTAATAGCCCTGCCCGATCAGGGAGGTCATCACCCGATTGCGCCCGGCAATCGTGCGCAGGCGCGCCAGCGCCTCGGGCTCCGACAGGCCGGCCCCCAGCCCCATCTCGCCGCGCAGGCGGATGGAAGACGGCACCGTCTGTTCCATCAGTTCGTCGAGCGAGCCCGCGCCCACGACCTCCAGCATGGCGGCGACATCCCGCGCCCCCGGCCCGACATGGCGGGCACAGAAGGCATCGGCGGCGGGCTGCGTGCCCTGCCAGAGAGAAGTGGAGGTCACGATCAATATTCTCCGCGACAGAAACAGAAACGGCGGTGGGAAACTGTTCTACAAATGCACCCGCCGGCACCCCGAAGCGCAGGACCGCCCATCGGCGCGCCGACGGACCGGCCTTCAGCCAATCAGGGCGGCGTAGGCGTCGGCATCCAGCAGCCCGGCAAGCTGCCCGGCGTCGGCAATGCGCAGCTTCAGGATCCAGCCCTCGGCCTCCGGATCGCGATTGACCAGCGACGGATCGTCCGATAGCGCGGCGTTGAAGCCGACAACCGTGCCCGACACGGGCGCATAGATATCCGACGCGGCCTTGACCGATTCCACCACGGCGGCGCTGTCACCCCGCGCAACCTCGGTGCCCTCGTCCTTCGCCTCGACGAAGACCAGCTCACCCAGCTCCTCGGCGGCATGGGCGGTGATGCCGACGACCGCCACATCCCCCTCGACGCGCAGCCACTCATGTTCTTTCGTGTAATAGACAGTCATATTCCGATCTCCACCCAACAGGTCAGCGTTTGAAATTCAGCGTTTGAAGCTCAGCGTTTAAAACCGGCGGCAACGAACGGCAGCGCCGCCACGGTGGCCAGCAGGTAGCGCCCGCGCAGTTCGGCAAACAGCGGCGTGCCCGTCGCCGCGAACGCCGTCTCGACATAGCCCATGGCCACCGGCCCGCCGAAGGTCGGACCGAACGCGCCGGAGGTCACATGCCCAACCGGCTTTGTGCCCGCATCGTCGGCGAACAGCCGCGCCCCACCACGCACCGGCGCGCGCCCCTCGACCGCAATACCAACGCGGCGTCGGCTCACGCCGCCTTCGATCTGCCCCAGAATGACATCGGCACCGGGAAAGCCCCCTGCCCGCGCGCCACCGGAGCGGCGGCTCTTCTGGATCGACCACTCCAGCGCGCCCTCGACCGGCGTCGTCTCGCGGTCGATATCCGATCCATACAGGCACAGTCCGGCTTCCAACCGCAGGCTGTCGCGCGCGCCCAGCCCCGCCGGCGCCACCTCAGGCTCGGCCAGTAGCGCCTCGGCCACCCGCACGGCCCCATCGGCCGCCATGCCCAGTTCGAACCCGTCCTCGCCGGTATAGCCGGAACGCGATGCCACGCAGGGCACGCCCGCCACTTCGAATTCCGCCACATCCATGAAGCGCATGTCCGCCGACGCGGGCGCCAGACGCGCCAGCACGGCCCCGGCCTGCGGCCCCTGCACCGCGATCAGCGCACGATCCGGCAGCGGCTCGACAATGCACTCCTCACCCAGCGCGGCGGCGATATGCGCCAGATCCGCATCCTTGCAGGCCGCATTGACCACCAGGATCAGCGTATCGCCCAGCCGCGAGACCATCAGGTCGTCGAGAATGCCCCCATTGCCGTCGGTCAACTGCGTATAGCGCTGGCGCCCCGTCTTCAGCGACAGGATATCGGCCGGCACCAGCCGCTCCAGCGCCAGCGCCGCATCCTCGACCCGGCCAGAGCGCGCGCGCAGATGCGCCTGCCCCATATGCGACACGTCGAACAGCCCGGCGGCATTGCGCGTGTGCTGATGTTCGGCCATCACGCCGGCGCGATACTGCACCGGCATCTCATAGCCCGCGAACGGCACCATGCGTCCGCCCAGCGACAGATGCAGGTCATAAAGCGGCGTGCGCTTCAGCGAATCGCTCATGCCGCCCTCCGGGCGCCGGCGGCGCCATGCACGAGGGACGGATCGCACCGATCCGAAGAGGAGAAAATGAGGAAAGACGGCCAACGCGACATGATCAGAGCCTCCTGAATCCACAACCGGATCCGAATGCCCCTTCTGTCGGTTTGCCTGAGATCGCTATCCCGTCGGCGGACGCTCGAGGCGCCTCTCTCCAGAAGTCGAAGCCGGGCGGTCCTTTGGCCTGAGAGTTTCCGGGGCGGTTGCTCCTTCGGCGCTGGCTCTCGCCAGTCTCTCCCGCGTCAGCACCTCGATGCTTCGCATATGTTGCGCAATCAAGTCAATCGTCCACACGCTGCCACCGGGGGGTGGATCGAAAGCCCCCACCGCCCTACCGTTGGCCCCTGGACACATTACGACAAGGAGGCGCGCGACCATGGACGCCACACCACTGACCGTCATCGCGGAATTCACGACAACCGACGAGAATCGCACGAAATTTCTGGAATTCTGCGCCCATGACGCCGAACATTCGGTGGCGGACGAAGCCGGATGCCACGCCTTCGACGTCCTGCTGCCCGACGGCGCGCCGCACACCGTCATCCTGCACGAGGTCTATACCGACCGCGCGGCATTCGACACCCACCTGACGACCCCGCACTTCAAGGCCTTCGATGACGCGGTGCGCGACCTGGGCATCCAGACGGTCGCGGTACGGTTCCTGGCGACGCACCGCGCCTGAACGCGACCAAGGGCTTTGCCCTTGACCCACCAAAGGGCAGTCGCCCTTTGGAAACCCATTCGTTATCAGGTGATTGGGGTGCGGGGCCTTGGACCCTGCACCCCGATTGTTACTTCGAAGCCGGCAGATGCTTGGCGATATAGGGCGGCAGGTTGAAGGCGCCGGTATGGATCTCCGGCGTCCAGTAACCCGTGGTGCCCAGAATACCCGCCTGCTCGGCACGCGCCCGGATCGTCTCGACCGAATGCAGGGCCGGATTGGTTCCCTTCGCCGCAACGCCCAGCGTCATGAAGCCGCCAACATAGGTCGGCACCGCCGCCACATAGGCCGAGACATGCGGGAAGAACTGCGCCCGGCGCAGGCTGGTCTCGCGCAGTTCGTCGGCCTGCATGAACGGCACGCCGCACTGGTTCACGATAATGCCGTTGGGCGTCAGGATACGGGCGCAATGCTCGTAGAACGCATCGGTGAACAGCACCTCGCCCACCCCGATCGGATCGGTGCTGTCGACAATGATGACATCGACCGAGCCGCTTTCCGCCTTGGCGACGTAATCGATGCCATCCCCCACGATCACATCGGCACGCGGGTCGTTCCAGGCATCGCCGGCAATCCCCGGCAGGAACTGCTTGGACAGTTCGATCACCGCACCGTCGATCTCGACCATCACGGCACGCTCGACGCCCCGATGCTGCAACACGCGCCGCAGCACGCCACCGTCGCCGGCCCCGATAATCAGCACGCTCTTCGCGTCACCATGGGCCAGCACCGGCACATGGGTCAGCATTTCCTGATAGACGAACTCGTCACCCTCGGTGATCTGGATCACCCCATCGAGCACGAGCACGCGGCCATGCGTCTCGCTTTCGAAAACAACGATATCCTGGAAGGGGCTTTTGGTACGGGCCAGTTCCTTGCGAACACGGAAACGCTGCTGCCAGCCGTCATAGAGTGTTTCGCCGATCCATGCGTCGGTCATTGCCTGTGTCTCCCCGGCACGAAAATGGACACATAAAAAAAGGCCGGACGAATCCGGCCCTTGAAGCCTGACCCAAAATGGGGGCTGGCGAGCGAGAGCGGCCCACAGGGCCGCGCCCGTCGTGTGTTTCCGAGCATCGGAGCGGAGCGGCCTTGATGGCCGTGAGCACCGAAGCACAGGAAACGCGCGTCGGATCGCCGCCAGCGCGCATTTTGGGTCAGGCTCGGACGGGCGCCGGCCGTGCCGACACCCTCGCCAATCAGGCGACCCGGCCGCGACGCTGCTCGTCCACGACCACCCGGCCCGCCTGGAACAGGCGCTGCATCACCGGGATCGCCAGGTGCGGATCGCACGCGCCGCACATGAAGATGTCGACGGCGGCGAAATTCCGCTCCGGCCACGTGTGGATCGAAATGTGGCTCTCGGCCAGCACCACCACGCCCGACACACCGCCATTGGGCGTGAAGTGATGGAAATGGCTGTGCAGGATCGTCGCCCCGGCCGTCACCGCCGCTTCGCACAGCGTACGGTCGATCTTCTCCGGATCATCAAGATTCCGGGCTTCCCAGAGGTCGACGAGAAGATGCGTCCCCGCAAACTTCATCCCGTCCCGCTCGACGAAATAATCCTTCCGATCCTCGTCAGACGAAGACGGAGCTGAAGACATCTGGATATTGCTCGGGAGTTCCGAGACCATCCCCAGCTGAGCAAGTGCGTTCATCACGTACCCCCAAACCAGTAGACAGCCTGTTGGGCGGGATCGCCCCCTTGGGCCAAGGGGGCCGCTGATAAGGCCTTCCCCCTGTCAACGCAAGAACTTTTGCCCCCCAGCCACGTTTTTTTTCGCCCCTTTCACATAAGGTTCTTCCAGGGGGGAAAATTCAGCCTTTCGCGCGCCGTTTCCGCCCTTTGGCCGGCGCCGGCAGAAGCGGGGCCAGGAACCGCCCGGTATGGCTTTCCGCACAGGCCGCAATATCCTCGGGCGTGCCCTCGGCCACGATCCGGCCGCCGCCGTCACCGCCCTCCGGCCCCATGTCCAGCACCCAGTCCGCCGTCTTGATCACGTCCAGATTATGCTCGATCACCAGCACCGTGTTCCCCTGGTCCACCAGGGCATGCAGCACGTCCAGCAGCTTGCGCACATCCTCCGAATGCAGGCCCGTCGTCGGCTCGTCCAGAATATATAATGTGCGGCCGGTCGCGCGCCGCGCCAGTTCCTTCGAGAGCTTGACCCGCTGCGCCTCGCCGCCCGAAAGCGTGGTCGCCTGCTGACCCAGCGCGACATAACCCAGCCCGACCTGCTGCAAAATGGCCAGCCGGTCGCGGATGCGCGGCACGGCGGAGAAATACGGCAGCGCCTCGTCCACCGTCATCGCCAGCACGTCGGCAATCGACTTGCCACGGAATTTCACGTCCAGCGTTTCACGATTGTAGCGCGCGCCCTTGCAGGTATCGCAGGTCACGAACACGTCGGGCAGGAAGTGCATCTCGATCTTCAGCACGCCGTCGCCCTGGCAGGCCTCGCACCGCCCGCCCTTGACGTTGAACGAGAACCGCCCGGGCTTGTAGCCCCGCGCCTTGCTCTCCGGCAGTTCGGCGAACCAGTCGCGGATCGGCGCGAACAGGTCGGTATAGGTCGCGGGATTCGAGCGCGGCGTGCGCCCGATCGGCGACTGGTCGATATCGATGATCTTGTCCAGCAGCTCCATCCCGACGATCCGCCGATAGGGCGCCGGATTCTGCCCCGACCCCATCAGGTGCCGCGACAGCGCCTTGTACAGCGTATCGATCACCAGCGTGGACTTGCCGCCACCCGAGACCCCGGTCACGCAGGTAAAGGTACCCAGCGGGAACCGCGCGGTCACGTCATGCAGATTGTTGCCGCTCGCCCCCTCCAGCACCAGCATCCGCTTGGGGTCTACCGGGCGGCGCTTCGCCGGCACCGCGATCTGCTTCCGCCCGGACAGGTAATCGCCCGTCAGGCTGGCAGGGTTGGCCGCCACCTCCGCCGGCGTGCCGATCGCCACCACATGGCCGCCATTGACGCCCGCCCCCGGCCCCATGTCGATCAGCCAGTCGGCGGAGCGGATCGCATCCTCGTCATGCTCCACGACGATCAGCGTATTCCCCAGCCGCTTCAGCCGCTGCAACGTACCCAGCAGCCGCTCATTGTCGCGCTGATGCAGCCCGATCGACGGTTCATCCAGAACATACAGCACACCCGTCAACCCCGACCCGATCTGGCTGGCCAGCCGTATCCGCTGGCTTTCGCCCCCCGACAGGGTGGCCGACCCGCGCGACAGCGTCAGGTAATCCAGCCCGACATCGTCCAGAAACCGCAGCCGGTCCAGAATCTCGCGCAGAATCCGCCGCGCGATCTCGGCCCGCTGCGGCGTCAGCGTCGCCTCCACGGTGCCGAACCATTCCAGCGCCCGGCGGATCGGCAGGTCGGAGGCCTGGGCGATCGTGCAGTCCGCCACCCGCACCGACAGCGCCTCCGGCCGCAGCCGCGCGCCATGGCAGACATGGCACGGCTTGTCGGACTGATAGCGCGACAGTTCCTCGCGCACCCACACGCTGTCGGTCTCGGCCACCCGGCGGCGCAGGTTGGCCACCACGCCCTCGAACCGCTTGGTCAGGCTGTAGCTCTTGCGCCCGTCGCGGTACTGGAAGGTCACCTCGTCCTCACCACCCTCCATGATCACGTCGCGCACGCCCGCCGGCAGGTCGCGCCACGGCGTGTCCATCTTCACACCGTAATGGGCGGCCAGGCTTTCCAGCGTCTGCTGGTAATAAGGGCTCTGCGTGTTCCGCCACGGCGCGATGGCCCCCGCCGCCAGCGACAGCGATTCGTCCGGCACGATCAGATGCGGGTCGAAGAAGGTCTCGGTCCCGATCCCGTCACAGGCCGGGCAAGCCCCCTGCGGCGCGTTGAACGAGAACAGCCGGGGCTCGATCTCCTCCAGCGTAAAGCCGCTGACCGGGCAGGCGAACCGCGAGGAAAACACCACATGCGGCGGCGCCTCCGCCCCGTCGCGCACCACTTCCTCGGCATAGACCAGCCCGTCGGAGAGGCCCAGCGCGGTCTCGAAACTGTCCGCCAGGCGGGATTCCACGCCCGGCCGCACCACCACACGGTCCACCACCGCCTCGACCGTATGGCGCAGCTTGCGGTTCAGGTCGGGCACATCGGCGATCTCGTACAGTTCGCCATCCACCTTCACGCGGGCAAAGCCCTTGCGCTGCAATTCCGCCAGTTCCTTGCGGCACTCGCCCTTGCGGTCGCGCACCACGGGCGCCAGCAGCATCAACCGGGTGCCCTCGGGCATCGCCATCACCCGGTCGACCATCTGGCTGACGGTCTGCGCCTCGATCGGCAGCCCAGTGGCCGGGGAATAAGGCACCCCCGCCCGCGCCCACAGCAGGCGCATGTAGTCATGGATCTCGGTAATCGTGCCGACGGTCGAGCGCGGATTCTTCGAGGTCGTCTTCTGCTCGATGGAAATCGCGGGCGACAGCCCCTCGATCGCGTCCACATCGGGCTTGCCCATCAGTTCCAGGAACTGCCGCGCATAGGCCGAAAGGCTTTCGACATAGCGCCGCTGCCCCTCGGCATAGATGGTATCGAACGCCAGCGACGATTTGCCCGAGCCCGACAGGCCCGTCACCACCGTCAGCGCGTCGCGCGGAATCTCGACATCGACATTCTTCAGATTGTGCGCCCGCGCGCCGCGCACCCGGATGACCGGCGCATCGCGCATCGGCGTCGACTCTGTCGGCGCGGCCGCAACCGGGCTGGATCGATTCGCCATGATGTCCCGCATCTCCGTTTCTGCGCCGGCATGCCGGGCCGCATCGTTCACACTCTGTTCTGCCGGATTCCGCCGCCGCCGCCAAGATCCACCCTCCGGAAAATGCCGCCACGGCACGCCGCCACCGGCAGGAGCGCCCCACATGCAGGTATCATCCGGCGGCCATCTGGGTTAGGATCGCGCGTGAGTCCCGTCCCCCCACCGCACCGGTCCGGGTGGACGGTTTTTTTGATGGGGCAGCGCCCGGATGCGCGGCCCCGGACCGGACAGCGGCAGGGCAGCACTATGGCGGGTAGCGTCAACAAGGTCATCCTCGTGGGCAATCTGGGGAAGGACCCCGAAGTCAGGAACAGCCAGAACGGCGCCAAGATCGTCTCGCTGACGCTGGCCACCAGCGACACCTGGAACGACAAGGCATCGGGCGAACGGCGCGAGAAGACCGAGTGGCATCGCGTGGTCATCTTCAACGAGCGCATCGCCGACGTCGCCGAGCGCTTCCTGCGCAAGGGCCGCAAGGTCTACCTGGAAGGCTCGCTCCAGACCCGCAAATGGACCGACCAGTCCGGGCAGGAACGCTACACGACCGAAGTGGTCGTGGACCGTTTCCGTGGCGACCTGGTGCTGCTCGACAGCAACCGTGGCGGCGAGTCCGGCGATGACGCCGGTGGCGGCTATGGCGGCGGCGGTTATGGTGGTGGCGGCGGTGGATATGCGGCCCCCGCCGCTCCCCGCCAGATCGGCGGCGGCGGTCGCGGCAACGCGGGCGGCGGCCATGGCGCCCCCGGCGCACCGGCCGGCGGCGGTGGCGGCTGGGATGCCCCGCATGGCGGCGGCAGCGACCTGGACGACGAAATTCCGTTCTAAGGCGAGACCCCGTCCCGGCGACGGGGCCTGACAGGGCCCCGTCGCCGGGCGCGGGGTGGCCTTCCCCGGCCGGCACTCTATGCTAGGATGGTCTCACCCAACCTGCGCCGGACCAGTTCCCGCCATCCGGCGCGCCCGGCGCAAGAGAGATGGCACTGACATGACGGATATGCCTTGACCGAGATTCCCGACTCGCCGCAGCCGCCGGCCCCCTCCGACATCGTTCCGGTAACCGTCGAGGAGGAAATGCGTTCCTCCTACCTCGCCTATGCGATGTCGGTCATCGTCAGCCGCGCCCTGCCGGACGTGCGGGACGGGTTGAAGCCGGTGCATCGGCGCATCCTCTATTCGATGCGCGAAAGCGGGTTCACGCACGACAAGCCCTATCGCAAATCGGCCCGCGCGGTCGGTGACGTGATGGGTAAATACCATCCGCACGGCGATTCCTCGATCTACGACGCCATGGTCCGCATGGCGCAATCCTGGTCGATGCGCGTGAAGCTGATCGACGGCCAGGGCAATTTCGGCTCGGTCGACGGCGATTCCCCGGCCGCGATGCGTTATACCGAAGCACGCCTGGCCAAGGCCGCGTCCTTCCTGCTGGACGACATCGACCGCGACACCGTCGATTTCCAGCCGAACTACGATGAAAGCGAGCAGGAACCGAAAATCCTGCCCGCCGCCTTCCCCAACCTGCTGATCAACGGCGCCTCGGGCATCGCGGTCGGCATGGCCACCAATATCCCGACCCACAATCCGGGCGAGATCATCGACGCCACGCTGGCGCTGATCGCCCAGCCGGACCTGACGCTCGAAGACCTGATGACGATCGTGCCGGGGCCGGATTTCCCGACCGGCGGCATCATCCTCGGCCGCGCGGGCATCCGCAGCGCGTTCGAGACCGGGCGCGGCTCGGTCATCATCCGCGCCCGCGCCGAGATCGAGGACCTGCATCGCGACCGCCACGCGATCATCATCACCGAGATCCCGTATCAGGTGAACAAATCGACCCTGCAGGAGCGCATTGCCGATCTGGTGCGCTCCAAGCAGATCGAGGGCATCTCCGACATCCGCGACGAAAGCGACCGGTCGGGCATGCGCATCGTCATCGAGGTCAAGCGCGACGCCACGCCGGAAGTGGTGCTGAACCACCTTTACCGCTTCACCCAGCTCCAGACCTCGTTCGGGGTCAACATGCTGGCGCTGGATAACGGCCAGCCCCGCCTGATGGGGCTGAAGGACGTGCTGGAAGCCTTCATCACCTTCCGCGAGGAAGTGATCCTGCGCCGCGCCCGCTACGACCTGATGAAGGCGCGCGACCGCGCCCACCTGCTGGTCGGCCTGGTCATCGCGGTGGCCAATATCGACGCCGTGATCGCGCTGATCCGCGCCGCCCCCGACGCCGCCAGCGCCCGCGAGGCGCTGATGACCACGGCATGGGACGCCGCGGATATCGAACCGCTGCTGGCCCTGATCCTCGACGAAGGCAATGTCATCGTCGACGGCAAGGTCCACCTGACCGAGGCCCAGGCCCGCGGCATCCTGGAACTGCGCCTCCAGCGCCTGACCGGCCTGGAGCGCGAGAAGATCCAGCAGGAACTCTCCGAGGTCGCGGAGAAGATCAGCGAGCTTCTGGCCATCATCGCCAGCCGTCCCCGCCGCATGGAAGTGATGCGCGAGGAACTGGTGGCGATCCGCGCCGAACTGGCCTCCCCGCGCATGACCGAGATCGCCGATTATGCCGGCGACCAGACGGATGAAAGCCTGATCGAACCCGGCCAGATGGTGGTGACGATCACGCGCGAAGGCTTCATCAAGCGCACGCCGCTGGAAATCTTCCGCGCGCAGAATCGCGGCGGGCGCGGCCGCACCGCCGCCGGTCGCCGGGGCGACGACATCGTGGTGCGGTCGTTCAACGCCCATACCCACCAATGGGTGCTGTTCTTCTCGTCGGGCGGCAAGGCCTATCGCGAGAAGGTCTGGCGCCTGCCCGAGGCCAGCCCGACGGCCAAGGGCCGCGCGCTGATCAATCTGCTCCCCGACCTGGGCGGCGATTCGATCACCGCCGTCCTGCCCTTGCCGCAGGACGAGACGCTGTGGGAAAACCTGCATCTGGTCTTCGCCACCGCCTCGGGCAATGTGCGCCGCAACCGGTTGAGCGATTTCCGCAATATCCGCGCCTCGGGCCTGATCGCGATGAAGCTGGACGAAGGCGACCGGCTGATCGGCGTCGCGACCTGCCGCGAGGGGCAGGATGTCTTCCTGGCCACCCGCAACGCGCGCTGCATCCGCTTCCAGATCACCGACGACACGCTGCGCGTCTTCGCCGGGCGTGACAGTTCGGGCGTGCGCGGCATCCGCCTCGGCGAGGGCGACGAGGTCAACAGCCTGTGCGTCCTGAACCATGTGGAGGCGACGGTCGAGGAACGCGCATCGTATCTGCGCATGGCCAACGCCCGCCGCCGCGCGGAACTCGCGGCCAGCGAGGACACCGAGGAGACCACCGACGCCCCCGCCGACGCATCGGACGAAGAGGCCGTGCCTGCCGATTCGGTGATCGACCCGGAACGGTTCGCCGAACTGGAACTGGGCGAGGAAATCCTGCTGATCGTCAGCAATGCGGGCTTCGGGCGCCGGTCCTCGGCCTATGATTACCGGGTGACCGGCCGTGGCGGCCAGGGCATCTCCAACATGACCTTCACGTCCGGCAAGCGCGGGACCGAGGTCGTGGCGACCCTGCCGGTGATCGGCGGCACGGACGTCATGCTGGTCACCGATGCCGGCCGCCTGATCCGCGTGCCGGTCGACCAGATCCGCGTCATGTCGCGGCAGGCCAGCGGTGTCACGCTGTTCCGCCTGGACACCACCGAGCACGTCATCAGCGTCTTCCCCGTCATGGAGGATGATGACGATAACGAGGGCGACGACGGCGACGCGACGGAAGGGGCCGCCACGCCCGAGGAGACCCCCGATGCCTGACAGCCGGCCGCGCACGGGCTTCTACCCCGGCACGTTCGACCCGGTGACCACCGGTCACCTGGATATCGTCGAACGCGCGGCGCGGCTGGTCGACCGGCTGATCATCGGTGTGGCGGAAAATTCCGGCAAGCAGCCATTGATGCCGCTGGATGAGCGCATCACCTGCGTCACGGAGGAAACCCGTCCCATCGCCGAGCGGACGGGCAGCCAGATCTCGGTCATCGGGTTCAGCAACCTGCTGGTCGAGGAAGCGCGCACCCACGGGGCCACCCTGATCGTGCGCGGGCTGCGGGTGGTCACCGATTTCGATTACGAGGTCCAGATGTTCGGCATGAACCATCATCTGGCCCCGGATATCGAGACGGTGTTCCTGATGGCCACCGAGCGCAGCCAATATATCTCTTCGCGGCTGGTGAAGGAGGTCGCCCGCCTGGGCGGCGACATCACCAGCTTCGTTCCCCCCTTCACCCGCCGGCGCATCCTGGCACGGCTGGGGGGATAACGCCGGTCGCACGGCCCCCATGCCGCGCGACACGCAAGCAAACTGGAATACGAACGATGTCTGACACCGCACCGAAGGCCGACCTGATCGACGTGGAGCTGAAGACCGGCCATGTGATCATCCAGCTCCGCCCCGACCTGGCGCCGCTGGCTGCCGAGCGGATCCGCACGCTGGCCACCGAAGGGTTCTACGACAACACGCCCTTCCACCGCGTCATCCACGGCTTCATGGCCCAGGGCGGCGACCCGACGGGCACCGGCACCAGCGGCAGCCACCTGCCCGACCTGAAGGCCGAATTCACCCGCGCGGCGAAGTTCGAGCGCGGCACCGTCGGCATGGCCCGCACCATGAACCCCGACAGCGCGAACAGCCAGTTCTTCATCATGTTCGAGCCCTCGCCGCATCTCGACGGCCAGTACACCATCGTCGGCCAGGTGGTCGAAGGCATGGAGCATATCGACCAGGTCAAGCGCGGCGCGGGCCAGAGCGGCGTGGTGCAGGACCCGGACCGCATCATTTCCATGCGTCCGGTCGCGGCCTGAACGACAAACCGCGTCTCGTCGGCAGCTTTGACGGTTGACTTGACCGGCCGAAGCCGGTACCCGGGGCCGCACCGCCAAGCGGTCCCGGTGAGCCGGTAGCTCAGTCGGTAGAGCATTCGACTTTTAATCGAATGGTCGTGGGTTCGAATCCCACCCGGCTCACCAATTTTCAGGCACACTGCCTGCCTAAAAAATCCTGAGCAGATCAGAAGTTTTCTGGTTCTTTTTTCAGAAAAGAACCAGGGAAACCGGCCCCTCAGCCGATCTCCTCATACGTCGTCACGAAAAAGTTGGACAGAACCGCCGGCCCGAATGTCGTGGTCAGCGCCACGTCCGTCGCGTCACGCCCCCGTGCCATCACGATCCGTCCGATCCGGGGCATGTTGTGCCGTGCATCGAACGTGAACCACTGGCCTTCCAGCCAGACTTCGAACCACGCCGAGAAATCCATCGGATAATCGACCGGCGGAATCCCGATATCGCCCAGATAGCCGGTGCAGTAACGCGCGGGGATATTCATGCAGCGGCAGAGCGTCACCGCCAGATGGGCATAGTCGCGACACACGCCCACCCCTTCCTGATAGGCCTCATAGGCCGTACGGGTCGGGCGCGCCTGCTGGTAATCGAAATGAATATGCTGGTGCACGAACGAGACGATCGCCTGCACCCGTCCCCACCCCGGCGCCAGATGGCCGAACATCGACCAGGCGGTGGAGGACAGCAGATCGGTCTCGCAATACCGGCTGCCCATCAGGAACACCAGGCAATCCGCCGGCAGGTCCGCCACCGGCACTTCGCGCGCGCCGGGCATCCACCGGTCGGGCAGGCCGCTGTCGGCAATGACGAAGGACAGGCTGGTCCGCAATGTACCGACGGGCGCCACCACGCGGGTGCAGCGATTGCCGAACCCGTCGAGATAGCGCTGCGTGGGCACGGGCGGATCGAAGACCGGGGTCTGGGGGGTCATCAGGTCCGGCTCGCGATCCGGGTGGACCTCAAGCATCAGCACCATCGGTGTCGGGGCCTGAACCGTCAGGGCAATGTCATAACCGGCACGAATCAGCACGCCGTCTTCCCTTCCTGGCCGTCCCGACCACCCCGCCCGTACCCGTTCACGATGTCAAGTCAGTGTGGTTCGACCGCATGCGCCCGCTTGTAGATCACGATCGGCAACTGCTTCGCCAGGATCGTGACCACGGCGGGCACCGACAGACCGGTCTGTGCGGCGAAATGCTCCAGGTCAGGCGGCGCGATCAGGGTGCGCAGCATCTCCTCGGTCATGGGGCCGGCCTTGTCGTCGGCCTTCCAGCGCGCGACGATATCGCCATAGCCGGCGGCGGCCGCGCGCTCGGCAAAACCGTTTAGCCCATGTTCGCGCTTCACGCCGTCCAGATATTCGTGCATCGCGGTCACCAGGCCCGAATGATCGTAACGGGCCCCGGTCAGGAAATCGCCAAGTGTCGTTGCGGAATCGGTGATGGACATAGTGCCTCTCCATTCTCGAAACATTGTGGCCTGATACCCGCAACGCGACGGAAACCGCCCTGTTCCCATCCTCCCGAATGGTTGAGGATGAACACGGTCCCAAAACGGAAAAACCGGAGCCTTTCGGCTCCGGTTTCCCGCGGATGAGACGACACAGAGGAAATGGCCTTAGTGGCCGTTTTCTGAATAACACTCATTCATGTTTAATATCAATCGACCTCGCGGCAATGTGAGCAAAAGGAAGCTCTACCCCGAACATGAAAAAAGGCGGCCATTTCGGGCCGCCTTCCTTCATCGCCGAAACCGGCAGGGCTCAGAAATTGTCGTCGCCGCCACCGCCCCAGTCGCCGCCGCCGGCATCGCCACCACCGGCATCGAAACCCGGATCGACATCGGTCCCACCACCACCAAACGGATCGCCCCCCGGAGCACCCCCGTAATTGTTGTTGATGACCGTCTCGCCACCCATTCCGGCCCCACCGAAGCCCCCGCCGTCATGATGGCCGCTGAACAGGTCGGTCAGGGCGTTGCCCACCATCATGCCACCCGCAACGCCAGCCGCCGTCGTCAGCGCCGACCCGAGGAAGCCGGAGCCGCGCGCGGGAAACATCCCCGGCTGCATGCCCATGGGGTAAGCCTGCTGCGGCTGAGGCGGCGGCGGAGCCGCCTGCTGGCCCCAACCCGGCGGAGGCGCGCCCTGCGCGCGCTGGCCACCGCCGAACAGACCACCGAAAATGCCACCGCCACCGCCAGCGGGGCGCTGCTGCTGCGCCTGCAAGGCCTGCTGCGCCTGCTGAAGCTGCCACTGCAACTGCTGGATACGATTCTGCGCCGCCACCAGCGCCGCTTCCTGCACCACCGCCATCTGGGTCACGCGGTAGCGCGCCTCGGGATATTGCTGGAACATCTGGCCGATATACTGGTCGGCCTCCGGGTCGATCGGCGGCAGATTGGGCGTTGTCGCAGGAACGCTGCCGAAGCCCCCCTGCGGCGCGCCCCCCACCCGGGCGACGAACTTCGTGATCAGGTCGCGTTCTTCGGTATTCATCTTTCCGTCCTGTCTCCGACAAGAGTGCCAAGCATAGATGTGGCCCGCGTGCATGGATTTCGCAACCCCACCCTGCCCCGCCACGCGCCGCCTTTCGATCCGCGCCTCATGGCTGTATGGTGCGGCCCCTGTGCGTGCCGGATGGCATGCGTTTTCCATCGCTTACCCGGAGCATCCCCGTCCATGGTCCCGGCCTCCGCGCCTCGCCCCCTGTCCTTTCAGGACCTGATCCTGAAACTGCATCAGTTCTGGTCCGCACAGGGCTGCGCCATCCTGCAACCCTACGATACCGAGGTCGGGGCCGGTACGCTCTCGCCGCACACCACCCTGCGCGCGCTGGGCAAGCGGCCGTGGAAAGCCGCCTATGTCCAGCCCTGCCGCCGGCCCTCCGATGGACGATACGGGGAAAATCCGAACCGGCTGCAACATTACTACCAGTACCAGGTGCTTCTGAAGCCGACGCCCGAGGAAAGCCAGAAACTTCTGCTGGACAGCTATCGCGCCATCGGCATCGACCCGCTGGAACACGATATCCGCTTCGTCGAGGACGATTGGGAGAACCCCACGATCGGCGCCTGGGGACTGGGCTGGGAAGTCTGGTGCGACGGCATGGAGGTGACGCAGTTCACCTATTTCCAGCAGGTCGGCGGCATCCCCACCGTGCTGCCATCCACCGAACTGACCTATGGGCTGGAGCGGCTGGCGATGTATGTCCAGGGGGTCGAGAACGTCTACGACCTCGATTTCAATGGCCAGGGCCTGACCTATGGCGATGTTTTCCTGCGCGCCGAGCGGGACTATTCGCGCCATAATTTCGAACTGGCCGATACCGAGATGCTGCATCGCCATTTCATCGATGCCGAGCGCGAGGCCACGTCCCTCGCCGATGCCGGCATCGCCCAGCCCGCCTACGACCAGTGCCTGAAGGCCAGCCACCTGTTCAACCTGCTGGACGCGCGCGGCGTGATCAGCGTCAGCGAGCGCGCCTCTTATATCGGCCGCGTACGGGCCCTGGCCCGGCGCTGCTGCGACGCATGGCTGGCCGGCGAGGAATAAGTCATGCCCGAATTTCTGCTCGAACTGTTCTCCGAGGAAATCCCCGCGCGCATGCAGTCGCGCGGGGCGGACGACCTGCTGCGGCTGGTGACCGAGGCCCTGGCACCGCTGAACCCGCGCGATGCCACCGCCTTCGCCGGCCCGCGCCGCATTGCCCTGACGCTGACCCTGGACGGCACGGTACCGGGCACCACCATCGCCGAACGCGGCCCGCGCGAAGGCGCGCCCGAGAAGGCATTGGCCGGCTTCACCCGCAAGCACGGCGTCACCCAGGACGATCTGGTGCTGGAGAACGGTTTCTGGGTGCTGAACCGCACGGTCCCGCCGGTCGAGGCTGCAACTCGCATCGCCGAGATTCTGCCGCCTCTCCTGCGGCGTTTCCCCTGGCCCAAATCCATGCGCTGGGGCGAGGGCAGCGCCTTTACCTGGGTCCGGCCTTTGCGCCGCATCCTGTGCCTGCTGGATGGCGAGGTCGTCGATGTCACCCTGGCGGACGGCGAGGATGACGGCCACGGCCTGCGCGCCGACCGGCTGACCGAGGGCCACCGCTTCACCGCGCCCGGCGCCTTCGCCGTGACCGGCCCCGCCGATTGGCGCGAGAGCCTGCGCGCCCGGCAGGTTCTGGTCGATGCGGCGGAACGCCGCGCGCTGATCGAGGAAGGCACCGCCCGCCTGGCCGCCGAGGAAGGGCTGCGCATCGTCGCCGATCCGGGTCTGGTGGATGAAGTCGCGGGCCTGACCGAATGGCCGGTGCCCTTCCTGGGCCGGATCGACGACACCTTCATGGACCTGCCGCCCGAGGTCATGCAGGTGTCGATGCGCGTCAACCAGCGCTATTTCGCCTTGGTCCGTGATGACGGCTCCCCCGCCCCGCGCTTCGCCTTCGTCGCCAATCTTCAGCCGACGGACGGCGGTGCACTGACCATCGCAGGCAACGAACGGGTGCTGCGCGCGCGCTTCGCCGACGCCCGCCATTTCTGGGACCTGGACCGCGCCCGCCCCCTGGCCGGCCGGGTCGCGGCGCTGGATGCCATCGTCTTCCACGCCGCCCTGGGTAGCCAGGGCGAGCGCGTGCAACGCATCGTCCGTCTGGCCGGCCTGCTGGCTCCAATGGTGGGCGCCCCGGTCGCCGAAGCCGAACGCGCCGCGCTGCTGGCCAAGGCCGACCTGACCACCGGCATGGTGGGCGAGTTCCCCGAGCTTCAGGGCGTGATGGGCTCGTACTACGCCCGGCATGATGGCGAGCCCGCCAGCGTCGCCACCGCCATCGCCGAGCATTACATGCCGCGCGGCCAGAATGACGGTGTGCCGACAGCACCGGTCTCGATCGCAGTGGCACTGGCCGACAAGATCGACAGCCTGACCGCCTTCTTCGCCGCAGGCGAGAAGCCCGGCGGTTCGGGCGATCCCTACGCGCTCCGCCGCGCCGCCCTGGGCATCATCCGCATCATCCGCGAGAACGCGCTGCGGCTGGATCTGGTCCGGCTGTTCGTTCTGGCGGCCGATGCCCTGCCCGAGCCCCTGCGCGACGTACCCGACCTGGCCCTTCTGCCCGGTTTCGTCGCCGAGCGTCTGCGCGTGCAACTGCGCGCCGAGGGCGCCCGGCACGACATCCTGGCTGCGATTTCCAGCGGCAACGAGGACAGCGACATCACCCGCCTGCTGGCCCGCACCGACGCGCTGGCCGCCATGCTGGCCACCGATGACGGGCGAAACCTGCTGGCGGCCACCAAGCGCGCGGCCAACATCCTGCGGATCGAAGACCGCAAGGACGGCCCGCATGACGGCACGCCCGACCCGGCGCTGTACGAGCAGCCCGAGGAACGCGAACTGGCCAACATGCTTCTGGACGTCATTCCCGCCGTCGAGGCCGCGATCGCCAGTGAACGCTATACGGACGCAATGCGCGAGGCCGCCCGCCTGCGTCCGGTGCTGGACCGGTTCTTCGAAGCCGTTACGGTCAATGCCGACCGCACCGACCTACGCCTGAACCGGCTGCGCCTGCTGGCGGAGCTGCGGCGCATGACAGTGCTGATCGCGGATTTCAGCCAGATCGAGGGCTGAACCGCTCCCCACCCGGCCGCGTCGCCGGGTGGGGTCTTTCCGTTCTTTTTCTTCAGGAAAAGAACGGCTTCACCGATATCCCTCAAGAAACACCAATCGTCCGGGGCCTCCACCCCGCACGAGCAGAACAGCATTCTGCCCAAAACGCCGGGCAATCACCCGCCCGCGTGCCAACGGCATGCGCACGGCGAAGAGCGGCTCCGCCCACTGCCCCAGCCTGCCCTCGCCTTCATGGATTTCGCATCCCGCGAGCCAGCCAGCCAGTGCCCGCATCCGACGACGATTCCAGCCATCCGGCCGGCGACGGCCACCCGGATTGGCGGCACTGATAAAGATCACATCTCCCCGCCGCCACCATGCGGGCCCCCCGGGATCATCCGGCAGCGGGCGTTGCCCGACCCGCACCGCAATCCCGCCCGCTCGATACAGGCTGCGCCGATAGGCAAGCGCGGTCGCTGCATCAACCGGCCGCAGCCCGGTCACGTCCGATCCCCGCCCTCGCCGAAATTGTCGTTGCGATGCACCCAGGCGGACATCAGCAGACCGAAGCCGAACATCACCGTCAGCATGGCCGAACCCCCATACGAAATCAGCGGCAACGGCACGCCACCGACCGGGATCGTTCCCATCACCATCGACAGGTTGACCGCGCAATACAGGAAGAAATTGGTCGCGATTCCCAGCCCCAGCAACCGCCCGAACTGGTTGCGGCTTCGCATGGCAATCATCATGCCGCCGATCACCATCAGCATCAGCAGCCCGATTACTGTAATCCCGCCGACATAGCCCCATTCCTCGGCGATCATGGTGAAGATGAAGTCCGTCTGTTTTTCAGGCAGGAAGTTCAACTGGCCTTGCGTGCCGTGCAGATAACCCTGCCCCCACATGCCCCCCGAGCCGAGCGCAATCTTCGACTGAATGATGTTGTAACCCGCCCCCAGCGGATCGCTCTCGGGGTTGAGGAAGGTCGTGATACGTGCCTTCTGATAATCGTGCAGATGGCTGTAAGCGAGCTTGCCCAGAAAAGGCAGCGGCAGCAGCAGCAGCGCGATCTGCCACAGCCGCATTCCGGCGCCGAAGAAGATCGTGGCACCCACCACGCCAATGATCACGGCGGTACCCAGATTGGGTTCCTTCAGCACCAGTCCCACCGGCACCAGCACCATGGCAGCCGGCGGCAGCAGATACAGCGGATTGACCATGCGCCGGTAGCTGACACGATGGAACCAGGTCGCCAGCACCAGCACCAGCGCGATCTTGGCCAGTTCCGACGGCTGGAGCTGCACGCCGCCGATAACAAGCCATCGCTCCGCCCCCTTGCCGACATGCCCCATGCGCAGCACAGCAACCAGCAGCACCAGCGAAAAACCATAGAGCGGCCAGGCCAACCGCGTCAGCACACGGGGGCTCATCAGCGCCACGCAGACCATCATCACCAACCCAATGGCAAAGCGGATGGTCTGCGGTCCCGCGAACGGGCGCGACGACCCGCCGGCAGCGGAATAAAGCGCGCAGTACCCCACCATGGCCAATGCGCAGATCAGCAGCACATACAGCCAGTTGACCTGCCACAGCTTGGCCAGAATGCGGAAATTGGGTTCGGCGCGCAGAAGCCGTTTCTGGAAATTCATGCTCTCGATCCCGCGTCATGCCCGCGATGCCGCGCGGACGGCGGCCACACATGCGCGCCCGGTTCCCCCATGTCCAGAGCCTCGTGGATATGGCTAGAGCAGATCCTGTTTGAACGTGTGCGTTCGAACAGGTGAAGATGCTCGTAAAAACAATAAACTAGAGCATTTCTACCGAACCTGTGTTCGGTGGAAATGCTCTAGCCGAAGTCCTCGACTTCCGCGACCACCTGGCCCGGCGGTTCCTTACGGTTCGACGGGTCGCGGGTCAGCGTATCAGTCATGATATCGCGCGCCAGCGGGGCAGCAACCGCAGCGCCCGCATTGCCATGCTCCACCACAACCGCTGCCGCATAGCGCGGCGCGTCATAGGGTGCGAAACAGATGAACAACGCATGGGGCCGGTATTCCCACGGCAGCGAAGACGAATCGAAATGCCCGCTCTCGCGCAGGGCCCGCGAGACGTGGCGCACCTGTGCCGAACCGGTCTTGCCAGCCATCTGCACCCCAGGAATATCCAGGCGCGCCTTGGGAGCGGTGCCGTGCTCCTCGTTGACCACGGCGTACATGCCGGCCCGCAGCTGGTTCAGGAAAGGTTCCGGCATGTCCAGCGCCGGCCAATGGCCACTATCGGCACCGTCGCTCAATCGGCCGGAGACCGCGCGCACCAGATGCGGCTGTACCGCCCGTCCGCTGGCGATCCGCGAGACATAGGTCGCAAGCTGGAGCGGCGTCACCTGCACGAATCCCTGACCGATGCCGCTGACGATCGTATCGCCGCCATTCCAGTGCTGGCCGTGCGCCCGTCGCCATTCCGGCGTCGGGATCAGGCCGGGACGGGTATGCGGCAACTCGATATCCAGGTTCGTGCCCAACCCAAAACTGTGCGACGCGGCAGCAATCGCATCCATCCCGGTCCGCCGCGCCACTTCATAGAAGAACACGTCGCAGGAGAATTTCAGCCCTTCCTTGAGGGTCAGCGAGCCGTGACCATAACGCGACCAGCAATGGAACCGCGTCCCGCCAACATCGAGATAGCCGGGGCAGAAGATCCGATCGGTCGGCGACAGGGTGCCGGTTTTCAACGCCGCCATCGCCACCGCCGGCTTAAAGGTCGAGCCCGGCGGATAAACGCCGGCCACCGCCTTGTTGATCAGGGGCGTGCGCGGGTCGGTGGCCCATTCCTGCCATTGCGTCTGACTCACCCCGCTGTCGAACAACGACGGGTCGAACGAGGGGTTGCTGACCATGGCCAGCACTTCGCCATTGCGGCAATCCATCACCACCGCGCTGGCCGACTGGTCGGCAATCCGCCCCAGCACCGCCTGCTGCAAGCCCGAATCGATGGTCAGGGTGATTTCGTCGCCCGGCTGCCCCTCATCCCGCGACAGTTCGGACATCAGGCGCCCGACCGCGTTGACCTCCACTTCCACCGCACCGACCTGGCCGCGCAGCAGCCCGTCCTGCGTCTGTTCGATGCCGGAGCGCCCCACTCGCATGCCGGGGAGCGCCAACGTCTGGTCCTGCGCTACGTCCTTGTCGCCCGGCGGGGCGACATAGCCCACCACATGCGCCATCAGCGGCCCGAACGGATAATTCCGGGTGGTCCCGACATCGATCAGCACGCCCGGGAGCGAGGGCGCGTTCAACTCGATCCGCGCCATGTCGTCCCACGACAGGAAATCGTGCAGCATGACAGGAATGAAACGCCGCTTGTGCCGGATCTCCCGCTCGATGCGCGCCCTGTCCCTGGCCTCGATCGGCACGAGGGCGGAAAAGCGATCCAGCGTGCCCGGAATGTCGCTGGTTTCCTCGGGTAGCAGCAGGGCGCGCCAATTGACTTTGTTCGAGGCCACGGCAATCCCGAACCGGTCGACCACGCGCCCGCGCGGCGGGGCAATCAGGCGGCGGCTGACGCGATTATTCTCGGCCATGCGGGCGAAATGATCGCCCTCCAGGACCTGCAACCCATAGAGGCGCTGCCCCAGCAGGCCGAAAGCCGCCATCTGGGCCCCCAGCACGACCAGGGCGCGTCGCGTAAAGACCCCACGCGACGGCGTATCGGCATCGGGCCGCGACATCAGACGCTGCAAGGTTTTGCGCCGCCCGATCATCAGCCCATCCAGACCCGGACAAAATCGGAAACCGCCATCAGGCCCGATCCGGGTTGGCGATCGAACGCCCCAGAGTACTGAACATCACGCAGAGAAGCGGAAACAGGCCCACCCCGAGCACCCACTGAAATGCAAAGGCGATCACCGGCACCAGATGCAGCGACAGTGCGGAGATCAACGCCCATTGCAAAGCCGTCGCCCCCAGCGATACCCCGCCGAACACCAGCCACAGCACGAGGATATGCGCCCGCGAAAAGCCATAACGGCCCGACAGCGCCACCCCATGCACGAGCAGCACCACCAGAAGCACCACACCCGGCGGCCCGAACCCCAGCAGATCGACCAACATTCCCAGCAGGAATACGATGGGCGACGGCATCGAGGCCGGCCGGAACACCGACCAGAAGAAAACCGACGACAGCAGGATGCCCGGCAGCAGTTCGGCCTGCCCGGGCAGGCCGAATGGTGCGGATAGCAGCAGGACGGCCACCGCCGTCAGCGCGGCCGGCAGGCCGCGACGTGACAGCATGTCCAGCCGCCGCCACAGGCTGGGCCGGGGCTGGATGCCTGGTTGGAACTCTGGAGCCTGGTCGGGCGTCATCCATGCACACTCTCATCCACGGCCGAGTGGGGAGGGAAAGGGGAGTGAGAGGGAGTCGGCCGGGCGCCGCACCGGAATCCGCCCCGGCGCATCGGGGGGAATGACAGCGGAGCGCCCATAATCGAAGACCCGGACGATGTCGAGATGCCCCAGTGACGCGAAGGGAATAACGACCGGCTGGCCTGGACGAACATAATGGATCTGCCCGACGGGCAGACCCGGAGGCATTGTGTCGATCTCGCCATTGGTGACGACGCGCTCTCCCTCGATAGGGGGATTGTCCTGGGGGTAGTAGATAAGGCGAGGCGTACCCGAATTATCACCGGCCATTATAGCGGCCCCGTGACTGACTTCCAGTCTGACCGGTATGCGGCTGGACGCATCGGTGATCAGCAGGACACGCACCGACCGGCTGCCGATCTCGGTCACGCGCCCCGCCAGGCCGGAACCATCGAGCACGATCTCGTCCTTATGGATTCCGGCATCGACATTGGCTGCCACCAGCACGCTGCGCGCATACAGGCCGCTGGTATCACGAACGACCCGACCGGTCACGAAGGAGGGCGACGGATCGGGCATCCAGTGCAGGTTGGCCTTCAGGGCCGCGTTTTCATCCGCCAGTGCGGCCGCGACATCATACCAATGCCGGAGATTGGCATTTTCCGCACGCAGGCGCTGATTTTCGGCCTCGATCCGGCCCATGTCGCGCATACGACCCAGCAGAGTGCGCGCCTGTTCCTGCGGCCAGACAACCAGCCCGTACGCGGGGGCCAGGATATCGGCCAGCCCCATCCGCACCCGTTCGGTAAGGCTGCGATCCGCCTGCCCCAGCAGGATGATCCCCAGCGCCGCAACGATCAGAATCGGAAGAACCAGCCGCTCCAGCGCCTGACGCAAGGTGATGGACAGCGGAATCACGACGGATTCGCCGGGCTTCGTGCGTACCCGCGCCAGTCACACCCCTCATTATGCCGGACGTCCATCGCCTCGGCCCCCCGCGTTCCGCCCGCCGTCAGTACATGCTGGTCAGGACATTCTTCAAACGTTTCATCTCTTCCAGGGCGCGTCCAGTCCCCAGCGCCACGCAGGAGAGCGCATCCTCACCGACCGTGACCGGCAGGCCGGTGGCCCGGCGCAGCACGTCGTCCAGACGATAAAGCAACGCGCCGCCGCCGGTCAGGACGATGCCCTTGTCCACGATATCCGCCGACAATTCAGGCGGCGTGTTCTCCAGCGCCGTCGTCACCGCGTCGACGATCTGGCTGACGGGCTCGGCCAGGCTTTCGGCAATCTGCGCCTGCGACACCACCACCTCGCGCGGTACACCGTTGATCAGGTCGCGTCCCTTGACCTCGCGCCAGCCACCATCATCGTTTGGGTCGTCGGGCGGCAAGGCCGAACCCAGCTCAATCTTGATGCGCTCGGCCGAGCTTTCGCCGATCAGCAGATTATGATTGCGCCGGATGTAGGAGATAATAGCCTCGTCCATCTTGTCACCGCCGACGCGGGCGGAACGCGCATAGACAATTCCACCCAGCGAGATCACGGCAACCTCTGTGGTGCCACCACCGATATCGACGATCATGCTGCCCGAAGGCTCGGTCACCGGCAGGCCGGCACCGATCGCCGCAGCCATCGGTTCCTCGATCAGGAACACCTTGCGCGCGCCAGCGCTCTCCGCACTTTCCTGGATCGCCCGTCGCTCGACGGCCGTGGAACCGGACGGCACGCAGACGATGATCAACGGGCTGGCGAACATCCGTCGGTTATGCACCTTGCGGATGAAATGCTTGATCATTTCCTCCGCGACCTCGAAATCGGCAATCACACCGTCGCGCAGGGGCCGAATCGCCGTGATATTGCCCGGCGTGCGCCCGACCATTTGCTTGGCTTCCTCGCCGACCGCCAGCACCTGCTTTTTGCCGCGCACATCGGCGATGGCAACCACCGACGGTTCGTTCAGGACAACGCCGCGTCCCTTGACATAGACAAGGGTATTGGCCGTGCCGAGGTCGATGGCCATATCGGCCGACAATAGACCCAGCAGACGAGCAAACATCCAGAACTCCCGACAAACAAGCACAACACGGCGGCACATGATCCGAAATGAGCGACACACGACCTGCCGAACAGCAGTCCGTCGCGACGCCCCCCAATCAATCGGATCAGGCCGAGGGCTTACCGGGGCTACAGAACACGGGCAAGGCCCAGTCACATTAATTCGTGCTTTTCAGTCCGTCACCCTCTCCCGGCCATGAAAAAGAGACGGCCCGTTCCCATATCCCGTTCAGGCCGCCATTCCCCCCAGCGGGAAACAGCCGGCGAAAAAGCATCGGCCGCCTTTTTTTCGCCACCGGAACGCCCCGTCACGCACATGACCTGCATGGAAACTCAAAGCACCGGAAGACGATACCCCGTAGCTGGCGAATAGCGCGCCCTTTCGACAAGGAAGACGATCATGACGATCCGGACCCAAGCCTCTCTCCTTACCAGGACAGCCCTACTCGGCGCAGGACTTCTGGCGCTGGCGGGTTGCGGCAATCCATACGATCCCGGTGCGCGTGCCGGAACGGGCGCACTGATCGGCGCGGGTGGCGGCGCCGCGATCGGCGGGCTTGCGGGCGGTGGAAGCGGCGCCCTCATCGGCGCCCTCGGCGGCGGCGCGGTCGGTGCCGCCACAGGGGCGGCCACCACGCCCAATCCCCCGTCCCGGCGTAGATATTGAGCCGGATTTCTAATCCGCTGGCGACACTGCTTCCTCTCTCCATCTACCGACGATAGAGAGAGCGCGCGCGACCCGGCGCGCCCTGTGATACCCGTGGCCCCGTATGGTCCTTAAACCATGAGAATTCCATGAGCCCTTCCCGCACTCCCGCCCCTTCAACCCGCGCCTCCGTCCGCAAGACCGGTTTCCTGACATTGGGCGTCCTGGCCCTGTCGCTTGCGGCGTGCAGCAATCCATATGATCCCGGCCAGCGTGCGCTCGGCGGCGGCCTGATCGGCGCAGGCGGCGGCGCAGCGATCGGCGCACTGGCTGGCGGTGGGCCCGGGGCCGCGATCGGTGCGCTGGCCGGTGGCGCGGTCGGCGCGGCAACCGGTGCCGCCACCACGCCGAACCGGCCGCGACAATATTATTATCCGCAGCAGGGATACGCGGCCCCCGCCTACGGACAGTACGGACCATACGGGCAGCCATCCTATCCGCCGCCCGGCTATCCGCCGCCTCCGCCCCCGCCGCCACCTGCGGGCTATTACGACTACTGACCCGGCATGGACAGGGAACCGGCATAAAAAACGGGCCTTCCCGAGGGAGGGCCCGCCTGTCCGCTCAATCCGCGATACCAGCCATCAGGCGGTCACGCTCAGGGCCTCGGGCTCGGTCCGGGCGCGCTTGACCAGCAACTTGTTCAGCGCATGCACATAGGCCCTTACCGCCGAAACCAGCGTATCGCTGTCCGCCCCCTGGCCATCAACCAGTTTGCCGCCCTCTTCCAGCCGAACGGTCGTGCGCGCCTGGGCATCGCTCCCCTCGGTCACCGCCCCGACAGAATAGAGCTGCAAGCTGGCGTCGTGCGGGAAGATCGCCCGCACGGCGTTGAAGGCCGCATCAACCGGCCCCTGCCCGTTCGCCTCGGCACTGCGGGTCTCGCCGTCGATTTCCAGCGTCAGTTCCGCGCGGGCCGGACGGCGGGATCCGGCCTCGATATCCAGCGCAACAAAGCGAATGCGGGCATGATCGCGCGCTTCGTCATCCACCAGAGCCACCAGATCCTCGTCGTAGACGACCTTCTTGCGGTCGGCCAGATCCTTGAAGCGTGCGAAGGCATCGTTCAGATGCGCTTCGTCCATCTCGCCATAACCCATGGCCTTCAGCTTGTCGCGGAAAGCCGCGCGGCCCGAATGCTTGCCCAGCACCAGCGACGACCGGGTCCAGCCCACGCTCTCGGGGGTCATGATCTCGTAGGTGGCGGCGTTCTTCAGCACGCCATCCTGATGGATGCCGCTTTCATGCGCGAAGGCATTGCGTCCGACGATCGCCTTGTTGGGCTGCACGTCGAACCCGGTGATTGTCGCCAGCATCCGCGAGGTCCGCAGCAGGTTCTGCGTCCGGATGCCCGTCTTGTAGGGCAGCACATCCTGGCGCGTCCGCAGCGCCATCACGATTTCTTCCAGCGCGGCATTGCCCGCGCGCTCGCCGATGCCGTTGATCGTGCATTCGATCTGCCGCGCACCGGCCGCCAGCGCGGCGATGGTGTTGGCCACGCCCAGGCCCAGATCATTATGATTATGGGCCGAGAAAATCACCGTGTCCGCACCCGGAACGCGAGCCTTCAGGTCAGCGAAGATCCGAGCCATATCTTCCGGCGTTGCATAACCCACAGTATCGGGGATGTTGATCGTAGTCGCTCCGGCCTTGATCGCGGCCTCGACACAGCGACACAGGAAATCCGGGTCGGTACGCGATCCGTCCTCGGCCGACCATTCGACATCGTCCGTGAACTGACGCGCCGCCTTGTTGCCCGCGACAATCAGTTCCAGCACCGTCTCGGGCTCCATCCGCAGCTTGTACTTCATGTGCAGCGGCGAGGTGGAGATGAAATTATGGATGCGGCCGCGTTCAGCGGGGCGGATGGCCTCGCCCGCGCTGACGATGTCGTTCTTGCCGCCGCTGCGGGCCAGGGCGCAGATCACCGGGCCATGGATGGTGGACGCGATCTGATGCACGCTCTCGAAATCGCCCTTCGACGCCACCGGAAAGCCGGCCTCGATCACATCGACGCCCAGTTCGGCCAAGGCTTCCGCCATCCGGAGCTTTTCGGCCAGATTCATCGAGAAGCCGGGGGATTGTTCGCCGTCGCGCAGGGTCGTGTCGAAGATGATGACCCGGTCGTCGTCAATACGGCCGAAGGACGGATGGTGGATTGTCATGAAATACCTCGGACAGGTCCGGAATGTTCGCCTGCAAACGCCCTCTGGGCGTTGCCTCCTCGCATGCGGGATTGCTCCCGCCGTCTCCCCCTGGGCGCGCCGGCATCATGCCGACCCTGAACGCTCAGGGGCAGATAAGTCGAAGGGTAAGGAGAAGGCCAGCCCGGGCATGGGCGTGCGATACCAACGGCGCATTTGCGCCGGACAGCCGTGCCGTCATGGTGATCGCCGTTTTCATGAGCGGCACCATACAGACTGAGCCATCGATTGCAACCCAAAAGGCTTGCGACCCGCCTGACGTCTCAGCCGGGTCACAATGCCACCACATCATGAATATTTCGCGCGGCCAGTTCCGGCGTCATATCGGCCGCATCCTGGAAGACCTGCGACGCCGAACATCACCCGGTCAGACGGGTCACTCCACCGGCCGAGGCAAAATAGCGATCGACCGCCTGCTTCATCGCGCCCGCGACCATCATCCGATGCCCCGCCTGACGGAGCGCTGCCTCGTCCATCCGGTTGGACATGAATCCCATCTCGACCAGCACCGACGGGATATCGGCTGATTTCAGCACGACGAATGCCGCGTGACGTGCCGGATGGGTCAGCAGGCCGATCCGGGGCCTGAAGGACTCCACCACGCTGCTGGCCATATGGGCAGCCCCACGCCGCGTCTCCTCTGTCACCAGACTGGCCAGGATCGCCGCAACCTCAGGCGAATTGGCATGCACAAGCGGGCCGCCGAACCGATCGGCACTGTTCTCGGTCCGTGCCAGGGCCGCGCTCTGGGCGTCGGAGGCCTGCCCCGACAGCGTATACACGCTGGCCCCACGTACCGAACGATCGGTCAGCGCATCGGCATGCATCGAAATGAACAGTGACGCACTATGCGCATGCGCGATCTCCACCCGCCCTTCCAGCGGGATGAAGCGGTCGTCAGCCCTGGTCATCGCGACGCGATAGGCGCCACTGGCCAGCAACTGCCGTTGCAGTTCGGCGGCGGCGGCCTCGGCGATATGCTTTTCGTAGGTGCCGGACACCCCGATCGCGCCAGGATCCTTCCCGCCATGGCCGGGATCGAGCATGATCAACGGCAGGGGCGCCGCCGCCCGCCCCACGATCGCCGGAGCATGCAGGGGGTGCTTTCGGGCGGACGTTCCACGCGCAGCCGTCCGATGCGCCACGGCCCCCGCACCGCCTGCCCGCGCAACCAGTCCCGCACCCAGTGTGGCCAACAGGATCGCGCGCCGAACCTGCCGGGCCACCGTCCCTTCGGAATGATCAGCATCCATGAAACCGCCCCTTATGGCCATTCCTGCGCGTGACCATAGCAGCCTCTCCTCCCTTTGTCTGCATTTCAACGGCTTGCGAGGAATCTTTGACGCTGATCGTCAGGCTGATATAGCGGATTGTGACAGTGCTTGCAGCGCGGCCTCAGTTAGGTCATGCTTGCACCGTGATGGGTCCGCGCTGGTTGGCGCCGGGGAAACGGCCAGGCCGGCAGGATCGGGCCCATCCGGCAGGCCGCACCGTGACCCACGGACCACGGATGCCGCTCCGCCCCGACCGCAAGGCCGGCGCAGGATGACGATGCCCTTTATTCCGACGCCGCACCGCGCATGCGCAGGTGCGCGTCACCGCCTGATGAGGATGGATGAACGCCACGCGATCCGCGTTCGCAGACAGCCCGGTACAGCGCACGTCACATGGGACGCGCGCGGGCATGATCTGCGCGGATTTCGCCGCAACGGCTTCCGGATCCGTCGAATTGTCTCCAATTTCTATCTTTGCCCCTCCCCCCCGTCGCAATGGCGCGTCCCCCATGAGGACGCCGGACAGACGGCAGGAGCGGGCATACCGGAGTTCCGTTTTTAATGACCAAGCGCATGCTGATCGACACGACACACGCGGAAGAAACCCGCGTGGTCGTGATGGATGGTAACAGGCTCGAGGATTACGACGTCGAGGCTTCGGCCAAGAAGCAGCTCAAAGGCAATATCTATCTGGCCAAGGTGATCCGGGTAGAACCCAGCCTGCAGGCCGCCTTCGTCGAATATGGCGGCAACCGCCACGGCTTCCTGGCCTTCAGCGAGATCCATCCCGACTATTATCAGATTCCGGTCGCGGATCGTGAGAAGCTGCTGGCTCTTCAGGAAGAGGAAGCCCGCGCTGAAGAAACGCAGGCTGAAGATGACACCGATGCCACGCCGACCAGGGCGGACGCTCCGGCCGAGGACGCCCCTGAAGGCGAGGCGGAACCCCTGCCCGAAACCGTCGGCGGCGAGACCGATACCGGCGACGAGAGCATGGTGCAGCGCCGCATCGCCCGTTTCCTGCGCAACTACAAGATCCAGGAAGTGATCCGGCGCCGTCAGGTCCTGCTGGTCCAGGTCGTCAAGGAGGAACGCGGCAACAAGGGTGCGGCACTCACGACCTACATTTCGCTGGCCGGCCGCTACTGCGTGCTGATGCCCAATTCGCTGCGTGGCGGCGGCGTCTCGCGCAAGATCACTTCGGTCGCCGACCGGCGGCGCCTGAAGGACGTGATCGCGGAACTGCAGATCCCGCGCGGCATGGCCATGATCGTGCGCACGGCGGGCGCCCAGCGTCCCCGGCCCGAGATCATGCGCGACTGCGAATATCTGCTGCGGCTGTGGGACGACATCCGCGACCTGACGATGAATTCGGTGGCTCCCGCGCTGATCTATGAGGAAGCCAGCCTGATCAAGCGCGCGATCCGCGACATCTATACCCGCGACGTGACCGAGATCCTGGTGGATGGCGAGCCCGGCTGGAAATCGGCACGCGACTTCATGCGCATGCTGATGCCGCAGAGCGCACCGAAGGTGAAATGCTGGCGCGACGGCGCCCAGCCGCTGTTCTCCCATTTCAATGTCGAGGGCCTGCTGGATTCGATGCTGTCGCCGACGGTGCAGTTGCGCTCGGGCGGCTATCTGGTCATCAACCAGGCCGAGGCCCTGGTGGCGATCGACGTCAATTCGGGCCGGTCGACGCGCGAGCGCAATATCGAGGAAACCGCGCTGCGCACCAATCTGGAAGCCGCCGAGGAAGTGGCCCGCCAGTTGCGCCTGCGCGATCTCGCCGGCCTGATTGTCATCGATTTCATCGACATGGAAAGCCGCAAGCACAATGCGATGGTCGAGCGGCGGCTGAAGGACGCGCTACGGACCGATCGCGCGCGAATCCAGGTCGGCTCGATTTCGCATTTCGGGCTGCTGGAGATGTCACGGCAGCGTCTGCGGCCGTCGATCGCGGAATCGAGCTTCACCCCCTGCCCGCACTGCCAGGGCACGGGCATTATCCGCGGCACCGAAAGCGCGGCCTTGCACGTGCTGCGCGCGATCGAGGAAGAAGGCGCCCGCCGCCGCGCGGCCGAGATCACGGTCCATGTGGCCGCCGAGATCGCGCTGTATATCCTCAACAACAAACGCGCCTGGCTCGACGAGATCGAGAAGCGGCACAAGATGCACGTGGTGTTCTCGCCCGATGCCTCTCTGCTGCCGCCTCAGTTGCGCATCGAGCGCGTGCGGCCGCAGACCGAACGGTTCGAGCCGGTAGCGCAGGCCGCTCTTCCCGAACCGATCGAGGCCGAAGCCGAACTCGAGACCGAAGCGCCCGCCCCCGTGGTGCGCGAGATCCTGATCCAGGCCGAAGCCCCGGCACCCGTCGAGGAAGCCCCCCGTGCTGCCGAAGGCGCCGAGGACGGTACCGACCATCGCCGGCGCCGCCGGCGTCGTCGGCGGCGCCGGAACGGCGAGCGAGCCACCGATGGCGCGCCGCAGTCGGCTCTTCTCGAAGCCGGCGGCGAGGATGATGAGTCGGAAGAAGACACGGCCGAGCCCGTCGTCACGGCGATCGAACCCGCTGCCGAAGCATCTCCCCCCCGGGAGCGCGAGGAGGAGGGCCGTGACCGCCCGCGCCGTCGACGTGACCGGCGCGAACCCAAGGCAGCAGAGGCGCCGTATCGCGGCCCGACACCGGCCAACCCGTTCGGCAACGGCATCATCGACATCTTCGACGTGATCGAACAGTCGACCGAAGCCGGCATGCCAGCGGTGTTCCCTGCCCGGCGCCCGACCCCCGAACCCGAACCGGCGGAGATTGTCGATATCGCCGAGACACTGGCGGTATCGGAGCCCGAAGCCGTGCCGGTGGCCGTGGTGGTGGAAACAGAGGTGGAAGCAGCGCCCGAGAACGTGCCTGCAACCGAACCTGCCGAGGAAGCCCCCAAGGCGCGCCGCCGTCGGAGCCCACGCACCCGCAAGAGCGTAGACGCCGAACCGTCGGCAACTGAACCCGCTACGGTCGAGGCGACGGCAGAGCCTGTTCCGGTCGCAATCCATGAGGAACCGGCCGAAAACGCCGAGCCTGCGGCGGAGGCAGCCGCCACGCCGACCCGGACCCGCCGTCGACGCACGGTCAAGGCCGCGGCGCCGGTAGCGGAGGTGGCCGAAGAGGCCCCGGCCGAGACACCGGAAGCGGTTGCCGAAGTCGTGAAGGAAGCGCCTGAAAAGAAGAAGCCCGGCCGCAAGCCGGCAACGCGCGCGACGACAGCGACCAAGGCCCGCAAGACCACGAAGACCGCCAAGGTCGAGGCGGTCGAAGCGGCCCCCGTGGAAGCAGCCGACACGGGCGACACGCCGGCTTCCGCCAAACCCAAGCGCGCTCGCAAGGCCCCGGCACGGACAAAGGCCACGAAAACGGCCGCTGCCGATGCCGAAGCGGCCCCCAAGGCCGAGACGGCGGACAGCACTCCCGCCGCCACGGCTGACGGACCGGTGGTGCAGCCAATCGTCATCGACGATGCCACCCCCGCCCCGGCACGCCGAACCGGCTGGTGGCGCCGCTAAGTCGCCACCGCAACCAGGGCCCCGCGTCCAAATCGGACGCCGGGGCCCTGATGATTTGCACCATGGATGACTGCGCATAATAGACGGGTAAGCCGCTACACAAACAGCACAGGCCCGCCCCCACATGGGGGCGGGCCTGTCTGCATTATAAGATGCTGTTTCACACATTCCGGCGGCACATGGGCTGCCGGCCCGATTCTCAGCCGGTGGCCAGCGAAGCGCGCCGCAGCGGCATTGTCATGCAATGGATGCTGCCGCCGCCCTGCGAGAACTGGTTCAACTCGGGGTCGATCACGGTCAACCCCTCGGCCCGCAGCATCTCGTTGATCCGCGTCGAGTGGCGCGGGCTCACCACCCGCTCGCGACCGAGTGCCAGCACGTTGCAGCCCATGTCCCGCATCGCTTCTTTGTAGCTGACCGACAGCAGCCGGATGCCCTGCGCGCGGAACCAGTCAAGATCCTCGTCATCCAGCACGTCAGTCGCCGCGATGGCCAGATTTTCCGTCACCATTGTGAAAATGACGTCCAGGTGCAGGAAATGTTCCGGAAAGCGGATCATCCGCGTCGTCCAGCCGGCGTCCTCGAACCATCCCAGGAACTCACGCGCTCCAGCCTCGTCCGTGCGGCCACCCGTCACGCCCACGACTACCAGACCCGGACGGATGATATGGATATCCCCCCCCTCGATATGCCCCTGGGTCGCACTCTTCCAGATATCGTCCGGCTGATAGAACGTACGGATCTCCCCCTCTTCCGCCTTGCGCTCCGGGCGCATCATGCGGGTGACGACCGTGCCCCAGGGCGTAGTCTGCGAACTGTCGCGCGTATAGACCTGATAGGGCATGCCCGCGCGCGGCTTCAGGAAATGGCAGGCCGCCCCCGCCCCTTCGAGCGCCGAGACCAGTTCACCGAACTGCGCAGCCAAGGCGGCCCGATCGATCTGCACACCCTTCGCCATGGTCTGGATCGCAATATCGTTGCTCGGTATCCAGATGTAATTGTCGGGTGGGCACAAGAGCACATCCGACAGTTCGCCGGTTTCGCTGTCGATAAACCACCGATTCGACGTCATGTCCCATACTCCTTCCGCTCGAGTGTAAGGCGAGGCCAATCCTATTCTCCATCCTCTCTAAGCCGCGCATACAAGATGCTCGATTTAAATCTCGTGGAGTTCTCTTTTGGTTTTGGCAAATCAAAAACCAACCGAAATGGTGTATAGGAGGTCCCGATCCGGCTGGCGCCAGCCGAAACATTCCGCCTATGATTCCGGTGGCCGTTCCGCCTCATGCCACCATACGAAGGATGGACCCGCTTGCCGAGCACCTGCCTGTCTGCCCTCGCTCTATCCGGATCCCGGTGTGCACCGGTTCCCGACCGCCCCATACGGCGCGCCGCTTCATGGCACCGCATACTCCCGGCGGCCCTGTTCGCCCTGACCTTCATGCTGGCGGCCGCGCGGGCGCAGGCCGACGATCTCCCCGGCTTTGTGCATAACGGGCAACTGACGCTCTGCACCAACCCCACCCTGCCACCGATGACGTTCGTCAACGGGTCCGACACCAATGCCCTGGCCGGGATGGATATCGACCTCGCCAGACGCCTCGCGGCCTACTGGCATGTCACGCTCGTTCCCCAGACGATGGATTTCGAAGGGCTGTTCCCCAGCCTCTCCGCCCAGCGCTGCGGCATGGTCATCAGCGGCGTCCTGCGACAGGCGGGCCGGCTGCGGAATTATGACGCGGTGGCCTATCTGGATTCCAGCGTGGTAGCTGTCGCCCGCGTCGGCACCCCGAAAATCCGCGACATGGCCGATCTGTCCGGCCAGACCGTCGCCGTGCAGTCCGGCACCAGTTACGCCGCCCAGATCGAACGGGAGAATGATCGCCTGCGCGCCGCCGGACGGCCGCCGATCATCGTGCAACAATACCCGACGGAAGATCAGGTGGTGCAGCAGGTCCTGATCGGGCGTGTCCATGCCTTCATCAGTCAGGATGTCGAACTCTACTACCGGCAGAAGCAACTGGGCGGAAAGGTCACGATCATCCTGACGCCGGACTATCCGGATTTTCACCAGTTCGCCGTCTATATCCGCAAGAATGCGCACGACACCGAACTTTTGCAGAAAGCGATCGACGACCTGACCCAACAGGGCGAAATCACCGCCATGGCAAAGAAATGGGGAGTCTCGGGCGACCATCAGAGCATCTTCATCAACCAGAAAGCGCCATCGCGCTTCGATTTCGCCACCTTCTTCAGCGCCCTGTTCTCGACCGCATTCCTCAAGGGTGCCGCACTGACGCTGCTGATTGCTATTCTGTCGCATCTGACGGCCATCATCATCTCGATTCCCATGGCCATGAAGCTGAACGGCCGGGATTCGATCATCAGGAGGCTGCTCGGTCTCTATGTCGCCGTATTCCGCGGGGCTCCGACGCTTCTGCAACTGCTGTTCATCTGGAACGCCCTGCCGCAATTTTTCCCCATCTTCCGCGAACACTGGTTCACCCCGTTCCTGGCAACGTGGCTCTCCCTGTCAATCAATGAATCCGCCTACCAGGTGGAAATCAACCGTGCCGCGCTGCGCGCCGTCGATCCGGGCCAGGTCCTGGCCGCCGACGCGCTGGGGATGACGACGGCGCAGACATACCGCCACGTCATCTTTCCGCAGGCGCTACGCATCGCCCTGCCGCCCACCATCAACGAATTCATCAGCCTGCTGAAGACGACCTCACTCGCCTCGGTCATCTCGCTGCAGGAACTACTGGCCGTAACCCAGATCCAGGTAGCCCGCACGTTCCAGTTCACCGAATATTATGCCGCCGCCCTGGTCTATTACCTGGCGATGGTCTTCTTCTTCCTGTTCCTGCAGAAGCGGATCGAACGCCGTTTCGTCTGGGCCGACCGCAACAAGGCATCCGCCGATGCAGCTTAGCACCTCCCCCGACCCGACCGCGCGGATCTCGATCCGTGGATTGAGCAAGTTCTACAAGGATTACCTCGCCCTCGACCGGGTCGATCTTGATGTCCGCAAGGGCGAGAAGATCGTCGTGCTCGGCCCGTCAGGATCGGGCAAATCCACCTTCATCCGCTGCCTCAACCGTATCGAACCGCATGACAGCGGCATCCTGATGATCGATGGCCGCATCATTGACGACCGCACGAACCTCACGGCGCTGCGTGGCTCGGTCGGCATGGTGTTCCAGAACTATAATCTGTTTCCCCATCTCAGCGTCCTCGACAATTGCACGCTGGCGCCTCGCCTGGTGCGGGGTATCACGAAATCCGATGCCGAGGCCACGGCCCGCCGCTATCTCTCGCAGGTCAATATCGCCGAGCAAGCGGAAAAATTCCCGATCCAGCTTTCGGGTGGCCAACAGCAGCGTGTCGCGATCGCCCGCGCCCTGTGCATGAACCCCGAGATCATCCTGTTCGACGAACCCACCGCCGCCCTCGACCCGGAATCCATTTCCGGAATCGTCGGCATCATGCGCGATCTGGCCGAGCAGGGAATCACCACAGTCTGCGTAACCCATGAAATGGGCTTCGCCCGCCATATCGCCGACCGCATCGTTTTCATGGACCGGGGCGCGGTGCTGGAAATCGCGCCCCCCGAAGAATTCTTCGCCGCGCCGCGCACCGAAAGGGCGCAAACTTTCCTCGCACAGATGATCCGCCACTGACCTGCCCGCACCGCGAAGCAGACCAGGCCGCCTCCCGAATGGCAAGACAGGAAAGACTGCAAAGTAAACTTTGAAACCTCCTCAACGACCCCCGTCTGCTTTTCGTTCTTGAATGGGAACAAGATCCTCCCCGACGGGAAAGCCCTCATGACCGCACAACCCGGTTCCCTGTGCCTCACCACGATCGCACAGAGAACCCGACATCTGCGCGAGGCCCAGCAAGCCAGATCCATCGGGGGCAACACCATGCCATGCCCGCACGGCAACATCCGCTCATTCGCCGGCAGCGACGACAACAAGGCACCGTCTTTCCAGACGCCACGCCGGGTCGGCCGTGACCCGGCTCAGGGGTAAAAGCGGCCGCGATGCACCTCGCAGTGTTCAAGACCCTCTGGGGCGACGCCCGCCCCTGGCCGCAGGTCATCGCGGAAATGCGCGCCGCAGCCTTCGACGGAATCGAGGCACGCATCCCTGACAGCGCGCAGGATGCGGCCGAAAAGGGCCGCCAGCTGCGGCAGGACGGCGTGCCCTATATCGCCATAGCCCTGACCGGCGGCAGCGTCATTCCCCGCCAGAGCGCCAGCATGACCGACCATCTGGCCGACCTCCGCCACGCACTGGAGCGTGCGTCCGTCATGGAGCCCCGCTTCGTCAACGTGCTGGGCGGCAACGACCGCTGGAACCCGGCCCAGCAGGCCGATTTCATCAATCAGGCACACGAGATCGGGCACCGGGCCGGATTGTGCTGCGTGTTCGAAACGCACCGCTCGCGCATTCTCTCCTCACCGTGGATCGCACTGGAGGTGTTGAAACAGTGTCCGGATGCGCAGTTCACGCTGGATATCAGCCACTGGGTCGTCACATGCGAACGGCTGCTGGACGATCCGCTGGATGATTTCAGCGCCTTCATCGCTCGCGTCCATCATGTCCAGGCCCGGATCGGCTACGATCAGGGCCCGCAGGTGCCTCATCCCGGCGCGCCGGAATATGCGGCAGCCCTCGCTTTCCACCAACATGTCTGGGCGCAGGTGTGGGCCGCACAAGCCCGGCGCGGCTACGCTGTCACGACGCTGACGCCGGAATGTGGCCCGGACGGCTACCTGCATACCCTGCCTTTCACCAACGCCCCGGTGGCCGATCTGTGGGACCTGAACCGATGGATCGCGGAGACCGAACGCCGGCATTTCGACGCATTCCAGCAGAACAACCCGGCCCCAGGAGGTATCTGAGATGACGACGGACACAACCACCCGGCGAGAAACCTTCACCACCATTCCGGTCATCGATATTGCCGGCCTGTATTCCGCCGATCCGGCCGACAGGCAGAGCGTGGCGGACAGGCTGGGCAATGCCGCCCGCAACGTGGGTTTCCTCTACATCTCCGGCCATCGTGTGCCACAGGACCTGATCGACGGCGTACGCGCGGCCGCGAAAGATTTCTTCGCCCTGCCGCTGGACCGCAAGATGACGTATTATATCGGCACGTCCGCGACCCATAAGGGTTTCGTGCCGGAAGGCGAGGAAGTCTACAACAAGGATCGCCCGGACCATAAGGAAGCCTTCGATATCGGGTACGAGGTTCCGGCCGACAACCCGCTGGTGTTGTCCGGCACGCCGCTGCTGGGCCCCAACAACTGGCCGACCCTGCCATTGTTTCGCGAACGGGCCGAGGGCTATTACCGCGCGGTGTTCGCCCTCGGGCGCCTGCTGTTCCAGGGTTTCGCGCTCGCGCTGGGCCTGCCGGAGAGTGCATTCGACGACATGGCGCGATTCCCACCCTCCAAACTGCGGATGATTCATTACCCCCATGACGGCGCGGCGCATGACGCGCCAGGTATCGGCGCCCATACCGACTATGAATGTTTTACCATCCTGCTGGCCGACCAACCCGGACTGGAAGTCATGAACGGCAACGGGGAGTGGATCGACGCACCCCCCATCCCCGGCGCGTTCGTGGTCAATATCGGCGACATGCTGGAAGTCATGACGGCCGGCATATTCGTCGCCACCGCGCACCGCGTACGCAGCGTGAAGGACGAACGCTATTCCTTTCCATTGTTCTATGCCTGCGACTACCATACCCAGATCCGCCCCCTGCCGGCGTTCGACAAGGGCGGCGAGGCATATGAAGCCATCAGGATCGGCGATCACGTGTGGTCTCAAGCCATGCAGACCTATCAGTATCTGGTCCGCAAGGTGGAACGGGGTGAACTGGCACTACCGGCCGGCGCGCGCGGCACCGCCACCTTCGGGCCTTTCAAACGGAAGACTAGCACGCATGACCACACAGATATTCACCCCCCAGCAGGCTGAACAGGACGAACAGTCCCTGCGCGAGGATCTGGCAGCCGCCTACCGGCTACTGGCGCTGTTCGATATGACGGACCTTGTCTACACCCACCTCTCGGTGCGCCTGCCCGGGCCTGGCCATACATTCCTGGTCAATCCGTACGGCCTGCTGTTCGAGGAGATCACGGCCAGTTCTCTGGTCGTGGTCGATGCCGAGGGTCTGCCGAAACAGCCGACGAGCTGGCCGGTGAACCCCGCCGGCTTCGTCATCCATTCCGCTGTCCATCGCAGCCGCCCCGACGCCGCCTGCGTCATGCACACCCACACGCTGGCCGGCATGACCGTGGCCGCGCAGCAGCATGGAATCCTGCCGTTCAACCAGATCAATGTCGAATTCCACGGCCGCGTCGGCTTCCATCCCTACGAGGGCATCGCGGCGGACGACAATCTGAGCGAACGCGAGCGTCTGGTCCGCGACCTCGGCGACAATATCGGCCTGATCCTCCAGAATCACGGCCTGCTGACAGTCGGTGTCTCGGTCGCCCAGGCGTTCTATCGCACCTATTATCTGGAACAGGCGTGCCGCATCCAGATCTCCGCGCAATCAACCGGTGCGCCGCTGCACCTGCCCTCCGAAGATAAATTGCTGCGCACCCGCGCACAATTCGAGAGCGACCCGGATCAGGGTCAACTGGTCTGGCGCGCCCTGCGCCGCAAGCTGGATCGGGAACAGCCGGATTACGTCCGCTAGAGCAGATCCTGTTTGAACGTGTGCGTTCGAACAGGTGAAGATGCTCGTAAAAACAATAAACTAGAGATTTTCTACCGAACCTGTGTTCGGTGGAAATGCTCTAGCCTGACGAGGCCCTATCTTTCGGCATGGAAGGGCTCGAAACGAGCCCTCCTCTTTTCCTGAATTCTTGTTATATCATCCGTGGTCTACTCCCTGCGCCGGCCCGATGAAAAACAGCCTCTTCCCCCCGCTACCCCGCAAGCCACGCTTTCTGAAGGCGCTGGCCCACAGCGTGATGCCCTCGCTCATCACGCACTGGCTGGGCGCGCGTGCCATCGCCATCGCGCCGGAACAGATCGCCATCCGCGAGGGATTGCGGGCGGGCGTCGCGGTAAGCACCGTCATGCTCGTCGCGTGGCATATCAACATGCCCCTCATGGCATGGTCCGCCTTCGCCGCTTTCTGGACCAGCCTAGCAGACCCTGGAGGCCTTCTCCGCCCCAGAATCAAAGCCCTGACATCCTTCGGCCTGGCGGGCGCCGTCATCACCGGCATCATCTCCGCCCTGGCGGGATACAACACCGCCGCTGCCTGCGTCGGACTCGGCCTCTGCGCGTTGCTATGCGGGCTCGCCCGGGCCTGGGGGGCTGCGGCAACCCAGGTCAGCGTGCTTGCCGCCATCGTCGCCGTCGTCGCCGTCTGTTATCCCCAGACTCCGATTGGCGCCCTTACCCTCGCCGGCCTGTTTTCCCTGGGCGTGGTGTGGGCCATGCTGATCTGCCTGCTGGCCTGGCCCGTCGATCCCAGCACCCCGCAGAAGCAGGCCTGCGCCGCCCTGTTTCGCGAACAGGCCAGCATGGCCTTCCGCCTGCTCAGCCTGCCGCATCTTCAAACGGCCAGCCTCCCCACCCAGCAGAAGGAACTCAGCACCTGGCGCCGCGATATCCGGCGGCGGATAGAACAGGTCCGCTCCTCCGTCGAAAAACTCTCCGGTGACGCGCAGATCAGCCCGACCCGCGCCACCCTTCTTCCCGCTGTCGAGGCCGCCGACCGCATCTTCGTCACCCTGATCGCGTTCGAACACGCCGCGTTCTCCGCCCCATTGCCACCCGAGACCGCCCGCGTCATCCGCGTCACCGCCGCCGCCCTTCGCCGCATCGCACGAGACATCCCGCAAGGCAGCCCTGTTCCGGACAGTCTCAGCCTCTATATCCGCGCCTGCACGCGCCTCGGGACTCACCCCAATGCCTTGTCGGCCCGTGCCGCCGCCTGGAACGCCGCCGCCCTGACCGATCTACAAACGGCGTGGCTGGCCAAAGACCAGCCCCGGCGCGGCACCACGCCATCCGCCCCGGCGACGCCATCGCAGCCTCTCAGCCCGATCTTCGTGCGCCATGCCGCCCGCCTGTCCGTCGCGGTGCTGGCCGCCTTCGGCATTACGCTCGCCTTTCACCTGCCCTATGCCTACTGGGCAATGATGGCCGTCGTCGTCGTCACCCAACCGGGCAGAAGTACCACCCTTTCCCGCACCATCGAGCGCGTGGCTGGCAGCGTCGCAGGCGGCATCCTCGCCGCCATCGCGGGCACGCTGTGCCCGAAATGGATGGTCCTGCTCCTGATCTTCCCGCTGTCGGCCACCACCATCGCGCTACGCAGCGTCAACTACACGTTGTGCGTCACCTTCATGACGCAGCTTTTCGTGCTGGTCACCGACCTCCTTGGGTCCGACACCGGCTGGCTGCTTGGCTTTGCCCGCGCCGAAAACAACATCATCGGCAGCCTTGTCGGCATGGCCGCCTGCCTCCTGCTCTGGCCGGAAAAATCCACCGCCTCGCTTCCCAACCTGGTCAGCCGCGCTTTCCTGGCCAATCTGCGCTATGCCGCGCTCGTTACGAGCGGCGCCGGCAACCGCGAGGAAACCGAACGGGCACGCCGCGAGGCCGGTACCACATCGAACAAGGCCGAGATCCTCTGCCAGCAGACCAGCCTCGAAGGGCTCCGCCGGTCGGAAGACCTGAAGATCTGCACGGAAATTCTCTTTCATCTGCGCCAGCAGGCCGGCGTCGCCAGCACAAGCTGGCTCGAACGCAACACGGACCACGCATCGGCCCCAACGGCACAAACCTATCAGACGGCCCTGCAGCAGTTCTCGGACCAGTTGTCCGCCCCCTCCTCCACCGGCGACCATCTGCGCAACATGCTGCTGTTCCTCAGACGAGCGCACTGAACCAACGGCACCAGGTGGTCCAGCACCTGTAGATAAGGTGCTGTCGACAATCCGACGCAAGGCCTGCCATGCCGCTCTGAAAGCCTGTTTGGCGCCGGGTCCCATATTGTAAAATATTTCAATTCAGGAATGATAGGCACCAATCCGTTCGTCCGTTTTCTCCACTCTGTGAATCCGACAGGACATTGGACGCCATGCACGACCCTTCGTCGAAACCGACACGCCGGCAATTACTGACCGCCATCGGCGTGATGGGCGGCAGCAGCATTCTCTATCAGGCCATGACATCCCTGGGCCATGCCGCGGAAACCCAGTTTACCGGCCCCCCCAAACTTTCCGGCGCCCGGCCGGGAACCTCGGTCGTCGTTCTGGGCGGCGGTCTGGCCGGCATGCTGGCGGCCCATGAACTCGACAAGGCCGGCTACAAGGTCCGGATCCTGGAATATCAGAACCGTGCCGGCGGGCGGAACTGGTCCCTCTATGGAGGCGACACCTATACCGAACTGGGCGGCGCCACCCAGCATGTCGCTTTCCAGCCTGGCAACTACCTCAATCCCGGGCCGTGGCGCATTCCCTTCCATCACAGGACATTGCTGCATTACTGCCGGGCCTTCGGGGTCGCGCTGGAGCCGTTCATCCAGTACAATCACAACACGTTCATCCACAATACGAACGCCTTCGGCGGCAAGCCGCAGCGCTTCAACGCCCTGGCCGCCGATTATGAAGGCCATGTCGCCGAACTGCTCGGCAAGGCAATCGACAAGAAGGCGCTGGATGACGAGATCAAGGCCGAGGATCTGGACCGGTTGAAGGAAGCCCTCCGCGAATGGGGGACGCTGGACCGGAGCATGCGCTATGCCAAGGGCCTCTCCTCCTCCGAACATCGCGGTTTCGTCCGCCCGCCGGGCGGCGGCGTGAACGGCGCGCCCGAAGCATCAGACCCGTTCGCACTCGACGACATCCTGGACAGCCAGGTCTGGAAACAGATGGCGTTCTTCATGAACCAGGAATTCCAGACAACGATGTTTCAGCCCGTCGGCGGCATGGGCATGATCGGCAAGGCCTTTGCCCGACAGGTCGCCCCGATGCTGACCTACGGCGCCAAGGTCACCCGGCTGATGCAGGACAGAACCGGTGTAACCGTCACCTATACCGACACCGGAACAGGAACCACGCAGGAGGTGAAGGCGGATTATTGCGTCTGCACAATCCCGCTCGGCATCCTGAATCAGGTCAGCAACAATCTCAGCCCGCCGTTACGCGAAGCGATCAGTGCCGTGCCCTATACCAGCGCGGTCAAGGTCGGCCTGGAAATGCGACGCCGCTTCTGGGAGGAAGATGACTATATCTATGGCGGGCACAGCTTCACCAACCAGGAGATTTCGCTGATTTCCTATCCCAACTACGATTATTTCAGCAACCGCCCCGGCGTTTTGCTCGGCGCATTCGCCTACGCCAACAGCGCGCTCCGCCTGACCGGTCTGTCCCCCACCGAACGTGTGGAGGTCGCGATGAAGCAGGGGAGCATCTTCCACCCCGAAGCCTATCGCAAGAACTTCATGAACGGCGCCTCCGTCGCATGGAGCCGCGTGCCATGGACCCTGGGCTGCTGCGCCAAATGGACGGACGAAACCCGGAAGAAACATTACCAGACACTCGTCGCGGTCGATGATCGTGTGGTGCTGGCAGGCGAGCATGCATCCTATGTCGGCTGCTGGATGGAGGGAGCCCTTCTGTCCTCGATCGACGCGATCACCCGGCTGCACAAACGCGCACAGGAGGCCTGAGACATGAGAAAACAGATCGTCGCTTCCGCCCTGGCCATGCTGTCCGGCATGGCGCTGGCGACGCAATGCCGGGCCGACGCGCCCGGTCCGGGCGGCGGCGGCATCAATGTCGTCGCCGGGGCGAAAACCGGCGCCCAGGTCTATGCAACCGTATGCCAGGGATGCCACATGGCCGATGCAAAAGGGGCGGTCGGCGCCGGCCGTATCCCGGCTTTGGCCGGCAATCCCGCAATCGGCAGCACCGACTATATCCTGACGATGGTCATCAATGGCCGAGGCGCCATGCCCCCTTTCCGCACCATTCTGAGTGACCAGCAGATGGTGCTGGTCACCTCTTATATTCGCACGCATTTCGGCAATCACTATCCGGAAACCGTGACGACGGATCAGGTCAAGACGGCCCGACAGTCCAACGACTGACGGCAGGAGAACGCCACGAGGGCGCCTTTCCAGTATCCCCAGCGTTAATTCCCCGAACCGGCCTCGCCGCCCCGATGACCACGCGCATGCTCTCCTCCCGGCTCCCGCATCAGGGCCGCGAGCACCTCATTGGTCGTCCGGTTATTCGCCCTGGCAATATCGTCAATCGGTAGCGTCTCTGAATCCACCATAAAATTCTGCGCATGCAGGCGACGCAGCGCTTCCGGCGCATCCGCACCGAACAGAGGTGCCACTTGGCCGATCGGCGCCCTGGTCACCAGATTCACCACACGGAAGGCAACCTGTCTGTTGCCCCCCTTGTTCCCCGATGACGGCGCGAGGAAGAAATACGCACTCGCCAGCAGTGCGATCAGAAACGGAATATACAGCCACCCGCGACGGGCGTAATTCAAAAGAGAATTCCAGTTCTTCACAAGATGAAGAACAAAAGGCAGCAGCAATACCATGCTGAGCCATTCATGCATGGGGTGAAACGCCCCCGGTCCCCAATGGAAAAAGAGGGCAACACCCGTCACCGTGGAGACGAGAAAGAACCCCGTGGTCAGTGGTGTTCCGTACCGGTTCATGCAAACCGTGAATGGCCGCCGCGGCCGGCCAGACGAAGTGGCACCGGATACCGGTGAAGAATAATCGGAAGACATAAGCAACTATCTTTCATAAAAAACGTGTGTTGTTCTCCATAACAGAAGTAAAAATACAAATCATGATACAAAATGTTAGCAATTTCGCTCACGCCTACGTGATGTATCGAAGGTAGTCATATGGGCGCTCAGGCGCTGGCGCGCGTCGATGAGGATATGCTGAAAGCACGTTCCTCCCACGCCCGCCAGAACCGTCTCCAATGCCCGCCAATATTGCGGAAACCCAAGCGGCAACGAACGCTCGAACCACCGGACAGCCTCATCAGGATCGTTCCCATCCAGGCAGAGACGCCCCATGTTGAGGCATGCCCAGCAATCCCCCCCCTCTGCCGCCGCCTCGTAGAAAAGACGTGCGCCGCCGGGGTCCGGTCCATGCGGGCGGCCCTCCTCATGCATCAGGCCAAGCATGTTCAGGGCTTTGGCGATACCCCGACGGGCCGCACGAAGGTAATGTTCATAAGCGCGACCGATATCGCACGGCACGCCGTCACCGGCCAGATGCAAATCACCCAGATTGAATTCCGCCCAACCATCCCCTCCCCGTGCCGCCGCTTCGAAATATTCAAGCGCACGCGGTATATTTCGCTCCACACCCCAACCGCGTTCATAGGCGCGGCCGAGCATGTTCAGGGCGCGTGGCTGCCCGCTCCGGGCAGCCGCTACGAACATCTCGAACGCACGCGAGACGTCCCCCTTGTCCAGATGAATCTGCCCCAGCAGAAGCTGGACATCCACCATATCTGGCGGATTGCCGGAGAGGGCATCCACCCTCCCCAACATATCGGATGTCATCAGAAGGTCAGGCCAATATTTCCAATGAAGGAACGACCCGGCCCAGGAACCACACGGCTCGTGCTGAACGAGGATGCATAATTCAGATGGTCGGTAATGTTGTTGGCGTTGAACGAAACCCGATAGTGCTTCATTTCCCACGACAACATGCCATTCAGCGAGAACTGATAGGGAATACGTGCCGTATTGGCGAAGTCGCCATTCGCCCAGTAGCCCGACGCATATTGTGCGCCCCCGGCTACTTTGATGCGCCCCCATCCCGAATTAAGCAGATGATCCGAAACATCGTAAGATGTCCAGAGCGAGAAGTTGTTGTGTGAAACGCCGGGAGCCTGATTCCCGTCATATGTTGCGCTATGATTGATCCGACCGTCCATATAGGAATAGGAACCGTAAATATCCCAGTTCTTGGTGATTTTTCCGGTCAGGCTCAGCTCGACGCCTCGCGTCCGAAGACCAACCCCCGAGTCACTGAAACCAGTAACGACATCGCCGTTCTGATCATAATAGTAAGAATTGTTCTGGTTGATCTGGAAGAATGCGATGGTCATGCCCAGGCGCTTGTTGAAGAAATCGGTCTTGTTCCCGAACTCGAACAGATCGCTGCGCTGTGGCTTGAAATCGGCGCCATTCTGCGGCGTGTCGCTGGCAAGAATGGTCACCTGAGACGATACGTCGGTCCCGATCGGCTTGTAGGAGCGCGAGAAAGTGAAATAGAAGGACGAATCCTTGAGTGGAGAATAAACGATACTTCCCGACGGGCTCCACCGGTCGGCGTCCTGCTTCTGGCGTGACAGGGGCGTAGCCGACAACTGATAACCGGCGAAAGTGGACTGGAACGCATCCCAGCGCACCGAACCGAACAGGGCCAGTTGCTTCGTCAGTTGGATATGATCCGACAGGAACAGCCCGACATCCCGCTCATCGGAATTCGCCATCTGGGAATTCGGGAAGCGAATATATGCGCCACCCGACGAATGGGATGTGTTGCGGATCGTCTGGGTGTTGGTGCGTCCATACCAGGTCCCGACATAGCGGTTCTCGTCCTGGTAATTCACGTCCACACCAAATTTGAGATCGTGTTTCACAAACCCCGTATTGAAGCGGGCATTCCCCATCAGGACGTTTTCTGCGCCCCAGCCCTTCGACAGATAGGCCGCGCCACCACCCGCGCCATAGGTCAGGGCCGGATTGCCGCCGGCGAGGAACTGGCTTACGCAGTCCGCGCTGCTGCACGCTCCCGGAGTCGTCGAAGCGTAATTACGTTCGTATTTCGTCAGACGCGTATTGTTCGTCAATGTAAACCACGACGAAATTTCCGATTTCACCGAAGACGTGATGCTGTGGATGTCGGAATTGTCGCGGTCGGCGCTACGTGCATAGGTCGTATCGCGGTTCAGACCCTCGCTGGTAATCGGCCGATAGACGCCGCTCGCCGTCAAGAGCATCGGAACGCCATAATCGGGAATACTATCCGTATGCAGCCAGCGCCAGTTCAGGTGCCAGGATGTCTTGCTATGCAGTCCGACACCGAGATCGACCGCCGCGCCGTAGCGGTTGGAAAAGACGTAATCCCGATCCTGCACACCACTCTGGTTGTACATCCCATTGATGCGCAGGGCGACATTATCACTGATCTGGTAGTTGACGTCAGCCTGCCCACGATAGAGGTCGGCGCTCCCGAAGGCCTGATCGTAATTATACGATGTGCCCGCATGGGCTTTTTTCAGAGACTCGTTGATCAACCCGCCAAGATTGGCGGCGCCGAAATATTCACCAGCCGGCCCCTTGATAACCTCGACATTCTCGATATCAAAGATATCCCGCGTATATGTACCGAAATCCTTCAAACCGTCGGTATAGATATCGCCACGCGCCTGCTGGCCGCGAATACGGAACTGATCGCCATTCAGGCCGCCGCGCCCTTCACCGGTCGAAAGCGTAATTCCCGGAACATTCGCCAGCGCCTGGTCCAACGTATAAAGACGCTGTTCCTTGATGATTTCCTGCGGCACGACGCTGAGGGTCTGCGGCGTCTCACGCACCGAGGTCGGCATCCGACTGATGTCGAGCGTCATCTCATTCGTATTAGGGATATCGTGCGTGGTGTCCTCACCACGCACACGAACAGCCGGCAGCTTGATGGCAGAATCCGTCGCCTCAGGCTCAGTCTTCAGTTCCTGGGCATCGGCCTCTCCTTCACTTAACCCGACCCCGGCTGTTACACCCAACATAATCGCCATCCCGAAGCGCTTCATCGGGAAACTGGCACGAGCAGACCGATCCATTGTCACCTCACTCGGCGGGCTGGAAGCACCCGCATTCATTTACGAGACTCTGTTTTTCATGACAGGGCGCCTTATATGCGAATAATATACATTCGCAACAAGAAAGCCTATCCGAACGCGCATCAGCGCGATTCACCAGCGTGGATGTTGCAGATTCATCACAACTCCGACCATCTGCGAACCAGATTGTGATAGGTGGATGTCAGGCCGAGAACTGCCGGATTGCTATCCGGCAGCGACTGCCTGGCCGCCATGATCGATCGGTCGAACTCGTAGAGAATCGTGCGACATCCATCATCTTTTACCATCGATTGCGTCCAGAAGAACGACGCCCACCGGCTGCCCCGCGTAATGAGGCGAACGCTATGCAGGCTTGTCGAAGGATACAGAACCAGATCGCCCGCCGGCAGCTTGACGCTATGGGTCCCGTATGTGTCCTGGATCACCAGTTCCCCGCCGTCATATTCTTCCGGCCCGGTCAGGAAGAGCGTGGACGATACATCCGTGCGTACGCGAAAGCCCGTTTCAGGATCTGGACGAATCGCATTATCGACATGCGCGTCAAAATACATGCCCGTGTCGTACCGATTGAACAGCGGCGGAAAGACACGCAGGGGCAGCGCCGCGCTGGTAAAGGCATCGCTCCGTGCCAGTGCCCGCAATACGAGCGTTCCCAACTCCCGGCTGGCGTCGGAGGATTGTGGGACCTGCAGATTGACCTTTGCCTTGGCCGACTGGTCCCCGGCTGTCACCTTGCCATCGATCCATGCGGTCGAATCCAGCACCCGACGGCAATACGCCAGTTCATCCGGCGTTAGCACTTGGGGAATATGTAACAGCATTGATCTTTCCAGTAACAATTGACACGGAATGACATTCCGCCGATGCGTTTATGCAATCGACTCTTAGTTGCATATTCTCTCCATGTAAGCCATATATCCGACGAAATTTCATCGAGTCGCGTGGTTCTCCATCACCGCGCACCGGTCCGCCCTGTCGAAGGTATTCGTCACCATGTCCCCACTGCCGTCCGCTGCGATGTCTTTTTCTCCTTGGGAGATGTTTCTCAATGCCGGCCCGGTTGTCCGTATGGTCATGTCACTGCTGGCTTTTGCATCAGTGGTGAGTTGGACGGTCCTTCTCGCGAAATCCGTCGAGTTCTTCCGCCTCAAACGGCGCCTCGATCAGGACGAACGAAGCCTTGCCGAAGCCGGCTCCCTCCAGATCGCGGAAGAGCGGAGCCAGGCCACACGCAGCGTCGGGCACATGTTCGTTGCAGCCGCCGAGGAAGAACGCGCCCGCTCGCACGACATCCCCGACGACCATGACGGCCTGAAGGAGCGGATCGTCCTGCATCTGGAGCGCCTGGAAGCCGCCGAGGGGCGCAGGCTCATGCGCGGCACCGGCCTGCTGGCCACCATCGGCGCCACCTCGCCCTTCATCGGCCTGTTCGGCACCGTGTGGGGCATCATGACCTCCTTTACCGGCATCGCGGCGAGCAAGGCGACCAGCCTCGCGGTCGTCGCCCCCGGCATCGCCGAGGCCCTGCTGGCCACCGCGCTGGGTCTGGTGGCGGCGATTCCGGCGGTGGTGATCTACAACCATCTCGCCCGCCAGTCCGCCGCCTGCCGCGCGCAGGTGGCCGACCTGACGGCGCTGGTCATGCGCTTGGTCTCGCGCGACCTGGGCCGCATGCAGATGCTCACCGCCAGCGGGCAGGTCGTGCATTTCGGCTCCCGCATCGCCGGGGAGTGAGGCTCGATGATCCATATCCGCCATGCCGATGAAAGCCCGCACGAGGCGAGCGAAATCAACGTCACGCCGTTCATCGACGTGATGCTGGTGCTGCTGGTGATCTTCATGGTCACCGCCCCGCTGACCACGGTGAATGTCCCGGTGGACCTTCCGTCCTCGACCGAAAAGCCGGTCCCGCGTCCGGATAATCCGGTGTTCCTGACCGTCAAGGCCGATCACGGCCTGGCACTGGGCGAAGACGACATCGCGGCCGACGCCATGCCGGCGGCGCTGGCAACGGCAACCAGGGGCAACAAGGACGAACGGATCTTCCTGCGCGCCGACAAGACCGTCGATTACGGCACCCTGATGGGCGTGATGGATAAGCTGCGGGCCGCCGGATACCTCAAGGTCGCGCTGGTCAATCTCCAGGGCCAGGAAGAAGGTAACGCACCGTGAGCACCACCGCATTTCCTGCTGAAATAGCAGACGCTGCCCCGCCAGCGGGCAGTCAGCCCGCGTTCTCCCTGCTGCGACAGGCCCGCGCCCGGCGCGAGCGGCATGACGACACCATTCGCTGGGCAACATCGGCCTTTATCGTGGTCGTCCTGTCATCGGCCGGCATATGGGGCCTGATACGACTGAAGCCGGCATCACCGGTCCCGGTGGCCTCTCCTCCGGCGGCCATCGCCATTGATCTGGCGCCCGAACCGGTGGCTGCCCCCTCGCCGTCAACGGACACACCGCCCGGTCCCCAGCAGACGATGGCCGAACCCGCACCGCAACCGGATCCACCGCCCAGAATAACGGCTCCCCCCTCCCCCGCTCCGACGCCGCCTGTTCCGGTGGCGCGACCCGAGAAGCCCCGCCCGCTGAAAAAACAGATCCTGTCCCCGGCGCATGAACGAAAGCCGGTTCCGGACAAAACCCCACCGGCGCAGGAAACAACGGCTCCCCCATCCTCGGATGCCCCTTCCGCACCATCCTCCGCGACACCCGTTTCCGGTGCTGCGTCATCGCAGGCAAGCCATGATCCGGTCACATGGCAGGGTGAATTGCTGGCACGCCTTGAAAAATACAAGCGTTATCCAGCCGAATCCCAAACCCGTCACGAAGAGGGTACCGCCATGCTGCATTTCGCGATGGATCGCAAAGGGCATGTGCTGTCGGCACGAATCAGTTCCAGTTCGCACTATGCGACTCTGGATGAAGAGACGCTTGCCCTTATACACAGGGCGGAACCCCTACCGATTCCCCCCGACAGCATTCCGGGCAATGCGATCACCCTTACCGTCCCAATCGAATTCTATCTGAACCAGTACAGGAACTGACCCATCATTTGGGAACCATCAGATGGAGCAGAGACGCCACCACGAAAAACGCCACTGTGCTAAGCGCCCAGATAATCACGAACCAGCCTATCCGTGCTCCGAGGCGCTTCGGCGCATCATCTCCATTCCCTTTTACGATCTCAGTGATAACCATCGGCTTCCGTCACTTTCCCGCGGAACACACGGTAGGAATAAATCGTATAGGTCAGGATGATCGGCAGCAGGATAGCGGTACCGACAAGCTGAAAGAACTGGCTCGACGGCGGCGAAGAGACATCCCACAGCGTCAGGCTGGGCGGCACGGCATACGGCCAGACCGTAATCCCGAGCCCCGAGAGGCACAGGAAGAACCAGCCGAGAGCACACAGGAACGGCCCCCAGGAATGGCCGCGACGCAATCCCAGGGCCAGCAGCGCACCCAGCACGACGACCAGCACAGGCACCGGCGCGACGAAGAGAATATTCGGCCAGTCGGTCCAGCGCCGCAGATAAGGCGCATGCAGTAACGGCGTCCACAGACTGACCGCCACGATGCCAAGGAACAGCCCGATGGCCAGCCACTTACCCCATTTGCGGCAGGACGCCTCCAGCACACCGGTCGTCCGCCAAACAAGCCAGGTCGCACCCAGCAGGCTATATCCGCACATGACCGCCAGCCCGCACAGAACACTGAAGGGCGTCAGCCAGTCGAGCGCCCCGCCGGTAAATTCCCCATTGGTAACGGCAATGCCCTGGATCACGCCGCCAAGGATCACGCCCTGACTGAAGGCGGCAATGCCCGACCCGGCCATGAAACCGACTTCCCATAACGCCTCACGCGCGGTTTCCCGCGTCATGATGCGGAATTCGAACGACACGCCGCGAAAGATCAGGGCCAGCAGCATCAGCACGATCGGCAGGTAGAAGGCCGGCAGAAGCGTGGCATAAGCTCCCGGAAACACGCCGTAGAGCACGGCGCCGCCCAGGACCATCCACGTCTCGTTCCCGTCCCAGACCGGCGCGATGGTATTGATCATCACATCCCGCCGTCCCTGATTGCGTTCCAGCGCAAACAGCATCCCGATGCCCAGATCGAACCCGTCGAGAATGACGTAGATCGTAATCGCGGCCACGAGAATGACAGCCCACACGATAGGAAGCCAATGTGCGAAATCCATCATGATCAGGCTCCTTCACCGGGAATGGGGCCGGCGATGCCCGGATGCGTATGGGTCGCCAGAACGTCGGCGGCATGGGCAGGGCTGGCATTGTGCTCGCCCTCTTCCGGCGCGCGACCCAGCAGACGGAGCAGGATCACCAGACCCGACCCGAACACGATCACATAGACCACGACGAAAGCCGCCAGCGTCACCGCCATGCTGGAAAGGACGATCGGCGAAACACTCTCGGACGTCCGCAGAAGCCCATAGACCGTCCAGGGCTGCCGCCCGACCTCGGTGGTAATCCAACCGCACAGCAGCGCGATGAAGCCGGCAGGCGCCATGCACAATGCCACACGATGAAAGATCGGGCTGATAAACAGGGCCTTGGTCCGGCGCAGCCACAGCGACCAGAACCCTACCAACGCCATCAGCATGGCAAGCGCGACCATGATACGGAACGAAAAGAAAATGACCGGCGACGGCGGCCGCTGGTCACGGGGAAAATCCTTCATCCCCGGCACCTTGCCGTCGAGACTGTGCGTCAGGATCAACGAGCCAAGCAGCGGCACCTTCACGGCATAATCCGTCCGTTCCGTCTTCATGTTCGGAATACCGAACAGAAGCTCCGATGCCCGCCCCTCGGTCTCCCAGTCGCCTTCCATCGCTGCGATCTTCACCGGCTGATATTTCAGCGTGTTCAGGCCATGCGCATCTCCGGCCAGAATCTGCAGCGGCGCCACGATCGCGGCCATCCACATGGCCATGGAGAACATCACCCGCACCGGCTCTCGCGCCATCGCACCAGCCCGCCGCGCCTTCAGCAGATGCCACGCACCGGTCGCCCCCACCACGAATGCAACGGAGAGAAACGCCGCCAGCCCCATATGGACCAGCCGGAACGGGAAGGACGGATTGAAGATGATGGCCAGCCAGTCATCCGGCATGAAGCGCCCGGTGGCCGGGTCGATCGTATAGCCGCGCGGGGTCTGCATCCACGAATTCGATGCCAGGATCCAGGTCATCGAAATCAGCGTTCCCACCGAAACGCAGCAGGTGGCCGCAAAATGCAACCCTCGCCCGACCTTGTTCATGCCGAACAGCATGACGCCGAGGAACCCGGCCTCCAGGAAGAAGGCGGTCATGACCTCGTAGGACAGAAGAACACCCGTAATCGGCCCGGCTTTCTTCGAAAAGACCGACCAGTTGGTCCCGAATTCATAGGACATGACCAGCCCGGACACGACCCCCATGCTGAAGACGATCGAGAACGCCTTGATCCAGTAGCGGTACAGGTCAAGAAAGACCTGCCGCCCGGTCTTCAGCCACAGCCCCTCCAGAACGGCCAGATAAGCCGCCAGCCCGATGGAGAAGGCCGGAAAGATGATATGAACGCCTACGGTAAAGGCGAATTGAAAGCGCGCGAGAAGCAGCGCGAAGTCAGGAGCGGTCTGCATCAACACCTTCCTAAAAGCGGAACATCGGCACGCAATCCAGAGAACAGAACCCCTCAGCCATGCCACAATGCTCCGGTATTTCTGCTAGATCACCCGCCAACCGGGCGTCCAAGACCTGTTCCTTATGAAACTATATGTCCTGCTTACAAGCAGGAGCGAATTTTGACCGGTCTGGTTATGTCCTCCACCCCGGCCGCTTGTCATCAACAGCCATCTGCCTATGCTGAACCTCAGTGAATGTTCTATATACGAGCCCGTCCGCAGGGAGTTTCAGTCCGTTGGCTACACCGCAACCCGTTGGTACGAAGCTGACCCAGGCAGCCATCTTTCTTGTCGCAACATTAAATGAGAGCGTTTCGATCAACGCCCAGGTCCGCGATCTGCTGGGAGATCTCTCATCTCTGGTGCGCGGCGTCGGCTTCCGGATCCCCGATGGGAGGTTAAGCTGCATCACGGGCATCGGTTCGCATGCCTGGGATCAACTCTTCGGCACACCCCGCCCCCGGGACCTCCACCCGTTCCAGGAAATCCGGGGCGTGCACCACGCCCCCGCCACGCCGGGCGACCTGCTCTTTCATATCCGCGCGACGCGGATGGATCTCTGTTTCGAACTCGCGGCCGCCATCGTCTCCCGGCTGGAAGGCGCCGGCGAGATCGTGGATGAAGTCCACGGGTTCAAATATTTCGACGAGCGAGACCTGCTCGGCTTCGTGGACGGAACCGAGAACCCGACCGGACAACCCGCGCTCGACGCGGCCATCGTCGGAGACGAAGACCCCGCTTTCGCAGGTGGCAGCTATGTCATCGTCCAGAAATACCTGCATGACCTCAAGAAATGGGATGCCATCCCCACCGAGGTGCAGGAACATATCATCGGCCGCCGCAAGGTGTCGGATATCGAGCTCGCGGACGCGGCCAAGCCCAGCTATGCCCATAATGTCCTCACCAATATCGAGGAAAACGGGCAGCAATTGCAGATCGTGCGCGACAACATGCCCTTCGGCGAAGTGGGCAAAGGAGCGTTCGGCACCTACTTCATCGGCTATGCGCGCTCCCCCGCGCGCACCGAGCAGATGCTGCGGAACATGTTCGTCGGCAAGCCACCCGGCAATTACGACCGGCTCCTCGATGTCAGCACGGCCGTAACCGGTGCCCTGTTCTTCATCCCCACCGGCGAGTTCCTCGACAGCGCGCCAGACATGGCCCCCGAAGCGCCAGAACCTGACGGCCAGCCCACTCTCGCCACGTCATCCACCGATCAGCAAGCCACAGGCCCACATGACGGCTCGCTCGGCATCGGCTCCTTGAAGTAAGGAAATCTGACATGAACAATCTCCACCGACATCTGGCCCCCATTTCCAGCGCGGCCTGGGCGCAGATCGAGGAAGAAGCCTCCCGCACCATCCGCCGCCACCTCGCTGGCCGGCGCGTCGTCGATACGGCGGAACCGAAAGGGACCGCATTTGCGGGGGTCGGCACGGGGCGCGGCACGCTGATCGACGCCCCCGGCCACGGCATCCGAGCCCTGCGGCGCGAGGTTCTCCCGCTGGTGGAACTGCGCGTTCCCTTTACGCTCCTGCGTACCGAAATCGATGCCGTAGAGCGCGGCTCGCTGGACGCCGACTGGCAGCCGGTCAAGGACGCGGCACGGCAGATTGCCTTCGCCGAGGATCGCGCGATCTTCGACGGCTACGCGGCAGCGGGCATCCCCGGCATCCGCAACGGCACATCGAATGCCCATCTGAAGCTCCCTGCCCAGGCCAAGGACTATCCGCACACCATCGCCGAAGCCCTGAGCGCGTTGCGCATGGCTGGCGTGAACGGCCCGTATTCGGTGGTCCTGGGGGCACAGGCTTTCGCGAATGTCAGCGGCGGTGATGATGACGGCTATCCCGTCCTCAACCATATCGAGAGCATGATCGACGGAAAAATCATCTGGGCCCCGGCCATCGAGGGCGCGTTCGTCGTATCGATGCGCGGCGGCGACCTGGCACTGGATATCGGGCAGGATTTTTCGATTGGCTACCTGTCCCACTCGGCGGACTCGGTCGAGCTTTACCTGCAGGAAAGCTTCGTCTTCCGCGTCCTGACGAGCGAGGCAACCGTTGCCATCGAGCAGCCTGAACAACCCGCGGCCTGACCGCCCGCCCGACCCCGAGCGGGCGCGGGCAACGGATGCGGGCATGGAGCGTTTCATTCCCAACAGGCCACGGCCGCTCCCATCAAACCAGACAGACCCACAAGCCTTCACGAGGACAATTGGAATGGAAAACCCCCTGGAATCCTCTCCCGAAAGAGACGCGCGCATTCTCGCCAAGGCAAAGGAGATGTGGATTGCCGACGGGAAGCCCGGCGCCGGCCCGGATGCCTACAAGGAAGCCGCATCCGACCTGATCGGGATGGAACTCAATGCCGACGCCGGGCAGATCCCGGTGGAATCCCCGGTTCCCCTCGATGCCAACGGTCAGCCCATCGAAGATGCCCGGCTGGAAGAGAATCTGGGCAATCCCGGCGGCTACATGAACGAACTGGACAACAAGCGGGAAACCCCGTTCGCGACACGGCAGGAAGAAGAGAAAGCCCTGAAGGACGAGACCTGACTGATAAAGGCCATAAGGATATCTGACGGGTAACCCATGGGAGGCTTCGGATGATCGCAGTCTATCTCGACGACAGGAGTGATCCCGTCGCCCCCCGTGAAAACGGATGGTACATCATGGATGGCCCCACCATCCTTCTGGCAGGCCCCTTCTCCAGCAGGGAGGAGGCGATCCTGTCGATCGACGAGCAGGAACCGGACCCCGAGGCAGGCGCCCTCGCCCCTTTCTGAACCTACGGCCCCTGCCCCTCTAGTGAAAATTTCTCGATTTCACGAGAACTCTTTCAGCTTGCGTCTCTCTACCCTCCCCATCGGCCCCGCCTGTTCCCCGATTTCCAACATCGGCCAGAAGATCCGAAAGATCCGTGATCTCGCGCGCCACGAGATGCACGACATCCCCTTCTTTCTGCACATTCCCCATCACGGCGAGCATCTGCCCCGCCATGACCCGGCTGCGATATTTATCGAACAGATCGCGCCATATAATGACATTCAGCGCGCTGGTTTCATCTTCCAGCGTCAGGAACACCACGCCCTCAGCCGAACCAGGGCGCTGGCGCACCAGCACCAGCCCTGCCGCCATCAGGCGCTTGCCATCCTTGGCTTCGATTGCCTGCCGGCAGGACACGATACCCATCCGGCACAGGTCCTTACGCAGAAAGGCAACCGGATGGTCGCGCAGGGTCAGGCCGATCCGGTTGTAATCCCGCGTCACCTCGGCCCCCTCCCGCATGGGCTGGAGCAGCACAACGGGTTCGTCCGCCTCCCGCGCGACAGAGGCCGCCGCGAACAGCGGCAAAGGTTCGTTCCGCAACGCCTTGATCGCCCACAGCGCCTCACGCCGTGGTAGGCCAAGACTGGGCCGGAATGCATCCGCCTCGGCCAGATGCGTCAGCGCCACCACTCTCACCTCCGTCCTGCGCCAGAGATCATCGAGCGATGTAAAGGGCCGCTCCCCCCGAACGCCCACAATGCAGGCCGCATCCTTCTCGGTCAGGCCCCTGACCAGACGCATACCCAGCCGGACGGCGAAACGCCCCTTTTCCGTCGCCGGTCCTTCCAGCATGCTGTCCCAGTGCGAGGCATTGACGCAGACCGGCCGTACCGTGACTCCATGCTCCCTCGCATCCCGCACCAGTTGGGCTGGAGCATAGAACCCCATCGGCTGGGAATTGAGCAGTGCCGCCAGAAACACATCGGGATGATGGCATTTCATCCAGGACGACGAATAGGCAAGGATCGCAAAGCTGGCAGCATGGCTTTCCGGAAAACCGTAGGACCCGAACCCTTCAAGCTGCTGGTAGATCCGCTGCGCAAATGCTTCGGAATAGTTTTTCTTCTTCATCCCCTCGATCAGCCGGGTCTGAAACTGCGACATATTGCCGGTGTGCTTGAACGTGGCCATGGCCCGTCGAAGCTGGTCCGCCTCTCCCGCCGAAAAATCGGCGCAGACCATTGCCACCTGCATCGCCTGTTCCTGGAATAACGGAATACCGAGCGTTTTCTTCAGAACGCTTTTCAGTTCCGGTGTCGGATAATCCTCCTCTTCCAGTTTTTCACGACGGCGAAGATAAGGATGGACCATATCGCCCTGGATCGGCCCAGGACGAACGATGGCAACCTCGATCACCAGATCATAGAACTGACGCGGTTTCAGACGCGGCAGCATGGACATCTGGGCGCGGGATTCGATCTGGAACACACCGATCGTATCCGCCTTGCAGATCATGTCGTAGGTCCCTGAATCCTCGGCCGGAATGGTGGCAAGCGTGAAATGCTCCCCTTTATGCTCGGCCAGCAGATCGAGCCCCCTCTTCATGCAGGTCAGCATGCCCAATGCCAGGCAATCGACCTTCATGAATTTCAGCACAGCGATATCGTCCTTGTCCCATTCGATGATCTGGCGCTCATCCATCGCCGCAGGCTCGACCGGTACCAGTTCATCGAGCCGATCATGGGTCAGCACGAAGCCCCCCGGATGCTGGGAGAGATGGCGCGGCACGCCGATCAGGCCGCACGCCAGATCCAGCGTCAGCCGGATGCGCCGGTCGGACAGATCGATGCCGGTATCCCTGAACAACGCGGGGTCCGCCTCCTTCGACCAACCCCAGATCAGGCCAGACAGCGTGCGGATCAAATCTTCAGGCAATCCCATGACCTTGGCGACATCGCGCAACGCCCCCTTGGCGCGATAGCGGATCACCACCGCCGTCAGGGCCGCCCGATCACGGCCATAATGGCCGTAGACCCACTGGATCACCTCCTCGCGCTTCGCATGTTCGAAATCGACATCGATATCCGGCGGCTCGCGCCGCGCCTCGGAGACAAACCGTTCAAACAGCAGATTATTGCGCGCCGGGTCGATGGCGGTGATGCCCAGCACGTAGCAGACCGCACTATTGGCCGCCGATCCCCTCCCCTGACACAGAATGTCCCGGGAGCGGGCATAACGGACGATACTGTTCACGGTCAGGAAATAGGGCGCATACTGCATGCGTCCGATCAGGGCCAGTTCATGCTCCAGGCTTTTCCTGACCGCATCGGGAATCCCTTCGGGATAGAATGTTCCAGCCCCTTCCCAGGTCAGTTCCTCCAGCGCCTGCTGCGGCGTCCGGCCCGGCACCGAGACCTCGTCGGGATATTGATAGGCCAGATCCTCCAGGCTGAATGTGCAGCGCTCCATGATCTCGATCGTACGGCCGATCGCCTCGGGATAACGGCCGAACAGGCGCGCCATCTCATGAGGCGGCTTGAGATAGCGATCGGCATGCCGCTCCCGCGCAAACCCGGCCTCATCGATGGTGGTGTTGTGCCGAATGCAGGTCACGACATCCTGCAGGATGCGCCGGTCATGCATATGGAACAGCACGTCATTGGTCACTACCACCGGCACCCGTGCCCGATGCGCCAGACCGGCCAGTTCATACAGACGCACCTGATCGTTGGGCCGTCGCCGCAGCGTCAGCGCCATAAAGGCCCGATCATGAAACGCTGCCTTCAGCATACGCAGATGCCGCGCACAATCTTCATCCGCCCCATCCGGAATCAGGAGAACAAGCAGCCCCTCCCCCCAGGCGGCCAGATCATCCCACAGCAGATGGCACCTGCCCTTCCCGGCCCGCGCCTTGCCGATGGTCAGCAGGCGGCACAGGCGGCCATAGGCGGCCCGATCGGTCGGGTAGACCAGCACAGGCGGAAAGTCGGCCAGGTCAAGCCGGCAGCCGACGACCAGCCGTATTCCGGCCTCCTTCGCCGCCACATGGGCCTGCACCATGCCGGCCAGCGTGTTCCGGTCGCAGAGCCCCAGGGCTTCGATCCCCAGCGCCTTCGCCTGCCGGAACAGTTCGGCCGGTGACGAGGCCCCGCGCAGGAAGGAAAAATAACTCGTCACCTGCAATTCGGCATAGCGGGTCATCCGAAGATCCCATGCAGGAACCAGCCCTGCGATCCGGTCTCGCCATGTTCCCCGTCACCGGCCCGATAGATCCAGAACCGCTCGCCGGATGTATCCTCCACCCGGAAATAGTCACGGGCCGTGGTCAGTTCGGCATCCCCCTTCCACCATTCGCCAAACACCCGCTCCGGCCCGTCGGCGCATCGCACCTTCCGCCGGACACCGCGCCAGATAAAGAAGACCGGCGGCTGATCGGGCAGTTCAGCCATGGCCTGTACGGGCTCGGGCCGGGGCAGCAGGCGCGTCGGGCGTGGCCAGTGATCCGGCCAGTCTTTCGCCTCGTCCGGTGCCAGGGCGGGCACGCGGCAGAAAGAGCGTTCGGGAATGTCGCTTTCGACCGGCGCAAAGCGATACAGCGCTTGCCTACCCACACGGTTGGCCAGAATATCGATCAGGCCCGAAACATCTGGTTCCTCCGCCTCGCCCAGCAACGACATGGCCGGACGCATCCCCACCGGCTCGGTCCACGAGGCCGTCAGCACCATCCGCTCGATCCCGAAACCAGGGTCGATGGTCTCGATCTTCTCGCAAAGCAACCGGACCAGCCGCCCGACATCCCGCACCGGCTGGGCAGTGATAATCCGGATCGCCTCGACGCGGCTATCCACCCGGTGCAGCAGCAGGTCGAAACACCGCCCCCCCTGCCCGCGTTCTTCCAGCAACTGACAAAGTGGCGGCACCAGTATGCCGATCATGCGCGCGATCGTCTCGGCGGCACCGATCGGCTCGGCAAAATTCCGGCTGACCGCCACCGGCTCAACAGGGCGGACAGGGACAATGGCCTCGGCCGCCCGCCCGAACGCCTGGTCCAGCCTGCGCGCGACATCCGGCCCGAAACGCAGCGCCAGCGGCGCGCGCGGCATACCGGCAAGCGGGCCGATGCGTGACACGCCAAGCGCATGCAGCCCATCCACAATGTCATCGGGCAAGCGCAATGCCGCGATCGGCAAGTCCGCCATCGCGGCGGACACCCCGCCGGGCGGCACGACCAGCATCCGCGTCTGCCCATAGCGCGCCAGCGCATGCGCAGCCCCCAACGTATCGGCAACGACCGCCCTGGCAGTGACCCCGGTGCGCCGCAACCGCTGGACCATCGCCGCCAGCATGGCCTGCTCGCCCCCATGCAGGTGATCGGCCCCGGTCGTATCCAGCATAATGCCATCCGACGGGTCGGCGGCCGCGACAGGGGCAATGCGCTGCTGAAACCACAAGGCCAGTTTTTCCAGCCCCTCGCGGTCCCCCTGCGGATCGGCCTCCATGATGATCAGATCGGGATAAAGCGCCTGCGCCTTGGCCACCGGCGTACCGGGACACAATCCCGCCTTGCGGGCGGCGAGATCGACCGAACGCACAACCCGGCGCCGCCCCACACGGCCTACCAGCGCCAGCGCCGCCTCAGGCGCGGGCGCGCCGGCGCCCAACCTCTTCCTGATCCGATCCGTCGGCCAGAACGGCAGGTAGAGCGAGACGATTCTCGACGAGCCCGCCCTGGGCAAGTCTCCCCTGGCCATCGCAGGCCTCCACTTCAAAAACGGCTTCATCCGCGGCCCGCGCCCGGATCAGTTCCAGCCGCCAGCGTGGCCGCCCCACACCGGGCACCGGCAGCGCGACCGATGGCAGAACCGACACCCGCCAGCGCGTGACGCTGGCCGTCGGCTGGCCGAAATCGGCCGCCCCGGTCGGCCGCCTCCATCGCCGGATCGCGATGCCCAGCGTTCCCGAGGCTTCGGCCGCCAGTTGCAGGCGGCGCGATGCCGTCATCGACAGCCGTGCCACTTCGGCCACCACGGCCCCGAGGCCCCCATGCCGCAGCCCCTCCTCGAAACAGGCCAGCACATCCACCTCCGACCGGGCCTCCACATGGATGACCCGCCGCCCCGCCAGCCCCACCTGCATCAGGGCCGGTGCGAACACATCCTGGCGACTGACGATCCACAGCACCTTCCCCCGCGTGCGCCCCGCGATCCCGGCCGAAAACTGGCCGGCCGCCGCAGCGTGCAGACCATCGCATCCACCACCCGCAACCTCATGAAGGGCCCCCAGCGTCAGCCCCCCGCCGGGCAGCCGGCTGTCGATCTCGTCCAGGCCGAACGGCAGAACCGCCCGCCCGCGCCCCGAACGGCCTTCCAGGCGGCTGATCTGCTCCCGCAGCACCTCCAGCGCGGGACGGGATTCGGATGCGGGCATGTGGCAAGACAATCCATCCATGGCGTCCCGACCGGGCTTCCCAACCGGCGGGCAGGCGATTATGTTCCCCATTTGTTCCATTCGGAGGATAGGCGTCAACGACTTTCGAAACAGCCCATCCCATTTGATCCGCACCGCGCCATGGCGGAAACTACAGACCCTCATCAGGGAATAATCCCACTTTCAGGGCGTTACGGGAGCAATCGTGGCCGACGGATATCTCGACAGGCTGAATGACGCGCAACGCGCCGCCGTAACGCACGGAGTCGCGCAAGGCACAGCCCCTCCGGCCGCGCCCCTTCTGGTCATCGCCGGGGCCGGATCGGGCAAGACCAACACGCTGGCCCACCGTGTCGCGCATCTGATCGTCAACGGCGCCGATCCCCGCCGCATCCTGCTGATGACCTTCTCGCGCCGCGCCAGTGCCGAGATGGCACGGCGGGTGGAGCGCATCTGCGCCCAGGTGCTGGGCGACAAGGCCGGCACGATGGCCGATGCCCTGGCCTGGACCGGCACGTTCCACGGCATCGGCGCGCGGATCATCCGCGCCCATGCCGAACAGATCGGCATGGACCCGGCCTTTTCGATCCACGACCGCGAGGATTCCGCCGACCTGATGAACCTGGTCCGGCACGAACTGGGGTTCTCGAGGACCGAAAGCCGCTTCCCGACCAAAAGCACCTGCCTGGCGATCTATTCCCGCGTGGTAAACGCCGAACAACCACTGGCCGATGTGCTGCTGAAGCATTACCCATGGTGCGCGGGCTGGCAGGAACAGCTCAAGACGCTGTTCGGCACCTATGTCGCGGCCAAGCAGGCCCAGAACGTGCTGGATTATGACGACCTGCTGCTGGTCTGGGCGCAGATGATGGGCGACCCTATCCTGGCCGCCGAAATCGGCGGCACATGGGACCATGTGCTGGTCGACGAATATCAGGATACCAACCGCTTGCAGGCCACGATCCTGCTGGGCATGAAGCCGGACGGCACAGGCCTGACCGTCGTCGGCGACGATGCCCAGAGCATCTACGCCTTCCGGGCCGCGACGGTGCGCAACATCCTCGATTTCCCGTCCGCCTTCCCCACCCCGGCCACCGTCCTGACGCTGGACCGGAACTACCGCTCCAGCCAGCCGATCCTCGCCGCCGCCAACGCGGTGATCGAACAGGCTTCCGAACGGTTCACCAAGAATCTGTGGACCGACCGGGCATCCGACGCCCTGCCCCGCCTGGTCAGCGTGAAGGACGATGCCGACCAGGCCCGCTATATCGTCGAACGGGTGCTGGAAGACCGCGAGCAGGGCACGATGCTGAAGCAGCAGGCGGTGCTGTTCCGCGCGTCGCACCATAGCGGCTCACTGGAAGTCGAACTGACCCGGCGCAACATCCCGTTCGTGAAATTCGGCGGCCTGAAATTTCTCGACAGCGCCCATGTCAAAGACGTGCTGGCCATGCTGCGCTTCGCGGAAAACCCACGCGACCGGGTCGCCGGATTCCGGGTGATGCAGTTGCTGCCCGCCGTAGGCCCCACTTCGGCCCGCCGGGTGCTGGACGCGATGCAGGATGCGCCAGACCCCATCGCCGCCCTGATGCAGGCCAGGGCACCCGCCCGTGCAGGCGAAGGCTGGGCCGGATTTGTCAGCATGATGCACGGCCTGCGGAACCGCTCCGCCGGCTGGCCGTCGGAAATCGGCCTGATCCGCCACTGGTATGAACCCCATCTGGAACGACTGCACGAGGACGCGACCACCCGCCTGTCCGACCTGCTGCAACTGGAACAGATCGCGGGCGGCTACCCGTCCCGCGAACGGTTCCTGACCGACCTGACGCTGGACCCGCCGGATGCAACCTCGGATCAGGCCGGCGTGCCGCTGCTGGATGAGGATTACCTGATCCTCTCCACCATCCATTCCGCCAAGGGGCAGGAATGGCGGAGCGTCTTCGTCCTCAATACCGTCGATGGCTGCATCCCCTCCGACCTCGGCACCGGCGAGACCGAGGAAATCGACGAGGAACGCCGCCTGCTCTATGTCGCCATGACCCGGGCGAAGGATTCGCTGGACCTGATCGTGCCGCAGCGTTTCCATGTCCACGGACAGCACGGCATGGGCGACCGCCATGTCTATGCCGCCCGAACCCGCTTCATCGACCGGGCCATGCTGCCCCTCTTCGAAACGCGCGCCTGGCCGGTCGTCACGCCGGAGGATGCAAAGCGCCAGGACGCGGCAAAACAGGTCCGCATCGACATGGCCGCACGGCTACGCGACATGTGGGGATAGAGCCGGCCAACATGGCGCGCTCTATTTCCCCACCATTACGTCCGATGCCTTGATAACGGCATAGGCTTCGTCGCCCACGGCCAGGGCGAGATCGTCGATCGCCTCGTTCGTGATTGCCGAGGTAATCACGACGCCCCCACCGATATCGATCGTCACATGCCCAGTGGTCTGGCCTTTGGTCACCGCCGTGACCGTGCCCTTGATCTGGTTACGCGCGCTCAGCTTCATGCCGCCTCTCCCAAGGTCTCTTCCCCCTGCGTAGCCGAACGACACCCCGGGACAAAATCAAGCCTGCCCCGCACAAATGCCCGGATCGCGTATCGCCGCGCTTATCGCATGCTGTCCCCGGGACCATAGCCATGGGGATGTTCCAGGCGCCAGCGGTAGGCCGTCTCGACGATCGCATCGAGTTCCACGAAGCGCGGCGTCCAGCCGGTCTCCCGCCGCAGACGCTCGGCCCCCGCGACCAGCCGTGCCGGGTCACCCGGCCGGCGGGGTGCCAGATGCCACGGCACCACACGCCCGCTCACCCGCTCCACGCTGCGGATCACCTCCATGTTCGAATGCCCGCGGCCGGTGCCCACATTATAGACCACGCTCCGATCATGGATCGCGCCCAGCGCCGCCAGATGGGCATGGGCCAGGTCCGTGACATGGATATAGTCACGGACGCAGGTCCCGTCGGGCGTCGGATAATCGTCACCGAACAGATGCAGCGCCGCCCTCCGCCCCAGCGCCGCATCGATCACCAGCGGGATCAGATGGGTCTCCGGCCGATGATCCTCTCCGAGCCGTCCGTCGGGATCGGCGCCGGCGGCATTGAAATAGCGCAGGCACGCACTGCGCAGCCCATGGATCCGGTCCGCCCACAGCAGGGCCCGCTCCACCATATGTTTGCTCTCGCCATAGGGTGAACCGGGAATGATCGGCGTCGCTTCCGTGATCAGCGCATCGTCCGTCTGCCCGAACAGCGCCGCCGTCGAGGAGAACACGAAGCGCTTCACCCCATGGCGGATACAGGCGTCGATCAGCGTAAAGCCCAGCCCCGCATTGGCCTCCATGTAGCGCAGCGGGTGCTGCATGCTCTCGCCCACCAGCGACAGCGCCGCAAAATGCAGCACCCCATCCCACGGGCCGCTGGCCAGGATCGTATCGACCATCGCGCGATCCGCCAGGTCGCCCTCGACGAACGTCACCCCATCGGGCACCGCCTCCCGGTGCCCCGTGCGCAGATTGTCGAACACCAGCACGTCATGCCCCACGTCCCGCAGGGCGGCCACCACATGGCTGCCCACATAGCCCGCGCCACCGGTCACCAGAAAACGGGATCGTCCTGTCATCTTCGCCGCCTCGATTCTCTCTTGCACCCTGCCATCCGTCCCTGGTTCCAGCAGTCCTCAGGTCCGGTTGTAGGTATCCTCGAAGCGGATGATGTCATCCTCCCCCAGATAGGACCCGGTCTGCACCTCGATCAGCACCAGCGGGATCCGGCCCGGATTTTCCATCCGATGGGTGCATTCCTGCGGCAGGTAGATGCTCTCGTTCTCATGCACGGTGATCTGCTCGGCATTGCGCGTCACCAGCGCCACGCCACTGACCACAACCCAGTGCTCGGCCCGATGATAATGTTTCTGCAGCGACAGTTTCTCACCCGGCATCACGACGATGCGCTTCACCTGGAAACGCGCATCCTGGATCAGGCTCTCATAGAAGCCCCACGGCCGATAACAGCGGTGATGGGCCTCCGCCTCCTTGCGTCCCAGGGCCTGCAGGCGCGTCACGATCTTCTTGACGTCCTGCGCCCGGCTATGTTGCGTCACCAGCACCGCATCGCGGGTCGCCGTCCTTCCCGCCGATATCCCACAGCGCATTCCAGCTCCCGATGTCGGTCCAGCCGAAATCCCCCGCAATGACCGCGGCGTGGTCGGTATGCTCCATCACCGCGTAATCGAAGGAAATATCCGGCGCCGAGAGGAAGGACGCGGGGTCGAGGCGCTGGAAGACCAAATCACTGGTGCGGCGCTCCACCGCGTGGCGCACCGGTTCCAGCACCACCGGGGCATGGAGTTCCATTTCCTTGAGCAGGGCGTGCGCCGTAAAGACGAACATCCCCGAATTCCACATATATTTGCCCGACGCCACCAGCTCGGCGGCGGTCTCCGCGTCCGGCTTCTCGATGAAGCCCGCAACCGTGCTCGCCTCGGGCAACCTGGCCAGCGGCTTGCCGGCCTCGATATAGCCATAGCCGGTTTCCGGACGGGTCGGATGCATGCCGAAGACGACGATATGGCCGCGCTGCGCCGCAGCGGCGGCAACCGGCAGAAGCTGTTCCAGCGTGTCCGGCCGGGTGATCACCGCATCGGCCGCCATGATCCACAGCACGGCATCCGGATCGCTTTCGGCGGCCAGCAGGGCGGCGGCGGCAATCGCCGGCGCGGAGTTCCGACCGGCCGGTTCCAGCACGATCCGCGCATGCTCGATCCCCGCCTCGCGCAGTTGCTCGGCAATCAGGAAGCGATGGTCGTGGTTGCAGATCACGATCGGCGCCTCGAACATCGCCCCAACCCCGCGACTGGCCGTCTCCTGCAGCATCGTCCGGGTCCCGACCAGCGACCAGAGCTGCTTCGGATAGCTCGCACGCGACAGCGGCCACAGCCGGCTGCCTGTGCCACCAGACAAAATCACCGGCACGATCTTCGTCGTAATGGCTGCCTGCGTGCCCATTACCGGAAGTATGGTGTCAGACATCGCATCCTCCTGCTGCTCTATTCAGTCACAAATTCATCTCGGAAACCAAAACTCACGCCGTCCGCTATATCAGAGAGCAGTCCGCCAATGCCGTCCAGGCAGACCGTAATGAAATCACGCGGATAACGGCTATCACATGCGACGGTAATTGTCAGCCAAAGGCACCAACGGGTTCCGGTGTCAGAAAGGCCGCCCCATCCCCCTTTCCCAGGTCCAGGCATCAATCTCGACGCTTCCGATCACGGTATCCGCAGCCCTGCTCTTCCACTCATGACCAGCCCAAAATCCTTCCTGGCGAGGCCCGTGCATCGTCCCTAAACAGTCGCTGCGGACACGTCCCAAAGCCCGTTGCACCTGTTTCATAAACAGGAAAGCTTTTTCTTCCGTACAACGAAACCTTTCTCTTCCGAACACCTTAAGCTTCTCGCCGCGATGCTGAAAAGACCGATCGCATTTTGTGTCTTTTGGGCTTTTCGGCTTATCGAAACGTGAAAAAAGCATCAGCCCGCACAGGCAGTTTTCACGCAAATTTATGGAGATATTCTAACGCCGCGCCAATATTTCAACAGGTCGCGGATTGACAAACTTCAGCCGCTGGCAAGGAACAGGCTGCGATGAAAATACTGATTACCGGAAATATGGGCTATGTTGGATCCACGGTATGTAAATATCTCCGGCACGCGCGTCCCGATGCCGTGCTGCACGGTTTCGACAATGCCTATTTCGCCCATTGCCTCACCGGCGCCATGTGCCTGCCGGAGCAGAATCTCAATGCACAATTCTACGGCGACGTACGGTCCCTCACGCCCGAACAGCTTGCCGGATATGACGCAGTTGTCCAGCTCGCCGCCATATCGAACGATCCGATGGGTCACAAATTCGAGAAGATCACTTACGAAATCAACCAGGATACCACGATCGCCCTGGCTCGATCTGCTGCCCACGCAGGTGTAAAACATTTCGTTTTCGCATCAAGTTGCAGCATCTACGGCATAGCCGAAGGCGGTCCGCGCAAGGAGACCGATCCGGTCAATCCCGTGACGGCCTACGCCCGATCCAAGATCGGCGCTGAAAAGGTACTGGAACAGATCGACACCGACATGGTGATCACCAGCCTCCGTTTCGCTACTGCCTGCGGCATGTCGGACAGGCTGAGGCTCGACCTGGTGCTGAATGATTTCGTCGCGTCCGCGATGGTCAGCGGCAAGCTCAGCGTGCTTTCGGATGGAACGCCATGGCGACCGATGATCGATACCGCCGATATGGCGCGCGCGATCGACTGGGCGGTCGACCGTCCGGCGGAAGCTGGCGGGCGCTACCTGGCGGTCAATGTCGGCAGTGACGACCGCAACTATCAGGTACGCCAGATCGCCGAGGCCGTGGCTGAAATGCTGCCGGGAACCGAGGTCAGCATCAATACCGAGGCACCGGTGGACAGCCGGTCCTATCGGGTCGATTTCGGCCTCTACAAATCGTTAGCGCCCGATCATCAGCCGCAGGTGACGCTGCGTGATTCGATCGGGGAGTTGAAGGCGGGGCTGGAACGCATGGCTTTCGGAGATGCGGATTTCCGCAACTCGTCCTTGATCCGCCTCAAGGTTCTGGAGGCGCACATGGCTGCGGGGCGCCTCGATTCGACACTGGTCTGGCAAACCTCCGCGCGCTCCTGAGAGAGCTGCTCCGCGTTCCCTCCAGCATCGGCCTAGCCGCCACCAGCGGAAAACAGTCCCATAACATATAAATATAACAGGGAGGATTGGTGAATGAAGGTCGCAATACTTGCCGGCGGTTTTGGAACAAGGCTCAGCGAAGAGACGATGATCCGCCCCAAACCCATGGCGGAGATCGGCGGGCGGCCGATCCTCTGGCATATCATGAAGATGTATGCCCATTACGGGTTTTCGGATTTCGTCGTCCTTGGCGGCTATCGCGTCGATTTCATCCGCGATTACTTCATGCGCTATCGCGCGTCGCGCAGCGATTTTGCCATCGACCTCGGCACCGGAGAAGTGAACTGGTTGCAGGCACAAACCGAAAACTGGCGCGTCACGGTCCTCGACACCGGCAAGGATTCCCTCACCGGCGGACGCATCCGTCGCGCGCGCCGCTATCTGGAAGACGATACGTTCTGCCTGACCTATGGCGACGGCGTGAGCGACGTCAACATCAACGATCTCGTGGCCTTCCACAAATCCCGCGATACATGGTGCACGTTGACGGCAGTGGTCCAACCCGGACGCTACGGCGCACTGCACCTGAGTGACAACGGAGCCGCCGTGCGCGGCTTCGGTGAGAAGCGGGCTGGTGACGGCGGGCTGATCAATGGCGGTTTCTTCGTGTGCGAGCCGGAAATCTTCGACCTGATCGACGACGATCTGACGACATGGGAGGCCGAACCAATGGACCGGCTGATCGAGCGCGACAAGCTTTCGAGCTTCGTGCACGACGGCTATTGGCAGAGCATGGATACGTTGCGCGACAAGCAGGTTCTGGAGGCGGCATGGGCAACCCAGGCGGCTCCCTGGAAAGTATGGTCCGACTGACAGGCGCCGATCCGGACGCGCGGCGGACGGAACAACGTGACGCAAGAGCATCGAAAATAACACAATCGGCAGGATCCGGAACATGATCATCGTTGATACGGCGTTGAAAAAGCGTGAAGCGGAAGGTCGACCGGTAACCGTCGCCATCGTCGGGGCAGGCACCCAGGCGCGCGCCATTGCCCGCACGATCGAGATCGCGACGCCCGGCATGCGCGTCGTCGCGGTTGCCAACCGTACCCGCGCGAACGGCGAGGCGGTCTTTACAGAACTTGGGCTCGATCCGGTGTGGTGCGCGGACGCCGCCGCCCTTGACGCCACGATCGCATCGGGGGCACGAGCGGTCACGGACAATCCGCTGCTGCTGGCCGGAGCGACAGGGATCGACGCGGTGATCGAGGCGACTGGATCCATGGAATATGCCGCCCGCGCGGTGTTGGCCGCGATCGAGGGCGGCAAGCATCTGATCCAGGTGAATGCGGAGCTCGATGGCACCATCGGTCCAATCCTGAAAGTGAAAGCGGACGCGGCCGGCGTCGTCTATACCGCAGGCGACGGCGACCAGCCGGGCGTGATGATGAATCTGGTCCGCTTCATGGAGGGCATTGGCGTCCGTCCCGTGCTGTGCGGCAGCATCAAGGGGCTTTACGATCCGTATCGTACGCCCGATACGCAGATTTCCTTTGCGCAGAAATGGGGGCTTGATCCGGCCATGGCGGCGTCGTTCGCCGACGGCACGAAAATCTCGTTCGAGCAGACGGTCATCGCCAACGGCACCGGCATGAAGGTGGCGCGGCGCGGCATGATCGGGCCCGATTTCTCGGGCGGAGACCCTTATGCACCGCTGGAACCACTTGAAGAAACGACCGGTGCGTTTGCTGCCCATCTCGATGCCCATCTCGCCGCCGGCGGTCCCGGTATCGTCGATTATGTGATCGGAGCCCGACCGGGTCCCGGCGTCTTCGTCATCGGCACGATAGCGGACCCGCGCCAGCGGCATTTCCTGAATTATTACAAGATGGGTCCGGGACCTTATTACTGTTTCTATACGCCCTTTCATCTGTGCCATTTCGAGGTTCCCGGCTCGATCGCGCGGGCGGTTCTGTTCGGAGATGCGACGCTCACGCCGCTGGCGGGCCCAAGCGTCGGCGTCATCGCGCTGGCCAAGAAGGATCTCGCACCAGGGGATGTCATCATCGAGCTCGGCGGGTTCGAAACCTATGGAATGATCGAGAATATCGAAACGATACGCGCGGAGAACCTGATCCCACTGGGGCTTGCGATCGGCGGACGGATAAACAGGCCCATTCCCAGGGACCAGCCCATCACGTTCGCCGATATCGACCTGCCAGAAGGGCGAACGATCGACCGCCTTTATGCGGAGCAGGAGGAAGCCTTCGCACCGTCCATGGCGATCGAAGAGGTCGTTTATGATCTTTCATAAAACCACATTGCAGGATGCGATGCTGATCGACCCGGAGCCGCGCGGGGACGATCGCGGCTTCTTCGCCCGGATGATGTGCCGGGAGGAATTCACGGCACACGGGCTGATCACCGACTTTGTGCAGCATAATATGTCCTTTTCGCGCAACCGGGGCACTGTGCGGGGGCTGCATTTCCAACGCGCCCCCCATGCCGAAGCCAAGCTGATGCGCTGCACGAGAGGCGAGATCGTCGATGTGATCGTGGATCTGCGCGGGGCATCGCCGACCTATCTACAGCATGAATCGTTCCTGCTGACCGCTGAAAATCATCGGCTGCTTTATGTACCACCTGGCTTTGCCCATGGCTTCCAGACCCTGACCGACGATGTCGAGGTCTTCTATCCCGTCAGCGCCGCCTACGCGCCCGACATGGAAGGCGGCATACGTCACGACGACCCGCTGATCGGGATTTCCTGGCCTCTGGACGTAAGCGATCTGTCGCCAAAAGATGCATCCTGGCCGCTCTTGCAACGAGCAGCACCACCGATTTTCTAAATATTTCGCGGCAACGGCAAGCACGCCTCAACCGGCAAAGGAGACATTGATATCATGTCACCCGAGATAAAACGTCATCTTGATGCAATCATCATCTCGCGGGTCGCGTATGTTTTCCATCGAGACCCACATTCCCGTCTCCAGTAGTTCACATGAGATCGCCAGAGTCCAGACCAGGGAGAATTTCGGATGGAACCGGAACAAGAATTTCAGTCCGAGAACAGGCGCTTCCTTGTTCTTGCCCGTGTCGGTGACAACTCGCTGCATCATAGCTGGCTTGCAGACAAGATGGTCACGCGGAACTGGGATCTGCAACTGAATGCTTACGCCAAGGACGGCTCACATTGCCAGGATGGCGATCTGCCGACCGTATTCGATTACGGCACCAAATGGGACAGCATCGCACGCCATTTCAAGGCCAACCCCGAGTTGCTGCGTCGTTATGAGTATATCATGCTCCCAGACGACGACCTTTTGATGGAAGCCTCTGACATCAACAGGTTGTTCGATATCGCGGTGGAATATGATCTGACGATGGCGCAGCCGGCCATGACGATCGAAAGCTACATGTCGCATGCCATCGTCCTGCGTATGCCCGGCTTTCGTCTTCGGTACAGCACATTTCTTGAATCCATGGCATGCTGCATCAAATCGTCCTATTTGCGCACGCTTCTACCGATGTTCGAGCGGCATTTCACCGGCTGGGGCACGGATATGATCTGGGCGATGCTGATGAAGGACCCCGCCTACCGCGCCGCGATCGTGGACGAGGTGCCGATGACCCATACCAGGCCACTCTATAGTGGACCGATCTACAATACATTCGCGAAAGACAAGATAGATCCGAAAGAGGAAGTACGCGGGCTTCTTGCCTGTTTCGACAACCATCCTCTCCGAATGCATGTCTACGGCAGCTATCTGGGCAATGGCAGGAAGGTCGGCGCCTTCGAGACACGCATACGCAATGCGGTCGGACTATTCAGTGTCGCGAAAGACGCGAAGCTGCCCTGGAACACTTTCCGCATGGGGTGCGCGATGCTGATCCGGGCGTTCACTACAATGGGTTATCGGCCGGAACAGCTTCGCGCCGTCGCAGGTACAAAAATGGCGGCACTCGGAATGGGCGCGCCGCCACGCGATCCGGGCGTGGGCATGGCGGCCGCAGGCATTCCTGCTTCGATCTCCGGAGCGACCGACGAGCATTTCACCGGTGGCATGAGCATGTGAATCCTTTGCGCCAGCGCGATTTCTTGGGACAGGACCGATCCCGCCGTAGCCCGTAAATACAGGTTCTCTGCTCATCGGCCCAAAGACAAACGGTTTCCATAGGCACGCCTTTGGAAACCGTTTGTTTATAATGGATTAGGAACACGAAGCCAGGGGCCTCCCGCGCGTTGAGCGAAATCCGACCTTGTCCCTGCCCAAAGTCAGTCTTTTCCCGGGAGGGTGTCCTGCCTCCTCCCCGGCATCCTCCACAATCTCAGCCGCACACTCACGGGGCCGCAAACCGCCGTACATGGGCGGGGGACAGCTCGCCGATCGTCTTCACGCCAAGCATTGCCATGTCGCGTGCGATTTCCGCCCGCATCAGACGCAGCGCATGACGCACGCCGGCCGTGCCTGCCGCGACCGAAGCATATAGAAACGGCCGGCCGACGAAGACGAAATCCGCGCCTAGTGCCAGAGCCTTGAGCACATCAGTGCCACGCCGGATACCGCTATCGATCAACACCGCCATCTCGCCAGCTTCGCGCACGACCTCCTGCAGCATGAGCAGGGGGGCGATGGCTGAATCGAGTTGTCGCCCGCCATGATTGGACAACCAGACGCCATCAATACCCGCCGCGCGGGCAAGAGCCGCATCCTCAGGGGAAAGAATTCCCTTGATGACAAGACGGCCTTTCCAGTTATCGCGCATGAACGCGACATGCTCCCAGCACAGGCCGTCACGGGTACCGATATTGCGCTCGGCGGAGCGCGAAAGGATCGCCGGCCCGCGAAATGCGTCCATGTTCTCGAAATGCGGCATGCCGCGCATCAGGGTACGGAGGAAAGTCCCGAGCGACCATCGTGGATGAAGCGCCCCGTCCCAGAAAAGACGCGGAGTGGGCCGGAGAGGCATGGAAAAGCCGGTGCGGACGTTATTTTCGCGATTGGCAGGAACCTGCACATCAGCGGTAAGGACAATCGTTTCGAACCCCGCGGCGCCCACCCGGCTGAGCATCGCCGCAATGCGCTCCCTGTCGCCAGGCAGATAGGCCTGAAACCAGCGCGCTCCACCCTCGGCAGCCATCGTTTCCAACGGCGTGAGCGACGTGGCACTGGCGACCATCAGCGCATTCTCGGCGGCGGCGGCCCGAGCCAGCACAATATCGCCCCGAAACGACGACAGGGCAGACAAGCCCATTGGCGCGATCCCAACCGGCAGGCTGAAAGATTTCCCGAAGAGAGATGCCGTCGTCGAACGCGCGCGCGTATCAACAAGCACACGCGGCACGAGAGCGAGCGCGGCATAGCTTTCGCGGTTGGCCCGTAGGGAGCGGTTAGTTTCCGCAGCCCCCGCGTAATAGCCATAGATCTGTCGTGGCAGGCGACGTCGGGCAACAGCCTCGAAATCATCGAGACACAGAAAGCGGTCGAGACGACGGGACAAGTCCGGGGCAACAGGTTGTTTTACCGGAACCGGGAAGGAAGCGTTCATGACACTCCTTGTAACAGATCGGGCATACACCAATGTTGCCCGAAGAGAAAGCACGCCTTACCGTGGGTGCTCCCTAAGACGCCTTATTGCCCCCCGTCCCCGGAACCATAGCCATGGGGATGTTCCAGGCGCCAGCGGTAGGCCGTCTCGACGATCGCATCGAGTTCCACGAAGCGCGGCGTCCAGCCGGTCTCCTGCCGCAGACGCTCGGCCCCCGCGACCAGCCGTGCCGGGTCACCCGGCCGGCGGGGCGCCAGATGCCACGGCACCACACGCCCGCTCACCCGCTCCACGCTGCGGATCACCTCCATGTTCGAATGCCCGCGGCCGGTGCCCACATTATAGACCACGCTCCGATCATGGATCGCGCCCAGCGCCGCCAGATGGGCATGGGCCAGGTCCGTGACATGGATATAGTCACGGATGCAGGTCCCGTCGGGCGTCGGATAGTCGTCACCGAACAGATGCAGCGCCGCCCTCCGCCCCAGCGCCGCATCGATCACCAGCGGGATCAGATGGGTCTCCGGCCGATGATCCTCTCCGAGCCGTCCGTCGGGATCGGCGCCGGCGGCATTGAAATAGCGCAGGCACGCACTGCGCAGCCCATGGATCCGGTCCGCCCACAGCAGGGCCCGCTCCACCATATGTTTGCTCTCGCCATAGGGTGAACCGGGAATGATCGGCGTCGCTTCCGTGATCAGCGCATCGTCCGTCTGCCCGAACAGCGCCGCCGTCGAGGAGAACACGAAGCGCTTCACCCCATGGCGGATACAGGCGTCGATCAGCGTAAAGCCCAGCCCCGCATTGGCCTCCATGTAGCGCAGCGGGTGCTGCATGCTCTCGCCCACCAGCGACAGCGCCGCAAAATGCAGCACCCCATCCCACGGGCCGCTGGCCAGGATCGTATCGACCATCGCGCGATCCGCCAGGTCGCCCTCGACGAACGTCACCCCATCGGGCACCGCCTCCCGGTGCCCCGTGCGCAGGTTGTCGAACACCAGCACGTCATGCCCCACGTCCCGCAGGGCGGCCACCACATGGCTACCCACATAGCCCGCGCCACCGGTCACCAGAAAACGGGATCGTCCTGTCATCTTCGCCGCCTCGATTCTCTCTTGCACCCTGCCATCCGTCCCTGGTTCCAGCAGTCCTCAGGTCCGGTTATAGGTATCCTCGAAACGGACGATGTCATCCTCCCCCAGATAGGACCCGGTCTGCACCTCGATCAGCACCAGCGGGATCCGGCCCGGATTTTCCATCCGATGGGTGCATTCCTGCGGCAGGTAGATGCTCTCGTTCTCATGCACGGTGATCTGCTCGGCATTGCGCGTCACCAGCGCCACGCCACTGACCACAACCCAGTGCTCGGCCCGATGATAATGTTTCTGCAGCGACAGTTTCTCACCCGGCATCACGACGATGCGCTTCACCTGGAAACGCGCATCCTGGATCAGGCTCTCATAGAAGCCCCACGGCCGATAACAGCGGTGATGGGCCTCCGCCTCCTTGCGTCCCAGGGCCTGCAGGCGCGTCACGATCTTCTTGACGTCCTGCGCCCGGCTATGTTGCGTCACCAGCACCGCATCGCGGGTCGCCACCACCACGACGTCATCAAGCCCGACAACGGCGGTCAGGATCTCGTCCGACCGAACGTAGCTGTTATGCACCCCTTCCAGGCAGACATGACCCTGCGTGACGTTGCCCTCCCCATCCTTCTCGCCGATGTCCCACAGTGCATTCCAGCTTCCGATGTCGGTCCAGCCGAAATCCCCCGCAATGACCGCGGCGTGGTCGGTATGCTCCATCACCGCGTAATCAAAGGAAATATCCGGCGCCGAGAGGAAGGACGCGGGGTCGAGGCGCTGGAAGACCAAATCACTGGTGCGGCGCTCCACCGCGTGGCGCACCGGTTCCAGCACCACCGGGGCATGGAGTTCCATTTCCTTGAGCAGGGTGTGCGCCGTAAAGACGAACATCCCCGAATTCCACATATATTTGCCCGACGCCACCAGCTCGGCGGCGGTCTCCGCGTCCGGCTTCTCGATGAAGCCCGCAACCATGCTCGCCTCGGGCAACCTGGCCAGCGGCTTGCCGGCCTCGATATAGCCATAGCCGGTTTCCGGACGGGTCGGATGCATGCCGAAGACGACGATATGGCCGCGCTGCGCCGCAGCGGCGGCAACCGGCAGAAGCTGTTCCAGCGTGTCCGGCCGGGTGATCACCGCATCGGCCGCCATGATCCACAGCACGGCATCCGGATCGCTTTCGGCGGCCAGCAGGGCGGCGGCGGCAATCGCCGGCGCGGAGTTCCGACCGGCCGGTTCCAGCACGATCCGCGCATGCTCGATCCCCGCCTCGCGCAGTTGCTCGGCAATCAGGAAGCGATGGTCGTGGTTGCAGATCACGATCGGCGCCTCGAACATCGCCCCAACCCCGCGACTGGCCGTCTCCTGCAGCATCGTCCGGGTCCCGACCAGCGACCAGAGCTGCTTCGGATAGCTCGCACGCGACAGCGGCCACAGCCGGCTGCCTGTGCCACCAGACAAAATCACCGGCACGATCTTCGTCTTAATGGCCGCCTGCGTGCCCATTACCGGAAGTGTGGTGTCAGACATTGCATCCTCCCGCTACTCTATTCAGTCACAAATTCATCTCAGAAACCAAAACTCACGCCGCACGATCATAATCGGACCTCATGCATTCATCCGATCATCCAATCCCACCTGCAAGCAGGAGCACGCCGAAGCGCATGTACAAAACCCACGCCACAGGGGGATCTCCTCCATCTCCGGACGGTCTCCTCAACGGCATCACAAGGATGCCCCGACGGAAGACGTCAGGACAGACTGGACTGCCCCCATATCCCGACCGGGTGCCCCCTGTAATGCCTCCGACTGTTTCAAACCGCGCTCATAAGCGAGAATACGCCGCCTCTTCGCGCCGAACCCCCATGTGACCATCGCATGCACGCGCTTATAACGCTGCTGAAGATGATAGCGCATCCAGGTGGCGCGTTTCATACGACGCCAATATCGCGCCGTCTCCGGATAAGCGGCCGCGATCTCGGCATATACCGCAGAGGCTTCAGCGTTCCAGGGCGGAAAGGCGCCTTCCCACGGCTTCGGCCGCGACATGTAATGCACGATCCGCGGCCGGATCACAGAAAGCACCCGAATACTGTTCATATAAACTGGAAAATTCCATGCCAGCGACATCGAAAGGCAGTGCGGCAGGCCAATGAGGTTCAGAACATCCTGATCGGGAAACCGCGATGCCCCCGACTGGCTGGAAAACATCTTCCACGCTTCCGCTCCGATACGCGCCCACCCGTTGCGCTCCGCATAGATCACGCCGGAATTGAAATACCGGCGCGCCTCGACCGACGAGAGCCCGAGCGACGCGAAATGAGCTGCGATGCTACGACTCAGCCGGTCCGGATCGTCTCCCACGAATGTCATCGGATCAGCGGCAGCATAAAACATTCCGTAAGGAACTGGCTTCAGCAACAGGTCATCCAGCGGACCACGGATCTGGGTATCACCATCCACATAAAGAAAATAATCATAGTGTTTCGGGAGAAGATCCGCCAGGAACAGCCGCGCCAACATGGCGGGGGCACCTCCGATATCCGCCTCGCTTCGGCTCAGGAACAGGATATCGGCGCGTGCGCACGCCTCGGCGAAGATCACTTCGGCGACCGGATCGATGCCGAACGCGATAATGACGATATCCGCCAGATTGCACGGCGTGAACCGACGCGCCTGCAACGCGCTCACAAAGCTCGGAAAGAGATAAGACTGGTCCGGCGTGTAGCAGACACAGATTCTCGTCATGTCCTGAGGCTTCTGTTCGATTCGCGCGGGCTCTCGGGTTCGCATCGGATCATGCTCTCCTAATGGCATTCGATCACACGGCTAGACAGGAACAGGTCGATGAATGCTGCTTTCACCCGTTGCCACGACCACAGGGCTTCGACACATGCCTGGGCATAAACATTCTCGATCGCGATTGGATTTCACGTATTTTTTATCGTATTGTTTCAACAATGATCGTCTCGCCGATCATCGGTTCGCAGATCACGGCCTTTCATTGGTTCCGATAGTCGAACACGGATTGGGACGAACCCCTCCCATTTATTTTTACCCGCGGCCCGGCCGTACGATACATGCGCCCGCGAATACGTTCGATGACAACACCCCCGTAATAGCGTGCACTTTCAAGATGCGTAGGTTCCCTATCGGCACACCGGCCGACGACCGAACTGGGCACCGACAACTCAAGAGCCGTCGGCGGCACGATTCCGGCAACCGGAATGCCGGTTGCCCACGGGCGCTCCATTTCCACATCGATCGGCCGCGAGACACGCCGGAAATTCCGCACGAAACGTTCGGCGGCATGGCGGGTCAGAAGATAGATTTGTGTCCCGAACTGCTGCGTCTGATATTGCACAACATGCCGGTCCCATATCGGATAATTTCTTTCCGCAACGTGGAATTTTGCCGGAAATCGTCCAAAGAACTTCAGGAAATGCACGCCCTTCGACGCCCAGTCGACCTCAGTAAGATGCAATGTGACAGGCCAGTCGACATAAACGTCATCTTCAACAACCAGGATCTGGTCTGCCGTGGGATCGGCAAGAAGCGCCTGCCATGCCCGGACATGGCTGCAATAGCACCCGATCTCGCCCGGCGCGAGGGCGCGCTTTATATGCGCCCAGGTCACGTCTATATCATATTCGAACCCTTCGGCCAAACCGATGGATGCATCGAAAAATTCCCACTCCACCCCAACGGGAGGGCGATGAAACGTGTCGCGTCGGGCACTGCCTGCAACGCTGATCACGCGAATGAGCGTCTTTGTCATCCGTTTCCTCGATCAAGAACACATTGCCCCGATGCCGCGCATCGACACCGGGTTTTTCACTGAAAGGAGTCCTGGGAGCCCCGCTCGACGACTGGCTGGCTAACAGAAAACGGCACCGATCTGCCAAAAATACCGCTTTCCTTTCCCTTTATCGAGGATAGGATATGACGGGCGCGATCGAAAACAAGTTTCTCAATTCCCTCCGGGCGTCCCGAAAAAATCCAGAGCATGCAAAGACCGAACGTGTAGGCAACGGCTCCGCACGCTGTGCAGGCAAACAGATCGACCGCCGCATGTTCCAGCGTGTCGACTGGCGGCAGCAGCCATTTCAGCCCCTCGACCGCAAGAACCATGAACAGGGACGCACCGACGCTGCGCTTCCACCCCAGCACCTGCTCCCAGACGCCAAGGCCGGTCAGGCCGCGCACCAGGAAAAGACCAAAAACATCCGAGGCGAACTCCGAGACGAAACGTGCGGCGATAACACCTGAAAATCCCGCCCACAGTACCCCCGCGATCGCAAGCGGAAATTTAACGCCGAATTCGAGAAGATTGCGCTTCAGGAGTGTCTTCGTCCGTCCGAAGGTCAGCAGCAGCGGCCAGGTCGCCAGCGTGAACACCGCCGGCGTCAGGCTCAGGGCCAGCCAGCGGACCATCGGCACGGCCCCCGCCCAGGCCGGGCCGACGACCACACGCACCGTACTATCCGCCACCAGGCTCTCGCCGATCAGCAGCGGCAACCCGACCGTCGCCATCGCCACCGATGCCTTCTGGTAACTGGCGGCCAGCCGCTCCCTGTCTTCACTGAGATGAGAGAATGCCGCCAGCAATGGCCGCGCCATCGGGGTGAACAGGGCGAGGAAAGGGATGTTCGTGATATCGATCGCGGTTGAGAACATACCCAGGGTGGATCGGTTCATCACCTTGCCCAACAGCAGGCGTTCGAACTGCCAGTTGAGGGCACTGACGATCTGCGCCATCGTCATCCATCCGGCGAAGCCCGCAAAGACATGAATCTCACGCAGGCTCAGCCGCGGCCGGTATGGCGCGAAATAGTAGGACTGTGCCATCATGGCGCCGGAATATATCACCGTATTCAGCGCGATGGCCCAATAGCTGTGCGTAAGAAGCGCTATCACCGTGCCGAAGACGAAGCTGATACCCTTGCCGGACAATTCGATGGCAAAGTCACGCCAGAAGCTCAGCTGTTTCTGGAACGCAATCATGCGCGGGCTCACAATCCCGCGCATGAAGGGACTCAGCCCCAGAAAGCACACCAGCGGAAACAGGCGCGCATCGTGATAGAACCGCGCAACGGGAAACGCGCTGGCCACGAGGATGGCCATCAAAACGACGCCCCGGATCAGACCGATCGTAAAAGCCGTGTCGTAATGCAGCCGCCCGACAGTCGGCAGGCGTAGCAGGGCCTGATTGATCTGCAATTCAAGGATCGCCTCCATCAGCCCGCACAGGCTGCCGGCAATCGCCACCAGGCCGAAATCAGCAGGCAGCAGGATCCGTGTCAGGACCAGCATGCTGGCAAGGTCGATGAATCGCGTCAGCAGGCGAGCCCCAACCATCAGCGCCGCACCCGTCGCGGCGCGCGAGCCGATATTGGCCGGCTGCGCTATCTCGGACATGCGCCCTCCTGCCGCCTCATCATCACCCTGGATCCAGCGGACATGCCACGTTCCGAAACGCGGTCGGCGGCCGGGCGTCGCTTGCCGGGCCGGCGGTTTCGCACGACCTCCTCATAGACACGCATGTAATCCGGCACCAACCGCCGTGCCTCGAAGATCTCCGCTCCCCGCCGCGCGGCCCGCCCCATGGCCGCCCGCCGCGGCAGGTCGCGCATGATCTCGCCAAGTTCCCGTCGCATGATATCCGGCCGTCCTGGCGGAACGAGCCGGCCGGCCGCGCCGAACCCGAGCATCTCCGGTGTTCCGCCGACCGAGGTCGCAACGATCGCGCATCCGGCGGCTCGCGCCTCCCCGATCGTCAGGCTGCCCGGATCGGCATAGGAAGCCAGCACGAAGATGTCGGTCTGACTGTAGAGTACCTCCGGGCCTTCCACATAGCCCAGGAAGATGATCCGCTCCGCCAACCCCAAAGCTTCGACCCGTTCCATCAGCTCTGCCTGATCGGGGCCTTCCCCGGCGATGTAGAGCGTCCATTCCGGCATCGACGACAGAAGCGACGCCGTAGCCTCGATCACGTCGAACACGCCCTTGCGTGCATGAAGGCCGCAGATCAACGTGATATTGGGATGACACAGCCGGGGCACACTCTTCGGCGCCCTGTCACCGACGCTTACGTTCCGGGCTGATGCGACGGGCGCATTCCATACCACCCGCGTACGGTCCTGCGGAAAGCCGCGATCGATGAGCGACTTCCGGTCGGCCTCGCTGACGGCAACAATCCTGTCTCCCAGACGCATCAGAACCGAATGCCGGTCGAAGGAATTATGGACCGTCGTCACCAGGGGTACTCTCGCGAAGCGAGAAGCAACGGCACCGACCAGAACGCCTCCCATCATATGGGCATGAATGATGTCCGCACCGATGGCGCGGCAGAGCCGCGTCAACACCACCATGCTGCGCATCAGGGCAAAAGGCTTCCGCTGGTCCTGCAAAAGCGTCAGATGATGGACCCCCTCGCGTTCCAGCAGCCGGACAAACGTGCCCCCGCCACTACAGAAATAGACATCGTGCCCGGCCCTCGCCTGCTCGCAGGCCAGGTCAACGGCCACATGCACATTGCCGTTCCCACGACCGCAATGCTTCGACAGATGAACAATCGTCCTTCGTGATCTCGAAAAATCGTTCATATCACATGATCCTTCAATCCGTGACGTCGCAGCTCGTCCGGGTGGTCCGCCATGATAGCCTCCGTATCCCGCATCATCGTGATCCGATCCGCGGGCGCGGATGGCTGGGCGGCACGCGCGGCCACGGCCTCATCGACGATTTCCATGAAACGGCGACGGAACGCTTCCTCCGAAAAGCGCATGGCGTTGGCGCGACAGGCTTCGGCATGGATACGATGTCGATTCTGTTCGAACCTCCGCACGGCCGCGACGATCGCCTCCGCCGTCTGTTCGGGAAACAGCAGCCCGGTAGGGTCGGTTGCATCCTCTCCAATCACGATATCGCATGCTCCGCCTACCCCGTAAGCGATGACCGGCGTGCCGCAGGCCTGCGCCTCCGCCATGACAATCCCGAAATCCTCGGCAGCGGCAAAAACGAAGGCGCGCGCCTGCCCCATCAGCGAGACCAGTTCGTCGATCCGCAGGGGTTTGCGGATCTCGATATTCGGGCAACCCGCGGCGGCCGTCCTGATCGCCGCATCGCCCTCGCCTTCTCCCACGATGACAAGCCTGCGATCGGGCATCTTGCTGAACGCTTCAGCGATAAGATCGATCCGTTTGTACGGAACGAAACGCGAGACGACGAGATAGAAATCCTCCCTATCGACTGAAAGACGAAATTTATTTACAGAAACAGGCGGGTTAAGAACAATAGCCTCCCGCCTCCACGCCTTCTGCACGCGCCGGGCAATATAGCGCGAGTTGGCGACGAACAGATCCACCCCCGCGGCAGACCGCGCGTCCCAGTTCCGAAGCCGATGGAGAAGCCACCGCGTATAAAGACCCAAAGCCCCCCACCCCAGCCCGCGTTCCTCGAGGTAACGCGCCTGGAGATCCCAGGCATAGCGCATCGGACTATGGACATAGCTGACATGAAGCTGGTCCGGCCCGGTGATCACCCCTTTCGCGACCGCATGATGGCTGGAAATCACGAGGTCATACCCCGTAAGGTCGAACTGCTCGACAGCCAGCGGCATCAGTCCGAGGAATTTACGGAAATGACGCCGGGCAAAGGGAAAATTCTGAATAAAGGAGGTACGGACATTATGTCCCTTCAGAAACCCCCGATGCTTCTCGGCCATGAAGTCCGCGACCACGAAGACGTCCGCCGAGGGATAGCACAGCAGGATCTGCTCCAGCACATGCTCCGACCCGGCATGTTTCTCCAGCCACTCATGGATCACGGCAATCCTCGGGCCCGGCTCCTTGCGCGCGGCGACCTCTTGCGCCGGCACGGCATGCGAATTGCGCATCATATGGATGGCTCCATGCTGGGGGGACGGCGAACATGCGTCGGAACGGCATGCAGGGCGGCATGGATGATGCCGGCCATGGCGGCACTGGCCTCCGCCCAGTTGTAGCGCAGCAGACGCGCGGCCCCGGCATCGCGGAGCCGGCCGGCCAGTCCATCCTCGTCAAGAAGGCGCATGACCTGGCGCACGAAGGCGCTCTGCGAGAACGGATCGGCGAACAGGGCAGCCTCACCGCAGACTTCGCGCAGGACCGGAATATCGCTCGCCACGACCGGGCAGTCGCAGGCCATCGCCTCGACCGCCGGCAATCCGAACCCTTCGTAGCGCGAGGGAAACACAAAGCAGGCCGCCTGCTCATACAGCACTCGCAGGGCGCCATCCGATACCCGGCCGAGATAGCGCGCAGCCCTCGGCATGTCCTCGCCGCCCTGCTGCTGGAAGATCCCCTCCCGCCGCGCCCCCGCAATGGCGAGCACCATGCCGCGTGCCTCCAGCGCCTCACCGAGCTTCGCGAGAACGCGCAGGTTCTTGTGCGCGACGAGATTGCCCACGACGAGCACATAACGCCCCGGCACCAGATCATTCGCGGCAAGAACCGTCGCATCGGCCGCAACGGCCCGGACATGCTCCCCACCTTCAGGAATGACGGAAACCTGCTCGGGCCGTGCACCGAGATGGCGCATGATCTCGCCCCGGGCGAATTCCGACACCGTGACGATCCTGGTCCTTCTGGCGATGAGGCCCGCCTGCATCACGCGATAGATTGCCCGGAAGCGCGCGGAATAGGCTTCCGGCACGCTCGCCCATCCGCAATCATGGATCACGACGATCTGCCGCCGCGCCAGGAGCGGGGCGGTATTGCCCAGATTGACCAGCAGACCGTCCGACGTCGCCCATGGAAGCATGGCCTGCTCCCACAGATGGCCACTCCCTGAGCCGAACGTCCTGATCGGGACCTGTCCGGAACGGGCCGCCTCCAGGTCCTTTCCATCCTTGCCGGATGGAGGGACGACGATCTCCGAAATCATTCCCCGCCGCACAAGTCCGGCGGAAATTTCGGTAGCAAAACGCTGGACACCGCTCAGCGTCTGCCTCAGGAAGCGGCCGTTCAGATAGACGGGGAGCGCCCGCGCCTCATGCGCGGTCATAGCCGTCCAGATCCTGCGCCAGATAAGCATGCATGCCGCTGTCCCGTCCAAGATCGTTCATGTCGGCCTGGGTCAGGATACCGCCCAGCACACGCACGCCGCATGCATGGAGCCGCCGCAGGGTGGTCAGCACGGCATCCATCTCGGTCCGCTGCCACCGCACGGCGATGACCGCGCCATCCACCAGCCGCCCGGCGGAAGCGGCATCGGGAATGACCAGCGCCGGCGGCATGTCGACCAGGATCAGGTCATAGAGGTTCCGTGCCTCGGCAATGATCGCCCCAAGCTGCTTCAGATCCAGCAGATAGCGCCCACTCCCGTTGGAACGCGCACCGCGCAGCGTGATCAGGTCGACATTCTGCATGATGTCGCGCGTAAGCCCCGGCAGGCCGGACCCGTTCGGACCATCTCCCTGCGGCGGCCGGAAAGTCGGACGGATCGACAGGCCGACCTGGTTGCGGCGGATATCCGCGTCAATGATGAGCGCGCGCCCATGATTCCGCGCGGTACTCGCGGCGAGGGCGACAGAGAGGAACGTCTTGCCTTCCCCCGGCAGGGCGGACGTCACCAGAACAGCCTGCGCACGAAACCGGTCGTCGCCATGACGCAGCATGTTGCAGATATGATCGACCGAGAGCGTGTATGACGATGTCCGGTATTCCATCAGCGGCCGGCGCTCCCGTCCCGCGAAAGGAACGACGCCGAGCGGAAACAATGTCGTCTTCTGTTCAAGCTGCTCCAGCGTGCGCACGCCCGGCCGCAGCCTTTCGAGCATGATCGCACCGAAACAGCCTATCGCGAGCGAAAGGAGCCCTGCCGCACCCGTCAGTTGCCCCCGATGCGGCCCCGACGGGCCAAGGGGCGTCTGCGCATATGAAATGAGTACCGCATCCGGCTCCTGCATTGCCGCCTGGGCGGATGTCTGCTCGAACCGGGTCAGGTAGTCGCGATAGACCACTTCGGCGGCCTCCGCCTCACTGACAAGTTGCCGCAGCTGCACCTCGGCCACGTTTTCACCCGCGACCGCTCCCTTGAGGTCACGCACGCGCGCCTCCAGTGTGGCGACCTGTGCGCGGGTCGCCTCGACCTGGGCGCGCAGGCTTCCGGCAATATGACCCTCTTCCGCGCCGAGCTGGGCACGAAGCCCGGCAATCGAGGAATCGAGCTGGCGCAGGCGCGGGCTTTCCGACATGTCCGTCGTTCCCAGGCCGGCCCGCTGCTTTTCCAGTTCCGCGAGTTCCCCGGACAGACGCTGGACGAGCGGAGACGCCACCACGGCGGGCAATGCTCCCAGCGACCCGCTCCGCCGCGCCGCCTGCACCTGGTCATAGGCGCTCTGCTGTTCGGCGAGTTTGTTGGAAGCCTCCGTCAGCGCAATATCGACACGGCTCATCCGACGACCCGTCAGAGTCGTCTGGTCGCCATCGCGCGAGACCTCCTGGCTCAGCACCAGGCCATGCGCCCGACGGAACTCCTCGACCCGGCTTTCGGCCTTGGCCACGCGGGCCTGAAGCGCCCCGATCTGCTCGTTCAGCCATTCATGGGCGTGGGCCACAGTCGTGATCTTGAGATCGCGCATGAAATCCAGATAGGCCGAGGCATAGGCATTCGCGATCCGCGCACTCAGCGCGGCGTCATTCGTCTTGGCACTGATCGCGAGCGTGTACGAGCGTCCGTCATTCCGCACCGTGACATGCCGAAGCAGCCAGTCGACCGCGACCTGACGCTGCTCGGCGCGCGTCAGCAGCGGCGAGCGGACACGATCAAGACCCAGGCGATGACGAACGGTGTCAAACACGCCCCATGGCCCGGGCATCGGCGTCGGCGGGTAAATGATCCGCTGGACCTCGGGCCGATGGACGAGGTCGATGCGGTCGACCACCTTTCCCGCCATGTCCCGCGAAAGGAGAATGTCGGTCTGGGTGTGGATCATGAGCGTGTCGCCGCTCACGGCGCCGCCGTGGGCCTGCAAGTCGGTAAATTCCGTCTTTCCCGTATCCACGAGAAGAGACGACTGGGTTTCGTAATAGCGCGGAAGGGAAAAGATCGCGCCCGCCAGGGGAATGAACAGCCCGGCCGTGATCAGCATGACGGTCCATTTCCTGCGCCGAACGATGGCCAGCGCATTCCCCAGGGGCACATGCTCCGCCGGCGCTGCCGCAAGCGGCAGGGGCGGCGGACCGACGAATGATTCGTCGCGGACAGAGAGCATAGTCATGGCGGGCCCCTAATGCGCGCCGTCGTGCCGAAGCACGGCGGGGATGGTCTTCAGAAGGATCAGAACGTCTTTCCAGAACGTCCAGTGCCTGACATAGGCGCTGTCGAGCGCCACCCGCCGCGCGTAGCTGGTATTGCTGCGCCCGCTGACCTGCCAGAGCCCGGTCAGGCCCGGACGGGTCGCATAATAATAGGTGATGTTGTCACCATACCGCTCGACCTCGGCCTGAACGATCGGCCGCGGCCCGACCAGGCTCATGTCGCCGCGAAGAACATTCAGCAATTGCGGAAGCTCGTCCAGGCTGGTCGCGCGCAGGAAGCGGCCCAGCCGCGTGATGCGGGGGTCATGGCGCAACTTCTGGGTGCTGACCCATTCTTCGCGCGCGGCGTCGTCCCGCTCCAGAAGATCCTTCAGGACTTCATCCGCATTGGCGACCATGCTCCTGAATTTGAGGCAGCGGAAAATCCGCCCGTTCTCGCCGATCCGGTTATGGCCGAACAGCGCCGCCCCGCCATCGCGCCGGACCAGCACGACGATCGCAAGCATGACAGGCAGGGCGAAGAACAACATCGTCGCCGCGATCATGACATCCATCACGCGCTTGCGCGGATCACGGATCGGCGTGGCATTCTCGGGCCCGCCGACTTGCACGCCGATAAGCCCGGCATAAGGGACAACAACCGTTGCATCGTCCGCGAGAAAGGCGGTCCCCATGAATTTTTCCTGTTGCAGACCAGACATACTAGCACCTCGTCATCAGCGAAGAATGAAGCTGGCAGGCAAGTTGAAGCGGCGTGATCCCAATCAGATCGCTACCTCCCTGGTATGACCGGGACGTTGCCTGCGCGGACGAGCGGAGCGCAATAATAAAAACAGGCGGTAATGCGTTTTTAATCATTTTCAAAAGTATTAAGTATCAGAATACATCGTTATTTATTTGTCAAAATGCGGTTTCAAATTTGAAATTATTATATTTCTTCGTCAAAAAGGGCTTAAAATCCGCCCCTTCACGCCGAACTTCGCTCACGAAAATGCGAGTTCCATAGTCATTGCGCGAAAAAGCCGCCATGACCGCCGATAGAAAATTAACGGGGAAATTCGCTTTTTTTCACGTAATATTTCGTTACTCTACGGAACGATGGATCTCGATAGCTTTTATATTATCAAACATCCGTCTTTTCTGGCGTCTTTTTGTCATGCCGGACGTTGTTCCTCGCACCATCCACCGATGGATGCGTTCAACGGTAAACCGTCGTGATTATTCTATGTCGGTTGTGAAGCATGACATCATCCAGGACAGCCTGTGAAATGGCATGCGCACGCAAACTATCACGAGAATGAAAGAGGTTACGATCATGCTCGAGAAGTCTGACAGCATAATGGAAATCCACGCCGGAACGCCAATCGCCGCGTTTGAGGAACCGCCTTGCATGTTCCCGCCGTTCGTCCCCTCCTCCCCCTCGCCGTCTTTCCGCCGGACGCCGGGGGGCCCACAGCCCGCAATGACGCGCCGGCTTGTGGCGCCATTCTTATTTGACGGTAAACAAATAGACAGCGGCATGTTTCGCGGAAACCAAACAGTTAAAAGACCGTTTACGCTACCGCCTCGATACCAACCTGAACCGATCCGGAGACAATGCCGGAGAGCGGAGGAATTCGTCTGTCAAAATTCCTTATTATCTCTTGGTCATTCGAATCCACTTCATTCCGGCCATTGTACGGAAACGGGTGGGTGGATTGCCGACCGTTCGCTTTCCGCATGTCCTCGGGATACGACCCGGCGACAGACCGTGCCCATCGCGAGCGTGGAGTGAGCATGACGTGCCGAAGACGGGGGCGAACATCCTGAAAATCAGACTGATCGGGCACATGGTCGCCATGACCCCGACAGGCAAGAACATTCTTCCGGCAGGCGCACGGAGAACACGGGGATTGCTGGCCATCCTGGCCCTGTCCAACCGCAAGCCCGTCATGCGTCAGCGCCTCACCGAACTTTTGTGGAGCAAACGTCCGACCGATCTCGCACGCGCTTCCCTCCGGCAGGAAATCCATCGCCTGCTCGACGTCCTCCAGCCTTTCGGCACCGAGATCATCGATATCGGTCGACATACATTAACGCTCAGGCCGAACCTGACGTCGGTCGATGTCGAGGATATCTATGCCGGAGGCCTGGATGTGCTGGACAGTACGGTTGAGCCGGAGGAGATGCTGTTTACCGACCTGAACGGCATCGATCCAGCCTTCGATCTATGGCTCCAGAGCCAGAGAACGCGGTTCTGCCGCCACATCCAGCGCCTCATGACATCAGAACAGGCAAGCCCCGACAGCCCGGTGCGCATTCTCAGCTCCCTCTCTCCATCGGACACAGGCCCCATGCCCGGCGACGCTGCCCCCGACACTCCGTCTCCGATTGCACGGACCGGTCAGTTCCATGTGCCGCCGAACGAGCCGCTTTTTCCCGGCCGCTCTCCATGGAAGAATGCCGCTCCGGCGCTCGAAACCCTGCGCCGCCTGTCCGATCCACCCGAGACCGGGGCACACCCGCAGAACGGAGAAGGGGAAGGCGAATCCCAGCCCCCACCTCCCTTGCAGAAAGTGCGTTCCCTCAGTCTCACCCTCATGCCGATCGAGACGAGAGATCCGTCCCTGAAGACGGTGGCGGACGAACTGGCGAGCCAGCTCAACGTGCTGTTCGTCGGGTCCGACGCCTTCACGCTGGTCATCTCCCATCCGCCCCGCGACGAACTGGATGCAACGGCCGACTGGATCGAGACCCTCCGTGGCAAACAGATCGATTTTTTATGCACGGGCATCCTGCATTCCAGCGTGAAAGGCACGGAGGAACACCCCGCTCTGCTGCTGCGACTGATCGACGTGCAGAATGGCGGCGAGATGATCTGGACAGTACGCGCCGCCCTGCCATCCGGCACCAGGCAGAATCCCGGCCTCGCTGTGCCTCTGCTTGCCCGGGCAGTATTGTCGGCGCAATGGGCTGCCGTTCTCCGCCATGCCCGCCATCTTCTCAAATGCAGTATTCAGGCACTGGCTCCCGATCAGTTGGCAGCCCGAGCGCTGATCACGCTGCTACAGGCTCAGCATCATGCCCTGCATGAAGCTGAAACCCTTCTCAAATTCGCGGAATGGCTCGGCCCGAACCAGCCGCTCGTCGCCATTGCCCGCGCCGTAACGGAGATGACGCGCGCCAACGCATTCCTCCAGGGCGACTATGCGGCAAGTGTGGCACGTGCTCTGGCAGCCGCGCAGCATGCGGCGGTTCTTTCACAGCACAATATCAGCCGGAACTTCCTGCTCGCCTTCGTTTATTGCCATATTCCCGGCTACGCGGATACGGCCGACGCGCTGCTTTCTCCATTCAAGAGCAACGACGAAGACACCGATCAGGCCTGGTTCGCCCCCTACCGGGCGCTCCAGGCCCTTCTTGCCTTGCTGAAGGGCCGACAGGAAACCGCACGGAATCTGCTGAGACATTACCGCATATCGGGAAACGCGCAGCCGCTCAGCGTCGCGATGGATCCATGCGCGGTCCTTTATCTCTTCCTGGCCGACCTGCCCACGGAGGCAATCCGGATAGGGCGGATGGTCGCCGCCCTCTATCCGCAGCTCCCATCGGCGCTTGTCTACCATCTCGTGGCGCTCACCACCGAAGAGAACAGTACCGAACGCACAGACATCCTTGCCCGCCTCTCAGCGCTCGATCCCACCCTCACGATCCGCCGCGTGATGGCGAGCCACCCATCCCTCCCCGCAGGGGCCCGCGCCAAACTCGCGGCGGCATTGCACCTGACGGGCCTTCCGGAATGAGAACAATCTGTTTTGGAAATGCGACTTCCCGTACATGCCTGCACACGGCCCGAAAAGGAACATCCATTCCCCAGGCCGTCATTTCCTCCGTGACGTCTTGATCCAACGGCCGATCAGCAAAGCAATCGGAAAACTGAGAGCGATATAGGCGCCGATAGCGGCAAGAATTGTCTGGATCATGCCTGTGCGCGATCGTCCCAAGGATAAATATGTCGGAGAAAACCGGCTGTCATAAGGTCGCCGCCCGTTCCGGGGTCATCCGCCCGCGCACAAGATCGAAAAAGGCAAGCATATTGCCCGCGAGGCGTCCGCGCCTGTCTATATAGGGCTCAGGGCGAAAAGCCTTCGCGACGTTGGAGAGCAGATTGCGGATAATATGTTCCCAGGCGCGCGTTCGAGGATACCCCTCCCCTTTTGCCGCAATATAAAGCGGGTTCGCAACCTGCGAGTATCCCAATTTGACTCCGGAACTGCGGCCGCGTTTGACGCCCAGATGAACCCCTCGCGCGTCCGGAAGCAGCAGCACATCGCCATGGGCCGCCAGCCGGCGTGAAAGATCCACATCTTCCTGCCACCCATAGAGCGGCAGGCGCTCGTCGAACGAAAGGCCGAATGCCCGCATGGGCGCCAGGCGAAGCGCCATGTTGCAGCCATATCCGGTAAAGACCGGCTCAGGCACCGATGGGCCACCTCCTTCCCCGCGCGCAGCCAGGATTGCCCGCCCTTCGGCAACATCGAGGCCCGGCCCCTTGATCCCGTCGGCAAGAACCGCTCCGGTCACGACAACCGTACGAGCGTTCGTTTCCATGTGGGTCTCGACCGCCTGGAGGTAATGCGCCTCGGCCAGGAAATCATCGTCGAAGAACATGATGACATCGGCGTCGGGCACGGCGGCAAGGATCGCATTCCGCTGCCGGGTCAATCCACGCGGCCCGGTAATCAGGCGTACACCGGGAGACGCCTCCGCCGCACCCAGCATATCCTCATCGGATGGCGCGCAGACGACAATTTCGTCGGGCCGGCGGACCTGGCGCCCGAGGTCGCGAAGTATTTCGGCAAGGACGGGCGCCCGTCCAGCCGTGGCAATCCCGACGACAATCTTCATGGCGCCTTCCTGCTCTGATAAACGCGGACATAGTCAACTTCCATGATCGACGGGCTCGGCGCCTTGTCGATCGGCCAGCCACCGCCCAACCCGAGATCGACGAGCACATCGAGTCCCGCAAGCGGACGCGGCGGGGTCGGCGTACGCCAGATCTCCCGGCGATCGAAATAGACGATCACCCATTGCGGCGTCACGTCAGCACCGTACGTGTGGAATGCCTGCGACAGACTTCCTTTCGGAACCGCCTGGGTATGCATCTCCGAATGGTTTTCACGGCTGTTCGCCGGATTCCGTTCCGTAACAGTTACGTTATATGCGGCAGGGAAACGGCCGTAATGCTCGATGATGTCGACTTCGAGGGCATGCTTCCCCGATCCCGTCGGCGTCAGTTCCTCCAGCCAGAAGGCGGGCCACACCCCGTCCCCCGCCGGCAGGCGCGCCCGCATCTCGAAATAACCGTAAGGCGCGGTGAAACCGCTGCCGAAACCAGGCGCGGACGACAGCAGGCCGGACTGCCATTTTCCGTCCGCCGTGTGGCGCATCTCGATACGAAGAATCCCGTCCCGGACACTGAACGGCAAACCCGGCTCCTTGTCACGGAAGATGGCATCGCCGAAATCACCGCCCCAGGGTGTATGCGCGCTCCAGACCGTATCCGGCCCGTGCGGCGAGACGCTGAGATGGTCGAACTCCTCGTCAAAGATCAAGGCCCGGCCCTCAAGATCGATCCCATCCCCCGGTGCGGCACCGAGCGCACTTCCTCCCCATCCGATAGCCAGAACGGAAAAACCTCCCGCCGCCGCTGGAATGATACGCTGCCTCAGTCTCTCGACGATCACTGAAATGGACCTGGTCATGGGGCCTCCTTGGACAAAGCCGGTTCCTTGCGGAGTGGCCGCGCCACCCCCAGTCAGAGGTCACCTCCCCTTCCATATTCCGGAAGACAGATACGCACCTGAAAAGAAACTTGATCTTCGTTCGGACGTAGATGATGATTAATACATCCAACGCATTCCGTCCATCTTTTCAATTCGTCACGCTTGGACATCCAATGCGCAATGCCGCCCGGCCGCGGTGGAAGGGAGTCACGTGGGAATCACGCTTTTCTTCCTGGTCCTGGCACCTCTCTGCCTCATATGGATCAATCGGCCGGAGCGGCTGATCCAGCTCATGATCATCATGGGCATATTCGAGGCCAGCGCCGCGATCACGATCGGCGGCTTCGGTATCGCCCCCAACATGCTCCCATCCATAACAATGGTTTGCTATATCGGCGCGCAGTTTCTGCTCGGCGCCCGCTATCCTGGCCGTTCGCGGGTCTGGCCACTCGCCATCCCCCTGCTTGTCGTCGCCGGCTGGGCCATCGTGACGTCCTGGCTGAGCCCCCGTTTTTTCGAAGGGCGCGTCTATGTCTGGCCCCAGAAATCCACCCCCCCCTTCGTCATAACCCCTCTCGCCCCTAGCTCGGCGAACCTAAACCAGGACCTTTATCTTCTTCTCAATATTATTACTTTCGTGATGGTCGCGCTGTACATGACCCGACAGGGCCCTCCAGGGCGGCCATTCCATCCCGTCAGTATCCTGCGGGCCTATTTCGCGAGTGTCCTGCTCGCCTTCGGCTTCGGCGTCTGGCAATTCGCCAGCCATGTCGCGCATGTCCCCTTCCCTTCGGACATGCTCTATTCGAATCCGGGATGGTCGATCCTTACCGAACAAACAGTCGGTTCTCTTCCCCGGATCAATGCAACTTTTTCAGAGCCATCCGCGTTTGGCGGCTACATGGCGGCTGGCGCCTTTTGTGCAGGATGGCTGATCCTCAATGACTTCCCTGGCACCCTTGTCAGAATCACCCTGGCTGCAGCCATCGCCGGCGTTCTGCTTTCCACATCGGCGACGGGGATCGTCACCCTGGGAATCGGCGCGCTGATCGTGGTGTTCATGGGCCTCACAATCCACGCGAAACGGTTCCTGCCCATGATAAAGCGGCGGGCCATCCAGTTCCTGCTCTTCAGCATCGTGATCATGGTCCTCGTGACCGTCATGACCCCGGACCTGCTGACCAGTCTCGGCACGATCTTCGACAGCGTGACCAACAAGCAGGACAGCGACTCTTATAATGCACGCAGTTCCACCGATCTCGACAGCCTGCAAGCGGCTATCGACACGTTCGGCTTCGGCGTCGGCTGGGGCAACAACCGTTCGTCGAGCCTGATCCCCGGCCTGCTCGCGGCAATCGGCATTCCGGGTATACTCGGCCTCATCTGGTTCGCATGGCGCCTCGTCTCGCGTGTCAGGTCATTGCGCCGGATGGACCGAAAGCTGGAAGACATCCAGGTCGTCAACGGGGCCAGCGCGGTCCTTGCGGGCTATCTGGTTTCGGCGTGCCTTTCCGCCCCGACGATCACCACCGCGACCTTCTACGTCTTTCTCGCCCTGCTGATTTCCGGCATCGCCCGGGCGGAAGCCACACAGGCAGGCACGGTGCCCGCCCGCATCTTCCCTCCCGCCGAACGCCGCGACCCGAATCCCGGCAGGATACGCACACCCGCCCCCTCCAGCATTCGTGGGTAATCACACCGTGACAATACGACTTCCCGTCATGAACGGGCCCTACAGATCAGCGCGCAGAACGGGCATGTACCGTATCGTGGGGGCCGTCGCCTGTGCCGCGCCGCTCTTCCCAACCCATGCCTCCGCCCAGGTCCTGAGCCAGTATTTTCCCGAAATCGGGCGCGGTGTCGGCGAAACCTGGGTCGATTCGGAACAGATCCGGATCAGCAGGGAATTCCAGCCGCAGGGCCTGCATCTCGGCGGGTTCAAGCTGAACGGCGATCTGAACGAAGGCGTCGGTTACATCGACAACGCCAATCGCCTTCCCGGCGGCGGGCAAAGTGCGATCATCTCCACCGTCGCGCAACTGGGCCTTACCTCGGACTGGTCGGTAGACCGCCTCTACACCAATGCCTCGGTCTCCGATCTGCGTTATCCCAGCCAGGGTTCGCAGAACCAGACGACATGGACAGCCGCGATCGGCGGATACCACGACATCGCGAATGACAGGCTGGGCTTCGACTATTCCCATCTCAACCTCGTCCAGACGCCCAACACGCTCGGCAGCTTTGCCACGATCCAGCCCGTGAAATACCAGGTCGACCGGGCGGCTCTCAGCTATACCGTGGCGCGCGATGGGCGTTTCTCCCTGATACCGGAGGGAAATATCACGAATTTTTCATTCGACCAGGGGGCCCGCCTCCCTTCGGCGATCGGCATTGCCGTCCCTCAGACCTATCGCAACCGGGCGGTGATTCTCGAAAGCCTCACCGGCCGCTATCACTGGACGGAAGCCGCCAGCGCGCTGGTCATGCTGCGCGGTACCGAAATCCGCTACACGCATGGCCTCGCCGGCTACCCGGGCCGCGATTCCAACGGGCTCGCCCTCATGGCGGGCATCGATTACAGCGCCATCCATCTGATCGACGTGCGCGTTCTCGCTGGGTATCAGCGTCGTTTCTACCGCAACGCAGCCTATCCCGATTACGCCACCCCGATCGTGGAAGCCCAGGCAAGCTGGGCACCGTCGCGCCTCACGCGCCTCCAACTGGACGTCCAGCACGGAATCGAAGACAGCGCCTTCGAAAACGTGGCCGGCTTCACCTACACGAATTTGCAGCTCGGCCTCAGCCATCAGTACCGGCGCGACGTTATCCTCTCCGGGCACTTTACCTTCCAGAAAGGACAATACCAGAACACGCCGACACATCTCGTCGGCAGTATCCTGACCCAGTCCGGCGGCGATCAGACCATTTTCGGAGGGGGGCTTTCGGCTCAGTGGCTCATGAACCGGCACCTCAGGCTGAACCTCGATTATGACATCTCGAATCAGAACGTCCTGGGCACAACCGGAAAATTCACCGTCAACACCGTCATGATCCGGGTGGATGTCAATCTGTGACCTGAAACGATCATCACCAATCAACCTCAACAGGGAAGTTCCGACATGTTGCCGTTCCGTCATACCCTTGGTGCTCGTACTGCAAGACTCGGCTTCCCGTTCGTGATCACAGGAGCATGCCTCGCCGGCTGCGCGCCCGGAAGCGATCTGACGCCGATACCGCGCTATGACCCTGCAAGCTACACGATCGGTGTCGGCGACCGGATCAATGTGTCGACATTCGGCGAAAACCAGTTCCAGACCGATGCGCGCGTACCGGTCGACGGCAGCATTGCCTTTCCGCTGATCGGCATGGTCAAGGCCGAGGGGCTGACCACCCGGGAACTCAGCGAGAGCGTCGCCACCACCCTCAAGGACCAGCATATTCTCAGCAACGCAAGGGTGACCGTTCAGGTCCTGGATTACCGCCCCGTTTCCGTCATCGGCGAGGTCGAACATGGCGGGCAATTCTCCTATCAGCCGGGCATGACCATGCTGAAGGCGGTGGCAGCCGCCGGCGGCTTCTCCTATCGCGCGTTCCAGGACTACGCCTATGTCGTGCGCCAGGAGCCCGGCGGCGCGGTCGTCGGCCGCATAGAGCCGCAGGATTACGTAAAGCCAGACGACGTCATCAAGATTTACGAACGACATTTCTGATCTCCCGCCCATAGGGCCGTATCAGGAACACCGGCAACCCGTCATTCCGCATGACGGGTTGCCGGCACTCAGTCTGTATCTCCCCTTCCTGCTACCCGAACGTAAACGAATAAGCCGCAATGCCGGGATCGGGAAACCGGATCTCGAACGTCCGTTCCCTGACAGGGCCGGACTGTCGCACGAGTTGGTAGAGCCGTGTGTCCGTAACGATCCCTTCGCCGGTGCCGTCAATATCGCTGCCATGATCGGCACCCGGCGGCGCGCCATCGACCAGCACCTGAAACCGCACCGGCTTTCCACCGGCGACACACCCGAGCACAAGATGCAGATCGCGCGCCCGGAACCGGTAGGTTATCGCCCCACCCGGCGCGTCGAGGGTCGCGTGCTCGGCCCCGACAGTCCAGGCGCCTTGCAGACTCCACCGGTTGAGGGCCAGGTCCCCGAACGTGTAGCTTTTCGACGCATCCGGTCGAATGCTCTGGGGCGAGGCGAATCCGCGGGCTCTTTCATAGCCCAGATAGGTCTCTTCCGAGCGTATCTCCGCCATATCCGGGGCGGCCTCGGCGCCCTGCGCATGCGGCGCGACCAACCCGGCAGCCGCCATTCCCTCGCCTGCCGCTTCGGTCAGAAGCCGCTGGATGACACGTTCGGAGGTGTCGTATTCTCCCTCACCGAACTGATGATGGCGGATGCGCCCCTGGGCATCGACAAAATACAGCGCGGGCCAATATTGATTGCCGAATGCGTTCCAGATCGCACGATTGCTGTCGACGGCAATGGGATAGCTCATGCCGAACCGATCCGCCGCCCGCCGGATATTGGCGATATTGGTCTCGAAACGGAATTCCGGCGTATGCACACCGATGACGACAAGCCCCTGGTTGCGATATTTTTCGGCCCAGGCCCGGATATAAGGCTCGGTGCGGATACAGTTGATGCAGGAATAGGCCCAGAAATCCACCAGCACGACCTTGCCGCGCAGATCCCGCGTGTCGAGCGGCGGCGAATTGAGCCAGTCCACGGCACCATCGAGCGAGGGCATGACGCCCTCGACCGGCAGATCGCCGTGGGAGGATAATGCCGAAGCGTCGCTGCCCCGGCTGCCGGCAACCGTATGGGCCAGAGCGCAGCGGCCAGCGCCGGCCTCGCTCCCCAACAGCACGAGCGCGGCCATGAGCCCGACCCGGCGCCGGGCCCTGGGGGAAAACATGCCCGTCATGACACGACCGCACGAATGGCGTCCGCGAAGGCGGCCGGTGCCTCCTGCGGCAAATTATGCCCGATCCCGCCCCGGATCAGGCGATGTTCGTAGCGTCCGGTAAAGCGCGCCCGATACGCCTCGGGTGCCGGGTGTGGCGCGCCATTGGCATCCCCTTCCATCGTGATGGTGGGCACGGCAATGGCGGGAAAGGCCGCAAGCCGGGCCTCGATCGCATCATGGCGCGGCTCCCCCTCGGCAAGCCCCAGACGCCAGCGGTAGTTATGGATCACGACAGCTACATGGTCGGGATTATCGAAGGCCTGGGCCGAACGATCATAGGTCGCATCGTCGAAATGCCATTGCGGCGATGCAAGCTGCCAGATCAGCCGGTTGAAGGCCTTGGTGTTGCGGGCATACCCAAGGCGCCCGCGCTCGGTCGCGAAATAGAACTGATACCACCATGAAAGCTCGGCTTTCGGCGGCAATGGCGCCGCATTGGCCTGCTGGCTGCCGATCAGGTAACCGCTGACCGAAACCAGCCCGATGCACCGCTCCGGCCAAAGGGCCGCGACACAATCCGCCGTCCGGGCCCCCCAGTCGAACCCGGCGATGATCGCCTTGCGGATGCCCAGGGCATCCAGCAGCGCAATCGCATCGGTCGCCAGTGCCGCCTGCTGTGCATTGCGCGGCGTGGCCGCCGAACGGAACATTGTCGTGCCATATCCGCGCAGATACGGCACCACCACCCGATAGCCGGCTGCCGCGAGCATCGGCGCGACCTCGGCAAAGCTGTGGATATCATAGGGCCAGCCATGCAGCAGCAGGACGACGGTACCGTCCGCCGGCCCCATCTCGACATAGCCGACGGACAATGGGCCGGCGTCGATCTGCCGGGGTTTCGGCAGGGCCGGCGCCGCCGCATGTGCGGCGCGACCGAACATACCGAGATCGAGCGCAGCGGCGGAGAGGGCCGCAAGGCCGAGAAAACGGCGTCGGCCCGGATCGCGGAAATGAATATGGGACATGGTAAGGACTCCCCAACGCTAATGGCTGGAAGGCACGTTCGCGGCGGTCGCCGGAACGACGAAATCGACAATCTTGCGATCCAGCGGATGATGGTTCGCATCCGCCAGCGTGATGAGAACCCGGTGCGGCCCGGCAGGCAGCCCGACGAGGATCAGCGGCTCGCCGCTCGCATCCGCCCAATGCCAGGGGGCATCGTCGAGCGAGACATGGAGATGACCGATCCGCGGCGTCACCTCCGTCGCCTTCGGCCCGAATACGGGCTCGATCCGCAGGTTCTCCGCCCGGTACTGAATGAACACCTGCCCACGCGCCAGGGGCGCCGGTAGCGGCGGATCGACGATCAGCCGCGCCGGAGGCTGGGCTGCGGTCAACGGCACAACACCGGCCGGGCCAAGATAGTCGGCGGCGGTCTGGCCGACGGCCGCCTGCGCGGGAAACAGGAGGGCCGCGATCAACACCAGCCCGATATAATCAAGCGTGACCATCATACGTCTCCGATCCATCATTCAGGACAATGCGGTGAACGTCGTCGGGCGCGGATCGTGCGCCGCGTGTGTCACACGGGCTTCCAGCCAGGTCGCGCCCGCACAGGAAGCCGCGCCGATCGCACCGGCGGCGGCAAGGATGGCGAAGGTCGCGGCGGACGGCGCGAAGCCCGAATAGAAGAAACTCGTCAGCCCCAGGAAATAGGCCAGCGGGTTCTCGAACGGCGCCATGGTCCGCAGGCTGAGCACGAGGATGACGACACCCGAGACGGCCAGCGGCGTCGCGGCCCCCCCCAGGCCCGGTGTCAGGGCCCTGATGACCAGCGCGGTGCCGATGCCGAACACCAACCCGAAGAGGAACGAGACGAAATGGGCACAACCGCCACGCACCGCCGGACCGCCCAGCGCATAGGCAATCCAGCCGAGAAACATGGCCGACGCCGGCAGCATCGCATGGAGCGTGCCGAATGTGGACAGGCCCGCAACGGACGCGACGGCGACGGACACAACATGAAAACGGGGTGAGGCAAAAGAGAAGTTAGCCATGGGAAAAACTCCGGTGAGAGCGGCGGACCGGCACGGATCCGCGCATGGATCGCAAAAAGCACTGTCTGGGTCAGGCGATCTCGATCGCGACGTCGACATTGCCGCGCGTGGCGCGGGAATATGGGCAGGTCTGGTGAGCGGCATCCGCGATGGTGCGCGCACTGGCCGCGTCGAGACCTGGCAGGTGAACGGTCAGCCGCGCCCGCAGGGCAAAGCCGCTTTCGTCCTTCATCAGGTCGATTTCCGCATCGACAGCGACATCGCTGGGCATCGCGACATTCCGCGCCCGGGCAGCCATGCGCATTGCGCCGATGAAGCAGGCGGACCATCCGGCCGCGAAAAGCTGCTCCGGATTGGTTCCCGCCCCGCCCGAACCGGGCGGGGAGAGACGCACATCCAGATGACCATCATCACTGCGCGCTGCGCCATCGCGGCCGCCAACGGTACGGGTGCGGCCGGTATAGAGCACTGTCTTGTCAAGGGTCTTCATGATCGACACTCCAATCGTATCCGATTAAATCGGATGCGATCATATAAGCTCTTCACATGGCCAGAGTCAAGCCTTCCGATTTAATCGGATACGATTTATATAGAAGACAACCACCCCGAGGAGAGCCATCCCGATGGACGCCCGCACGCCCAAGCCGAATTACCCGAAACTCGCTGATTTCATGTGTTTTGCGGTCTATTCCACCAACCTCGCCTATGGTCGGGCCTACAAGCCGATCCTGGAGGAACTGGGCGTCACCTACACGCAATGGATCGCCATCGTTGCCCTGTGGGAGGATGATCACCAGACCGTCAGTAGCTTGGGCGAGAAACTGTTCCTCGAATCCAACACCCTGACCCCCATCCTGAAAAAGCTTGAAACGCTTGGCTATCTGCGGCGGGAACGGGATCCGAAGGACGAACGGCAGGTCATCGTCAGCCTGACCGAAGCCGGCCGCGCCCTGCGCGACCAGGGGGCCCAGAAAACGCTGGTCAAAGCGACGGGTCTGGAGCCGGAGGAATTCCGCGTGCTTCAGAAAGCCATCGTCAAACTCCGCACGAACCTGCTCCGGCATGCGACAGAACCGGCGGACTGACTGGCTGGTCGGAGGATATAGCCGCCCGGGCCTCCTATCTCGCCAGCCCCGCCTCCTCCTTCATGACCGGTGCCAGCCTGATGATCGACGGCGGCTTCGTCCTTCAAGCCGACCGGAAACCAGCGCGGCCCATTGCCCAACCACGCTGGCAATCAAGGACACTCTCCGGCTGGATTGCGGCCGTCGGATCACCCAAGCGTGCGTCATGTGTGGTCCTTGCCAGCTCCTGCGCCATGCTCCGGCAAGGTAAGCGGCTCCGGCAGATCCTGTGGCACGGGGTCAGGCGAAGGGGGCGTCTCCGCATCGGGATCCGGGCGCGCCTCGGGCGGCGAACTGACGCCGGGGGCCGGACTACGCTTTTCATCCCCACGACCTTGCCGGGCCGGTTCTTCCGCTTCGTATCCCTTCATCAGTCCCTCCATCGTCATGACCCCCGGAAGGAACGAGCCTTCCTTCCGGAGGTTGCGACCGGCCCTGATGGATCGAACTGTCGATCCCCGACTGCGTTGCAGTCTCACGCCCGCTCCGAACAGGCCCCGAGCGCAATGGTGGGCGGAAACCGCCAACGGTCCCCACCGGCAATTCATCACGCACCCCATGATGCGGATTTCCCCAACAAGGTCGGGTTAAAAGATGTCGATCACATACGACGGTATATTGAAGAAAGTTTCGCGCGCCGCCTTCGGCACCGCGAGCATCATGCTGATGGTCCTGTCCATAGGGCTCATCTTTTACGGCGTATTCAACTTGTTCTTCACACTGCTGACATCCTGGCACGAGGGGCGGGACGCACTGCTTCTTGCCATAAGCTACGTCGTTATCGCCATCGCCGTTTTCGACGTGGCAAAATATTTCATGGAAGAAGAAGTCATTCAGAGTCGTGCCAAGGTATCGCCTCTCGAAGCGCGCCTGAGCCTCACAAAATTCATCACCACGATCATCATCGCGGTTTTCATCGAGGGCCTGGTCGCGGTTTTCGAGGTGAGCCGGGAGCACATACAGCAAATCTTCTATCCCATCGGACTCCTGGTGACGGCAACGGTCGTCGTGCTGTCCCTGGCGGTCTACCAACGTATCAGCGTGGATACCGAAAACCAGGAATCACGCGCCATCGTCCGTCCGAAGTGAAGGTGCCCTTCCGGGGCGGGTCATCGAATCCCGGCTTCACCGAGGAGTTTCACCGGGGAGTATCGCCGGTTGGCGGAGCATGACCCAGGCGCTTCGTCGCCTCTTCATGCGACATCGGCACCATTTTGCAATCCGTCTTGCCGGCGCATGGCGCACGCGGGGTCGGCGAAACCTGATCCCGCTTGAGCTGCGGCCAGTCAGACAGTTTTTCCGAAGGCGGAACCTTCTTGTCCTTCTGTAAATATCCACCGGTGGATGGTGGCTTCAGCGCCGAAGGCGAAGAGGGCGTCGATGGCGCCGCAGATGATTCCTGAGCCGAAGCGGACCCCATTGCGACGCTCCCGAGGACAAGACATGCGGCGGCCAGCACGATCAAGCCGGATTGAAGCGGCGATCCTGTCGGGCCGCCCCTCACAGTACGCGCTTGCTGGAAGCGATCTCGAATGTCGTTCATTTGCATCCTCCTTCCTACAGCCCGGTTATCGGCGGTTTTTCCAATCTAAAAACGTCTTTATGGCTGAGGAGAATCTCCGTTTTTCATCCGGGCATCTCGCTTTGCCTTATCCTTTCGTTCCTCCTCCTGGCGCTTCTGGGCTGCGCTCGTGCTTTTTTCTTCGGCGCTTTTCTGCTCGTTCTTGCCGTTCGACTGTTTTTTGGCATTTTCGACGGTCTGGTGGGCGGACCCACTCACTTCATCCTCCTGCATCCTCGCAAGAGGCGTCTGTCCTGAAGGCGCCACCGTCTGCGCATAGGCGCCCGAGGAAAAAAGAAGGCAAAGCCCGATTGCAAAAATTCTCTTCATGAAAACCCCCATATATTCAATGTGATTTTATATCTCTATCAAACGAGCTATGCCGCCATCCGTGCCATCCACATGGCAAGGAACAACCGCGCTCTTTACGGGATTCCCCCGTCGATAATGATGTCTTGTCCTGCCGGATCCGACGGGTCGATCAGGAAAACCGTCCGATAACTGCCGCTGTTGAATCAACAACGATGTGCCGCTTCGGCAGTTCCGGCCGCATGTCGGAGAGAGGGCACATGGCAGTAAAGGCAGACATGCATTGGCAGGCAGCCCCGCCTGTCTCTACTCGGTGAGAGACCCTGCGCTTCAAATGCTTCCTTCAGAACGCATCTCTCTGCCCCCCGCCGATCGCCCCAGCGACAGAGGCGATGAATGCCCCGACAAGCATGGAGAAAAACGTATAAAGCGCAAAGGAAGAGGCAGCCTTACGGGCAAGGTCCGCAATATGCTTGGCCTCTGCCACAGCCTGGGTCTCGGTAGAGATCGCCAGATCGACCCGCTTTCCAGCCTCCTCGGGTGAAATACCGGTGCGGGCTGCCACCAACTGGGCAAGATAATCATGGTCCGCCGGCGTGACCTGGCCGGTCGCGGCGGTGGCCAGGATCCGCCCCGCTTCGGATTTCACGTCACGACCGGGGGCCGAAGCGTCCGGCTGGGCAGTCCGGAACAGCGTATCGAGCATATAATCGCCCGGATCCGAAGCATGGCTGGAAGCCCCCGCCCCCACGCCCGCCATCATCGTCGCGGCGCTTTTCCCCACACCCCCGGCCGCCGACCATGCAGCCGAGCCCACCAGGCCGACCACAAGCACCGCCGCGATCGCCCAGGCGACGAAACCAGCCGCCGTATCGCGAAACATGATTTCCCGACCGTCGACATCCATCGCAGCCGGGCGCAACCGGCCCGCAAGATACCCACCGAAGAATGAGGAAATCCATTGCACCACGACCAGCCAGATCGCAGTCACCACGGTAAACGTCATCCCCGACGGGTTATTGTCGGAAACCGGCGAAACCCAGGCCAGGCCAAGGCCGGACCCGAGCGACATGAGCATGATCGCCACCGCCGTCGCGACGATGGCACCACCGAGAACGGCTGGCCAAGATATCCCGGCATCCGGTGATATCACGGCCACATCATCCGTCATGAGAGGGGACATGGCAGACGCTCCTCAATGATAGAACAGAAGAAGGAGAATGATGATCGGAATCGGAATGCCAAGGAGCCAGAGCAGAATCGGCATGACGAGATCCTCCTGTTGGGTTTCCCTCCCCAACGTGCCCGGCTCCCCGAAGTTTGCTCTCCAGACCACCTGGTCAATGGATTCCGGCATCGCTTTCCATCCATTTCCGCATGGATGCATCAGCAGAAATTTCGAATGGTCCGCAACCCTCCGGGCACAGGCGCGTAGGGTCAGACATGCCTCCCGACGGGGGAGCTGCCATGATTGACGGCGCTCTCGAGGCGGTCCCGGCGGATGAGACTCCGCCTCCGGAAGCGATCGACCGGCATCTCGCGCACACCGCACCGTTTTACCCGAGACGCAGGCCGGCCGGCGCTCCAGCGGATGACATTGACCGAGGCTCCGCGCACCCCCTTGAAACGGAAAGGACTGGATCATGGCTACCCAGAAGAAGACGCTGTCCGATGCGTTCTACGAGACGTTGAAGGACATTTATTTTGCCGAAAAGCAGATCCTGAAGGCCCTCAAGAGATCAGTTCGCGCCGCCCAGGCGCCGGATCTCAAGAAGGCGTTCGAAACCCACGCCACCGAAACCGCCCATCATGTCGAGCGGCTGAATGAAGTGTTCGGGCTGATCGGCAAGGCGCCGCGCAGCAAAACCTGCGAGGCGACGCAGGGTATCCTGGCCGAAATGGAAGAGGACCTCGAAACATTCGGCACCACCGAGGCGGCGGACGCGGTCCTGATCGGCTGCGCCCAATCCATCGAGCATTACGAAATCTCCCGCTACGGCACGCTCAAGGCATGGGCCGCTACGCTCGGGCTCACCGAAGCGGAAGAATTGCTGGCCGAGACGCTCGAAGAGGAGAAGCGGACCGACGCCCTCCTCACCGAAATCGCCGAGCGCGAGAGCAATCCGGAGGCGGCCCTCCAGCCGACATAACGCGACCTGCCCGCGAAACCTTCCATTCCTTGCCCCCAATGAAGGGGAAAAGGGATGGAAGGCGCGCCGCATGCGCCACCAAAACGCTAAAATTCATCCTGATCGCTCGTATGTGACAAACCTCCGATCCCTGCCGGCGGCTATACACCCATTGATGGGCAGCCATGCCCGCACGCGAAGGCTCCACACCCCGGATCATGGAAAGATGCCGCTTGATGCACCACCGGAGGCGTAACGGACGGCACGGCGCCCGAAGAAGACCGCCGACGGAGATGCCGCTCAGCGGGGCATTCCCACCGGATCGGCCACAAGCCAGCACCACCCGCTCATGAACGCCATCGTCCGGCTGGCGCTCGCACGGCCCTACACGTTCGTGGTCATGGCGATCCTGATCGTGATCGCCGGCGTGCTGTCGGCCATCCGCACGCCCAAGGACATCTTCCCCAATATCAGCATCCCGGTGGTCGCGGTCGCGTGGACCTATACCAACCTCTCGCCGCAGGACATGTCGGGCCGCATCCAGCTTCCCTTCCAGCGCGCGCTGACAACGACGGTCAACGATATCGAGCATATCGAGGGCCAGGCGCTGACCGGAATCGGAATCACCAAGGTCTTCTTCCAGCCCGGCGCCGATGTCCGCCTCGCCAACGCGCAGGTCACCGCCATCGCGCAGACGCTGCTGCGCCAGCTTCCACTCGGCACGACCCCACCGCTGATCCTCAACTACAACGCCTCCACCGTGCCGATCCTCCAGCTCGGCCTGTCGGGCACGGGGCTGACCGAACAGCAGCTCTATGATTTCGGCTTCAATTTCATCCGCACCCGGCTGGTGATGGTGCCCGGCGCCGCCATCCCCTTCCCCAATGGCGGACGGGTGCGGCAGATCCAGATGGATCTCAACCCCAGCCAGTTGCAGGCGCGCGGCGTCTCCGGCCTCGACGTCGCCAATGCCCTGTCCATCCAGACCCAGATCACCCCCGCCGGCTTCGTCAAAATCGGCGAATACCAGTATAATCTCCGGCTCAACAACGCCCCGCTATCCGTCGAACAGCTCAACACGCTGCCGATCAAGACGGTGAACGGCGCCGTCGTCCGCATCCGCGACGTGGCCCATGTGCGCGACGGCTCGCTGCCGCAGCAGAACATCGTCCATGTCGACGGCCAGCGCTCGGCCCTGCTGACGGTGCTGAAATCAGGCGAGACTTCCACCATCGCCATCGTACAGGGCATCCGCGACACGATCCCCGACGCCAGGCGCGGCCTGCCGCAACAGCTTCAGATTACGCCGGTCAACGACCAGTCGCTGTTCGTCAAGGCCGCCGTCAGCGGCGTGCTGCGCGAGGGCGCGATCGCGGCGGGGCTGACCAGCCTGATGATCCTGCTCTTTCTCGGCTCGTGGCGCTCCACCCTGATCGTCGCCACGTCGATCCCGCTTTCGATCCTGGGCGCCGTCGCCCTTCTCTCCGCCCTGAGCCAGACCCTGAACGTCATGACGCTGGGCGGCCTGGCCCTGGCCGTCGGCATCCTGGTCGACGAAGCGACGGTGACCATCGAAAATATCGAGCGCCATCTGGAAATGGGCAAGGACGTGCATGCCGCCATCATCGACGGATCGGGCGAGATCATCGTTCCCGCCTTCCTGTCGCTGCTGTGCATCTGCATCGTCTCCGTGCCGATGTTCTACCTGCCGGGCGTCTCGGGCTTCCTCTTCGTGCCGATGGCCCTGTCGGTGATGTTCGCGATGACGATGTCCTTCATCCTCTCACGCACGCTGGTTCCCACCATGGCCATGTTCCTGCTGCGCCCCCACGGCCACGAAGACAAACCGGCCGGCGGCGTGTTCACCCGCTTCCAGCAAGGGTTCGAACGGCGCTTCGCCACCTTCCGCGAGCGATACGGCACGGTGCTGGAAGCCGTGCTGGCACATCGCGGCCGCTTCGTCGGCATCTTCCTCGGCTTCGCCGTCCTCAGCCTGGCCTTCATCCCCTTCCTCGGCCGCAATTTCTTCCCCCAGGTCGATGCGGGCGCGATGACGCTGCATGTGCGCGGCCCGGTCGGCATGCGGATCGAGGAAACCGCCGCCCTGTTCCTCGACGTCGAGAAAGCGATCCGCACGCGTATCCCGGCAAACGAGATCCTGTCGATCGCCGACATGATCGGCCTGCCGAACAGCGCCATCAACGTCTCCTACAGCGCCTCCGGCACCATCGGCCCCGAGGACGGCGACATCCTGATCGCCCTGAAAGAAAACCATCACGCCACCGAACGCTATATCCGCCGCCTGCGCGCCGAACTCCCCCGCCTGTTCCCGCAGGCGAGCTTCGCCTTCCTGCCGTCCGACATCACCAGCCAGATCCTCAATTTCGGCGCCCCCGCCCCGATCGACGTCCAGGTCAGCGGCCCGCACCCGGATGAAACCCGCCAGTTCGCAGAGCGGATATTACGCGAAATCCGCCACATCGACGGGCTGGTAGACGCCCGGATCCAGCAGCCCGCCAACTATCCCGAACTGCGTTTCGAGGTCGACCGCACCCGCATCAACCAGCTTGGCCTGACCGAGGGCGACGTCACCAGCAGCATCGCGACCTCCATCGCCGGCACCTCGCAGACCGCACCGCTCTACTGGCTGAACCCGCAGAACAATGTGACCTACCCGATCTCGGTCCAGATGCCGGAATATCGCATCGGCGCCCTGTCGGACGTGATCGGCCTGCCCGTCACAGGCACGGGCACGCAGGCAACCCGCCCCCAGGTGCTGGGCGCACTGGGCACGATCACGCGCGGCACGACATCGCCCGTCGAAGGGCAATACAACATCCGCCCGCTGATCGACGTCTTCGCCGGCAATGACGGCCGCGACCTCGGCGCCGTCGCGTCGGATGTACGAAGCGTGCTGGACCGGCTGGAGCACCAGCGCCCGGCAACGGTCACGGTCACGCTGCGCGGGCAGTACCAATCCATGAACACCGCCTTCACCGGCCTCGGCGCCGGGCTGATGGGCGCGATCGTGCTGATCTATCTGCTGATCGTCGTCAATTTCCAGAGCTGGACCGATCCATGCATCATCATCCTCGCCTTGCCGGCGGCGCTGGCGGGGATCTGCTGGATGCTGTTCGCCACCGGCACACCGCTGTCGGTCCCGGCCCTCACCGGCGCGATCATGTGCATGGGGGTGGCCACCGCCAATTCCATCCTCGTCATCGCCTTCTGCCGCGAGCAGCTCGACGAACATGGCGATGCGCTGAAAGCCGCTCTGGCAGCCGGCAAGACCCGCCTGCGGCCCGTGCTGATGACCGCGCTTGCCATGGTCATCGGCATGCTGCCCATGGCGCTGGGCTTCGGCGAGGGCGGCGAGCAGAACGCCCCGCTCGGTCGCGCCGTCGTCGGCGGCCTGGTCTTCGCCACCTGTGCCTCGCTGTTCTTCGTGCCGACCCTGTTCGCGATCATCTACGAACGACGGGCTCGGCCGGCCACGCAGGGAGCCTCGGCCCATGCCTGACCCGGCACCAACGGCGATACAGCACGACCGGCCCCACCCCCGGCTCGGCCGCTTCGTCCTGATCGCGGGCGCGGCCTTCGCGCTGGTCCTGGTGGCCGGCACGCTTTTACGCCTCCACGCCCGCCACCAGCTTCATGCGTCAACACAGGCCGCCGCAATCCCGACCGTAAGCATTGTCCACCCAGGCGGCATGGCAACGGACAGGCTGGTCCTGCCCGGCCGGTTGCAGGCCTGGTACAGCGCGCCAGTCTACGCACGGACCAACGGCTATCTCCGGCGCTGGTACGTCGATATCGGGCAGAAGGTACAGGAGGGTCAATTACTGGCGGAGATCGACACACCGGACGTCGACCAGCAGCTCGCCGCCGCCCGCGCCGCGCTGGCAACCCGCACCGCCCAACGCGACCTCGCCGGAATCACCACCCGCCGCTGGGACCGCCTCAACGCGCAGAACGCGGTCTCGCAGCAGGAAACCGACGAGCGACGGGGCAATTTCGCCGCCAGCGAAGCCACGCGCCACGAGGCCGCGGCAGAGGTGGAGCGGCTGCAAACCCTGTCGGGCTTCAAACATATCATGGCGCCGTTCACCGGCGTCGTCACCAGCCGCGCCACCGACATCGGCGCGCTGATCGTCGCCGGCACCTCGGCGGCGCAGCCTCTGTTCACCGTCTCCGATGTCGCCCGGCTGCGGCTCTATGTCAGCGTTCCCCAGGCCTATGCCGCAAGAATGCAGGACGGCATGGTGGTCGCGTTCACGGTGCCCGACTACCCCGGCCGAACCTTCCAGGCCCACCTCATCCATTCCTCGGACGCCGTCGATCCCCAGTCCGGCGCAATGCTGGTACAGCTTGTCTACAATAATGGCGAAAACCTGCTGAAACCGGGCGCCTATGCCCAGATCGCCTTCACCTTCCCCGGCACCGATCCGGGCAAAACCACCGATCTCGTCCGCGTGCCTGCCAGCAGCCTGCTGTTCCGGCGCGACGGCACAACCGTCGCCCTGATGGATTCCAGTCACCATGTCAAAATCCAGCCCATCGCCATCGTAACCGATTTCGGCACCGAACTCGCGGTCACGGGCCTGCCGCCGCAAAGCGCCGTCATCGACAATCCCAGGGACGATCTGCGCGACGGCGACGAGGTCAAACCGCAGGAACCGGAGCACCCGCATGGCGCCTGAGCGCCGACGTCCCTCCCGAAAAAGGGTAATGGGAACGACTGTCCCCTTCCGGGTGCAGGGGAGAGCCCTGCTTCTAACCCTCTCCCTGCTCTCCGGCTGCAACCTGGCCCCGGACTATCACAAGCCCGCGCCTCCCATCCTGCCCACCACCTTCAAGGAAACCGGCCCATGGACCCCGGCCCACCCGGCGGAGGCATCCGCGCGCCAAGACTGGTGGACGATCATGGCCGACGCCCGGCTGAACGACCTGGAAGCCCGGATCGAACATGGCAGCCCGCAACTCGCGGCAGCCGTCGCGCGATACGACCAGGCCCGCGCCCTGGTGCGACGCGCGCGCGCCGAATTCTTCCCCCAGATCGACGCCACCTCCAGCGCCGAGCGCGAACGGGCCGTCCTCCCCCAGACCGGCAATTATTTCGATTATCGCACATACGCGGCCGGCGGCACCGTCTCGTGGGAGCCCGATATCTGGGGCCGCATCCGCAACCTCGTCGCCGCCGCGCGATCCGACGCCCAGGCCAGCGCCGACGACCTCGCCGGCATGCGCCTCAGCCTGGAAGCCGAACTGGGCGAGGATTATTTCCAGTTACGCGGATTGGACGCCCGGATCGACGTGCTGCGGCGAACCGTCACCGCCTACCAGGCGGCACTGAACCTGACGACGACGCGCTTTACCGGTGGTGCCGCCAACGAACTCGATGTCGGCCGCGCCCGCACCCAACTGGCCTCCGCGCAATCCGCGCTGGACCAGCAGGTGGCCGATCGCGCCCTCACCGAACACGCCATCGCGGTGCTGATCGGCGAGGAACCTTCCCTGTTCTCGCTCCCGCCGGCCGGCGCCCTGGACCCGGTACCGGTCATTCCCACCACCGCCCCGTCTTCCCTCCTGCAACGCCGGCCGGATGTCGCCGCCGCCGAACGACGCATGGCGGCAGCCAACGCACGCATCGGCATCGCGCGGGCAGCTTTCTTCCCCGCCATCACCCTCGGCGCCTCGGGCGGATCGGCAACGACGACCGGCATGCTGCTCTCCGCCGGAACGGGCGTATGGGCACTCGGCCCGGCACTGGCCACACTGGCGGTCTTCGACGGCGGCCGGCGCTTCGCCGACCTGGCGGCCATGCACGCCGCCTATGCCGAAATGGCCGCGAATTACCGGCAAACATCCCTCACCGCCTTCCGCGAGGTCGAAGACCAGCTCGCCCTGCTGAACCACCTGGCCGACGCCTCCGCGCGACAGGAGGAAGCCGTTGCCGCCGCCGCCCGCACCAACCAGTTGGCGAGCATCCAGTATCGCGAAGGCGCGGTGGATTATCTTCAGGTCGTCATCGCCCAGACGGCAGAGCTTCAGGCACGTGAAGACATGATCACCATCGCCACCCGCCGCCTGGTGGCAGGGATCGACCTCGTGCGCGCCATGGGCGGCGGATGGCAGGCGAGCGGCTAGTCCGCAGGACCCCTCCAGCCTCGTTAAATAGCCGTTAAAGATCTCCCGCCCCGCAACCCGGTCTCCACGCCCCACGTTCAGCCGGGACCGAGAGGCTGTTCGAACAGTCCGCTGCAAAAAAACAACATACCGGCCGCAGCCTTCGCCGAGCATATCCCGACCCAGCCTTCATATTTTCAAGACAGCCCCTGAACGATCCGAACACCGGCGCACGCGGCGCCGCCACTCCCAGCAGCCGCGACAACCCGATGGTGTTGTCCATGTGTAGCTTCTGTGTGCTGCATCCTCTGATGCTTTATGCCATCGCCATCGCGGCCCTGCTGGCGGTGATGCTGGCCCTGGCATCCGTCACCGGCAACCGCCGGGTCGGGCCGGCCCGTGGCGCGTCGATGAACCTGCCGTTCGAATCCGGCATCCTGCCCGTGGGCTCGGCCCATTTGCGCCTGCCGGTGCAATATTACCTGGTCGCCGTGTTTTTCGTGATCTTCGATGCCGAGGCGGTCTTCCTGTTCTCATGGGCCACGGTGGTGCGGCAGACGGGATGGCAGGGCTACGCCGCGGTGCTTCTGTTCCTGGGCTTCCTGGCCATCGCACTGGCCTATCTGTGGCGCAGCGGGGGCCTGGAATGGGGCCCGACGCAACGACTGACCCGAAAGGTAACCTAGGCATGCGCTGGTCCCTGACATCGGCCACGGCCGCCCCGCCTCCCGCGCGACCGGAAAACCCGAGCGTGACCGAGACCATCCGGCGCAACCTGGTCATGGGCCGTTTGCAGGATTTCGTGTCCTGGGGCCAGAAGAACTCGATCTGGCCATTCAATTTCGGCCTGTCCTGCTGCTATGTCGAAATGGCGACCGCCTTCACCAGCAAATACGATATCGCCCGCTTCGGCTCCGAAGTGCTGCGCGCCACCCCGCGCGAGGCCGACCTGATCGTCATTTCCGGCACCGTATTCGTGAAAATGGCCCCGATCATCAAATATCTCTACGATCAGATGCTGGAGCCGCGCTGGGTCATCTCGATGGGCTCCTGCGCCAATTCGGGCGGCATGTACGATATCTACAGCGTGGTACAGGGCGTGGATTCCTTCCTGCCGGTCGATGTCTACGTGCCCGGCTGCCCACCCCGCCCCGACGCCCTGCTCGAAGGGTTGATGCTGTTGCAGAACGCCATCGGCACCCAGCGACGTCCCCTGAGCTGGATGGTCGGCCCCCAAGGCATCGAGCGCGTCACCCCGCCCAGCATGCGCGACGCCAAACGCGACGCGCGCCGCGCGGCACGCGACCTCCGCTCCCCCGATACGCTCTGAACGGAGACGACGATGATCCTGGCCACCCCACCCCGGCCGGCCGATCTTCGCGCGCCCGAAACCATGTTCGAACAGGTGGCCCGCGCCCCCACACCCGTGATCCTGGCCATCGAACCCACACGCGACGCGGTACCGACGGTCTGGATCGCAAGGCAGGACGTGCATGCAGCGCTCGCCCGCCTGAAACAGCCGGACACGGCACTCCGCATGCTTCTCGACCTCACGGTGATCGACGAGCGCGAACGCACCCATCGCGACAACCAGCCCGCATCCGCCTTCACCCTGGTCTATCACCTGCTCTCGTTCGCCGACGCCGGTGACGAATTGCGCGTGAAAGTTCCCCTGCCGGAAGACCGCCCGCACGCCCCTACCATCAGCGACCTGTGGCCGAACGCGAACTGGTATGAATGCGAGGCCTGGGACCTGTTCGGCATCGTCTTCGACGGCCACCCGTTCCTCCGCCGCATCCTGACGCCCCCCACATGGATCGGCCATCCCCTGCGCAAGGACCATTACGCCCGCGCCACCGAAATGCCGCCCTACAGCCTGACCGAGGACGAGGAAAAGCGCGAGCAGGAAGCCCTGCGCTTCGATCCCGGCCAGTGGGGCATGCACCGGCATTCGGCGAACACCGATTTCATGTTCCTCAATCTCGGCCCCAACCATCCCAGCGTGCACGGCGTCTTCCGCATCGTGCTGCAACTGGAGGGCGAGCGGATCGTCGACGCCGTGCCCGATATCGGCTTCCACCATCGCGGCGCCGAGAAGATGGGCGAGCGCCAGTCGTGGCACAGCTACATCCCCTACACCGATCGCGTCGATTACCTGGGCGGCGTGATGAACAATTTCCCCTATGTCATGGCGGTGGAAACCCTGGCCGGCATCCAGGTCCCGCCCCGCGCGCAGATGGTCCGCGTGATGCTGGCCGAACTGTTCCGCATCGCCAGCCACCTGGTGTTCTACGGCACCATGAGCCAGGACGTGGGCCAGCTTTCGCCCGTATTCTACATGTTCACCGACCGCGAACGGGTGTTCGAGATCATCGAAGCCATCTGCGGCTTTCGCATGCACCCGGCCTTCTTCCGCATCGGCGGCGTGGCGATGGATCTGCCCGTGGGCTGGGACAGCCTGATCCGCACATTCCTCGACTACTTGCCCAAACGCCTCGACGAATACGAGAAAATGGTGATGCGCAACGGCATTTTCCGCGCACGCACCAAGGGCGTGGGTGCCTACACGCTGCGCGAGGCGATCGAATGGGGCGTCACCGGCCCCGGCCTGCGCGCCTGCGGCCTGGAATGGGATTACCGCCGCCGCATGCCCTATGCCTGCTACGACCAGCTCGAATTCGATATCCCGACCGCCACAAACGGCGATTGCTACGACCGCGTGGTGGTGCATATCGCCGAAATCCGCCAGAGCCTGCGCATCATCCGCCAGTGCGTGGACAACATGCCGCCCGGCCCGATCAAGGCGGAGCACCCGCTCACCACCCCGCCGCCCAGGGCGCGGACGATGCACGACATCGAAACCCTGATCCACCATTTCCTGAACGTGAGCTGGGGCCCGGTCATTCCGCCCGGCGAGGCACGCGGCTGCGTCGAGGCCACCAAGGGGCTCAACCAGTATCACCTGATCAGCGACGGCGGCACCATGTCCTACCGCACCCGCATCCGCACCCCGTCCTTCCCGCATTTGCAGATGATCCCGCTGATCAGCCGCGGCGCCATGATCGCCGACCTGATCGCCATCATCGGCAGCATCGATTTCGTGATGGCCGATGTCGACCGCTGACGCCCCGCTTCCCCCCGACCTGCGGGCCCGGATCACCGACCTCGCGCGCGCCGAACATCGGCCCCGCGCGGCCGCGATCTCCGCCCTCACGATGGTGCAGGAGCATTTCGGCTGGGTCAGCGACGCCCATCTGGCCGAAGTGGCCACCCTGCTGGGCATGTCCCCTGCCGATCTCGACGGCATCGCCACCTATTTCAACCTGATCTTCCGCCGCCCGGTGGGGCGGCACGTCATCATGCTGTGCGACAGCATCTCCTGCTGGATCATGGGCCGCGACACGGTCTGCGCGCGCCTGCAAGCCCGGCTGGGCATCCGCCCGGGCGAAACCACACCGGACGGCGCGGTCACGCTGCTGCCCATCGTCTGCCTGGGCCATTGCGACCATGCGCCGGCCATGCTGGTGGACCGCACCCTGCATGGCGACCTCGACGCCGAAACAGCGGAACGGCTGGCCGACGGCCTGCGAGGGGCCGCACCATGAGCCCGTCCGAACGCCCCCTGACCGCCATGATCGGCCTCCCCGACGGCCCGCCCGATTGCGCCGCCTATGGCCGCGCCGGCGGCTGGCAGGCGGTGCGCCGCGCCCTGCGCGACATGACGCCCGACGCGGTCATCGACCTGGTCACGGCCTCGAAACTGCGCGGACGCGGCGGGGCCGGCTTCGGCACCGGCCAGAAATGGAGCTTCGTGCCCAAGGACCCCGCCGCCACCCGCCGCAAATACCTCATCGCCAACGCCGACGAGATGGAGCCCGGCACCTTCAAGGACCGCCTGCTCTTGGAAGGCAATCCGCTGCAACTGGTCGAAGGCATGATCGTCGCCGGCTACGCCATCCAGGCCAGCCACGGCGTCATCTTCCTGCGCGGCGAATACCACCTGGCGCTGGAGCGCCTGAACCACGCCATCGCGGAAGCGCATGAAGTCGGATGGCTGGGCGAGAACATCCTCGGCTCCGGCTTCGGGTTCGAGATCCACGTCCACGCCAGCGGCGGCCGCTATATCTGCGGCGAGGAAACCGCCCTGCTGACCGCGCTCGAAGGCCGCCGCGCCCAGCCGCGCAGCAAGCCCCCGTTCCCGCAGGTCGGCGGCCTGTGGGGCGCGCCCAGCGTCGTCAACAATGTCGAGACGCTTTGCAACCTGCCGCATATCGTCACCAACGGCGCGGCGTGGTTCCTCTCGCTCGGAATCGGCCCGGACAGCGGCACCAAGATCTACGGTGTCAGCGGTCGCGTGCGCCGCCCAGGCGCCTGGGAACTGCCGATGGGCACCCCCCTGCGCGAGATCATCGAGCACCATGCCGGCGGCATGCGCGACGGCTACCGACTGCGCGCGCTCCTGCCCGGCGGCGCCTCCACCGCCTTCCTCGACGCCGGGCAGATCGACGTGGCGATGGAGTACGGCGCGGTGGAAAAGGCCGGCAGCCGGCTGGGCACCGGCCTCGCCATCCTGCTGGACGACCGCACCTGCCCCATCGGCATGCTGCATAATCTGGAACATTTCTTCGCGCAGGAATCCTGCGGCTGGTGCACCCCCTGCCGCGACGGCCTGCCCTGGGTGGAACGCCTGCTCAACGCAATCGAGTCCGGCACCGGCGAGCCCGAGGATCTGGACCGCCTGCACGACCATGCCCGCATGCTCGGCCCGATGGGCCGCACCTTCTGCGCCCACGCCCCCGGCGCCATGGCCCCGCTGGCCAGCGGCCTGAAACTGTTCCGCGAGGAATTCGACGCCCACATCCGCCAGCGGCGCTGCCCGCTGCGCGAAACCGCATAGAAGGAACGGGACGATGGCGACGATCCTGATCGACGGCCGCGCCTGCCCCGCCCGCACGGACGAGAACCTGCTGCAAGCCTGCCTCGAAGCCGGCGCCGACCTCCCCTATTTCTGCTGGCATCCCGAACTCGGCTCGGTCGGCGCCTGCCGCCAGTGCGCCGTCAAGCAGTTCAGCGGCCCCGACGACAAGACCGGCCGCATCGTCATGGCCTGCATGACGCCCGTTACCGACGGCGCGATCCTGTCGATCGACGATCCCCAGGCACGGGAATTCCGTGCCGGCGTCGTCGAGTGGCTGATGACCAACCACCCGCATGACTGCCCCGTCTGTCCCGAAGGCGGCGAATGCCACCTGCAGGACATGACGGTGATGACCGGGCATGCCCGGCGCCGCTACCGCTTCACCAAGCGCACGCACCGCAACCAGGATCTGGGGCCGTTTATCAATCACGAAATGAACCGCTGCATCGGCTGCTATCGCTGCGTGCGCTTCTATCGCGACTATGCCGGCGGCGAGGACCTCGCAGCGTTCGGCGCCCACAACGACCTCTATTTCGGCCGCCACGAAGACGGCGCGCTGGAAAACGCCTTCAGCGGCAATCTGGTCGAAATCTGCCCCACCGGCGTCTTCACCGACAAACCCTTCTCGACGATCTACAGCCGCAAATGGGACATGCGCGGCGCCCCCTCCGTCTGCGCGCACTGCGCCGTCGGCTGCAACACCATCGTCAATGCGCGGCAGGGCACGGTGCGCCGGGTGATCAACCGCTATCACGACGCGGTCAACCGCTATTTCCTGTGCGATCGCGGGCGCTACGGCCACGGGTTCGCCACCACCCCCACCCGCCCGCGCGCGCCCACCATGCGCCAGGACGGCATCCCCGTTCCCGTCTCGATCGCGACCGCGCTTGAACGGTTCGCCGCCATGGCCGCCGACGGCCCGATCGTCGGCATCGGCTCGACACGCGCCTCCCTGGAATCCAATTTCGCCCTGCGCGCCCTCACAGGCGCCGCGCGGTTCTCAACCGGGCTGACACAGCCCGACCACGACCTGACCATGCTGGTCCCGGCCCTCCTGCGTACAACATCGGCGCGCAACCCCAGCCTGCACGACATGGAATCCGCCGACGCCGTGCTGGTCCTGGGCGAGGATGTCTGCGTCACCGCCCCACGCCTCGGCCTGGCCCTCCGCCAGACGCTGCGCCAGGCCGCCCACCCCTCCGCCGACGCGGCCAGGGTACCGCATTGGATGGATGCCGCCGTGCGCATGCTGGGGGCCGATGCCCCCTCGCCGCTGCTGGTGCTCACCCCCGCCCCCACCGACCTCGACCCGGTGGCAGCCACGACTCACCGCGCAGCCCCCGACACCCTCGCCCGCCTGGGCTTCGCCATCGCCCACCGGATCGACGCCACAGCGCCTGACGTACCGGACCTGTCGGAAACGGAAACCCGACTGGCGGACACGCTCGCCGCCGCCCTGTGCGCCGCCCGCCGCCCCCTGATCGTTGCCGGCCTGCAATACGCCAATGCCGCCCTGCTGCACGCCGCCGCGAACATCGCCACCGCCCTGCATACCGCCGGCACCGACCCGGCGCTGTCCCTCGTCATGCCTGACTGCAACAGCATGGGCATGGCACTCATGGGCGGCCTCCCGCTCGACGAGGTGCGCGCCATGGCCCGCGCCGGCCGCATCGGCACGCTGGTGGTGATGGAAAACGACCTGACCCGCCGGCTGGACGCCACAACCCTGCACGATCTCCTTTCCGCCGTCCGCCATCTGGTCGTCATCGACTATATCGCCATCCCCCTGGCACACCGGGCCGATCTGGAGCTGCCCGCCGCCGGCTTCGCCGAAAGCGGCGGCACGCTGGTCAGCACCGAGGGCCGCGCCCAGCGCTTCCTGCCGGCCATCCTCCCCGACATGCCGGTTCAGGAAAGCTGGCGCTGGGCCCAACACCTCGCCCACACAATGACCGACGCGGACGCTCCCCACTGGACGGACCTCGACCAGATCATCGCCGCCATGGCGCAGGACATCCCGGCCCTGTCGGCGGTGGGCAACGCCGCACCCGGCGCCGGATACCGTCTCGACGGCCGCAGGATCCGCAGCGAACCGGCAAGGATCAGCGGGCGCACGGCCGTACGGGCCGATATCAGCGTCCACGACCGCCCCCTGCCGCAATCGCCCGACACACCACTCTCGCCCTCGATGGAAGGCGCCTACGCCGCCGACATGCCGGGGGCGCTGGTGCCGTTCTACCAGGTTCCCGGCTGGAACTCCGTCCAGTCCCTCAACCGCTTCCAGCAGGAAATCGGCGGCCCGATGCGCGGCGGCGATGCCGGCGCCCGCCTGCTGGACGACAACGCCCCCCAGCTAACGCCCGACTGGCATCACGACATTCCCGCCCCCTTCAGCATCGGCCCAAACGACCTCCTGCTCCTACCCGAACACCGGCTGTTCGGCACCGAGGAACTCAGCGCCCTCTCCCCCCCCATCGCCGCGCGCGCGGCCCCGGCCTCCCTGCGCCTCGGCACCCTGCCGGCAGGACTGGAAGACGGCAGCATGGCCAGCATCACGCTGGCCGGCGAGCGGATCACCCTGCCCGTCCGCCACGATCCCGCTCTCCCCCCCGGCGTCGCCCTGTGCCCCCCACACCTGGCGGCACGCGCCTTCAACACCCCCATCCGCGTGCAACTCCATCGGGAAGACGCGCCATGACCGCCCCGATGCCGGTCATCATCGGCGTAACCCTCGCGGTGCTGCTGGGCCTGGCAACATTCCTGACATGGTTCGAACGACGGCTGCTGGGCCTGTGGCAGGACCGCTACGGCCCCAACCGCGTCGGGCCGGGCGGCATCCTCCAGGCCGTGGCGGACGGCATCAAGATCCTGTTCAAGCAAGACTGGATTCCCCCCTTTGCCGACCGGGGCGTGTTCGTGCTGGCACCGGCGATCGGCATGATGACGGTGCTGCTGTCCTTCGGCGTCGTGCCGGTCACGGCATTCTGGAGCATCGCCGGCAGCCTGAATGTCGGCCTGCTGTTCGTGCTGGCGATGATGGGCATGGGCGTCTACGGCGTGGTGCTGGCCGGCTGGGCCTCCAACAGCAAATATGCGCTGCTCGGCGGCATGCGCGCGGCCGCGCAGATGATCAGCTACGAAGTGTTCATGGGCCTGTCGGTGCTGGGCGTCGTGATGCAGGCAGGCTCGTTCACCATGCGCGACATCGTGCTGGCACAATCCGGCCTATGGTTCGTCGTGCCGCAGGCGCTCGGCTGCGCGGTGTTCACCCTGGCCGGCATCGCGGAGACGCACCGCCTGCCCTTTGACCTGCCGGAAGGCGAAAACGAACTCGGCGCCGGCTTTCACACCGAATATTCGGGCATGAAATTCGGCATGTTCTTCCTGGCCGAATATGCCGGGGTGGTCCTGATCTCGGCCTTGCTGGTCACGCTGTATCTGGGCGGCTGGCAGGGCCCGCTGCTGCCGCCCGCGTTGTGGTTCGCGCTCAAGACCGGCGCGCTGGTCTGCCTCTTCGTCCTGCTGCGCGCGGCCCTGCCCCGCCCGCGCTACGACCAGTTGATGGCCCTGGGCTGGAAGATCCTGCTGCCGCTGTCCCTGCTCAACATCGCCGCCACCGGCGCGATCCTGCTCCTGCACGCACCGGGATAGAAAAAGCCAGAGGAAGACATGCCATGTTCGGAATCCTGCGCACCCTCTGGCTGACCTTCCTGCATGCGGGCCACCGCCGCGTGACGGTGGGCTATCCCGAGCACAAGCCCCCCCTGCCGCCGCGCTATCGCGGCCGCATCATCCTCTCGCGCGACCCCGACGGCATGGAACGCTGCGTGGCCTGCAATCTGTGCGCCGTCGCCTGCCCGGTCGACTGCATCAGCCTGCAAAAGGCCGAGCAGGACGGCAGATGGTACCCCGATTATTTCCGCATCAATTTCTCCCGCTGCATCTTCTGCGGCATGTGCGAGGAAGCCTGCCCCACCTATGCCATCCAGCTCACGCCCGATTTCGAGATGAGCGAATATCTGCGGCCGAATCTGGTCTACGAAAAGGAAGACCTGCTGATCAGCGGAACGGGAAAATATCCCGACTACAGCTTCTTCCGCGTCGCGGGCGTGAAAATCCCCGGCAAGGACAAGGGCGAAGCCGAGCGTGAAGCGGCCCCGATCGACCTCCACACCCTGCTGCCATAGAGGGGAAAGAGGCACCATGTCGGAACTCCCCTTCATCCTGTTTTCGCTGGTCGCCGCCTGGTCGGCCATCATGGTCGTCACCCGCGACATCGCGGTGCATGCGCTGCTCTATCTGGTCGTGGTCCTGCTGTCGCTTGCCGGCGTGTTCTTCGCGCTGGGCGCGCCGTTCGCCGCGATGCTCGAAGTCATCATCTATGCCGGCGCCGTCATGGTGCTGTTCGTCTTCGCGGTCATGATGCTCAATCTGGGCCGGACCGACCGCGACCGCGAACGACACTGGATGGCTCCGGCGGTCTGGATCGGGCCGGCCCTCCTGTCGGGCCTCCTGCTCACCGCACTCTGCATCACGCTGCGCACCATCCCCTCCACGGCGGCTCCCGACACCATGACCCCGATCGGGCCAGAAGCGGTCGGACTCCTGCTCTACGGCCCCTACGTACTGAGCGTGGAACTGGCCTCCTTCCTGCTTCTCGCCGGCCTGGTCAGCGCCTTTCACATCGGCCGCAATATCCGCGGCACCGGCACGGGGGACGCATGACATGAGCGCCACGTCCCCCACTCACGCGCTGCTGCTGGCAGCCATCCTGTTCACGATCGGGATGCTGGGCGTGCTGGCCCGGCGCAACCTGCTGCTGATGCTGATGTCCATCGAGATCATGCTGAACGCGGCGGCCCTGGCCTTCATCGCCGCCGGCGCGCGCTGGCACGCGGCACAGGGGCAGATGATGTTCCTGATGATCCTGTCCCTCGCCGCCGCCGAAGCCGCCGTCGGTCTGGCCATCATCCTGCGTCTGCATTCCGCCGGCCGCCCGACGCTGGACGCCGATACCGGCAACCGACTGAAGGGATAAGGCCATGGACGCGCTGATGCTGCCGCTGATCGTCGCCAGCCCCCTTCTCGCGGCCGGAATCCTGTTCCTGTCGGCCGGCCGCATGCCCCCGCTCCCTGCCTGCGTGATCGGCGCCGGATCGGTCGGGCTCTCGGCCCTGATGGCGGCCGTGCTCGCCACCGGCTTCCTCCGGGCGCCCCCACCCACCGGCGCCCTGCACGCAACGCTGTGGTCCTGGATGCAGGTCGAAGGCTTCAGCACCCGGATCGCCTTCACGCTCGACCCGCTGTCACTCGTCATGATGCTGGTCGTCACCGGCGTCGGCTTCCTGATCCTGCTTTACGCCTGCGGCTACATGCACGACGACCCCGACATCGCACGGTTCTTCGGCAGCATGGCCCTCTTCGTCGCGGCAATGCTGGTCCTCGTCTTCTCGTCGGACCTGCTTTGTCTCTATATCGGCTGGGAAGGTGTGGGCATCTGCTCCTATCTGCTGATCGGCTTCTGGCATACCGACACCGCCAACGTCGTCGCCGCGCGCAAGGCCTTCATCGTTACCCGCATCGGCGATGCCGCCATGCTGTGCGGCCTGCTGCTGCTGGCCACGCGGGCCGGCACGCTGGATATCGCAGCACTTCTACACATCGCCACGATCCACCCGGCCGACCTGCAAGCGGAAATAGCCGCCTTCCTGCTGCTGGGTGGCGCCGTCGCCAAATCCGCGCAGGTCCCGCTCCAGACCTGGCTCCCCGACGCCATGGCCGGCCCCACCCCGGTCTCCGCCCTGATCCACGCCGCAACCATGGTAACCGCCGGCGTCTATCTGATCGCGCGGCTCCACCCCCTGTTCGCGTCAGTCCCGGCCGCGATGACGGCCGTCGCCCTGGTCGGCCTGGTCACGCTCCTGTTGGCCGCCGGCAGCGCGCTGGTGCAGACCGACATCAAGCGCATCCTCGCCTATTCCACCATGAGCCAGATCGGCTACATGTTCCTCGCCCTCGGCACGGGCGCGTGGCAGGCGGCGATCTTCCATCTGGTCACCCACGCCTTCTTCAAGGCCCTGCTCTTCATGGCTGCCGGCGCGATCATCCTGCGCGTCCATCACCGGCAGGATATCTACCAGATGGGCGGCCTCGCCCGCGCGATGCCGGGCGTGTTCGCCACCTTCCTGGCCGGCAGCGCGGCACTGGCCGGCCTGCCGCTGCTGACCGCCGGCTTCTACAGCAAGGAAATGATCCTCCAGGGCGCCTGGCACGCCAATCCCCTGCTCTGGGCCGGCGCCCTGCTCGGCGCCCTCGCAACCGCGATCTATATCTTCCGCTGCCTCTTCATCGTGTTTTTTGGAACCCGCCATACGGAGCCACACGGTCGCACGGGCGCCACAATGGCCATTCCACTCATCTGCCTCGCCGTGCTCGCGCTGACCGGCGGATGGATGGAAATGCCCGACGCCATCACCTCGGTGCATCTGCTGTCACACCTGCTCTCCCCCGTGTTCGGCGCACCGATGCCGGAAGGTCCATACTGGCTGCTGTGGGCTGGATCGCTGGTACCCCTCGCCGGCATCGCCGTGGCGTGGCTGCTCTGGCAACCACGCAAGCAGACGCGGACACCACCGGAAAATGCCCTCGCCCGCCTGGCCCGTGCCGGCTGGGATTTCGATGCGCTTTACGACGCCCTGATCGTCCGCCCGTTCACCACACTCGGCCACCTGAACCAGACCGACATCTGCGATCGCCTTTCCGACGCCACGGCGGCAACGGCGCGCGCCGGCGGCCGGATGCTCGGCCGCATGCAAAGCGGGCAGGTCCGCCGCTATGCCGGCTGGATCGCGGCGGGCACCGTCGTCGCCCTGTGCCTGGGAGCCCGGCCATGATCGCCCTTCCCGCCCTCGTCCTGCTGCCGGCGGCAGGCGGCCTCGCCGCCTGGCTGTCCGATCGAGGCCCCCAGGCACGGCATCGCCCATGGTGGGTCGCGATTACCACCATCCTCCTGCAAACGCTGCTGCTGCTCTACGTCACCTGCACCGCCGACTGGGGCCACGGCCCCTGGCTCGCCCATTTTTCCGCGCCCTGGATTCCGGCGCTGGGCATCGCCGCGCGCATGGACATGGACGGACTCAGCCTCGTGCTGCTGTGGCTGACGACCATCCTCTCCTTTCCCTGCGTGATCCTGTCAGCGCGCGACGTCGGCGAACGGCCGGGCCTGTTCCACCTGCTCCTTCTGGCGACGATCGCCGGGATCGACGGCGTCTTCCTGGCCACCGACCTGTTCCTGTTCTTCTTCTTCTGGGAGCTGATGCTGGTGCCGATGTATGTGCTGATCCTGCAATGGGGGCACGAGGACCGGCGCCGCGCCGCCATCAAGTTCTTCCTGTTCACGCAAGGCAGCGGCCTGCTGATGCTGGTGGCGATCCTCGGCCTCGTCATCCTGCACCAGCACGCCACCGGCATCGTGACCTTCGATTATTTCGCCCTGGCCGACACGCCGCTGATGCCGACCGCCGCCATGGTGCTGATGCTCGGCTTCTTCGTCGCCTTCGCGGTCAAGCTGCCGGTGGTGCCACTGCATGTCTGGCTGCCCGACACCCATACCCAGGCCCCCACCGCCGGCAGCGTGCTGCTGGCGGGCATCCTGCTGAAAACCGGCGGCTACGGGCTGATCCGCTTCGTCGTGCTGCTGTTTCCCGACGCGGCGGCCCGGTTCACGCCGGTCGCACTGGCCCTGGGCGCCGCCGGTATCCTGTACGGCGCCTGGCTGTCGCTGGCGCAGGACGACATCAAACGCCTGATCGCCTACAGCAGCGTCAGCCATCTGGGTTTCGTGCTGCTGGGCGTCTTTTCCGGCTCCCCCATGGGCATGCGCGGCGCGGTGGTGCAGATGGTCGCCCACGGGCTGAGCACCGGCGCCCTGTTCATCATCGCCGGGTCGCTGCAAGACCGCCTGCACACGCGCGACATGCGGCGCATGGGCGGCCTCTGGCAGGCCCTGCCGCATCTTTCCTCCGTCGGCCTGTTTTTCGCCATCGCCTCGCTCGGCCTGCCGGGCATGGGCAATTTCGTCGGCGAGTTCCTGGTCCTGCTCGCCACCTGGCGCATCAGCCCGCCGATCGCGATCCTCGGCGCCGCCGGGCTGGTGCTCTCGGCAGTCTATTCCCTCACCATGGTCGGCCGCGCCTTCCTCGGCCCGCCCCATGCAGGGCAGAGCACCGACCACGCGCCGCCGGCCGATTTCGGCGCCCGGCAGATGACGGTGCTGGGCCTCACCATGGTCCTTCTGCTGGTGCTGGGCACCTATCCCCAGCCGGTCCTGGACCTGTCGCTGCCGGCCTCCCCCCTTGCCATGCCGGAGATGGAGGCCCCCCACCCATGACCGCCCCGCTCCCGGGCCTGCCGCCATCGCTGCCGATCCTGGGCGGCGGCATCGCGCTGCTCATGCTGTCCATCGCCTGGCGCCGCTCGGAGACGCGCGCCATCCTCATTGCGCTGGCAACGCTCCTTCTGGCCTTCGCCAGCCTGTGGTCGCCCGCCCTCCCCTGGCCCGGCGACCCGACCGGCATCCTGCTCGTGCCCGATGGGTGGTTCGCCTATATCGCCGGCCTGATCCTGCTGTCCTCGGCCGCAAGCGTCATCATGGCATGGCGAGAGGCCGGCACCCCGGCCGACGAGTTCTACCTGCTGCTGCTGCTCGGCACGCTCGGTGCGCTGGTCATGGCCGGCAGCGCGGACATGGTGATCTTCTTCCTCGGGCTGGAGACACTGAGCCTGTCGCTGCTCGGCCTGATCGCCTACCACCGCACCCAGCCCACGGCCGACGAGGCAGCGATCAAATACCTGATCCTGGCCGGACTCTCCTCGGCGATCCTGCTGTTCGGCCTCGCCCTTTCCTACGCCGACAGCGGCAGCCTGCGCTTTGCCGCCCCCTCCCTGGCCGGCCCGGAAGGGCCGGCACTCCCCCTGGCGGCAACGGCACTCGTGCTGACCGGCCTGTTCTTCAAACTGTCCGCCGTTCCCTTTCACACCTGGCTCCCCGACGTCATGGAAGGCGCGCCGATACCGGTCGCGTCCTTCATCGCCGTCACCTCCAAGATCGCCCTGTTCGCGGCCCTCGCACGCTATTTCGCGGGCGCCGATCTGCTCCGGCCCGATGCAGCGGGCACGGAACTCGCCATCGTCGCCGTCCTGAGCATGTTCGGCGGCAACCTGCTGGCGCTCGGGCAGACCAACCTCAAGCGCCTGCTGGCCGGCTCCTCCATCGCCCATGTCGGCTACCTGCTGCTCGCCCTGCTGTCGCCGGGGCCGTTCGGCATGGCCAGCGCCGCCTTCTACCTGGCGGCCTACGCAGCCGCGACATCGGGCGCCTTCGCCGCCATGCGCGGCGCATCCGGCCTGTCCGACATTGCCGGGTGGCGCGGCATGTTCCGCCACCGGCCGGCCCTGGCGCTCGCCATGGCCGTCATGCTGATCTCGCTGGCGGGCATCCCCCCCGCCATCGGCTTCTTCGCCAAGACCTACATCGTCATCGCAGGTGTTTCAGCCCGGCGGGTCGTGCTGCTGGTCGCATTGGTCGCAAGCAGCATCATCGGGCTCTATTATTACCTCAACGTCGTGCGCGCGATGATGGAACCCCTGCCTGAGGATCACCGCCCGCTGCGCGGCACCCGGGCAAATGCCGTCCTGATCACCGCCCTGGCCATCGTTACCCTTCTGGCCGGCCTCTTTCCCGAAACACTCGTCCGGCAGACCCGCTCACTTCTGCAACCCCTGCCCATCCTGCGCGAGGCCAGCCTGCCGCCCGCCGCGCCTCACGACATCCTGTACAAGGAATAAGCCAATGCGGCACTCCAGCCCTGTCTTTTGCCGCGCCCACTCCCATCTGATCGAAACGGACAGGTCCGCGACGCACACGCCAGATCAATAACCCGCAAAAGGGAGAAGACGTCATGACCGCCACTGTTCTCCAGGCCCTGGAAAGCAAGGACCGCCACCTCTTCACCGTCCACGAAAATACGCCGATCCGCGAAATCGCCCGTCTGATGAAGCAGAACCGCATCGGCGCCGTTCCCGTGCTCGACGAACACGCCCATCTCGCCGGCCTGATCTCGGAACGCGACCTCGTCGCGGCACTGGCCGGGCACGGCATGGACGTCGCCCATCTTGCGGCCCACGAGATCATGGCCCGCGACGTGCCGACGACAACGCTCGACGAAGAGATCCTGAAGGTCGGCCGCAAGATGACCGATTACCGGGCCCGTCACCTGCCCATCATCGAGAACGATGCCGTTATCGGCATCGTAAGCATCGGCGACATCGTGAAATTCCGGGTGGATGAAGCCGAACGTCTGGCATCGGCGATGCAGGATTATGTGTGGCGCAGCGACCATGCCTCGGTCGGCCGCTGATCATCGCGTCCCGCCCCGGCGAGGAGAGCACCACAGACGGAGTTACGACAAAAAACTTATTACGATACCGCATCCATAGGCACGAAGCAAGACAATCCGCCCGCCCGCCCAACGCCAGACACCTCACCCTTTTCTTGCATTTTATTTCAGAATTATAATAATAAATGTCATATGCGATATATATGCAACAATGTTAAGACTCAGAACAGATTCGTTTTGGCCTCCATATTTTTATATTGAAATGAAATCGCGATCCGCTTCACGTTATCTCGACGTCGCAACAAATGGCGCGGGAGCACAGTAATTCCATGACCCTAAGGCGAAGCCTGATCGCAGCCACCATTCTCGCCATCCAGTTCGACGTCGCCAGCGCGATCGCCCAGACCGCAACGACGTCTGCAACACCCCCAACCGGCCAGCGTTCCGCTGCAAAAAGCCGGAAAATATCGGGTACACCTGCCAATTCCTCCAGAACGCCCACCGCAACGGCACCCGTGACCGCCGCTCCCGCGGTCTATCAGGCCCCGCCCGATGCCGGCGAAGCCGTGATCGTGACCGGCACCCATGACAGCAACCGCCACGCCCGCCAGAGCAGTTCGCCGATTTCGGTCGTCACGGCGGCAACCCTGACCCGTTCAGGGCAGTTGAACCTGGCGGATGCGCTCACACGCACATACGCCTCCATCAACGTACAGGCCAAAGGCAGCGACACCGCCGCCCTCACCTCGTCGATCCGCATGCGCGGCCTCAACCCCAATCAGGTGCTCGTTCTGGTCGATGGCAAGCGCCGCCACGTCACGGGCAACATCATCCAGAACTCCGGCCCCAGCTTCGGCGCCACCGGCGTCGACCTGAACATGCTGCCCGCCAACATGATCGACCATATCGAGGTTCTGGAAGACGGCGCCGCCGCCATGTACGGTTCCGATGCGATTGCCGGCGTCGTCAACATCATCACAAAGAAAACCAACCATGGCCTGAATGTCTCGGCACAGACCGGCGCGAACGCCTATAATGGCGACGGCTGGCAGTACCAGGTCAATGCCGATGGCGGTTTCAAGCTCGGCAATGACGGCTACATGCATCTGAGCGGGCAGGTCTATCACACCGATCATTTCGTCACGAAAGGCGCCAAAGACCATCGTCTTCTCGGCTACTGGCCGGAAGGCGCCAGCACCAGCGGCTATTATAACGGCATCGTGGCGAATCCGCTCCCCGTTCCCGTCACCTCGAACAAGATCATGAGCACGCCGGAAGAAACGCGCGAGAATCTCGGCATCGACTTCGGAAAACCCATTGGCGAGAAAGTTGATTTCTACGGCCAGATCACCTATGGCCACCGCCATGCGGAAGCGATCCAGAATTATCGCGTCCCAACTATCGCGCCCACGGTCTATCCTTACGGCTTCTCCCCGCTGGAGACGATCGAAGAAAACGACTACGCCGCGATGCTCGGCATGAAAGGCCACGATTTCTTCGGCTTCGACTGGGACATCAGCACCCAGTACGGCGCGGATGAAGATAATATCGGCAACAAGAACACAGCCAATCCGGGCCTGCTGAGCGACCGATGCAACAACGGCAACGTCGCCAATATCTCAACCGTCGGCTGCGGCATCACGCCAACCACGGTACACACGCAGAGCTACCGCAACGCCCAGTGGACCAACAATCTGGATTTCCGGCGGCATATCGACATCTTTCATACGGTCCCGATGACCCTCGCCTTCGGCGGGGAACACCGCCTGGAAACCTACGAGATCGTCGCCGGTGAGCCCTCGTCCTACGAAGTCGGCGGAACCCAGGGCTATGTCGGCATCGCACCGCAAAGTGCCGGAAACTGGAGCCGCGATATCTGGGCAGCCTATATCGACGGCGATTTCCATATGCTGAAGAACTGGGATCTCGATTTCGCCGGCCGTTTCGAACATTACACCGATGTCGGCAATACCCAGAACGGCAAGGTCTCCACCCGCTACGACATCACGAGACGGGTCGCGATCCGCGGCACCATCAGCACGGGTTTCCGTGCTCCGACCATGGCGGAACAGCATTTCAGCACCATGAGCGTCAGCCCGACGGGCGCCGCCGGCCTGCTTCCCGTCAGTTCCGCCGCCGCCGCCCTTCTCGGCGCCCGGCCGCTGAAACCCGAATATTCGGTCAACGCCAGCGGCGGCCTGGTCGTCGAACCCGTCGATGGCTTCCATGTCGAAGCCGATGTCTATCAGATCAATCTCCGCAACCGCATCGGCCAGGGCGGCGTGACCAAAGGGCTGACGGCGATCGACGCGATCCAGGCCATGGGCTACGCCCTGCCGGTCAACGATATCGATCCGCAGAACGTCTCGGCCTATTACTTCGCCAATATCGGCAGCACCCGCACCCAGGGCCTCGACATCAAGGCCGATTACACGTTCCACCTGCACCGCTACGGCAACCTGATGCTCTCGATGGCGCTGGACCTCAACCGCACGCGCCTGCACCACTCCGCCACATCAGGGACTGGCGCATCCCTGCTCAATGCCCAGACGATCGGCTATCTCACCACCGCCTATCCGCGCAGCAAGATCATCCTGAACGCCTATTACACGATCGCAAACTGGGACTTCAACATTCGCCAAACCCGATATGGCGAAACGACCGACATGATGACCTACCAGGACTGGACGAACGGCTCGCTCACCTGCGCGAGCGGCGGCGCCCTGCGTTATTCCAATTCCTGCTTCGGCCAGTTCAAGAACACCCCCCGCTGGCTGACCGATCTCGAAATCGGCTATCGGTTCGACCGCCACTGGCATCTGGCGGTCGGCGCCAACAACGTCTTCAATGTCCGCCCGCGCAGACTGCCGGACATCCTCAACAGCGGCGGCTACACGGTCTATGACGCCAGCTCCTCTCAAGTCCCCATCTCGGGTGGCTATTATTATGGGCGCGTGAATGCCACATTCTAACATCCGCTCTTCATCTGGATGGAGGGAGGGGCATACGGCCCCTCCCCGGCGCCACTTCTGCACTGGGCTTCGCGCATATGACCAATCGGAACAGGACTATCGGACGGAGGCATCTCGTCGCGGGCGCCTCCGCCTGTAGCATCGTCGGGGCGTTCGCGGGGAGCCGCCTCGTCCATGCCCAAGCCCCGCCGCCGGCTCCCCCTGTCCCGCAGCCATCCCCACTCCCACGGCGGCGTATCAGGCTTCAGCCGTTCGATTTGCGGGCCGACCAGATCACCGACATCAAGGTCTGCCTGCGCCCCTTCCGCGCGATGGGCCCGCGCTTCGATGTCGAGCATGTCGGCAACAAGCTGGTCTTCCACAATTACGGCCATGGCGGCAGCGGCTGGTCCCTCTCCTGGGGCTCGGCGAGCGTGGTTGTCGAGAAGGTTTCCACCACCCTGCAACGCAAGGTCGCGGTGATCGGCTGCGGCATCATCGGCCTCACCACCGCCCTCACGGCGCAACGCGCCGGCTTCGACGTCACGATCTACACCAAAGACCTGCTGCCCAGGACACGATCGGTTCGTGCCAACGGCAGTTGGACACCGGATTCCCGTATTTCCCTGACGGCTCCGGCCGGCCCCGAATTCGCCGACCTGTGGGAAAAGATGGCCCGGATCTCCTGGGCCACCTATCGCGACTATCTCGGCCTTCCCGGCAATCCCGTGGAATTCATCGAGCATTTTTCCTTCTCCGACCGGCCGTTCAATGCGCCGCACGAGGAAAAACCCGATGGCCGAACCGGCGATTACGCCTCGACCGGCGTGCCCCAGCATGGCGCGGAATTCGCCCGCTATTCCGATCGCATCAAGGATATCGTGCCGGCGGCGGAAGAACTCACCCCGGCGGAGAGCCCCTTTGCCGCCCCATATGCCCGGCGCAATTCGCTCATGCTCTATAATTTCGCCTCCTACGGGCACCTGCTGATGTCGGAATTTTTCCAGGCCGGCGGCCATGTCGTAATCCGGGAGTTCCACGACCCCAGCGAACTCGCCTCCCTGCCGGAGAAGGTGATCATCAACTGCCCCGGCTACGCGGCGCGCGACTGGTGGAACGACAAGAGCCTGATCCCCGTCAGAGGACAGACGGCATGGCTCCCTCCCCGTCCGGACCTGCCATACGGCCTGCATTATCACGGTGCCTCGGCCGTCTCGAAAACGGACGGACTGATGGTCCAGGCCTATGATCTGGATAACGAGGGCGAGATGGGCAGCGTCGGAAATTCCTTCGAACATCCTGATCGTTCGGAATCGGAAAGAGCGATCAAGGTTCTGGCAGACCTGTTCGCCCGTTCGCCCATTTCGGAAGGGTGAGCCCCATGTCCCGCAAGCAACCCGTCCGCCGCATGCGTTCCAGCACGGTCTATGCGATGGCCCTGACCATCGCCTCCGCTTCCCCGCTTCACGCCGCGAAGCCTACTGCCTCACCCATTCCGTCCTTCACGGCCGAGCAGGCGCAGCACGGGGCAGATCTCTACCGGACCGCCTGCGCCATGTGTCATGGCGCCGATCTCGGCGGCAATTTCCAGACGCCGTCCCTGAAAGGGCGGCTGGTGGCAAGCTGGGCGGGAACACCGCTTTCCCGTCTGACAGGCTATATCCAGCGTGCCATGCCGTTAATGGCCCCCGGCACGCTATCGACGGAAGATGCAACCGCCCTGGTCGCGTTTCTCCTGCATGAGAACGGGGCTCCCCCAGGCAAATCGCCCTTGCCAGTCACGGAAAAGCAGCAGGCATCCCTTAAATTTCCCATCCTCTCGATAGGGCCCGACAATTCCTCCTCCAAATAGGCGGAAAGGAATCCATCGGCATCTCGCGCTGCCGGGGCTGAATGGACTTGTCAGCCCCGGACAGATGCGATGTTCCGCGCCGAAAGGTGCGGAAACACCCACCAGATGACAGATCAGGCGAAGACCTTGTCGGTCGCCGCACAGAATTTCTTCATCTCGTCAGCCGAGCCAACGGTAATACGAGACATATTGGGCCAGACAGGCCAGCTACGGCCGATATCGATCCCCTGAGCCGCATATTGCTGCTTCACATGACGCGCAGGCTGGTTCCAGTTCACCATGAACATGTTGGCGTTGCTGGGAATAAACGCGATCTTGCGCTTGCGCAGATAATCGAACGTCTCTTCGCGCGCGGCAATCATTTCATTGCGGCGTGCCACGATACTCTCGGCCTGCGCCAGGCTCGACGCCCCGATCGCCAGCGCCACGACCGACAGGGTGCCACTCTGGCTCTGGCCATCATAGCGCATCATGCGCGCATGCAGATCCGGGCGCGCGAAACTGAAGCCCAGCCGCAGCCCCGCCATCCCGAACAGCTTCGAGAATGTACGCAGAACGACAACATCCTTGTTCTGCGCCACGAGATAGGCCGCGCTCTTTGTGCCCGCGAAGTGCAGATAGGCTTCGTCCACGACAACCACCGCCCCGGCCGGCTTGTTGTCCACCAGCCACGCAATATCCTCCACCGGCGTCAATGTGCCGGTCGGGTTATTGGGCGAACAGATATAATACAGGCCGGCATTCGGGTCGGCCTTGAGCATCGCCCGCACGTCGGTGGCGTAATTGTTCTTCGCGCTCAAGGGCACTTTAGTGACCTTGATATTCAACCACGCGCCCGTCCGCCAGGAAGCCTCAAAGGTCGGATCAGCCGTCACCAGGCCGCGCGTGGGCGAGCAGAAGGTCACGACAACGCGGGAAAGCGGGTCGCTCGATCCCGGCCAGGGCAGGATATGCGTGGCCGGAATCCCCTCGACCCTGGATGCCGTCTCGATCAGATTGCCGCGAAGATTGGAGGGCTCATACCGGTTCCCCTCCTTGATCACCGCCGCACCGGCTTCGGCCGCGCTGGGGAACGGGCCGGTCCAGCATTCATTGGAGGCAATCCGCACCATGCCGGATTTATCGGGCCGATTCATCTCGGGAATCGGCGCGGGCGCGGGTGCCGCGCGCGCCTCCCCCATCAGATGCGGCAGCGCCGCCGCGGCGGCAACCGGCATGCCCAGCAGGGCTGCGATCCGGCCGAACTGGCGGCGGGAATAGCCGCGCTCCAGCAGATCTTCCCGACCCTCCTTGGGGATCATCGTCGTCATTCGAGCACTCCGCGCTGCCTGTCGTTCTACACGTAGATCAATTACGATCACGATATTGTATGGAGCCCGGACAGAAGTCCACCTTCGATCAGCGCGACCGAGCCCGCTTTCCCCCTCGAAGGGCTCGCGGCCCGCTTCAATCCAGGCCGAAATGCTCCCGATAGCGCCGAAAACATGCGGCCCCACATTCCAGGCGCATCAACGCCCCCTCGGCGATCGCCACCGCGCGCCGCTTGTCTTCCGCGACCAGCGGGCCGATAATCTCCGCGTTCCACGTCGCGGAATGGCGGATATCCAGGACGGCGTGCAGATCGAAATAATGCCGGTCATCCGCCCCGACACCCAGGCGCTTCAGCCCGGCAGCGACCTTGGCCGCCCTGCCCGGCGCCGTCAGTTCGATCACGCCAAGCGCACCGATGGCATGAAACGCCAGATGCCGGTGGGCAGCCAACCCGGCCATGGTGTTGGCGAGCGCCAGCGACTGCCACACCGTCCTCTCGGGCCGGGGCTCCAGCGCCAGGGCATGGACCAGATGCGCCAGCATCGGGCCATGCATGCCCGGTTCGCGGCCATGACCCATCTCGTCCCAGTAATTCCGCGCCAGTTCCAGCTTGGGGCGCGTCGGCATCCGCACCTGCACCAGCGCCGTCAGATCCTCGAAGCCCGCCTCTCCAGCCGCTTCCTGCTCAAGGAACCAGCACATGGCCTCACGTGGCGCGTCATAGGCCAGCCAGGGGAAAAGCGGGTCCCCCTGGCCGGGCCCGACCTGCTCCAGCGCCTCGAACCACACGACGAATGCCGCCGGGTCCTCGGGCGCCAACGCCGCGGCAGACGCGACCCGTGCCCGCATCGCCAGCAGAAAGCGCGCCTCGTCCTCCAACAACGGGCCGAAATCCAGCCCGGCATTCCCCTCGTCCTCGGGCAGGCACGGCGTCAGACGCACGCGATTCAGCGTCGCAAGACCCAGATGCAGGCTTCGCTGCGTCCGCTCGATGCTATCCTCCGCCAGGCTGTCATGCATCGGCGCCATCCCCGTCCTGTTTTCGCCGTGTCATCGTCAGGCAGATCACCGCGATACGCTCCGCGACGGACAACGGCCCCTCCTCCAACTCTTCACCAAAGACATCCGGATCGCGTTCGACGGCCTCCCAGACGAAATCGCCACGATCCAGCAGAGACGCGACATCCCGCAGGAACGGATTGTCCCCGCCGACGATCGCAGTCCCGGTGTAAAGCAGTAATGTTCCCCCAGGCGCCAAACGCTCCATGGCGGTCCTGACAATGGCCAACGACAGCCCCTCCCCCAGCCTGCCGCCGCCATTGCGGTAGAGCCGCAATCGCCGATCCGGCAGATAAGGCGGATTGGCGACGATCAGGTCGAACGCGCCCGAAACATCGGACAGCAGATCGCTCTGCCGCGCCTGAATAGAGTCGACCCCGGCGAGGCCGGCATTGACGCGCGCCAGCCGCAGCGCGGCCGCATTGATATCCACCATCACGGTTTCGGCGGCCGGGTCATGCTGCGCGATCAGGATCGCGCCCAGCCCCGAGCCACAGCCGATATCGACCGCCCGCCGAAGGGGCGGAGCATCACGCAGATAGGCCGTCAGCACGGCGGCAAACCGGTAACTGTCCGGGCCGAAGAATACGGCGTCCGCCGCCTCGGTCGGAAAGGACGAGTGAAAGAACCCGTTCCGTCCCAGCGTCGAGAACCGAAAACGGCTGCGCCACGCCCCATTGTCGGCAACCAGCATGCCCCCCGCCATCGCCCGCTCGAACAGCGGCAAAGGCAACACATCCTGCCGGAACGGCCGGCTCCAGCCAAAGATATCGACCAGATTGCCGGCCCATGCGTTCGTTGGGCGTGCATTCACACGCCGCTGGGTTTCCGGCGTCGGGCACACAAACCGATAGCCCGCTCGCAATAGCGTGATCCCCACCTGCCGCATTGCATGATCCGGATCGGAGATACAGGCGTTAATTCGTTCCATGATGACGCCCCAACGCAGCACAAGGGTCGCCTGTTCCCGCCATCCTGCCAGTCGGGCCGGCTTCGGCGCCATGGAACGGCTGCCGAAACCGATCCTGTGCATCCCCCTCGTCATCCAGTGGCTATGGCTGGGTTTTCGCTACCGCAGCCAGACCCTGCCATCGGTCGTCAATCCGGCGATCGAGACCGGCGGCCTGGCGGGGGAATCAAAATACGCCTGCCTGGCCCGGATCGGCCCGGACCATGCACCATGGGTCGCCCGGACCGCTTTCATTCCCGCCGCCAACCGCCATGCCACGAGTGCGGCGGTTGCCACGCTGGGCTTTCCGCTGATCGCCAAACCCGACATCGGGTGGTGCGGCCACGGCGTCCGACGGATCAACGATGCCGATGAACTGAAAGATTATATCGCGATCTTTCCACCCCATGCCGCCTTCCTTTTGCAGGAACTGATCCCCGGTCCATACGAAGCCGGCCTGTTTTACATGCGCGGGCCCACCGAGGCCCATGGCCGCATTATCGGGCTTGCCGTTCGTCACCCGCCCCAGATCGTCGGCGACGGTATGCGCGCCATCGGAATGCTGATGGCCGCGGATCCACGGCTCGCTCCCATGATTAGGCACTACAGGGCAGCCCTTCCCTCCGGCCGCCTGCACGACATCCCGGCGGCTGGCGAAAGGGTCATCCTCGGCACGGTCGCCTCACTACGGGTCGGAGGACGCTATGAAAACGCGATGCGGCTGAACACCCCCAGCCTCGAGGCGCGCGTCGACGCCATCGCCCGATCCATGAACGGCTTCCATTTCGGCCGCCTGGACGTGCGTTTCGGCAGTGAAGACGCCTTGTGTCGGGGAGACTTCCAGATCATCGAGGTCAACGGCGCCGGATCGGAAGCCATCGAATTCTGGGACCCGACATTGAGCCTGACATCCGCCTATCGCGGCGTCTTCGCCAAGCAGAAGACCCTGTTCGCACTGGCAGCCGAAATGCGAGCCGCCGGTTGCGTTCCGATCGGCACGCCGGCCCTGTTCCGCGCATGGCGCCGACAATTGCGCCTGATGCGACACTATCCGCCGTCGAATTGACGCCCTGCGTCCCAAGGGAAAAGACAGGCAGGACAGATCGGCCTTCGCCCGAACCCTGATTCCTTCCGAAGAGTCATTTACGTGGTCGATGAACAATCCGAGCCATGAAGCGTTATCAGGAGAACCATTCCCGGAGTTCCCGCGATGCTGACCCTTCTCGTGATCATCCTGATCATCTTCGCCATCGGCGGTGGCGGCTATGGTATCCGTTCCGGCTGGTATGGCGGCCCGCGAGGCTCGGGATTCAACGGGCTGGGCCTGTTGCCGATCATCGTGATCATCATCGCCCTGTTCCTGCTCTTCCGCGGCACGGGGGGACCATGAGCGGCCCTCCCCGATCCATACCCACGTCTCCGCACAACAAACGAAAAACCCGTTCTTCTTAAACGGTTTTTCTTACATACCAGACGAATACCGTTGGGATTCGGGGCCTCAAAAGGCACGTCGGCAGGCGTAACGTCCGATCAAGACGGCCAAAGGCGAACCCCTTCCATCGACAGGCTTTGCATACGGCTGGCCGGATGGCCTGCTGCCGGTTTTGAGTAGTCCTTAGGTATTTAGTCCCGGGGTTTGGTGGTGCATTATTTTCACATTGAGTGGAAGGATGCGCCATGGGCCAGGTTCACCACGGGAGCGCCACGACGACAGCGGCAGTCCGTCGAGCGATACAGCATAGTCAAGAGAGCCTGAGGGCTCTGGCGAAGCGTTACGGGATCAACCCGAAGACGGTCGCCAAATGGAAGGGCCGGAGCAGTCTGTCAGATCGACGCACCGGCCCGAAGGTGCCTTCTTCGACCGTCCTGTCGACCGAGGAAGAAGCTATCGTCTTGGCGTTCCGCCGTCATACCTTACTACCTCTGGACGATTGCCTTTATGCGCTACAGGCGACGATCCCACAGGGGATACCGGTGATCCCCGCCCGGCATAGGGCAATACCGCTCAGACGTGCTCCACTGCCGGTCCATCGGATCCTACCGTGCGTCATCGCCGAAAACCCCAACCCCCACCCCTGTAATGATCTCCGCGTGCTCCTTCATGTGGAACCGCAGAAAATCGACGAACGGATCGCAACCATGAAGAGCAGTCGTGAGATTCCGTCGCGATATCTCGACGATCTGGACTGATTAGAGGCCCACCCCAGATCAAAAACATTGAACAGCGTGGCAAATCATCCCAATCCATTTTCCAACAGATCCTTCAATCCACCCAATACAATTCCCCAGTTCTCGACAGAATGTTGAGCCTGCTCTTCAGTTTTACAATTAGATGTCGTCACGGTAACTTTTACATCCCCGTCTTCATCCTTTAGAACGTACCGAATAATCAGCCGCGTGACCGGTAGATCTTCCGTGCCTGAAAAACTCGACCAGTAGCTATAGGAGAGACCTGTCGGCGGATCGAAGGTCAGAACCGTGCCTCGATCTTCGTAGGTCTTACCCTGATAATCCCCCCGAAACGTCATCGGTGAGTCGATCAGCCAATCCGTGGTCAGCTTCGTACCGAAGAAATAGCGCTCGATCTGCGATGGAGAGGTCAGGGCATCCCAGACCGCAATATGGGGCGCTTTAATCAGAATGGTGGCAGATCTTTCATGCATCGCGCTATCCTCAGACACGGAATGAAAAAATTAGGTTCAAAGTCGAACGATGGCTTGTAAAAACCCGACGAAAGCTCCCCCTTCTTTGGATCGCGCCATTCTCTCTCTTCCTGCGGGTATCAAAACCGGGAGAATTTTACCGTCAGACGAGTTGTCGCCGGCGGTAGAGCATTTTTGGTGGGTCCAATGGGATACCGAAGAGGAACAAACCTCTGAAGTCCTGTCGTATCCATCAGTTCACGTCGTGTTCGAGAAGCAGGAAGCGACAGTCGTAGGAATCGTTCGGAAGAAATTCATCCGACGCTTGCATGGGCGTGGCGAAGTTTTCGGTATCAAGTTTCGCCCTGCCATGTTCAGGCAATTTGACGGCACTCCGGCTCATAAAATCACGGATAGAACTTTTCCCCTGGATCTTTTCGTCTGGGATCGTGGGGTCACAGGAAAAATACTTACCTGCCCATCAATGACTGAAAAGGCATATCATACGGTAGCGGCTCTCCAGCTCGCGGCACGAGCGACCGATCCACAGGCCATCCATATTCGCGATCTTGTCGAAGATATTCGGCACAACTCGGAAATGCGCTCCGTCTCTGACCTCATTATGAGATCAGGACTTACAGAACGCTCTTTGCAACGGCTTTTCCGCGACTATCTGGGCGTCCCACCCAAATGGGTGATACGGCGATTCCGGCTTCAGGAAGCCTCTGAATGTCTGGCAAAGGGTCAAGGCACCATAGCTTCCGTGGCGGCAGAATTGGGCTACTTCGATCAAGCCCATTTTGCACGTGACTTTAAGTCGGTTGTCGGTCTCGCGCCCCGGCATTTTCTGGACAAGTTACAAGCGACACGATGACGAAGGAACGGGAGGTAAATCCGATTCGCGCCCTTCCTGGCCTGCCAGCGCCTCAATGCGGCCGCGTGCTACGCGGGATTTCTCCGCCAACTGATTCCTATATGCTTCCAGTTGGTGGGCTGGAACGCAAAAGGCCGCCCTGGGGGCGGCCTAATCGTTTGATATCAAATGGGATTCATGGTTGCGGGGGCACGCAAGCACCGATGCCCACATTCACTTCAGACGGCAATATAATTAAGCAGTATCATAAGTTTAACACCTTAAATCAAGGCAGATACTCGGCTTACCTTCGCTGAAGGGTTACGGCTCGGTCGAGAGAACAGCCGCTTCCTTTCGAACGTCCAACATAGGGTAATACTATTGGCAGGGACCGGGCGCTCGAATGGCTGCTTGGAGAACGATGAGAACTACGTCTCCATAGCACTCTAGAACCCTCTTTATTACTCGAGCGTTTTCTTCTCAATCTGGTTCATATCCAGCGGCGATGAAGAAGTTGGCGCATTCTGTGAGTATGAACAGATCGATGAAAGAGTCGATCCTGTTCGGTGGACTGGTATAATAATCGACGCCTCTTGGCACCGACATTTACCGTTTGGCCACATCGGCTTCGTTAGACGCGCGAGGCTCTGCTTCGAACCCGCTCACCTGAAACGATCGGCAGCGGACGATGAGGGAACCGACCTTTCCGGACGCGTGGGTCAGGCGTCTGATTCCTCGGCTTCCACCCATCCCGTGATCGAGAAAGGCTGGTCCCACCGCTCCAGCATTCTCGCGAATATGACGCATCGGTCGGTCTCGGTCATCTCCATGGCATACTGGCCGAGGAACCGAAGGCGCTCGGGCACCTCGTCCCGGTCTCGCGCGGCAAAGACGTGGAAGGCGGCGACGGCCCGGCGGCTGTCGGCGCACGCGAGCAGGACGCCGGGCCGCTCAGGTCCGTTTCCGCCATCCTCCACCTCGGCCGCGAGCTTCTCCAGCGCGTCCCCGACCCCGCAGCCGGTGCCGGGCGGGACCGCGTCCAGCAGGGTGAGGCCAGTCGTCGTCCAGCCGGGCTGCTGTCCGACCTCTAGTTTCTCCAGCACTGCGGCGACGTATGGTGGAACCCGCGGCCCCGGCTTCGCAGCGTCGCGCTCCATCCCGAGCGCGAGGTGATAGGCATCAATCGCCATCGACATCCGGCTGAAAATACCCTTGTGCGTCCCGGCCGCCACTTCGGCGAGATCGAGCCCCGAGTTGAGATATGTGCCGAGATAGTCGAGCTCGTCGCCGAATACGGACGCGACCCGCTGGATGCGTTCGCGGCCGATCAGGTAGTGCAGGAAGAACAGGGGACGATCGAGGATGTCGGTGCAGGTGCCCAGATCGGCGAGCGTCATTGTCGCCGGTTGCACCAGCTCGTCCGGAAACCAGCCGGCATACTTCAACTCGGCCTGGGCGGAGGCGAGCGTCGCGAAGTCGTCGAGCGTGACAGACAACCGGATGGTTTGCTTGATGTCGGCGGCGTCGATCCCCAAGCCGAGCGACGTCGCCACCGCCACCGCCTCGGCGTCACCCTCGCTGGCAGCCCGCAGGATGTCTTGGAGACGCGCCGACTGGATTGCGGGTTCGACGAGCAGGTTCTTCACATGCCTACGCGCTGAGTTCACCGCGCCGCGGAGCGCAGCGTCGGTCAGAACCGCCGACTTGGCCTCAGCGATCACCACCACCTTGTCGACGACAGCGATCACATCCGTCTCGTAAGGCACGCCCTTCCACGACCACTTCACACCGGGCAGCATGCGCGCGGTAGGCAGCGCGACGGAGATGAGACGCGCCGTCTCGTTCTCCAGATACCGCCCGCGCCGTCGCTCGAGCCGCTTCTCCAGTCCCATCTCGGCGGCAAGCTCCCTAAGCAAGTCAGGCAGGAACCCGACGATAGTTTGGGGAATGAAAAGCAGGAACTCTGCGCCGTCCTTTATAGCCGGCCGCTTCCATACGGGGTTGTCGAGAAACAGGTGCTCCGGCTCCTTCGCGCGGAGCACGCCAGGGACCAAGCCTATCGCGGCGAACACGCTCTCGACCACCTGTGTCGATATGCCAATCCGCGCGGCAAGATCACCGGGATCAACCAGAAACTCCAGCATCAGCCCGGTTGATGCGTACTCATGCAGCATCATTCGCAGCTGCCGAAGCGTCGTCTTGGGCGGCAGCGAGGCCAGGAACTCCTCCGGGTCGCCATCGACCCCGTCGTATCGCTCGAAGTAGGCATGGACGATTGCCTTGCGGGTACGTCCTCGCATGATGCCGTCGAGCAGGGTCTGCCGATCGGATAGGCGTTGCTGGATCAGGTTAACAAGACCGCTCGCGACATCGACGAGTTCGGTCGCTCCGAAGCCGTGGTACGACCGAAATTCGTCGTCCAGCGGGGCATGCAACTCGCGCACGATGCGGACCATCTCGTCGTAACGGCCCCAGTTGCGGATCATCTGCGTCTGGTCGCGCAGCCGTTCCTGAATGAGCGCCACCGCGAGATTCTGGGGATCGGAGCTGACCTTGTCGACCTCCAACGCACGACGGCGCTGGAACGCGATTGCCAGTGCCTTCAACTCGCCCGTCACCTCGCCGATCTGCTGATACGAGGCGCGCTCGACGCCCCACTCCCACCGATCCATTCGCAACAGGATCGCCTGGAGCAGCTCTACATGGTGTTGCTCCAGGCCTGCAAGGAGTCCGTCGACGGCGACGCCGTCAGGACCGACCTTGTGCGTAACGCTCCAGCTCGAGATCGTCGCTAGGACATGCGGCGGGAAGCAGGCCTGCAGGATATCCCGTATCCGCTCGAGGTGGCGCGGAAACGCCTCGGTGGCGGCGTGCGCCTCGGCGATCGAAGTGGCCCGCAAGGCCTCGCGATCGATGTCCCCGGCCTTGACCTCACGGACAATCATTCCGGGCCTACGGAAATGGATTTCGCCGAGTTCATCGATCTTAATATCCATCGTAGCCGCCTGCCGAATGAAGAAAGGGCCCTTTTAAAATCACCTTGAACTCATTTCCCACGTCATCGTCCAGGGTAAGCAGTGCGTTGCGGAACCGGTCCCCCATTACCATCGCTAGCTACGCAGCCGAGAGCATCTGGGGAGAGATCGATCGATTTAAGTTTACACAACACGATCGAAGCGCGCCAAGACATATCTCACCGCAATCAGATTCCACGGTAAATCAGCGCTCTACAGACAGGACTTAACGCTATATGCATCGCATGATAGCACTTGATAAAGGGGGACACATCGTGAAGATCCCCATAGGGGGACCGTGTGGCACTAACCGCGAAGAGCAATCAGAACGAAGTAGCACGCCTCGTCGAACGGGCGGATATCGCCTCAGTCGCTACGCAGCTGGGGTTACAGGTCGACGGACGGAAACAACAACCTAGACGTGCGATCTGTCCATTTCATGACGATAAGGATCCATCGCTAAACCTGTATTGGGGTAGCGTCAACCGTACCGAGCGTGACCATTATCACTGCTTTGTCTGCGGCGCGCATGGCGATGTCATTTCGCTCATTCAGAATTACGAGAAGCTTTCCTTCTGGGACGCAGTCAAGCGTCTTGCAGATATGGAAGGGGTGCAGTTTAGTACTAGGACGCGTCCGCCGATCGATCGCGCAACCGGCTCATCTATGTTGCAGCAGCGCCTCAATCATTCATCCCGTGACGACAATATCTTCAACACCTTTGCGCAGAACAGGGAATTCGACCCTGCGTTTCTCCGTGAGCGCGGTGCCGCAGTGTACAGCCTTCAAGGTCTCATTGAGGAGGCCCGGTCAAACCGCCTCTTAGAGGAGCAACTCGTCGAAGCCGGTATTGTCCGCCGCCAGGACGGCGGCCAGCAGACTGCTGATCTTTACGGGGCGACACTGCGTGGCTTCTTCCATGGCAAGCGCGTGGTCTTCCCCATTGAGGGAGCCAATGGAGAAATCGCCGGCTTTGCTGCCCGCTCGCTCGATGAGCTAAAGCCGAAATACCTCTATTCTTATGATTTTCCTCGCAAAACATCTCTATATGGCGAAGGTAGACTGCTCGCTTGGGTACGTGAGCAGCGCACACAGAACATTCGTAACCCCATCGATATCTTTCTTGTCGAGGGCATCTTCGATGTGTTGCGTCTGGAAAAACTAGGCTTTCACGCCCTTGGGATTCTCGGTGCTCAGCTGACACCCGGCCAGATCGAGCGTATCGAGCGCATCATCGCCTTAATCTCCGAATGTGACCGCGATCTGCGCATTCATATTTTTCTGGATAGCGATGAAGCAGGCAAGCGCGGCACATATGATGCCACGTTACGCCTATTGCGGCTTCTACAAGATGGGCCACCATTCAGGCTCGATATCGTAACGCCTAAAACCACCAATGACGCAAAAATTGACCCAGACGCATTCCTCAACAACGCCTCGCGTGAAGCTGCGGACAGCGCGCTATCCCAATCCTCGTGGGGACCGCTGACGTTTCTAGCGGCATATAGACTTGGCGAAGACCCTGCGAACCTTGACTGGTCCACTGTCAACCGCCTCCGGCTGGCATCAATCGCACGAAGTATCGCCTTTGCGCTTGCTAATGCGGATTGGGATCACATTATTGCGCTTCTAACGCTAGACGAAAACGATGTTGGGTTACAGCAATTCGCCGCTCTGGTGAGCGGTTATGGTGGACGACAACCGCGTTCGAAAGAGGCAGCGCAAAACCTACAGCCGTTTCGAGACCTGAGCGATGACCGGGCTGACCTTCTGACAGCGCTTACGCTTGGTCGATCATCCACGTCCCGCCGGGAATATCCCCTAGATGACGACGCTTGGGAATGGCTGGCTGTCGGCGCGTCGCCATTGTTTCATGTTCATCGTGCGCGCCTCGAAGTAGCCGACGGGCCATCAAGTCCCTTGCTGACCCGCCAGATCCCAAAAGGCGACGGCCGCTACCGACTAAAGTCGGGGCCAGTCTCGCATGACGCGTTACTCCAGCAATATGGACTTGTCGAGTTGCTGCGTGACCGGGACGAATGCCCGCTTTTCGCAGATAGCATTCCGGCCGTGCGATATGCGCGCGATCATGGCTCCGAGCCAAGCATCTACCGTACCGGCAACGGCGAGAAACGCCCTTCCCATAGCTTCGCTTATCAAATTGATATGGCGATCGTGAATGGACTCGCCCCCCCGAAACGGGAAGGTATTTTCCGTCCTTATTTCGAGTGCTGGCGATCGTTCGTCGATTTTCTTGACGAACGCATCAAACAGTTCCGCCACGACGAAATCCAAATACTTCGTCTCGATATAACTGGATTTTACGATCATATTCGTTATGACGCCTTTGAGAATGCCTTAGCAAAACCGCTCGAGCGCGCGCTACATTCGCTGGCAGCAGCAGATGGCGATATCGGATCTTTCGCCCCGCTCTTGGCACCCTATGCCCGCCATGACGCCGCTGATCGTGCTGAAATTTTCACGCGGTTTCTGATGAGCCACAGTTTCGGACAGAAATATTTTCATCCGATTACGGGCGAAGTCACCGCCTCGGATACACGTCGTGGGATCCCTCAGGGGCCTGATCTTTCGGCATATCTCGCAAACATTTCTCTATTCGATCTAGATGAAATGATGGAGGCGGAAATAAGCCGCCTTGATACGATCGATGCAGCCGAAGCCGCGGGGGGCGAAGCGAGGAGATGCGCCGCAGCCTATGCCCGTTATGTCGATGATGTTGTCATTATCTGCCGCGATATCGGGACGGCTTCTCAACTGCGGCGCAAGGTCGAATCGTTCATCGCGCTGAAGGGGCTGACACTCAACCGAAAAAATGTAATCCCCCCACCGATGACACGCGCAGAGGCGCGGGCATGGATCACAGACAACCGGGCCGGTTTCGGCTTCTCTGGCCCATTAGCTGATCTTCCCAACACTGAGGCTATGGATCCGCTCGCAGATGCCGGTGAAATCGACCGCAGAACCGCGCTCGGGCTCATTTTCGACCCTGAACTGGATAACCCGCAGAATGCCTCGACCTGCCTTGCCAAGATCGGCGTTGCGCTGGGTGCTGAGGACATTCGCTTTAACGACAGGGCCAGTGCCTATCGTCGGCTGTGGTGCCTCGCTGCAGACATGCTCGACGATATCAAAGGCACCACGCTCGCCAGCGCATTTTTTGACCTCGTCCTACAGTCCGAGCCACGCATGCGTCATTCGGGTGATGACACAGAGCGTCTCGACATCTGGTTAGCCGCCGTCGAGGGTCTCGACCGAGCTTTGCGATCTTCGATTCCACCTAGCGTCTTTGACGACGATGTCTGTGACCGTATCAACAAAAATGCGACCAAGCTCGCAGCCGGAGCACTTAATAATGTGTTCGGGAAATTGGCTACAGATTTTTGTGGCGCTGCGGGCGCGCAAGATGTGCTCGACCGATATGATGTTCGATGCCAGATCGGCATCATCGCCTGTCTCGCAGCACAAAAGCTCGGCGGGACCAACGCCGACTTCCGCTTTTCATATCTCGATGCCATCCTCCAGCCGAGCGCTGGTGGCGCCGTAGCGCTGCTGCCCGATGGGCTGCGTATGTCCCTGCTGAAATTCGATCGATCGTTCGACACATCGATGCCAAGCCTGCTGGTTTCACGTAGGCAGTCGGCTGGAGCTGCCTTCTCTCGCTTGAATCGAACGCTTGTGAAGCTTCAGCGCGTCGCAGCTTTTGGTGAAGCAGAAGAACCAGCCCCCTTTGCCGCCGCTGACGTGGTGGAACCTAATACTGTTATCAACCTATCCGAAACGATATTAGGTATTTGGTCCTCCGGTACCGCTTCTGGAGTCGATCGACCTGCAACTGACGTCGAACTTGATGCCGCGTCGACGCTTGTAAACGTGACTTACAAGACTTTTGTCGACGTCGCGGCACGACGGCCGCGGCTAATGCATCTGATCGCTGGGTCGGTCGACGCTGTAGCGCTCCCTTCGCCACCGGGCTTGAAGGCTTCAGGCATCCTGCTCAAGTGCAGTGATGACCGCCTACTGCTAGCATCAGCTGGTGAGGAGGCATATACGCCCGTCGGAATTCTTTGGATAGACAAGGATGACCAGCCAATAGCAGGAATAAAGCTACGCGAAGCTGCGTTGCCTCGGGGATCGACATTACTGGCCGAGGGACAGCCATTCAGGGAGCCGAGTCAGATTGCTGCCTTGTACAGGGCCGCATATCCCATCTTCATGGATCAATTGCGCGCCAACATCGAGAGCGTGCCAGTACCCACAGCCTTTTCATTCTTTGCCAGCCGGGTGGGCAACGATATCGATTTATCGACCCTTAAACTCATCTGCTGGCTTGCTCCGCGCTCTAGCGTCGACGGCCACGCCTTTGTGAGGGTAGGTACGGCCCTAGAGGCACGCAGCGTCTTTTCTGACGGTGCCGATCTATGGCGCTTCGGTTGGGCGGTAAGGGACGTCTGCAATCGTGCCGAACTCGTTCTTGACGAGGAAAACGGTATCGATCAGCACGCGACGACTGTACTCGAACAGCACTTTCATCGTCGCGAGGCGATCATCACGCGTGTCCTGCCTAGGTTGTCCGGCGCCGATCGATGGGGGCCAGGCGAGGGAACGCCAGAAAATCCCATTCCGACGCGGATTACGCGCGCTCTGCTCCTGCTTGAAAATTTTGACCGAACGAAGACAGTGTCTGGCGCAGCATCCTATCTGGTAGCTGCCGTTTCCGAAGGCATGTTTATGAGCGAACGCGTGAACGCGCTCGAAGATCTCAGCTCACCGGGCCAGCCCGCAGCCCTCATGGCACGCTCAGCCAGACGCGCAAGCAGAGCATTGCCCGAAGCCGCAAAGCATTGGCCCGTGTTGAAGCCAGCGTCACTACCCTATCGACGGAGCGCTGCCGCGTGGCAGACCCTGTCGGAAATGATCAGGCAATCGGCGACATCGGTCGTGTCCAGCGCGGCCGATTCCCTGCACGCACTCGAGGTTGGGACCGAAATTCTCGCAGCGCTCACCGATCTTCGCGCGCTTGCCTTCGAGTTGGTCGCCGCGTTGCCTGACGAATCGATTGATCTATTAGGTGACGCCGATTTCGAGCTTGGCTGGATATCCGATATCGTCGGTCTCGATCTCGTCATGCTTGACACCGGTGTGCCTACGACGGACCCGAGTCTAGCTGCCCAGACAAAACGGGTGGTTCAAACATTTCGTAAAATCATCCTTGATCAACGAGGTGGCCTTAACCATCTCCGCGATCAGATTATGCCGTCGGGCTGGGTCGTGCTCGTGGCGATTCTCGTTCAGATCGTCCCCATATCTCAACGATGGACCATCTTCCGGCCCGAACTGTGGCAGATAGACGCGGCTAATATGGCTGAGGCCGAGACGGCCTTGCGTACCCTGCTGAAATTTTACGCGAGCCCTTCCCACTCGACGGGAAACGCTCCGAACTGGCCGTGGGACGTGTTCGATGAACTGATTCTACAGCGGCCGGACGATCTGCCCGCCCTCCTGCGACAACTGACGACAGCTACTCGTATCCGTGTGTCGACCGAAGTCTCATGGACAAATCCACGAACAGGCGAGAGTCAAGCAGACCGGCCGATCATGCGTCTCGCGGACGGTAGCAACCTCAGCCTCGCCGAATGGCAGATCGATATCGCGTATGTGCGGGGAGAGCGCGGAACCGCGATGGAATCCCGTCAATTACGGGGTCGCATGCGCTTTCCCTATTCGGTCACCCGGCGCGGCGACCAAGTCATCGGTATGCATCTCGTTTCGCAAAAACTTGCCCAAGCTGCATTTGGTAGAGACCCTGAAAATGCTGCAAGCACCGACCGGGATAGCGACCAGACGATTTCCCTGCCCGAAACACAACCCGCTGCCATGCCAAAGACACAGCCCGAGACCCTGCTTACACTAGACGCATCTACCCAGCGGGAAGCCACAGATCCGGCACTGACACCAGCTCCGTCCGCGTTGATAGACGTGGGGATGAGCGCGGTCGAAGACGCGCTGGCCGTGATCGCCAATAAGCGAGATCGCTCCTGGAAATCGCGAGCAGAGGGAAAGACGGCCGGTGCCCATCGTGTGGCGCTGGTCCAGTGGGACGTAACGGACAGCTATTACAGTCCAGGACACAAAGACGGACTGTATGAGGGACTGGTCACCGCAGCTGGAGACGCAGCAGCCCCTGCATCGAGTGTGCGAGGCGGTGGCGTTTTCCTCTCAACGTCGGAGAACCGGCGGCGTGCTCTAATTAAGGAAGTTCTCAGCGCCTGCGTTAAGTTCAAGGTCGATGGCCTAATTTTTCCAGAATACAGCCTACGCCCCGAGACTATCAATTGGCTTGCGCGACAGCTCCAAAGCTCCGCTTGGCCTATCACTGTTTGGTGCGGAACATTCAGAGTTCCTGGCGGCACGCAGATCGACCTCGACTTCACTCCCACCGCTACCATGCCCTATGCGTCTGCGGCATTAGCGCAACCCCAGCCGGGCTTCAGCCGGTGGGACTATCACTCGGCGTTACTCACATGTCTGAGGGCAACGACTGATCCACGCTCCGGCCTTCGTGTTGAAAGTTTCGTACGACAGAAACGGTATCCCTCGGCGGCAGCCGGCGAACTCATCCGTCCGCCGATCGATCAACCTTGGACGCCACTTCTTGACGACAAGCACCCCTTTTCCCTCGGCACCTTCTCGCTTGAGCTGGTCTGTTCGGAGATGTTCCCGCATGCAAGTAGCGCGAACTTCATCGGCATCGTCGAGGAGAATAATGAGCTCGCTGCACGCTACGGCCTTAAAAAAGGCGGGGAAAGCATGCTGGAGCATGTCAGCAAAGACGTATATGAGTTCGCGAAATGGACTGCTTATCGTAATGGCACCGAAATTTCGGAAAGCCTCAAAAAAGCGCTGTACCGTGGACAGGCTCTGCAACGGACACTGATCGTCCTACCCGCGATGACCAACAGATCCGCAGACTATCATGTGTTCGGTCAGAACCAGTATCTTGCCGCCGGCCTCGTAACAGCTTTCTGCAACGCCGTCGCGCCACATGTTGGTTGCGGCCAAAGCGGATTCATCGGGCTTGATGGTTGGAAGCAGACGGAGGGGGTACACACACCTTATGGATCAAAAGCACCAGGTATCTTCCAACTCGGTGGGTCTCATAGTGGAGCATTAGGGGAGACTGAAACCGCGATGATCATTGCCGATCTGGACTTACTACGTACGGCCGATCAGCGCCCGAGGCCCCATTACCAGCGCCGCTCGCTACGCCTTGTAGCGCATCTTCCAATCTTTTTTGCGACCGAAAAGGGAGATAAGCTAGGTAAGGGTGCGTATCCCAACCGAAGACGGCAATTGCGGATTCGTAATGTGAACGGCAGTGCCCAAAGCTTCTTCGCCGCGACAGAACTGATTGCGAAAGCGCTTTCGATTGAATCTGACTGGCGTTCCGCCATGAATGTTGCCGATCGGACCAGCATTATCTCGAATGACTATTCGGCCGCCATTGCTACCACGAACGAGGCGCTGAAGATTCTTGAGGAGTTCGCAGACGATAAGATGTGGTTACGAAAACGAACAGAGTCGTTTATGGCTGAACGCTATGACTTTCCACCAATGGAACCGCTACCGGCGCTCATCGACTGGCTGTACGTCGATGACCGATGGTTGCCCGATGACAAGGCGGTGGGAGGCCCTGATGCCAATGAGGATCCGCTTAAGAGCGACAGGCCTGTGTTAGGGGTTCCGAGATCAATGCAAAACGAGCCGACGAAGAAAGCTCACTGATATGGACACAAGCATAAGCGCGACAATGCTAGAACTAGAAGCCGCAGCCGCGCTGCTTGAGGCAAGCGACGATTACCGCGTGTTGAGGCGACTTAAATTAGCCGAATGCATCGAAAAGAGTGATGATCTGCGATTTCGTAAGGGAATGTTCCTCGACGTTGAGAGCACCGGCCTCGATCCGGTCTCAAGCGAGATCATCGAACTCGCAATCATTCCTTTTGACTATAACACGCAGGGGCAGATTACCGCGATCGACAAACCGCTGCATCAGTTTAACGAACCTGCCGAACCAATCCCTCCAGAAATCACCGTGATCACTGGCTTGACCAACGACATCGTCGCGGGACATCGTTTAGATATCGCCGCCGTCGAGTTGCTCGTTACGCAGGCCGATCTCATATTGGCCCACAATGCCGCCTTTGACAGGCCGTTTGCTGAACGATTATCGCCCGTTTTTGCGTCCAAACCATGGGGCTGCACAATGTGCGACGTCCCGTGGAAGGAAGAAGGAATCGAGGGCCGCAGATTGGCGGATCTGTTGGGCCAATTTCATTATTTTTTTGATGCGCATCGCGCGATCGACGACTGCGAAGCTGGCATCGCATTGCTGACGAAGACCCTGCCGCGAAGTGGTTTGCGCGTATTGGCACGACTACTCGACGTGGCACGTCGGCCGACTTGGCGAATTTTTGCTGAAGGAGCACCATTCGAAGCCAAAGATATTCTCAAGCTACGAGGGTACAAGTGGAATACCGACGGATCGATTGGACCAAAATCTTGGTGGATAGATATCCAGAAATCGAATCTCGAAGATGAACTGAATTATCTTCGAGCAGAAATATTTAAGCGCTCAATCGATCTACCAATATTCGAAATTACTGCCTTTCAACGCTATTCGACGAGGGTGCGTAAACGTCTCTGAAACACTCAATCTCAGGTCAATTACTCGTTGCATGCGACAGTGGCCTTGGTGCAAGCCAAGACATTACCAGAAGTGTCCGTCAGCAAACTGCATCGAGAATGCCTTACGATCCCTCCATCTTCTATGCGCGCTATGCCACACCAGAACATGATAGCGGATCGGAAAGGATGCGAATTTCTATGTTCTTATCACGCCAGCAGCTTCGAGGGCACCAGCAGCTATCAGTCCGAGGACCTACTTGTATCTAGTCGCGGGTATTGGACCCCGATTTGAACCTGTTTATGCCAGCCGATTGAAATCGTGTAGCTTCTTTAGCAGCCTGAAGTACCCTCTTGAAGAGGTCTTCCACAACACACTGACTTAATTGATGATTTTTTATGAGTATGGTTGCAGGGCACACAAGATCCGATTTCCACATAAATTATGCGCGCAAATTTAGTATTTAATATCAGACGATTAGATAGATTTCTCCGCCGTTATTCCAAAATAGCGGATAGCTTAGCCAGAACTTCATCAATGATGTGCATCGGAAGGCTCTCCAGTTTCCGACCACTGCGCGACCCAATATCAAGAGCACGAGGCTGATCACAGCGAACCACTCCCCTTATTTTGGTCCCTGCCCCCATAAGCGACACGGCAAACCCAGCGGTCCGCGCATAATTGCCTCCGCTGGTGATCGGCAACACAATCGGGGTTTTCGTCAGCCGATTGAACGCGGCGGGAGACACAACCATTACTGGGCGCGTTCCCTGCTGCTCATGACCTGATGTGGGATCGAGCGAGACGAGGTAGATATCCCCCCGCTCCATCAGATGATCTCGTTCCCGACCGGTTTGGCATCAATCCACGCCCGATCCTCAGCTCTGATTTCCGCAGTTTCATCACATTGGGAAAGAAGCTCTTCGAGCGTATAGCGTGGCGGAGCCGCGGGCTCGATCACAAGCCGACCATTATCAACCGAGATACCGACTTTTGCACCTGCTGTGAGATGCAGCACATCCAGGATCGCTGGCGGAACAGCCAGCATGACGGAGCCACCGACTTTACGGAGATTGGTTGTGTGCATGGCTACCTCCAAAAGTTATATTTTTATATAACATGGCAGCCACCAGCGCTTCAATTAGAAAACAGGAACGTCGTTCCCACTCTCCTCGCCAGAATTCACGCGGCTTCATTCGATACGATCGAACTGTCCCCTGCGCCCATTAACGGCACGATTCGTGGGGGCAATAAGGATCGGCGGACGGATCCCGCAAGGTTCCTACTTAAGTGACGTATGAAAGACCTGTTTTTATAGCCATCCACCACGTTTTTTTATCAAGCGCACCCGTTCAAGGCGAGAAAAGTTCCACACTGTGGCACGCAGGTCAGACTCAGCATAATAGCTGTTGCAGTTAAGAACCTGTCGCAATACATCCAATCTGATCAGACTAGCAGGCACGACACTCAACCCTTATCCATGACAGGAACCACAGCGCGGTGAAGGACTCAGAGCAGATTCTGAACGTCTATCTCAGCCATCGCCTGCACCTTGTGGACGTGGCAGCGGGTATCATCGGGTGTCGTGCCCGTGCTGAAGATATTGTCCAGGATGCTTTCATCAAGGCCACCCTTGTCCAGAAGAAGGGTACCGAGATCCAGCGGCCTGTGTCCTATCTGCTTCAGGTTGTCCGGCGACTTGCAATTGACTTCCTTCGGTTTGGGCGCATTCGGAATGAAATCGATGTGGCCGATATCGCGGTGCAGAACCTGCTATGCGATCCCCGTTCCCCGGAGACGTATGTCGGTAGCCGTGAGGAACTGGCTATTATCGAAGGGGTATTGGCTTCTCTACCAGATCGCACGCGCCTCGCGTTTGAAATGAAACGGTTCGGTGATTACAAATTGCGAGAGATTGCGGTTGTTCTCGACCTCTCGATTGGTCGAACGGCACAACTGATTACGGACGCAATGGCGGCCTGTCAGGCGGCTCTTGATAACGCCGCGCCCAGAAACTGAACTGACACGCTTTAAAAATGCACTCTCGCTCCGTCTCTCTCATAAGATGGCTTTTCTTATGTCGCCCGTCCGTTGAGCGTGGAGCGCCATGTGGTCCGTATGACAGATAACTCTTCCGCTTCAGACGACCCGCTGACCGCCGAGGCCAATCTTTGGGTCATCCGTCTGACCGAGGAACCGGACGACCGTGATCTCCGAAAAGAGTTCTCCGCCTGGTATGCCCGGTCGCCCGCCCATGCAGATGCCTGGTCAAGAGCCTTGCGTGTCTGGAGGCTTACAGGTGCCGTTGGACCGGCTCTGTTGTCCCTTCCGGATAAACCAAAGAGGACAGAGACGTTCGTTCCACCCAAACCTTCATCATCCCTCAGCGCCATAGCAGGACGGCATGCTGTAGCCCTTTCGCTGGCCACGGCACTATGCGGACTAGGCCTGTTCTTTTTACCTGACATTCGGATTGCGTTGCAGGCCGACTACCAGACCTCGACAGGCAAGGATCAGACCGTAACACTTGCGGACGGCAGCGTCGTCACCCTGGGCGCGCGATCGGCCATTGCAGTCCACTATCGCCCCGGTACGCGCGACGTTACCCTACTGGCAGGTGAGGCCTTTTTTCAGGTCCAGCATGACGCAACGCGTCCCTTCCGGGTGACTGCAGGATCTATACAGGCCCGCGATATCGGCACCCGTTTTGATATCCGTCTGGATCCGGCCGAGATACAAGTTGGTGTTCAGGACGGTCGTGTCGGCGTATCCAGCCCGACACAGACGCAGGAAGTGGTTTTGGACGCAGGAGACGAAATCAGCGTCGATCGATCAGACGGCCATGTGACCCGGAAAACTGTCTCTCCCGACACCATTGGATCCTGGCAAACAGGCACCCTCGTCGTTGACAGCGATACAGTAGGGCATGTTACCGACACCCTTAAACGCTACTATCCTGGCTTTATCGTTAACTGGAGCGCCAAACTTCGGTCACGACAGGTCGGCGGCATCTACGACCTGCACAATATCCCGGCAGCCCTCAGCGCCGCAGTTGTCCCTTCAGGCGGACAGGTTCAGGAGGTTGCTGGTCATATGCTCATTGCGACTGATGCCCCGGCATCCCACGAACAGTAAATTCTTACACTCAAAAACATCTTAACCTTCAGAGGCTTGGCGGCTCTGAAAAATAATTTGAGACGCTGCCCTATAAAAAGCCCATACGAACCCGTCCCTATTTCAAATGCGATGCATTCTCACTTTTGATGGGACGACACATATGGAACCTGAAATTGCACCGCGCCTTGTCGGTCGCACAAAAAAGCCTGGCCTGCGCCATGTATGGCTCAACCGGCCTGTCATGCTGGCTGTTCCCTCGGCGCTTCTTTTCGCGCTAGCAAGCATGGATGCCCGCGCTGCATCTTCAAACGTCAGCCAGACTGCAGCGCCCCTCGCCCGCTCCTATAATATTCCCTCTCTACCCCTCGGGCAGGCATTGGCAACTTACGGCAAGCAGACTGGTGTTCAGGTAACATATGACCCAGCCCTGCTCACGGGGAAAACGTCTGCTGCCGTGTCCGGGTCAATGGCCCCACAAGACGCTCTTCAGAAGCTCTTATCCAGTTCGAATCTTTCCTACCGTTATGCTGGCAGCAATACGATCGTTATTCAAAAAGCGGCTGCCAACATCACCCTTGGTCCGGTTCGCGTTGGTGGCACATTGGGTAAAGAATCCGCCACGGGCCCTGGCGTTGGTTATGTCGCGCATTATACAGAAGCAGGCACTAAAACTGATGCCCCGATAACTGAGATTCCGAACTCGATCTATGTAGTCACCAAACAAGAAATCATAGATCGGCAATCGCAGAATGTAATGGAGACGCTACAGTATCTGCCTGGCATCGTGGCTCCAAACGGAACGGCCCAGAATGGATCTGCGAATGGTAATCTCGCGAACGGTACCGGGGGCATAATGATGCGTGGATTTCAATCTACTCAATACGTCGACGGCATCATGTCGCGCTCAGGTTCTGCAGGTGAAACAGCCTTTGTTGAACGCGTTGAGGCCCTAATGGGACCGGCTTCGGTCCTTTATGGGCAGGTTGGCCCAGGGGGACTAATTGCTACACGACTTAAACAACCGACAGATAAGCCAGTTCGCAACGTAACCGTCGGCTTCGGGAACTGGGGCCGTTATGAAGCAACATTCGATGTTGGGGATAAAGTAACAAAATCGGGAAATGTAAAGTATCGAATTGCTGGGATTGGTGTAACGCAGGGCACTCAGCAGGATTACGTCCATTATAAACGTGTCGGTATTTTACCTTCCATCAAATGGGATATTGATGATAAAACGAGCTTAACACTTTTAGGTGAGTATATGTATACGCCTCAGGATGGTCTAGAAGGCCGTTTCCCTGGCATCGGGACTCTTACCCGAGGCAAGTATGGATACATCCCGAGAAGTCGTTACCTATACGATCCAAGTGTAAATGAAAATACACAAAATGAGGCAGATTTCGAATATCAATTCTCACATAAATTCAACAAAAATTGGGAATTTCAACAAACATTTCGTTATGAAGATTCATGGAGTAATTTAGATTCCGTGTATCTTCGGCAGGGCCTTCAGGCGAATGGAGAAACGTATCCTCGTGGTGGTTGGAGTGGGTATTCGGCACAAAAAACCATTGGCCTCGATAGTCGAGTAGTAGGACATGTAGATACGGGATCAGTAAGGCAAACTTTGGTAGCCGGCGTTGATTTCAGGAAAGTATATTTTGATCAAAATTTGGGTTATGACACTCAAGGCGTAGCTGCCATAAATGTGTGGGATCCAGTATATTATAATGTCCACCCATGCTATGACTTGAGTTGCTCGGATGCTGTCTCATGGAACAATTTTAGTGAAAACCAATTCCAGAAGGGCATCTATTTTCAAGATCAGATTAAATTTGGGAAGCTATCTGTACTTTTGGGTGGCAGACAAGATTGGTATAATTACACGAGTAAATCGTTTAGTAGGGATAAGGATACTGGCCCTCAAACGGCGTGGGATACATCGCAGGGAGGAACCCGTTCGTCCGCAGCAAAATTTACATGGCGTGGTGGTTTTACTTACAATTTTGATTTTGGTCTGACGCCCTACTTTAGTTATGCAACTTCTTTTATTCCTCAAGTAGGAGCGTTTAAATATAATGGGGAGCCTATCAAACCGTTGACGGGTGCTCAATATGAGGTGGGGTTAAAGTATCTTATTCCTCATACTGATGTAATGCTCACTGCAGCTGCATATCATATAAAAGAGAGTCATTACGAAATTACAGATACTGAACATCCTGGGAAGGAAATGGATGCAGGTACTGTGACATCAAAAGGGGTCGAATTGTCTGCTCATGCCAACATTACACGTGACCTTCACCTTACCGCTTCTTACACGTTTAACGACACTCGTGTAACCAAAAGCGATACAATGGTTGATCGCTATGACATGGCTGGGAATGATCTTGGGGAAGTATCCGAGCAGGGAAAATATGTCGGAGCGATTCCGCGAAACATGGCGAATATGTTTGTGGACTATACCCTGCCGCGCAACATATTTCGTGGTCTCGGGATAAATTTTGGAGCCCGGTACATTGGCTCGTCTTACGCTGACAACGCACAATCTTATAAGGTCCCGCAATACATTCTATTTGACGCGGGAGCTCATTTGGACTTTGGAAATGTCTTCCCAACACTTAAAGGCTTGCAGGCTCGACTAGCAATGTCCAATATCGCCAATACTCGGTACGTAGGCTCATGCGTTTCTAATGGCTTTGGTGGATCATGTGCTTACGGAGAAGGGCGGCGCGTGTACGGTAACCTTTCATATAGCTGGTGAAATTTTATCGCCCGAAACCACACCGACTTTCCTTATTTAAAATCAATGCATTGCCCCTCGTCTCGATACCAAAGTCGTGGGGCAACACCGCTGCAAGTTCCAAGGGGCACCCCCTACAACCATTATGGGTTACCCCCGGCAAGATTCATGGGGCTAGCCATGCCAAACTCGTGGGACGGTGCTGTGCACTATCCGTGAGGTCACACGCCAACAGGCGTAGAATGCTCTCCCCGCCCCAAAAACTTTCGTGAAACTGGAGAAACCTGTTCGGAGACACGTCCTGTGGGATCACACCAGAATGATGCGCAGAACGACAGGAACATGCTCTTCCGCCTGATCGTCAGCGGCCAGATATCCCTTACCTCACTGGTTGAGGCTCTCGCTGTAGCAGAACACCGTAATTTTCGAAAAGCTGGTGAAACGTTACGGATTTCACAATCTTCCGTCAGCACTCGGATCGCCACCCTAGAGAATATTATCGGTTTTCGCCTGTTTGAACGCCGCAACGGCGTGCATGTCACCTACGAGGGGCAACAGTTTCTCTCCGTTATCAATGAAGCCGTCAGTCTGATTGACCAGGCACTCCGTCCCTCCGGCCTGCTTCCAGTCACCACTGAAAGCAGGCTTATGGTCGGTGTCCAGTCCTCAAGCGCGGGAGGATTTCTGCGCAATATCCTCGACCGTTTCGTAAGACATTCGCCTTATGTCCGGCTGATCTCGGGCGAATTCGCCCCTGATCTGCTGGTCTCCGGCCTGCGACGACGCGAGATCGATATCGCTTTTACCCCTGACGTTCCACCACCTCGGACACTGGCCCATGATATCCTGTGTGTCATGCCCTTGTGGACCGAAACCATGATGGTGGCACTTTCCGAACATGACCCCGTGGCGATGCAGGACGCCGTGACATGGAACGATCTTGCGGATCATACCTTTCTTGTTCGCCGGGAAGGCATGGGATCGTGGCTGATGGCGCAGGCCCTTCCCCATCTCGAACAACATGGCGCACCACCCCGGATCGAACACATGGTGGTTGGGCGAGACACCCTGCTCGCCGATGTCGTGCGCCGCCAGGCGGTGGCCCTGACCTCGGCCGCCACAACAAGCCTGTCGGTTCCGGGCGTGCGCCTGCTTCCTCTTGCAGGTGATCCCATCCTCCTGACCTTTCATGCCCTGTGGTCACGCCAGAACCACAATCCAGCGCTCCAGACGCTTCTCAAACTGCTGAGGACGGTGAGGCACCCAAACGCTTCTGACGCCATCTGAGAAAAGCCCTGTCGGAGAGCATGAATTTCTCGATCATTGGGGCTATCAATTTCTGTGGCGTAACACTCTGCTGGTGCAGGGCGTTCATGGCTTCCGCATAAGCCAGAAGATCCCGATGCACAGATGCGGGCAGATCAATTGTAAGCCGAACCGGTTTTTCATCGGGCAGAGCACTGATTTTCAGATCACTCATGATCCGTTTCTCCTTTTCTATGCCATGGTTGGACGACCAGATCCCGATTCAGGATGACGGTGAAGGGTAGTCCCGGCCTGTCGGTCAGGGTGGGCTGGACGTTCAGGCTGCGATCGATCAGCCGGTTGCCGACCATGGAAAAGCCGTTGCTCGCCCCGCTGCGGATGGCCTGCATGAGATTGTTTTCATTCCACGACGTGCCCGCTTCAGATCCAACACTGAGAAGGGTAGTCACAAGGGCCGCCCTGAAGAGCTGGCCCCAGTGGTTGTTCACCTCGTCAGACAGACCGGACTGGCCGATGGCATCGCCACCGGGCAGCTTTTCCAGCACCAGACTCTTGCCGTCGGGGAAGATCAGCCGCGTCCAGATGATCTGGGTGCGCTGCTGCCCGAAGGAGACGCTGCTGTTATAGGCCCCGAACAGCAGGCTGCCCTGTGGGATCAGGAGATAACGACCTGTCGGGCTATCATAGACGTTCTGGGTGACATGGCCGGTAATCTGACCCGGCAGGTCGGAACTGATCTTTGTGTTCAGTGCGCCGGCGATCACCGTGCCCGCCTGCAGGACATAAGGTGAGGCCGGGGGCATGACGCGGTCGGGGCTGACGGTCATGCGGTCCGGCTGGCCCGCCAGAAAGGCACGGTTGCCAGATTGTGCGTCGGTCGCAGGGGCCGCTGGTCCCTGAGAGGCTGGAACGCCTGGCGCAGGCGGCATCGCCTGTTCGCCGGCGCGGTCACGCTCCCCCGTCTGCACGAACAGCCGGCTGGCAATCGCCGCCTCGACCTCCTGCGCGGCACGGCGGTCCTCCCCGCCGGATGCGACTTTCCCCTGCCCCTGTGCTTTCAGGATAGTGTGTCCCAGATCGCCTGGCAGTGCAGGACCGAGCTTCGGCACGCCGTTGCCGACATAGTCTGAGGGCAGCCCCGCCAGCCCATCGGCGGACGGGCGCACATCCGTGTCCTGGCTGGCGGCCGGTGGCGCTTTGTGGCTGCTGTTCTCCAGCGCGTAGCCAAGTGCGAGACCAATGGCGAGCATCCCTGCCCCACTGAGCGCCCAGACAACGGTGCGGTTAAGACGCACCACGCGCGGCCGTTCCGCCCGCAGGCGCAGATCGGGCGGTGGTGATACGGAATTTCCCCCTGTGGCGGGAGCCGCAGGATTTTCGTCCACTCTCGGCGCTTGCCCGCTCATGTCCGCCGTCCATCGGTTCGAACAATGCGCACACGCTGCTCGGAGTGCTTATCCCCCAGCCTCAGTTCGGCTGCAGCGAACAAGCGGTCCACGATCATCCAGTTCTGCCGCACGCGATAGTTGACCAGTTCCGGACCGCCATCGGCTCCCAGCACGAAGAGCGGGGGCAGTTCCCCCTGCCCGATCCCAGCCGGAAAGGCGATATAGACCTTGTGGCCATCATCGAACGCCCGGCCGGGCAACCAGGGTGGTGTCCCGCCTTTGACCGGCTCTATGGCGTAGCGGAAATTCAGCGCGGCCAGATCCAGCCCCGTATCCACCGGCGCTGTATCATCGGCCGCATTGTCCTGCCGATGCAGGGCGATCAGATCATCCTCGGGATAGTCCCAGGACACGGACGCCATATACGTGGCAGGCGTAGAGCGCAGTTCCGCCAGATAGGTCCGCCGATCGGTGTTGACGATCAGGTTGGTGGTCAGGTCGGGGCGCGTCGGCTTGACCAGGATATGGATGCGTTTTGTCGCCCCTGCCCCGCTCTCGGTGTCACCGATAATCCAGCGCACCGTATCACCGGCCGCGACAGGCCCGGTGCCGACCAGCTTCTCCCCCTGCTGGAGCATGATGTCGGTAATATCACCCGGCGAGGTATAGACCTGATAGAGGGCACCCGGAGAATAGGGATAGACCTGCACCGCGTTGATGAACCCCGCACGCGTGGGCTGGACGCGTGCGGCCAGATTGGCCTGCGTCACACGCGCGGTCGGGTCGGCGACTTCGGGGGCCGGATGGACCGCGCGTCGTGAGGGCAGCGGCTTGAGCTGTCCCGGCAGGGGAAGTAGCTGTGGCACCTCCACCACCTGCACCGGTTTCGGCGTATCCGGCAGACGCGTGGCCTGCACGGCGTCATCGTAGCGGATGACCGGCGGATGGTAATGTTGCGCGCATCCGGCCAGGGGCAGGATCAGCAGCGGCAGGACACGAAGAGCGCGACGAATCATTGACCCAACTCCTTCGACCAGTTGATGGCGGAGACGTAGATGCCCAGAGGGTTTTTCCGAAGATGATCAGCGTCGCGGGGTGTGCGCAGAACGACCGAGACGATGGCGGTCCAGCGCTCGGTGCCGGTGAACGCCCCGTCGCGGTAATGACGCTCGGTCCAGGCCACACGGAAGCTGCCGGGCGAGGCCCGGATCACCGAGGCGATGTCCACCTCGACCTGCTCATGCCCGATCCGCGAGAACGGATCGTTGAGGCGGGCATAGTCATTGAGCGCCTGCGCGCCCGACGTGGTGGTGAAGTCATAGGACCGCAGCCAGTTCTGCCGGACCACCACGGGGTCCGACGACAGGGCGCGCACGTCGTGGAGGAACTGCGCCAGATACCAGGCGATCTGCGGATCGGCGGGCGTATAGCCCGCTGTCGCGGGGGCCACGACCTGCGACTGCCCCAGCCGGTCCACCTGCACCACCCACGGCGTGATGGTGCCGCGCGCGGACTGCCAGACCAGCCCGGCCCCAAGCCCTGCTGACAGGCACAGACTCCCAAAGGCCATGAGCCGCCAGTTACGGGCCTGGATGCGGGCGGAGCCGATCCGTTCGTCCCACGCCTGCGCTGCCTTTTGATACGGGGTCACGGGTTCGGGCGTGGTCCCGTAGCGTGTGGTCGAGCGACGGAACATCATTCTTTCTCCGAGAGATCAATGGACGCCGAGCCACCGCCGCCATCGGCGGAGCGGATAATATGAGCGGCTTCAGCAGCGTGGGTGGCGGCATTGCGGCGCTTCATTTTTTGCGCCCAGCGCGGCGGCGCGCCGTCGGATGTCGGACCGGGACTGCCACCACCATCGGGACCAGACGGACCAGAACCGGTAGGGCCGCTACCCGTGGGATCACCACCAGCACCGGATGGACCGGTGTCCCCACCGGCACTGGGCGGGCTGTCGCCACCCATCCCGCGCGCGGCCCAGCGTCCACCAGCGGCATAGCTTTCTTTGAGGGATGAACCGGCACGCGAGGCCGCTCCTTTGACGGCATTCGCGACGTTCCCGCCAACGGCGCGTCCCATGCCGCCGATCCCGGCGGCCATGCTGCCCGCGCCGCCAGACGCGCCGGCGGCTCCGGCCGAATAGGCGGATGTGGCTGCCCCGGCAATCGCGGCCCCTCCCCGCGCGGCGGCAGCGGTCGCACCAAGGGCGGCGGCACCACCGGATGCAACAGCCCCGACACCGGCGGCCGCAGCAGCGCCCATGGCACCGACGGCCATGCCGGTGCCAACAGCGGCACCCGCTCCAAGCTGCGGGGCACCAGAGATCAGGCCATTGGCGATGCTGCCGCCAAAAATGGACAGACCGACAATTGCAAGCGAGGCCAGCACCACCGAGACCGCCTGGCCGATGGTCGGCACATCGCTGCCATAGGACGTCGTGAACTGGGCGAACAAAACCGACGCGATAGCGGAAATGACCGCCAGCACCATGATCTTCACACCCGAGGAGACGACATTGCCCAGCACCTTCTCGGCGAGGAAGGCGGTGCGGTTGAACAGGGCAAACGGGATCAGGATGAAACCCGCCAGCGTGGTCAGCTTGAACTCGATCAGCGCTACGAAAAGCTGCACGGCGAGGATGAAAAAGGCTGCCAGCACGATCAGCCAGGACAGACACAGCACGAAGATCTGGATGAAATTCGTAAAGAAGGCGACAGGACCGAGAAGGTTATGAACCGAGTCCAGTAAGGGCTGCGCCGCCGTGAATCCTGTGGAGGCCAGACGGCCGGGCCGCAGGAAGTCTCCGAGTGCCAGACTGCCGCCTCCGACCTTCAGACCGAGAGCTGCAAAACTGTCGAAGACGATCTTCGAGAGCGCATCGAAATCGTTGATGACCCAGGCGAAGAACCCGATATACAGCGTCTTCTTCACCAGACGCTGGATGATGTCCTCGTCCGCCGCCCATGCCCAGAACAGGCCGGCAAGGGCGATGTCCAGCACCGACAGAGTGCCCGCCAGCGAGATCACATTCCCCTTCACCAGACCGAACCCCGTATCGATGGTGGTGGTAAAGGTGTTCAGGAAGCTATCGATAACGCCGACATCGTTCATGGCCATGGCGGTCAGTTCCCGCTGCTGCCGAACATGGAGACCGAAGTCGGGCTATAGGCGTTATATTGGGAAAAATGCTCGTATTGTGCCGCACTTTCTGCCTCAGTGGCCGCCTGCCGCGCCCGCTCCAGATCGGCGGCCCGGCCATTAGCGGACAGAACCGCAACCACGTCCGAAAGCTGGCGGGATTGCAGGGCGAGAAGCTGGTTTCCCGCCTGTGCGGCCTGCAAGGCCCCGGCCGAACTCTGGCTCGCCGAAACCAGTTGCGTCATGGCCGAGCTGTCGCTCGGGATATTTCCCACCACACGCGCCTGAAGTTTCAGGGCATCCTCAAACCCACCGACGGAATTCTGCCAGCGTGTCTGCGCCTGACTGAACAGGGTAATGTCGGACATGCCGGAGGAGACGGACGTGTACGCCTGCTGGTATTGCTGCTCGACCGACTGGACGCTGTAGGCGATGTTCTGCGCCTGAGCGAGGAGCCCCGTGGTCTGGGAAATCGTTGATTGCAACGATGACAATGTCGAAAGCGGCAGGCTCGCGAGATTGCGACCCTGGTTGACCAGCATCTGCGCCTGGTTGGCCAGCGAAGTGATCTGGTTGTCGATCTGCTGGAGCGTGCGGGCCGCGATCAGCACGTTCTGGACGTGGTTCGCCCCGTCATACACCGCCCACTGGGCATGGGCCGGATGCAAGGGAGAGAATGTCCCGCCAACCGCCAGCATTGCAGAGGTAAGAAGGACATCTCGTCGGAAATATTTTTCGCTCGCACGACCGAAAAATTCAGCGCAAAGCCGGAAAGATTTTTCCGTCATGGCACGCCCTCCGGTCCACGATCGTCGCGCAACATATCTGCCGCCCATGACACGCCACGCGCGTCAAACCACGCAGGGAGAAAACCGTCCAGCCCGTGTTCCACTAGCACCGCATCGATCAGCCGGTGATCGTCCTTCCCGGAGGCGGCGCACAGGGCGAGTGCGACAGGCCCGAGCCCCAGTTCGAACAGCCGGTTGCCGCGTTGCGTCTGGCAGTAATATTCCCGCTTCGACGCAGCACGGGCGATAATGGCGATCTGCCGGTCGTTCAGTCCGAAATCCCGATAGAGCGCCATGATCTGGGGTTCTATCGCCCGCTCGTTCGGCAGGAATATCCGTGTCGGACAGCTTTCGACCACCGCTGGTGCAATGGGCGAATTGACGATGTCCGACAGGGACTGCGTGGCGAAGATGACGCTGGCGTTCTTTTTACGTAGGGTTTTCAGCCATTCCCGGAGTTGACCGGCGAAGTCCCCGTCATCCAGAACCAGCCAGCCCTCATCAATGACCAGCAGTGTCGGCCGGCCATCCAGACGGCCTTCGATCCGATGGAACAGGTAGGACAGCACGGAAGACGCTGCCCCGGAACCGATCAGCCCCTCGGTCTCGAACACCACCACATCAGCATCACCTAACCGCTCGATATCGGCGTCCAGCAGGCGACCATAAGGACCACCGAGACAGTAGGGCGCCATTGCCTGCTTCAGGGCGTTGGACTGGAGGAGTGCGACCAGACCTGAGATCGTGCGTTCATGGCTGGGTGACGATGCCAGGGAATTCAGGGCCGACCAGAGGTGAGACTTCACCTCCGGGGTGAGCGTTACACTCTCACCGACAAGAATCTGCCCCAGCCATTCACTGGCCCATTTGCGTTCGTCGGGATCATCAATGCGCGCCAGCGGCTGCAGGGCAATCCCGGGAATATTCACCTCACTTGTCGACAGGTTTTCACCCAGATCGTGCCAGTCCCCTCCCATTGCCAGCGTCGCTGCCCGCATGGAACCACCAAAGTCAAAGGCGAAAATCTGCGATCCCGCATAGCGACGGAACTGGAGCGCCATCAGCGCCAGCAGGACAGATTTGCCAGCACCCGTTGGTCCCGCGATCAGCGTATGCCCCACATCGCCGACATGCAGGGAAAACCGGAACGGTGTCGCACCCGCCGTCTTTCCGTAGAACAGCGGGGCCACCTTGAAATGCCCGTCCTGCTCCGGCCCGGCCCATACGGCGGAGAGCGGGATCATGTGCGCCAGATTCAGGGTCGAGACTGGCGGCTGGCGGACATTGGCGTAGACATGCCCTGGCAGAGATCCCAGCCATGCTTCCACCGCGTTGAGGCTTTCCGTCATGCAGGTGAAGTCCCGACCCTGGATGATCTTCTCGACCAGCCGGAGCTTCTCAGTTGTGATACTGGCGCTGCCGTCCCAGACCGTGACGGTCGCGGTGATATAGGCCTGCCCGACATCATCCGCGCCCAGCGACTGCAAAGCCAGATCGGCGTCGGCCGCCTTGTTGGCGGCATCGTTATCCATCAGAACGGACGCCTCGTTGGTCATGACCTCGCGCACGATGGCCGCGATCGATTTCCGCTTTGCGAACCACTGCCGACGGATCTTCGTCAGCACCTTCGTGGCATCGGTCTTGTCGAGCAGGATGGCGCGCGTCGACCAGCGATAGGGCATCGCCAGCCGGTTCAGGTCGTCCAGAATTCCAGGAAACGTCCGCGACGGAAAACCGGTGATCGTCAGGGTCTTGAGGAAGGCATCACCGAGTTTTGGCTCCAGGCCGCCCGAAAGCGGCTGGTCCACCAGCAGGGCATCAAGGTGCATCGGAATTTCCGGTACCCGGACGCTCTGGTTCCGCGTCGAAATGGTCGAATGCAGATAGGTCAGCGTCTCCCCGTCATCGAGCCATGCCGCCTCGGGCATAAACCCGTCCAGCAACGCCAGCAGCCGGTCGCTGCGATCGACGAATGCATGGAGCATGCCATGCGGGTCCGGCCCCTCGCACTCCCGGCCCTCATACAGAAAACGCTCTGCACGGCCTGATGATTCCGCCGGCGGCAGCCAGACCAGCGTGAGGAAATACCGGCTCTCGAAATGCGCGCCCTCGTCCTCGAACTGCTCCCGGCGTTCCAGATCGACCATCTGGCTGGCCGCATCGGGAAAATCGCTGTCGGGATACACTGTCGCCGGGACGCGCTGCGCTTCTACGAACACCGCCCAGCCTGATCCCAGACGACGGAGTGCATTGTTCAGCCGCCCCGTCACGCCGACCAGTTCAGCGGGCGTCGCACTGTCCAGATCAGGACCTCGAATTTTCGCCGTGCGCTGGAAGGAACCATCCTTGTTCAGGACAATGCCTTTCTCCACAAGCGCCGCCCAGGGCAGGAAATCGGACAGAAGGGCAGCACGGCTGCGATATTCGCCAAGGGACATCATGGCCCTGCCCTCCCTATACCCGGAGCCAGGCGGGGTAGCGCAGATGTCGCCGCCCCACCTCAATGAAGAAAGGATCGCGCTTGGCACCCCAGACCGCGAGGCTGTGCCCCACGATCCAGAACACCGCCCCGACCAGCCACAGGCGCAGGCCCAGCGAGATCGCTGCCGCCAGTGTGCCGTTGGCGATGGCCACCGCCCGTGGCGCCCCACCCAGCAGGATCGGGTCGGTCAGCGAGCGATGCACCGGGACATGAAAGCCCGGCACCGCGTCATCGTCATATCCCGCCATCAGATCAGTGCTCCGCCCGAGAAGGAGAAGAAGGACAGGAAGAACGAGCTGGCGGCAAAAGCGATGGACAGGCCAAAGACAATCTGGATCAGACGGCGAAATCCGCCGGATGTTTCGCCAAAGGCCAGGGTCAGACCCGTGACCGTGATGATGATCACCGAGATGATTTTCGCCACCGGTCCCTGCACGGATTCCAGAATCTCGTTCAGGGGCGTTTCCCAGGGCATGCTCGATCCTGACGCCCATGCCGATGACGCGAAAGCAAGCGACAGCAGCATGGCGGTTCCGAACACACGCAGATCCGGCACATGCCGGTCGGGACGTGCGACAGCGCACACGACGGCGCGCAGACGTGAAGGCGGCATCATGATGATTCTCCATTGGCAGAGAAGGATGTTTCGGGAGAAGAGAGGCTGACCGGACGGATGCGATAGGCGCCCGTCGCGGGATCGAGGCCATCGATTTCCGCCAGTTCGGATAGGCGGCGGGAATTGCCGCGCCCCGAAAGCACGGCGATGACGTCGATGGTTTCGGCGATCATGGCGCGCGGCACCGTGACCACGGCTTCCTGGATCAGCTGTTCCAGACGATACAGGGTCGCCAGCACCGATCCGGCATGTAGTGTACCGATGCCACCCGGATGGCCAGTCCCCCATGCCTTGACCAGATCAAGGGCTTCAGCTCCACGCACCTCACCGATGGGGATACGGTCGGGGCGCAGGCGAAGGCCGGACCGGACAAGATCCGACAGCGTGATCACACCTTCGCGGGTCCGCAGCGCTATGAGATTGGGCGCCGTGCATTGCAGTTCGCGCGTATCCTCGATCAGCACGACGCGATCGCCGGTTTTCGCGACCTCGGCCAGCAGGGCATTGACCAGCGTCGTCTTGCCGGTCGATGTCCCACCCACGACCAGGATGTTCTTTCGCTCCGCGACGGCACGACGCAGGAAATCCGCCTGGGCGTCGGTCATGATCCCGGCAGCGACATAGTCATCGAGGGTGAACACGGCCACGGCGGGCTTGCGGATGGCGAAGCTCGGGGCGGTCACAACGGGCGGCAGCAACCCCTCGAACCGCTCACCGGTTGGCAGTTCGGCGGATACGCGGGGCATACCCTCATGCACCTCAGCCCCGACATGGTGGGCCACCAGTCGCACGATCCGCTCGGCATCGGCTGGCGTAATCCTGTCGCCCGTATCGCCCAGCCCCTCGGACAGACGGTCGATCCACAACCGCCCATCGGGATTGAGCATGACCTCGACCACAGCCGGGTCGGCAAGGTGCCGGGCAATCGCCGGCCCCATCGCAGTGCGCAGCATGGACATGCCACGCTGTCGGGCACCATTTTCAATCGGTGTAACCGCCATGGGAATCCCCGTTTTTACGGATCATCCGGCCTCTCCGGACGACGACCGGGATCATTAGAAGGGAGCGGATTTATCTGCTGGCAACAAGGATCTCGGGGGATGCGGTAAAAGCGTATGTAATTGGGAGCATTCAGGCGGGATCGGTGCCCGACGGATCCTGCCGTGCCGCGACATCGCGCTGACGGTCGCGCAGGAATCGATCCCCCGTCGCCAGCCGACGTTCCAGCGCGGTCAGGAAGCCTTCAAACCGTTCAAGCCCCATGGCGCGGGCGGATGCCCGCGCGTCCTCCGGAAGTGGTGGCGTGCTGGTCAGCCAGAACCGGACGAACAGGCTGACCGTCTCCGCCAGGATCGAAAGATCTTCCTCCAGTCCGGCCATCTGGCGTGACAACCGATCGAGGCGGCGCGAGGTCGCGGCCTCCTGCCTCTCAGTGGCATCGTCCGTCAGGAATGACAGCACCGCCGTCTCCACCAGAGCGGATTTTGAAATATCCCGCCGCACGGCACGGGCCTCGAGCTGCTTATGGATATCGGGGTCGAAATAGACGTTCAGGCGTCGGCTGCGCTTGTGCATGGTCAGTTTCCTCCCAGTTCCAGACCGTCATTCCGATCCATGCCGGCCTGGCGGATGATATTGCCCTGTCGCCGCAATTCCGCCGCGCGCTGCGCCTCGGCCTCGGGATCGCTGTCAGGAATGTCGAACTCGGCGGCCGGGTCAGGCCGCTCGGGCGCAATATCCTCATGCTCGGGCAACTCTGGTTCCCGGCGGACGCCACTGTTGGCGTCGTCGGTATCGTCGGCACTGGATCCAGCATCCGGGGGCGACGGCACGCCCGGCATGTCCTCTGCGACCACTCGTGCAGACCACACGTCAATCATGCGATCCTCGTCCCACACGAACGCTGCCAGATCGGGGGGCGGCAGGATGCGCATGGTAAAGCGGCGATCCTGATAGTAACGGACTTTCAGGGCGTGGATCGGCGGGCAGCCCGACAGCATCACCAGTTCCTCATGGTCGGGGAGTTGCTGGACCTCGCCCACGGTCAGGAGCGGTCTGGCGGTTTCCTGCCGGGAAACCATGAGGTGCCCAAGCCAGGGCGACAGGCGATGCCCGGCATAATTGGTGGAATCCCGCTGCTCCGTTGCCGTGCCCAGGGCATCCGACACCCGTCTGGCGGTCCGTTCGTCATTGGTCGCGAAGCTGACGCGGACCTGGCAATTGTCGAGGATCGAATTGTTCGGCCCGTATGCCTTCTCGATCTGGTTCAGCGACTGGGCGATCAGGAAGGCCCGGATCTGGTAGCCCGCCATAAACGCCAGCGCGCTCTCGAAAAAATCCAGCCGCCCGAATGCCGGAAATTCATCGAGCATGAGAAGCAGCTTGCGCCGTCTGGCCGCCGCCTCCAGATCTTCCGTCAGACGGCGCCCGATCTGGTTGAGCATCAGCCGGATAAGCGGCTTGGTGCGGCTGATATCCGAAGGCGGCACGACGAAATAAAGTGAGGCCGGTCGCGCCGAGGACACGAGATCCTCAATCCGCCAGTCGCATCTTCTGGTCACCATCGCCACCACGGGATCACGATAGAGCCCAAGAAACGACATGGCGGTAGAGAGCACGCCGGAGCGTTCGTTATCCGATTTGTTGAGCAGTTCCCGTGCGGCGGACGCCACGACGGGATGTGGCCCCTTCTCCCCCAGATGATTCGTCCGCATCATGGCGGACAGGGTCGTCTCGATGGACCGTTTCGGGTCGGAGAGGAATTTCGCCACACCGGCGAGCGTCTTGTCGGCTTCGGCATAAAGCACATGCAGGATCGCGCCGACCAGCAGCGCATGCGAGGTTTTCTCCCAGTGGTTGCGTCGCTCCAGCGCGCCATCCGGATCGACCAGGATATCGGCGATGTTCTGCACATCGCGGACTTCATATTCCCCCAGACGGACCTCCAGCAGAGGATTGTAGGCGGCCGATGCCGGATTGGTCGGGTCGAACAGCAGCACGCGCCCGAAGGTCGCGCGAAATCCCGCCGTAAGCTGCCAGTTCTCACCCTTGATATCGTGGATGATGGCCGAACCGGACCAGGTCAGCAGGGTCGGAATGACCAGCCCCACTCCTTTACCTGAACGGGTGGGCGCAAAGCACAGCACATGCTCGGGACCGTCATGCCGGAGATAGGCCCGTCGGTATTTACCCAGAACGACCCCGCTCTCGCCCAGCAATCCCGCCGCACGAATATCGCGCGGGGTCGCCCAGCGGGCCGAACCATAGGTTTCGACCCGACGCCTTGCCCGCGCCCGCCAGATCGACAGGGCGAAGGCCACAGCGACGGCGAGCACGACGCCCGCAACACCAATCCGCGCGCCATGCACGAAAATGCCGGGCGCATAGGCGTCGAACTCATACCACCACCAGAAGAAAAGCGGCGGCGCATACACAGGCCAGCGATGCCCGAGCATGAACCAGGGTGCCCCAAGCTCGGACTGGAACCCAAGACGCCAGGCGGTCCACTCGGTTGCGGCCCACCAGAACAGCAACATGATCGTGAAGACCAGGATCACCTGGCCCCAGGCCACACGGGACGCGGACATGAAAACCTCCGTGACAGGATGATCCGTCCGTCAGGAGGAATAACCACGCGCGGGGCAAGGTAATTCAGGAGCCGTGCGGCAATCGGCGGTCTTTGTGTAAGAAATCGGATGGAGCGTTCAATGCGGCGTCTTTCCACCAGGAATGGTCAGGAGCTGGCGATAGCCGGTGTCACGCATCCAGCGCGCCCGCGCCATATGCGAGTCCCAGCATCGCCGCGCGCCGTCCCTGTCGATCGCCGGGTCGCGGCCAAGCACGATCCGCGCCACCTCGCGCCAGTCGGCACCTGCTTCCTCGGCATCAAGGAGGCGAAGATAGGTGACATGATGGAGATGGTCATACGCCGTCAGCAGCAGACAGTCTGGTGCCTCATCGGCTGGAGCAGCTTCGTTCTCGGGTTGGGACGTCATGATCCTGCCCTTTCCTTCAGGTCCGCAGATCATATCCTGAAATGGGATAATCCCGATACGGGATTATTGGGACGGTTCCTCAGTTTCAACCGGAACCGCACCCTATGCCGAAATCGCTGCGCTCTCCGCGACAGCACCGTCTCATGGAACTGCTGATCGCAGCAAGGCGCGGCAAGGGACTAACCCAGGCCACGCTGGCGGAGCGGCTCGGCAAGCCCCAGTCCTATGTTGCGAAATACGAGACCGGCGAGCGCCGGATCGACGTGATCGAGTTCCTCGACATCACGACCGCCATCGGACTCGATGCCGCTGACATTCTTGCCCGTCTCATGGAAGTTCACTGAATCGGTTCGGCCTCATTCGGTCACTGTTCCGAACCATCGTCCCCATCGGGATCTCGCAGCCAGCCCGGAATATCCTGATGGGCATGCAGGACACGCCAGACATCCAGATGGTCCTCGCACTCAACGTAGAAAACCACGAACGGCCAGTTCCGAAGCGTGAGTGCCCGGAGCCCCGGAAGATCGAGTTCATACCCGCAACGCGGCGAGCCGATGCCGGGATATTGCCCGATCAGGCTCATCGCCTCTTCGAGCGCCCCGATAAACCGATCGGCCACAGCGCCTCCGGCTTTCCCGACATAATCGTCAATGATCCGATCGATATCCCGCTCGGCCTGCTCGCGCAGCACCGCGCGTCTGGTCGTCATGATGATCAGACGCCGCGCACACGCGATCGCAGGCGCTCGAAATATGGGGCATCCGCCGTGGCGCCCGGCGCGGACTGGCCCCCTTCGAGCAACAGGCCCCGCAGACGCTGTCTGTCCTGATCCTTGCGGATCAGTTCGCGCACATACTCGCTGCTGGTGCCAAACCCACGGCCGGCAACCTGCTGGTCAACGAAGCTTTTCAGGGCTTCTGGCAGAGAGATGTTCATGGTGCTCATGCGAGCAGGATAATCGTTTATGGCAAAAATTGGCAACATGATTCACGCCTGTCCCGCATCACAATCCCAGCCCCCGCTGCCGTCCGAGTTGCCAGTCCATGGAGCCCCCGCGCATGACGCCGGTGATCTCCTGGCCGATCCGGTTGTCGATGACAGGCTTCCAGGGCACCAGCACGAACTCCTGGGCGTTCTCGACCAGCGCGTAGGTTCCGCTGGCCAGCCGGACCTTCTCCTTCAGCGTGCCACGCATTTTCTCGCCGTCCGCCATGGTGCGGTATGACGTCCCACGTGATGGCCCCAGTTCCTGACCGACACGGTCCAGTTCCCGCCGTTCCAGCGTCGCCAGCAGCCCCTTGCGGAAGCGCACATTCCCTTCCCTGTCGCGCCAGGCATCACCCCGTTCGATCAGCACGTCCTGACGCTGCTTCCGGGCCTCGGTCACCTCATGACCAAACCCGGCATCGACCACATTCGACCTGCCACGCGACACGAGCCCCCGGTCCAGCCATGTCGCACCATCCGCCGTGATCTGGGCCTCCAGATCGAGACTGGACAGGACGCGCACGGACATCTGTTTTGTGCGGCTCGTATCATACGCCGCAGCCCGCTCCAGATAGTCGCCGGGGATCTGCCACCTCCCATCCTCAATCCGCTCGACAATGCCGGCGCGCCGCAGGGCTTCCAGGCGGCGCACATGGGAGGCGACATAGGTGTTGGCATCGCCTCCGGGAATACGTGGCATGGACCGCGCCTGCGCAAGATGCGCCTCCGCGCGATAGACACCGTCACGACCCGCGACCGACACGATTTCCCGGTCGGCGGGACGGAGGCCTGCGACCTCCGGACCAACCGCGACAATGCTCCCGTTTCGCACCCCTTCCAGGGAAACAGGGTCGATACCGACAACATGATGGGTACGCCCTTCCAAACCGTCGATGACCAGGCCAATTTTTTCGCCCAGTTCGTCGGAGAGATGGCGGTCAAGGATCCGCCCCTCCACCGTGTCGCGTGAAGCCGGGCCATGGAACACGAACAGGCCGGGATCCGGCGCCCGCCCCTGCTCGCGCATAGCCCGGTTCATGGCACGGATGATGTCGCCCCGCTCCCCGAGTTCGCGCAGCGTTTTCTCCGTCTCCGGCGCGAGCGTCCACACACCAGGCTCGGCCTGGCTGGCGAGGCCCATGCGCTCCAGTTTCGCAAGCCGCCGCTGGCGCAGGACATGATCGCCGCCCTGCTCGCCACGCATGTCGATCGGACCATCTTCCGCCAACGCCAGCAACTGCCGGTCGATCCGCGTGAAGCGGTCCTGCCCGACCATATTCTCCAGTTTGCGGCGCTGTTCCAGCACCGTCTCCGGACCCAGTTCCAGCGTCACCAGTTCGGTCGCCCGTTCCCGCACGCCTTGGGTGATATACTCGCCATTGATGACCAGATCGTCCCCCTGGTCGTCGCGGCCATTGATGACGATGTGAACGTGAGGATGGCCGGTGTTGAAATGATTGACGGCAACCCAGTCGAGTTTTGTGCCGAGGTCCGTTTCCATCTGCTTCATCAGGTCGCGCGTAAAGGCACTCATATCCTGCATCTGCTCGGTATCCTCCGGCGAGACGATGAAGCGGAACTGATGCCGGTCGTCATGCCCGCGTTCGAGGAAGGCATCGCCATCGGCGCGATCGGCTTCCGGGCCGTAAAGCTGCCCGCGCTGCCCCTCGCGGGACGTGCCGTCACGCTGGATGTAATTAAGGTGAGCTCGCGCCCTGCCATCACGGCCCGGTCCACGGATCATGCGCGACTTCACGACAACGCGGCGGCTGCCGGATTTCGTATGCTGCCAACCCGCGAGATGCCGCGCCCGCACGAAGGGGGCACCGCGTCCTTTCCGGACGCCGGATCGCCCACCGCGACGTGGGGCGGTACCGCCGGAACCACCGGGCGTATTCGGCCCAGACCCGCCGTGAGTTCGAAGCGAGCGGGACGCCCCCGACCGCCGCATGGTTGCGCGCATCCGCGAGAGAAAACTTCTTGTCTTTCCGCCGCCCTTGCCCCGGATGCGGCCCGGCCGGACCTGGAAACTGATATCGTCATCAGAAGACATGGCCAACACCGCACTTCACCGCCGTTTCCCGCACAGTGCCGTGGGGGATGACGGAAGACTGCCTGTTTCTGGAAAACCGGCGCACTCCACGCAAAAAATCGACAGTGCCGCAACGCGGGACGCCAACCCCATGTGCAGACAGAGAAAACCGCAGGTTCGGGCCGGACGGAGTGCCGCGCCCTTTAATCTTGCCGTGCCTCCCTGTCCCTCTTCCCCTGCCTGATTTCATGGTTTCATGACCTCTGCCCGCACCTCACCCTCCTGCTCTGGCGCAGAGCGAGCGACGAAAAAATCGGCACGCCGCGAACCATCCCGCATCGGAAGAAATTCGGCCGGAAAGGGATGGAGTTGGACGGCATTTTTCTCCATGGAAACCGGGATCGGCCGGACGGAGTTCGGGACCGTTTTCCCTGCCGCGATGAAGAGCGATCCGGCACGCCAGTCGGCCACGATTTTCGACAGGACTCCGGCGGTGGAAACGATCGGGCCTCCAATCAAAGTCCGGACCTGCGCGACATAGGAAATCGTCTCGGCGGGCAATGGCCGACCGGTCATCAGATGCTCGTCATAACGAGCGGGACCGGCGTTATAAGCAGCCAGAAAACCCGCATCGCCATAACGATCGTGCAGCCATCGCAGATAGGCTGTCCCGGCCACGATGTTGTCATGCGGCTCGAAAGGATCGGCCCCCAGATTGAGTGCTCGCCGGACATCCTTCCATGTGCCGGGCATAAGCTGCATCAGCCCCATTGCACCGGCGGCGGAAACCGCATGTGGATCACCAGCGCTTTCGGCTTGCAGGACCGCCCGCACCCACATCGCCGGGATTGCGTTCCTTTCCGCCGCCTGACGCACCAGATCGTCGAAATCCTGGGCGTGAACAGGGACGGGCGAGAGAGGCAGCACGAGCACGGCCAGCACGCCGGCGGACATAAAAAACCGGGCACTCATTTCCGGCCTCCTGAGCGTTTTGCAGGCCGGTTCCAGACCAGTTGCCACTCCCGTCCGCCACGCCCAGCCTGGAACAGCGTAGCGCGGATTGGCTGCATGAAAGTGGGATCGTCCAGAAGCACAGAAACATACTCGCCAGCACGTTCCCCGGTGCGTTTCCAGCCGGCACCGATCTCCAGTGCTGAATCACCTTCACCGAGATGGATGCGATAATCCGGCGCATGCTCCGCGCAATTGTTTTCCGCTGGAACGAAGGTCAGTTCGGCGTCCAGCGACAGGGTGCGCACACGCCCGGCAAATCCATCGGCGGTGCGGGTGAAAAATCCGATCTGGCTCATGAGAAAAATCCTTTCAGACAGAGTGGGAGTGACAGAGAATTCAGAGGCTGAATGATCATCATTGAATAGGCGGCTCGCTCTCTTTCGCGGGCATCATGGGTGGAGCCAGGAGCAGTCCCTTCCGCATGGGATCATCTGGTTCCGGGAGGGGATCGAAATGCGGCGGCGGTGGCTCCGCCTCGCCCGTGCGAACATGAACCGGCACGGCGCGACCGATGACGGTGTCCATCGGCAGGACACCGAAATACCGCCCGTCCAGACTGGTCGGCACCGCGGCGTTCATTACGAAGATCTGCCCCGGTTCGAGGCGTTGGCAGCCCTGCCAGACCGGCAGCTTCCGACCCCGATGATCGACGGTCTTCGCATCACCGACGGGCTTGCCGTCGATGGTGACGTGGATGCCGATGCGGCAGACACTCTGGCCCGCCAGCGCTGCCACATGCTTGAGCAGCGGCACGCCGAACGGCAGGTAGCCGCGTGACGCCAGCAGCGTCGCTTCGCGCTCTGGCAGACGGATGGCGACAATGTCGCCGACGCGCACCGGGACTGTGGGCTGGATGCGATACAGGCCCACCGGCACGCTGGCCGTCTCGTTCCAGACCCAGCGCGGCGCGGGATGAATCGTCAGCGAAGCACCCACACCGAGCACGGCGAAATACGTGGTGAAGAACCAGCCGCGCCGGGTCATGATACGGCTCCCCTGCGCAGCCACGCCTCGTGGCGTTCGCGCGTATAGGAACGCGGTTCCTGCGCTGCCGTGAGCCGGTGATGCAGGTGCCGCCAGTGATCGGGACAGGCGGTCGTAGGATCAATTCCCAGCACCTCCACGCCGTCGATCGCTTCCAGCACGCGCCGCACCTTGGGCCAGCCGCTCTGGCGCAGCAGGCTCTCGCCCCCAGGACGCACGAAGGGCACGGTCTGGCAGGCTTCCTGAGCCCTGACCGCGCGCACGATGTCGATGCAGGACACCACGGTGCCGAAATCGTTCGCGGCCCAGCGGATAAACGCGAACACGCTGTCCGGCGCGAAGCTCATCAGCCTGCGCCGACGATCCAGAATGCGATCCTCGACAGGGTGCCCAAACCGGATCCAGTGCTCGATACGCTTCTCGATCCACGTCAATTCAACTGAGGTGAGGACAGCGTCGTCCGGCCGGAAAGAACGCGCGGTCATGGAACACCGACCCTGCGATCCGCGACCGCTTCCCGAGCCTTTTTTCCATACCCCGACCGGGCTATCGGGAAGGTGTCTGAAAGACCGAAATCCCCTACATAATAAGTTATTATATTAGTTATATAAGTTACGGTGCCATTTTCTTCTTTTGAATCAAATGCTTCGACGGGTTTTTGCACCTGTAGCAACGGTAATTCCGCACCTGCACCAACGGTATGTTCCGCATCTGAAGCAACGGTAGGATCCACATGGTTTTCCCCAGGCACTGTGGATCGACCCGTTGGAACAATGCGCAGGACTCCCGGTTTTCCGCCGGGAACGAGCTGAAAATCGTAGCCTGGAATACTCTGGCGGCGCACGATGGTGCCGATATCGATCATGAAATTGCGCAACGGGGTGAGACAGCCGGAACGGGCATGAAGCTCCGCCACATCGAACGTCCACCCGGTCTTCTGCCGACCGGCATGGCGGCGCGCCAGCCGGTAAAGCCAGCGTTCCAGACCACCGGCCAGCCGGAAGTAGGCGGGGTCGAGGGTCAGGACGCGGGAGCAGTCGCAAACACCTTCCATGAACCAGATCGGCAGGGTCAGCGACACACCCTCCGATCTGGAAATTCCCAGATCGCTGATCCAGGCGAAGGATTGCGCCGGCCAGTCGGGAGGGGTGCGCAGACTGGTGGCAACCCGTGTGCCTTCCAGACGCACCAGAGCACCGCGAAGGCGGCGGTACTGGTGCGCACCGTCCGCCCAGCCAAGATCGTGGAACAATTGCCAGGGCGTGAAACGGACATGGCGTGACACCCAGCGGCCATGATTGAGAGCCTCGACAATCTGGCCCGCGAGCCAGAGCAACACGTCGGCATCCCAGATTGTGGCCGTGCCTTCGTCCGCCGATGCCCGGACAATCACATCGATCTGCCGGGACCGGTAACAGACTGGCTCGAAGCGCGGACGCCGGGCCAGTGCGAAGAACGGTCGCCCCATAAGATCGCGCTGGTCACGGGGCCGGGCGGGACCGCTGACCACGAAGCGACGGTCTGGCTCCCGCCAGCTCTCATCGGCGACCATCACAGGCTCTCCCGTTCTTCGGGGGTCAGCGGGCGCGCCGGAAAGACACGGCTTGATGTTGCTTCCGATGGCGAATGGCGCGCCCCCCCGGCGGTCCAGGCCATCATGTCCTCGACGGAATACAGAACCCGCCCGCCGACTTTCCGGTAGAGCGGCCCGGTGCCATAGGTACGGTGTTTTTCGAGCGTGCGGAGCGAGATACCCAGAAACCGGGCCGCCTCACGAACACGCATCAGGCGTGGTGCGATCGCCATGACCATGTCTCCTTTTCCATGTAGCACCCGGCGAAGAGCGGGGCGTCTGGAGGGACGCTGGTGGATAATCGGCGGCTCAGGGAATGGACGTTTTTATCGACAACAAAAGCGTCCATGAAATGAAACAGGAACCAGTCCTTTTCACCACCCGAACACCGCCGTTTGCCGCACGCCTTCGAAAATACGTTCCGGCAAAACAGCTTTTTGTGCTTCGCTGTTATCAGGGAGTCGTCATGAAAATCAGGGGCAAAACAATGCGGACGGATCCGGCCCTGCACTCACCTCCGGCGCGACAGTGGATAGCCCATGAGATCGCGGTAGCCACCTTCGATCAGCCGGTCCGCCAGATGCTTGAGACGACGGAACCGCCCGCGCCCGGAAATATCCGGCCAGTCATAGGCGCGCGCCGTCGGTTCACCGAGCAGACGATCGGCGATCACCCTTTCGCTGACGCCCGTGGCAAGAGCGTCTTTGACACGCAGGGCGAGAATGTGGCGTGCGATGGACTGCGCCGACATCCTGTGCCACGGACCGGGATCCGGGAATCCCGCGAGCACCCGCCAGAAGCGAATTGTCTCGTGAGCCCGCAATGGCGTGAAGCTGTCGTATGCCTGCTCGAAAACATAATGGTGCGGCCCCGGCCATTGGTGTTCCATCCAGAGCTGCCAGGTCACGCCAGCACAGACACAACAGATGTAGATTCCGTCGTATGTTTCGACGAAACGCACATCGGACAGCGCCTGGAGATCGAGACGGCGCGGGGTCAGCGTCTGGGCTGGCGGCAATGGCCGGATGACCAGGATCGTCGGCAGAGCCAGGCGCGACCAGAGCGCGGTCAGCGCGCTGAATCGCTGATCAGGATCGGCGGCGAAATCGCGGACCCCAGCGTCGGGCGAATTCCGCCTGGGCCGGATCGTCGGGAGACAGTTCTGCGCAGGCGCGCTGTTCGTCGCGATAGCGACGATTGCGCCGAAGATATTCCCAGCCGAGTTCCGCCGGGATCGCGTTGCGCAGATACTCGTATCGCGCCTGGTCGTGCCAGTGTGCTCCGGGCATGACGCCCTCCCTCGTTTGCCTGAGAACGGGTGGCGACGCCTGCCCGGACGTTCAGTATCCACGACCCGCCATCCAGGGAGAACCCGGCAATTGGAGATCACATGATCGTGGTGAACGATTGAAAAACTCCGTATTGCTTCGCCGCAAACCGGAAGCCCCCCGTCAGGCGGGGGGCTCGGCATCGCGTCGGGCAAGCGCCTCCTTGAGTTCGCGCTCGATCTGCCGGCGCTCGCGACGACTGAGGTGAAAGCTGGTCAGTTCGGCGCGCAGCATCTGGATATGGTCGTGTAGCGTGGTCATCGTCCTGCTCCTTTCGTTTCTCGAAGACAGGACGGACGGCTCATGCCGGGGCGGACCGGGTCAGGGATCGCCGTCAGGCGACCGGCCTGCCGGCGCGTGGGGGAGCCGATTTTGTTCGGCGTGCCCGGCACGGGTACGTCGGGCAAAATTGGGGGGACCACGTGTCCTTGACGCGGTTTGCCCTCGCGCATGGTACAATGGGAAGGCTGAGGGAAAGCCTCGTGTTCCTCCTGCGTCTCACGTCGGGCGGCCAGCACGATCGCGCGCGCCCGGAAAGAGCCCGCTAGAAAACCCGGAAAGGCCCCGCCCGGGGGAGACCGGGCGGGGTTGGGTGTGGGAGGTTCAATCCCCGTTCCGGCTGCGCGGCCGGGTCCAGATCAGGGAGTAGCCCTCGCCTTCCTCGTCGGTGAACAGGTTGGCGAAGATCGGGGCGGCGAAGGAAGGATCATCCAGCTTCAGGCTCAGATAGGTGCGCCCTTCACTGGAGCGGCGGGTCCAGGCCGCACCGAGTTCAATCCTGCCCAGATAGACGCGGTAATTGGGGGCGTTGTCGTTGGGACGGTTGGTTTCCGCCACCAGGCGGACGTTGCGGGCCTGCAGGGCCAGGGTGACGATTTCGCCTTCGAAGCCTTCGCCCACCTTCTTGAAGGAACCGATGTTAGCCATTGTCGTATCTCCATGCTGTTATCGGGCCGCGACCACCGTGGCCTCGATGGCGATCGACCAGCCGGAGGCGAGCGGCAGAGCACCCTTCAGGGCCGCAGCGCAGCGGAGGACGGCAGGGCCGGAACTTTCTTGTTTCGCGAGGAATGGCGGCGCAGCCGCCAGGGGAAGAAAGTTCTGGAACGCCGTTGCGGCCAGCCGATCGAGGCGCAGCCGGTCTTCGGCTAGATCAGCCATCCGACAGAGGCCATGGTGTGCGAACCCGCCAGCCCCATGGAGAGACGATGCCGGCATGACCGGTCCGTCAGGTGGGGACGATGCGATCTGGCGCGAGACTGTCACGCTGCCACTGTTGTAAACTGGCCCCGTCTGGTGGTCGTTTTTGCCGTCTTTGATGTTACGCCCCCTTTTCACCCGCTCATGGGCAGGGTTGCCCGTGCAGTGCGACAGGCCCCCGCTCCCGGCACAGGCGCATCCTTTCAAAGCGGGCCGGATGATCCCTCGTTCGCTGCCTGCCGTCCCGGCCCTTTCACCGATGGGGTTGGCGCGGGCTTTTCATCCCCATGGACCGTCCCCGCAGACGCACGGGGCTGCCATCGAACTCCGTCCCGCCGGTTCTCCGGGCGGGGCCTTCCGGATGACGGGCGAACGTACTTCCCGCCATCAGGTGCGCAGCGTCTGGGGAGCCCGACGTCATTGCGGCCCAGGCATCTGGCAGCAGCTGTCAGGCCGCTTTCATGATGCAGTCATGGGAATGGCGCTCACGCGCCACCCCCTTTCTGGAACTTCCACACGGGAATACCCATCTGCTTGGCCTTGTCGGCCAGATTGTCCTGTATGCCCGATCCCGGAAACACCATGACGCCGACGGGCAGGACTTTCAGCAGGGCGTCGTTACGCCGGAACGGGGCTGCCTTGCCATGCTGGTTCCAGTCGGGTTTGAAGGCAATCTGCGGAATTTCGCGGTGATCAGCCCAGCGGGAGGCGATGAATTCCGCGCCCTTGGGCGAGCCGCCATGTAGCAGCACCATGTCGGGATGCTTCTCGCGCACCTTGTCCAGACGGTTCCAGATCAGGAGATGGTCCTCGTAGTCGAGCCCGCCGGTGACCGCGACCTTGGGGCCAGCCGGCACCAGCAGCTCCGTTTCAGCTTTCCTGCGGGCGTTGAGGAAATCACGGCTGTCGATCATGGATGCCGTCAGGGTGCTGCGACTAACCAGCGAGCCGGAGCGTGGCCGCCAGGGCGACATTGTCAGGCGTTCGAACTGGTCGCAGGCGAGGTCGCGGAATATCTCGTAAGCGTTGCGTCGCTCCAGCAGTGTCAGCCCCTCGGCGATGAGGCGTTCCAGTTCCACCGAGCGGATCTCACTGCCATCCTGTTCCTGCTGGCTGCGTTTCTGCGCCTGCTCGTTGCGGTCAAGATCACGCTCCACCTGCCCGACCATGCGGTGAAAGACATTGACGGTGGACCAGAGCAACGGTTCGAGATCGGGTTCAAGTCGCGTGTCGGTCAGCGTGGCGGACAGCGCGTCGAAGATATCGGCAACCGCACCCTCGATCTGGCTGGCGTGGGGCAGCGGCCTCGCGTCCGGCTCATCCTCGAAAGGACGGTGGCCGTAAAGCTGGAGTTCCGCCAGCACATGGGCGGTGGAAGAGGTGGCGTGGGCGGGTTCGAAATCGTCCTGTGTGCGGGTCATGGGTCTGTCCTCCGGTTCTGGCCGCGCCCCTCGCGGCCTTTCCGGGGGCGGATAGCGGCAGACGAAGGCCGGGCCGGAACCGCGCAACGCGCGGCCGGAACGCAGTGAAGGATGGCAGGGAGACGGCTATTTTGCTTCGCGATGCAAAGCGCGGCACGCGCGGCGGAAAATAGCCGTCTCCGCCATTGAAGGCCCGGCCTGACTGACGCCCGCTCCCCTCCAGAAAAGGCTGCGGGCGCGCCTCATCCGGATACAGGACAACGCAACGCCACACCGGAAAGAAGACGAATCTCACACCCTCTTCCCGGCCCGCCTCAGTGCGTGACCGGATGCAGGAACCGTGCTACGTCCTGCGGGGCAAGCTGGGGATGCAGGATCGCTCGCATCGCCCCGCGCCCGAGATAGCGGAGATCATCGTTGAAGTCCGCCAGACGCGGTGACAGCACGAGGCACTCGATCCCGGCCTCCTGCGTCCGGGTCTGCAGGGTCGTCACCGCATGTTCCCCGGCCGGATCGTCATCGCGCATCACATAGAGGCGGCGCAGCGTGGGCGGAAACGCCATGGCGGCGAGATGCGCCGAGGACAGGCACGCGGCCAGTGACAGATCGGGCATGACTTCGTTGAGCGACAGCACCGTCTCGATCCCCTCGCCTGCCGCCAGCACGTCGGACACCGCGCCAAAGCGCACGGCATTGCCAAGCAGGTCGCCCATGGCCCGACGGGGCATGGCGACGGGGGCCTTGCCGCGTCCGTCCCGCGCCAGCCAGGTGCGATGGACCCCGGTAACGCGGCCATCAAGATCAGTGACGGCGGCAATCAGCGCGGGCCAGGTCTCGGTCGGGCTGTCGGTATCGGCGCGATAGTAGCAGTCGGGGTGGAAACGCAGGGATGACAGGTCCGCCAGGCGCGTCAGGTCACGATGGCGCAGCCAGGTTTCCGCCAGTGTGCCCGCAAGCGGGCGGGACATGGCCCAGAGCCGACGTGCGGCGTCTGCAGTGCCAGATGCCTGCCCCGAAGTATCGTGGCTGAACGCATGGGAACGGCCGCGATCAGGGGCCGATCGTGGCTCGGAGTGCGGCAGGCAGAGAAAGCGCCGGGCCTCGTTGGCAACATCACGGAAATCCAGCAGCCCGAGGCTTTCACGGATGATATCGAGCAGATCGCCGTGCTGTCCTGTCGCGCCATCCGTCCATTTGCCCGCACGGCCACGTCCGTCCGGTCCACCATGCAGGCGGACATAGAGCGACCGCCCTGGCGTGTTGTGGGCGTCACCGACCAGCCAGTAATTGCCGTGCCGCCGCCCGGCCGAGAGGTAATGGCGGCAGACCGCCTCGGCGTTTTCGGCCAGCCTGCGGGCCAGATCGCCAGCATCCCGTGACTGCGCATCTGTCATCTCACCCTCCCTGCAGGCTTGATGCCGCCATGATTCCCCCGTAACGGCAGAGGCAACGGGCACAGGCCCGAATGCAAAAGGATAGTCCCATGAAGATTGCCGATCTGGTCGATCATATCGCCACCACCACCGACACGAGCAAAACCGATACCCGCAAGGTGCTGGACACCCTGATCGAAGCGATGACCGCCGCCGCCAGGGCCGGTGATGAAATCACCCTGCCGAACTTCGGCAAGTTCAAGGTCAGGGAAGTCGCCGCCCGCGAAGGCCGCAACCCGGCCACGGGTGCGACCATCCAGATCGCGGCCTCGCGCAAGCTGGCCTTCACACCAGCCAAGGCGCTGAAAGACAGCCTGAACGACTGACCTGCCGACAGGCAAAAGGCGGCGGACCCTGTCCGCCGCCCCTTCCCCATCAAGCCACTTTCTGATGACGGGCGCGTTCATCCGACCTTCTCCATCAGCTTTCGTGCCCTGCCCTCCAGATCCAGCCGCGTGTCCTGATTGGTCTTGGTGCGGGCCAGTGCCGTAATTCCCTGCACGAAATCGAACACGCTCTCAGGCTTGCGCCCTTCCTCATGCAAGACCGTTTCGATGATCTTCGTGGTTTCCGGTTTAGAGAACCCGCGACGACGCAGGAAGGTTTCCCGATCGTCATCGGTTCTGGCCACCAGCGCTTTGCGCGAGGCCTGAATGCCCGAGACGAACGAGGTCGGACTGGCCGTGGCGAAATTTCGCAGGGCCGGTGTGGCCTGATGCACAAAACGCGAGGCGGCGAACTTGCTATGCCGGATCGTGATCTGTTCGAAATTCTCCACGCCCCAGAGCATGCGATTCTGGCACACTCCGCGCAGATAGAATGACGCAATACCGAGGCTTTTGCTGCCAACTTCTGAATTCCAGGCGTAGAAACCCCGGAAATAGAGATCGGGGTCGCCATTGGGCAGACGCCCGGCCTCGATCGGGTGTGTATCATCCACGAGGAATAAAAAAACGTCCCTATCTGAGGCATAGAGCGTGGTGGTTTCCCTGGTGATGTCGACATAGGGATTATGGGTCATGGTGGCCCAGTCGATAACACCCGGTACCTTCCAGTTGGTATCGCCTGTGCCGTCACCGGCAATTTTCCGCACCGCACCGACCAGTTCATGGTCCCAGATGCGACCGTAATCGGGACCGGTTACGGCACGCAGTTCGACGCGGCCGTCCTCGGTCTCCAGCGTTTTCACCAGTTCGACGCGGTGCGACAGCAGGCCGTGCTGCAGGTTGATCGCCGCCAGTGGTGCAGGAAGATTGCGCAGGTACGACGAAGGGGCACCGACAAGGCTGCACATCTGGCCAAACGACCAGTGGGTGGGCGCGATCGGGTCATTCTGCCCTGGCACGGTCAGGGTCAGGCGCTCGGCATTGTCGCGCGAGGCCTCCACGCGAATAGCACGGCTTTCGACGGTGCGTGCAGTGGCCCGCTCCGCGCGCGCCAGGGTCGCGGCGTGCAGATCTGACAGCGAGAGATACCGCTCGTCGTCGGGGCGCGAGAACCATTCGGACGAGACGCGGGCGCTCCGTTCGCCACGGGAGGGATCAATCCGGAAGCCGCTGGATGCGGCGCCACGGGATGCAGGGGGCAGGATAGTGGTCGTGGTCATGGAAAACTCTCCTCTGATGCCGGTTATTCGGCACAAAAGGCGAAGCCGCCCTCTCCCTCTTTCCGGGACACCGAACATGAAAAAAGCGGCTTCCGGGCACCGGAAGCCGCTGTCTCAAAGTTCCAGACCTCATAAGGGTTACTCGGCGGCGATGGCCTCCACACCGGCGCCTGCTCCCTGCATTTTGGCAGGGGTGTCATCCGGTCGCCCTACAGTCCGCAACGCCTCGGGCAACCAGCCCGAACCATCGAGCAGACGCTCGGCCTCGCGGGCCATGTCGGGCTTTGTCATGTGGGCGATGCGCTCTGCCGTCTCGTCGCCGCGTGCCTCCCGCACGGCCTGCAGGATGCGCGCCTTGGTAACGCGCCCGAGATAGTTCTCAACCGTGGGCTGCCAGCCCGCCTCGACCAGATCGAGGCTGAGGGCTGACGCCAGTCGATCGGCCCGCTTGAAGCGCTCGGTCACGCTGCGCTGGGACACCGCGCCGTAGGCGGGCATGCGCTCGTAGAGCGCGTTGATGCCGAAGGACAGGCAATGCGCCAGCAGCGCCATGCGGCTGGCATCGTCCAGCGCGTCGATCCACCGCCACAGCGCATCCTCGTCATCCGGTAGATCGTGCTTCCAGCCCTCATTGCGCTGGCGCAGAGCGTGGGCGGGCACACTGCCCGGCATATCCGGCGAATGGACCGGCAGCGGGATTTCGCGGACATAGGCTTCAAGGCAGTCCGCACCTGATGTCTGCCAGTAAACATCGCGCACCAGCGTATGCAGCATTTCGGTCAGCGCGATGTGCGGGTTGCTGGCAAACGCGTCCCGCAGGGCCAGCGTGCGCCAGGCCGTCAGTTCGGTGAGCAGCCGGTCAGGCAGTGGCTTGATGCCGTCTTCCTCCTCGGGCTCGACGTCCGGAGCAATGCTATCGCCCTCCTGATAACCATGGCCTGTGCTACCGTACTCCTGCCCATCATATGCAGGGCGATCGTATTGATCGGCGCTGCCCGCATCATCGGTCGCTTCCGGCTCACTCGGCATGTCCTCGGGCAGCACGAAGCCCCGCTCGACCTGCAGCATGCCGTTGCTGGCAAGGCTGACGAAGACGCCGGCCCGCGCCATGTCGGCAGGACCGAATGCGAGAGGCCGTTCTTCCAGGGCAAGGATGGCCTGTTCGATCTCGCCGAGCCGCGCATCCACCTCGTCCGGATATTCATCGGCCTGGGCGTATTCAGCCTCGATGGCTTCCTGCTCGGCACGCAAGGCTTCGAGACGGGCCTTTTCGTCCTCGGTCAGGGGCACTTCCGTGCCATCGATCTCTGCGAACTGCCGGGTATGTCCCCATGGGAACGACAGGGCCGTCTCAACCCATTTCCAGCCCTCAGCGCGGATATCTTCTGCGGCTGCGTGCAGCTTTTCCATGACCAGCCGATCCAGAATGGCGGGATCCTGCAGCCAGCCACCATCATCGGCTTCGAACAGGTCGCGCATGATAGGACCACCGGCCGCGAGATAGGCGTCCAGTCCGACAAAGCGTACGCGACGATCCGAGGCCCGCACGGTCTTTTCCGTCAGCATGCGGCGGATGACATAGGGTTCACGGTTATGGCTCTGGGATACGATGTCCCAGACCTGTTCCTGGCGTGCATGGTCATCGCTGATGGAAAGGGCCATCAGCTGTTCCAGCTTCATGCCATCCTGCCCATATACATCCAGCAGTTTGTCGGACACGGTCATCAGCCGCAGGCGCTGTTTGACCACAGCCGGTGCGACGAAGAACGCGGCGGCGATTTCCTCCTCGGACATGCCTTTCTCCAGCATGTCACGGAAGGCGCGAAACTGATCCAGCGGGTGCAAGGCCACGCGCTGGACGTTTTCGGCCAGGGAATCATCCTCGGCGAGAATGGCCGATCCAACCTCGCGCACCACGCACGGCACCGGGGCAGTCTTCGCCAGTTTTTTCTGCTTCACCAGCAATTCAAGAGCACGGAAACGACGCCCACCGGCGGGCACTTCATAGCTGCCGGTCTTGGCCCCTTCGCCGTCAAGGACGGGACGGACGTTCAGGCTCTGCAGCAGCCCGCGGCGCTCGATGTCGCGGGCCAGTTCCTCGATCGACAGGCCGGACTTCACACGCCGGACGTTGGACTGGGACAGCACCAGCCGGTTGAACGGGATGTCACAGGACGAACTCAGGATGATTTTGGGAATAGCGGTCGCCATGGCGAAAAACTCCATGACGGGCGGACAGGAGACTCTCTCCTACCCTCTCAACCCGTCACGAAAATCCGCGCAGCCCTCTGACTCTGAAGGCCCCAGACCCGCCCAAAATCCGCAACCTTTTCCCGGCAGGAAACGACGGCAATGGGGGGGTAAACGGAATGTCAGCTGTGGGCCGCATACAGATAAGAGTGCCTTTCAAAACCATGTTGTGAGAGTTCTGAAGCAGAGGAGTGAGCATGCGATCAGTATGAAGGCGAGGCGGATATCGACCCTTCTTTCGTAGCGGACGGTGAGACGTCGGAAACGAGAGGTGAGGCCATGAAACCATATCCCGCATTCTGCACCGAAGTACAAGGGTTTTTGAAAGACGCTCTTATTCTGAAGGATAATCGCTATCATTCATCAACACGGTGACAATGTCCGGGACTACCTTCGATGCTTTAAGGGACAATATATGCGCGCGCTCAATTATATTGTCGAACTCAGAAATTGATAATTCGAGGCTGCTAGCGTGTGGAACTCCATTTACATGGGTATAAAATGAAAAAAAACAGACAGGTTTGCCAGATAGATTGCGGCCGATCATAATTCCATGCACTATGAACTTCCTATATTCATTTAAGGAAGCGAACGCATCGTACATTTCCTTTAGATTAGAATTATAACCCTCTACTGGGCCAGGCATAGAAATTATTTTTTCAAACTGTTTTTCTTTTTTTCTTACAGAATATCCTAATTCTCCAACGCTCGAATAGGCTGGATGCCTAGTTACTGCAGCAAGAAAGTGCGTTATCGAATATTCTATGCCTGAATACCTTTGTATAAATTCACCGCGTTTGTGAACTCCTTCACGTGTCATTTCTAGTTGTTCTTCAGTGAAATGATCGATCATACTCATAACTGATAATGAACCCCGAATGATAATCAAAAAACAATATGATTAGAACTAGATAAAATTATATTATGCTTACTCCCTTTTCTTCGGCAAGGTCTATTTTGCAAAAGCACAAACGTCATATTTTATGCCTGCTATGAGGCGACTGCTGCGTGTCTGCTGCTACATCACTGAGCCGATAGACAAATCAGGGGGGGAACGGAACCTCGGCTTTGCCTAGAACGATCGGTAAAACCAACCATTTAAGTGGACGACCCTCGCGGGGGCTTTCATCCTACTCCTGTCCTTTCATGACACTTTCTGGAATTCGCTATTTTCTCACGAAGCAGTTAAATGCCCACCGATCGATTCAATATAAGTGTTTGAAACCCACTTGGTCCGCCAAACACCGCCGATTGCCCCCTTATGGCCCGATATTGCCGCCGATCACCGTACAACCACCGTACGGTATCAAAGCTAAGTTAGCTTATGATCCAATCCCTCGGCGACCTTGATGACTGGGGCCGCCAACGCCATCATCTGCTCAGCGGTGATGACGACGCGATCTCCCGGCCGGAACGAGATGTGTTTGATGTTTTGAGCTGCGTAGTCATCCACTTGGCCAGCCCGATGTGCCAGGACATTACGCAACATATATACGTCATCGACGTAATCGAGGCCGGTGTTGAGTGATTTGATCTTGAAGGGTATTTTTTCAGCCATTTTTTTAATACGTGCGTTCAGGCCGCGGACTTTCATAACTTCACCATATATTTTATCTCCTGCTGTTGTCCGCGCGCCGGTGCCCTGATCGTAGAATTTCGGGCGTGCCGCAAGATAGGCCTCTACAAAATTGTTTAAATAAAGCTCGAAGGACGCTGACAGAATGATCACTCTGTTAGTAATCACCGCATCCTTGTACTTCGGCACGCGCTCAAGATACTCGTCCTTGGTAAGATTCCCAAATCTGCCCTTAACTTCAGGTGCATAGACGATTTCGTCTAGACACGCAGAGCTTTCGATCTCGGCGTAGCGAGTTCGCACCATGTTCTCAGCAATCGAGATGGAAAGCAATTCTGCCCACATTGAGTGACAGGAGTCACCCCATACCGTTTTTAAATCGCGCAAATGCTCAGAATCAGACATTGTTCCACCAAGAAGAGCGTCAGAGCCAGCTAATCTATCCGCTGATGCGGCACCTGTCTCCCCTAGACGATACCCAAAAGCTAAGGTTGACGAGGCGAAGTTGCCCGTATTCGATCAATAGCGTCAGATTCGGACAAAAGTTATGTTCGTCTGGAAAACGTGTTCTTCCAGTCTGCGGTACATGAAAAAGATATCTGCATCTTTTGCGGAGGCCTACTTGTGTCTGCTATGCGGAGCCACCCTTTCGGAGAGCGTATGACCGATATGAGGCGACTGCCGCCTGTCTGGTCCTACATCGTAGAACAGACAGGCAGTTCAGGGGGGGGGGTACGGTCTGTCCGCTTCCGGAATGCGGGAGGAAGAATGCGGTCATTTATGTGATCTGCAATAAATTATAGCTTCACGCCTCATATCGGTCGCTCCTGCACTTACGTACTTGCCGAAACGATATAAGTCCAATGAACTACAGTAACTGAAAAATGCCTCTGTATTTAAGAAGTGCAATAGATTCACCACTTAAATACAGTTACTAGAGTCCACATAGGGATTTCATTGAAACACCAACAGATTCGAAGATATGTTTCGCTTGATCTTGCGTATACACAGATGCTGGATGCATCGTGTTGTTTCTTAATACTGACCCAAGATGGTGTAAGTTGACTCTGGCACTTTCCCAATTATTTTTCTTATTTTTTTCTCTTACGGTTGTCTCTGGCATAGACTTTATCTTAGTGTCCATATTGCCTGTCAGTTGTCGCCATGTTGTTTGTGGCTTAATTGTCATATTAAGTTTTCTTGCTAGTCGACGTACTGCTGCTTCCATTCCTCTCATTAGATGAAATACACAAGCAGTAGGTTGCTGTAGGGAAAGGCACTTACCTGCCTGCTGAAAATCGTCCTTAGCTGTAGGAAATTTTTTTGCGACATTGTCACCAAAAGGAGTAGTTAAGTTGAAGTATGGGACTGCGTCTTCGGGCACATGAAAAAAAAATTCTTTTTTTAATTCATCTAATAAGCGTTCTCTAAGAATGTCACACCGTTTTGCAATATCTTTGAGAGATAAATTTGGAAGTGCTTTCTGAAAGCGAGATATCTCGGGACCAATACGGTCTACCATATTTGTTACTGTACATAACTGCATCATCTCTTGCAAAAGGTCATGTATAGGCTGTTTACTGTCAGAGATTTGTGTAGAATCTAAAGGCAATTCAGAAGAACGATCACAAATGTTTTCTCTGAGCCATAACTCAGAGATCACATAACCAAAATTAAATGCATCCTGTTTTAACATCATCTGCCATTAATTAAAATTTTAGAACGGATTTTTGTAAATAATATAACTTTTATATACTACACTGATCGCCAGTGATCAGGTCTTTTTTTGTCATTCAGATGGCGAACTCTAGCAACTAGTGGGTGATAACCCTGTTTTTTTGCCCATGAAATCGCAGATGCTTGAGTTGATGCTACATGTAATACTCTATCTCCGCTATCTTCTACTACATATTCAGAAATGTGGCTTCCTTCGGGACGACCTTTGGGACGTGCTTCAACGTAAACATTCGCCATTTTCATCTCACTTTGCGATCTTGTTTATAAAACGATTTTATTTCTTGCAGCTTTCATCATTTTCACGACCAATTCAACATATAATATTCGAATATTGACATGCAATATCGTAAGGCATGCAATGCAATAACGGTATAGCTGAAATACAAACAAATAAAATCAGAACTCTATTATGGAATTTAGAATACGGAAGTGGAAAATGTATAGATAGCCAAAATACTAGATGCTCACCCATCACAATCCAACTGCATTCTGGAATTTTAAAAGACTGTGGACTTTCGCTCCAGATGAGCGTCTTTAAGATATCGTACACCAAGCCCTACATGCTTCTTCAGCAACGATTTCTACACTCACTACATGAGCACGAAACAGTCCGTTCTCGAGATCAATTAACTTGAGTAAAAATGTCGGAAATGTAGGCGTAAACAGTCTGCCAGAAAGAAAGCTTTTTTGATTCGGATTCTTATCTGCAATCAAGATAATAGCGGCACAATGTTCGATTGAATAAAACAAGGACATACCCCCTTGAATTGCAAAGGGAACGATAAAACATAAAGATCTCAACAATTGTGGACATGAGAAAATGAAGCAGCCTGGTTTAGATCAACGCCATCGTGATAAAAACGGTGCTATTAGCCGAAAGCATGGGAATACTTTGATTCGCACGCTACGTGTGACGTATGGCTCCAACTTCGCTCCGGGTTTTTCCGGTGAGGTAACGCTTGCCTCTGTTCTGCAGAAGCTAGATGAACCCTCGCTAAGCAAGTTAATCGCTAGTTTACCGGCGCACGAGCGATAAGCATCACAAATGAGCCCTGAAATGTCAGGGCTCATTGACCTATGCCTTCAGACAAACAATCTCATTTTGAGAAGATTGTTAAGTTAGTAACGAGATTTCTACTAAGTGGATTGTATCGTGCAGAGTAATCAGACCATGGTCTGATGTCCGCTATCCAAAAATGAACGAATCTCGTCTAGTTACCGACATGAGGCGACTACAGCCTGTCCGCTTGCTCCATCAAACGGAAAATTCGTTCCGTTCCAAAGGACGAAAAGCTGCACGGAAGAAAGGTTATCGAAAGATAGCCTGTGTGGTAGGGTTCTGCTTCAAGAAATAGGGATTTTTCTGAAATATGAAATTGCGGCAACTTGGTAAGAGCGGCCCTCAGGTATCCGAAATCGGTCTTGGGTGTATGAGCATGTCCGGCATGTATGGTCCGGCTGATCGGAAAGAAAGCATCGCTACCATCCATGCCGCGCTGGACGCTGGGATCACGCTTCTCGACACCGGCGATTTTTATGGCATGGGCCATAACGAAATGCTGATCGGTGAGGCGATCAAGGATATTCCTCGCGACAGATTCCTCGTCAGCGTCAAGTTTGGTGCGATGCGCGACCCGGGTGGCAACTGGGGCTCCTACGACGCACGGCCTGCTGCCATGAAAAACTTCCTGGCCTATACCCTGCAACGGCTCGGGCTTGATCATGTCGACATCTACCGGCCTGCACGGCTGGACCCGGCTGTGCCTATCGAGGATACGATTGGCGCCATCGCCGACATGGTTCAGGCGGGTTATGTCCGGCATATCGGTCTTTCGGAAGTTGGCCCGGAAACCATCCGGCGCGCGGCTTCCGTCCACCCAATCAGTGACCTTCAGATTGAATATTCGCTGATTTCGCGTGGCATCGAGGACAAAATTCTTCCTGCCTGTCGTGAACTTGGCATCGGCATAACAGCCTATGGCGTGCTCGCGCGTGGTCTAATCAGTGGGCACTGGCAAGGGGCTAAGGGGCCAGGGGACTTTCGGGTTCGTAGTCCCCGCTTTCAGGAAGGCAATGTCGAGCGCAATCTGGCCCTTGTGGAGACATTACGCGAAATTGCAGCCACCAAGGGCGCAAGCGTGGCCCAACTCGCAATTGCCTGGGTGGCAGCACAGGGTGACGACATCGTACCACTTGTAGGAGCCCGCCGACGCGATCGGCTCTCCGAGGCGCTGGGTGCGCTTGATCTTGCGCTGACGCCTGACGATCTGGCTGCTATCGAGCAGGCAGTTCCAAAAGGGTCTGCTGCCGGGGAACGCTACGATCCGAAACAGATGGAGGTACTCGACAGCGAGAAATCGGGGTTCGGAAAGGGTTAGGAGTAAGATAGAGCCGGTGCAAGTATCTGGGCCGGTCGACTCTTAATTTCTACCATCCTCACTGGCAGCGCTCTTCAGCTTTTTTCAGCTCGGCAGATACAGACACTTACGTCCGCTTTTCAGAATTTAGCATGATGCTTCTCGTGTCCGTCATGAGGCGAAACCAGTCGTGCGCCGCGGAGTTCGGTTCAACATCTCTTATCTGATCGCTTCTGGCGGCAGCATCTATTGAAACTAAAAACCACGGCTCACCGCGCCATACAACCTCCATGCCTGCCCGTTGCAGGTTTGTTCATCTATCCTATTACTTACACAAACACCGCCTATGACCGCATAGTATGATTTTGTGCTTTTTCATGACGCCTAACCCTGTCCAATAGCTCCAGTATCGTCTGGAGAAACCGTCATGGACGCACGAGACAGGCAGGCGCGGATCGAGATCATTCTTCCCGACGACGCGGAAACCGACCTTTATATAACGGATGCCAGCGTGCTCCGACTGGCGCGGCTTATCGGTCGCCAGATGGCTCGCGAGGACTATGAGCGTCAGAAGCGCCGTCAACGCCGCACCCGTCATCCAGCAGGGGCTATCCGAAAAACGTGATGGCGACGCCAACGAATTGACTACCACCCGGCGGGTGGAAGCAAGGTAAGCTCTGACACCCTCTCTTTTTGGAAGATGATGCCCGGAGTCCTGCCATGGTCCGTGTCGCGCTCTATGCCCGCTATTCCTCTGACAATCAGCGGGCCGCCTCGATCGAAGATCAGTTCCGCATCTGCCGCGAGCACGCCAAACGCGAAAAATGGAAGGTCGCCAGCGCTTACAAGGACGCAGGCATCTCCGGATCCAGCATGATCCTGCGTCCCGGCATCCAGACCCTTTTGCAGGACGCGCAGCGTGGCGAATTCACTGTCGTGCTGGCCGAAGCGCTGGACCGCATCAGCCGCGATCAGGCAGACGTCGCCACCCTGTTCAAGCATCTAAAGTTTGCAGGGGTCAAAATCGTTACCCTGGCCGAAGGCGAGATCAGCGAACTGCATGTCGGCCTCAAGGGCACAATGAACGCCCTCTTCCTGAAAGACCTGGCGCAGAAGACCCATCGGGGCCTGCGCGGTCGGGTCGAGGACGGCAAGTCCGGTGGCGGCCTGTGCTACGGCTACAAGGTGATCAAGAAGCTGGACGCACGAGGCGATCCGATCCGGGGCGACCGCGAGATTGACGCAAACGAGGCCAATATTATCCGCCGCATCTTCAAAGACTTTGCGGCCGGTGTCGGCCCACGTGCGATCGCACGTACCCTCAACGACGAGAACATTCCCGGCCCGAACGGCAACCCGTGGATCGACACCACGATCCGGGGCCACGTCCAGCGCGGCACGGGTATCGTCAACAACGAACTCTATATCGGCCGCCTCGTCTGGAACCGGCTCCGCTATATCAAGGATCCCTCAACGGGTAAGCGGGTGTCGAGGCTGAACCCTGAATCTGAATGGATCATCACCGAAGTGCCCGAGTTGCAGATCGTCGATGATGCGCTCTGGCAGGACGTCCGCGACAGGCAGGCGAAAATCGCCGCCCAATATGTCAACGTCATCGCGGCGGTCAGAACATCGGCCGCAAACAGGATGAACGGCATGCGCCGCCCGAAATCCCTGTTCTCGGGTATGATTTTCTGCGGCGTCTGCGGGGGCACCTACTCGCTCCGCGAGAAGGACCGCTACGCCTGCTCGAACCGGATCGCCAACCGCTCCTGCCATAACAAGGCGACGATCCTGCGCCCCGATCTTGAAGAACGCGTGCTCGCCGGCCTCAAGCACAAACTGATGACACCCGAAGCCGCCGCTGCGGCCATGAAAGCCTATACGGAAGAGACCAACCGACTGAATCATGAACGCCGCGCCAACAGCGCCGGCTGGAAGGCCGAACTGGCGAAAGTCGAAAAGGGTATCGCCGGCATCATGACCGCGATCGAGAACGGGATGTTTGACCTTCATATGAAGGCACGCATGCAGGAGCTTCGTGACCGCGAGGTTGACCTGAACGCCCTGCTCTCCTCAGAACTGGAAGATACCCTGGACATTCACCCGAATGTCGCGGCGATGTTCAAGAAGAAGGTGGAGCGTCTGACCGAGAGCCTGAACCAGCCGGAAGACCGTGCCGAGGCGTCCGAGGCGGTCCGCGCGCTGGTGGAAAAGATCGTTCTCTCACCCGGCGACAAGCGCGGCGATATCTTCGCGACGCTCTATGGCGAGCTGGGAACGCTGCTGAGGTTCGTGAATCAGAGGGACACAAAGTCCGGCAAGTCCTTGAAAGGACTTGCAAAAACGTCAATGTGGGAATCGGTGGTTGCGGGGGAAGACAACCAACGATACTTGCGATTGGTGGACCGCGAGATACCCCGTCTCGCTGCATGACAGAGTCACCATGCCAAGCGCATGGGCATATTCAATGGGAATCCTTGTCACAGGCAACCCGCCCCATATATGATCCTATGTCGTGGTCAATATATGAGGCACTCGGGCATGTCTGAGACCACATTCCTCTCCGACGCCTTCGATCCGTCAGGGCTGATCGCGGCGGAACGGCTGAGCAATATGCTGCACATCACGAGGGGTGAACTGGCCGCCACGCTGGGCCTGTCGCGTGACGCCGTCTCCAAAAGCGCCCGCCTCGGCCGCCCCGCCACGCAGGCGAGGCTGCGCGACATGGTCGAGATCCTCAATCGCGTCCGGCCATGGGCGGGCTCAGCCCAACAGGCTTTCGCATGGTACCGGTCACAACCCCTGCCCTCCTTCGGTGATCAGACTGCCGAGGCGCTCGTCCGGGAGGGACGCGCCGATGCTGTCCGGCGCTACCTGGATCGGATTGCGATCGGCGGTTACGCGTGAGGTTTACCGGCCGGGTATTCCGGGCTCATAATCCCCGCTGGTCTTTCACTCCATTATCAGGCGATGGTGCGGCGCTTCATGGAGGTCGGTTCAATCCGGCCGGCACACCTACCCTTTACACGTCACTTCGAATGGAGACTGCCTACCTCGAGGCCCAGCAGGGCTTTCAATTCAAGCCGCATCCACTGGCTATCCGAGCTTGTGATGTCGATAGCGAATCTGTCCTTGATTTGAAATAATATATCACTCTCCAGGAAACTCGTAAAGAAGATTATGAGCGATGGGGCATCTGGCATCATTGCCTGGATTCTTACCCCTGGAACGAGAAAAAATGACAGGAATTCTATCTTCTGGAGGCAGTCAGACAGCCGCCCTCCCTCGCGTGATCGTCATTGACCATATAAGGGGCATCCTTCAGAAAACCCAAGCCGCACGTTGACAGCAGGGTCAACTCTAATAAGGGTTGACGGAGTTCCCGAATAGACATTTTGTTACGGTCGGGCTTATTGGTTTGGGGGGAAAGGTGTTCGTCAGGGCACTCGCAGGCGAGCCGGCAACGTGGGGTATAGGAAAGCAGATCGACTATTCAGGAGATTACTGCACTGTTGAATACTTTGACATGCCCACTTCTGAACCAGTTACCTGCAAGCTCAATAGTAATCTAGTTGAGCGCGTATTCCTCGCCCAGCAGACCCGCGTTTATCATTTCGACGAGGCAGCAGGCGCTTGGGAGATTGGCAGACTTCTCGACGATCATGGCGACCGCCAGTTAATTCAGTTTCCCAATCACAAGACAAAGTATTTGGAGGTCAGCGTGGTGTTCGTCCGCTGGGCGAACCCGATCGAGGACCCTACACCATATCTCGCCAACCAGATAAATGAGAGTCCGCGCTTTTCCGATGGCCGGAGCGCCTTTGTCCGTTCGCAGACCCGCCAGCGTGCGGCATCAATAGGAATGTCGGCACTCCTGGCGTCGGCAGTCGAACTCGAGGCGCACCAGATCGAGGTGGTGCGGCGTATCCTTCAGGATCCGGTGCAGCGTTATCTTCTCGCCGATGAAGTGGGACTCGGCAAGACAATCGAGGCAGGCATGCTCATCCGGCAGTGCGTCCTGGACACACGGCAGGAATGCAACATTCTCGTGATCGTGCCTCCTGCGCTGGTCGGCCAGTGGCGAAACGAGCTTGAAAGCCGGTTCTTTCTCGGGCGATGCCTCGATCAAAGCATCCACGTAGTCGCCCTTGATCATGACGACAGCATACGCTCGCTCCTGCCCAAAGCGACGATGCTGGTCATCGACGAAGCCCACCATCTAACCAAACGATTAACGGGTGGCATCACTGGAATCTATGCCGACATCGCCGCCGCCGCCCCGGCGATCGATCGGGTCCTGCTTTTGTCCGCAACGCCAGCACTGCATAACGAGCGCGGCTTTCTCGAGATGCTGCACCTGCTCGACCCTGCCACCTATCCGCTTAGCAGTGAGGGCGCGTTCCGTCGCAAGATCGAAAGCCGTCAGGCGCTGGCGGAGATCGTTGCCGGTCTGACGCCGGAAAATGCATTGTACCTCGACTATACGATCGACCAGTTGGCAACCCTCTTTCCCGATGACGAATTACTGCAGGAACACGCAGAACAACTGCGCAATGTCATCGAGACGATGCCCGAGCAGGACGATCCTGCTCTTGTCGAAGCGATCGGACGATTACGCACCCATCTAAGCGAAGTCTACCGGCTGCACCGTCGCATCCTGCGCCACCGCCGGCGGAGCATCGGCGGGCTGACGCCGGACCGATCCGGCGCCGAGATCGTCCGATATCGCAGTAGCGACCGCGCTGTTCTGACCGCGGCCATCGATGACTGGCGGTTCGATGAGGCGAACAAGCTCGACGCGGCAGGTTCAGAGAAGCTTTGGAGCGACCGCGTACGGGCATTCTGGCAGGTGCTCGACCGTGCTTCGCAATATCCGAACTCCGGTCCGGGGATGATCGGGTTTCTTGCTCGCCAGACGGCGATGATCGGCGATCCCGAACGCTTTGCGGCGATCAACCGCTGCCTCGGCCGGGCCGGCCTATTCGACGACCGCGCGGACGCACTGCTCGACGCGATCGCGCCACTCATACGCAACCAAGCGCAGTGCGTGATCTTTTGCTCCGATGCGAAGACCGCCGATGCGCTCGCGAAGCGTATCCAGGATGAGCTTGGGATTACGCTCGATCGGCACGATCCCGAGGACGATGCGTGGACAAAGTTCGCCGGAGCCGCCGATCATCCCGTGCTGGTGTGCGACCGCCGCGCCGAGGAAGGCCTCAACCTGCAGGGCGGAAAGAAGGTGGTTGTCCATTATGACGTGCCGCTCAACCCGAACCGGATCGAGCAGCGGCTCGGCCGGGCGGATCGCTACGGATCGGGCGAAGCGGTGCGCTCGCTCGTACTAGCGTGCGAGGACGATCCGTTGGAATTGGCCTGGGTCGACTACCTCAACACGGCCCTCAAGGTTTTTGACCGGTCGGTTGCGAGCCTTCAATATCTGATTGAGCAGACGGTACGCGACATCGCGAGGGCGCTCTTCACCGATGGTGCGGAAGCCCTCATCGATCTGACGGCGACCAGCGCCGGCGAGCAAGGTCTCATTGAGCGCGAGATCAAATCGATCGACCAACAGGATGCACTTGATGCGCTCGGGACTCCTTCGACCGATCTGGTCGACGAGCTTTCGGAGGTGGACGAAGATTGGCAGTCGCTCGCCAGCGACACGGCGATCTGGCTCGAGCAGACGCTGCAGTTCGGTCGCGCCGAAGAGGCGCGGCTGGTTGCGACCGCAGGCGCGGCGGCCCCCTTCCGCTACATCTATTCGACGTCGAACCGGCATACGCTCATTCCGCTGCCCGCCTTCATGGCGCAGTGTGCGGAAGCGCTCGATCTGCAACTCGGGCTGAGGCTCGCGCGGACGATCCGGACCATTCCCTATACCTACCGCAGGCGGACCGCGCTCAATCGGGCGGCGCGCGCGGCCGGCGTAGGCCTCCTCCGTTACGGCGATGCCTTGATCAGCGGTCTGACCGCGCTCACGGAAGCCGACGACCGGGGCCGCTCGTTCGCAATGTGGCGTTTCGCGCCGGACCATGTCGGCGACCCGCTCGCCGAATTCTACTTTCGCTTCGATTTCGTTTTGGAGGCCGATACCGCTGCGGCGGTCGGCGTGCTCTCCACCCACAAGCGCAACACGAGTGCGGCCCGAGCGGCCGTCCGTCGGCGCGGCGACATGGCGCTTGCGCCTTTCTATCGCACAATTTGGCTCGACCGCGAGTTGGCGCCTGTGCGCGACAAGGAACTGGTGGCGCGCTTGGGCCGACCTTACAGCATCGAACCGGATCGTAGCGGGGCCGTCGATCTCAACCTCAACGCCAGGCGATGGCCGCGTCTGCTGCAATTGCAGTTCCCGGAACTTGCCTATTGGGGAGAGCTTTGCGGCAAGGCCCGAGCGACGGCAGAGAACGTGCTTCGTGCCGATTCCGAACTGATCGCGAGCCTTGGTCGGGCAGAGCAGCGCGCGGCCCAGATCGATCATGGGCGCCTTGGGCAATTGCGCGCGAGGGCCCGCTCCGGTGCGACCGAAGTGGAAGGCGCCGAGCTCGCTTTCGAGGAGCAGTTCGCCGCGGCGCTGCGCGCCGGGATCAACGCGCCGCGCGTCCGGCTCGATACGATCGGCACCGTCTTCATTTCATCAAGCCGATCGGCGACTGATCGTATCTCAGGCAGCATCTGATGGCAGTGCATGATTTCGGCGGTCTGCAGGACGCGTTGCTCGACCTCACCAAGCTCGAGGCGGAGACGCCGGCCACAGATGGCATTTTCGACCGGCTGACCCAGGTCCTTCTGGCGTCGCAAGCGACGGGGCGGCTGCACTGTCCGCAGGACACGATGGGGCTCTTTCGGCATGTGCTGCGCCGACAATCGTTGCAGGCGGGCCAACAGGCCCAGTTGCGGATTTCGTCGGGTGTCGGTTGGCCGAGCCGGCGTGATTGGGCAAATTTCGGCGTTCGAGCACACAGCGAAGCGAACGGATATTTCCTGATCGAAGCGCGGCCCTGGCGCCCGGAATGGCTGGAAGAGAGCGATAATCCGGTCTTCGAGGATATCTTCGCGGAGCGGAACGTCCGGCTCGACTGGCAGCGGCCGATCGATCCGTTTCTCGGTGAGGCGAGCGGCTTCGACAGCTATGTGTCGCCCGGGCAACGCGAAGCCGTGCGAAGCGCCTTCTTGCTGCCGGCCGGAGAGACGCTCGTCGTCGCATTGCCGACCGGGTCGGGCAAGAGCTTCGTTGCCCAGGCCCCTGTGCTTACGCGTGGGGTCGAAGGCGGTTTATCGCTGTGTGTCGTGCCGACCACTGCGCTGGCACTCGATCAGGCGCGGCAAATGCGGCAGATGCTCAAGCGCCGCTTTCCCCGCCGTGAGGTGCCCGCGCTTGCCTGGCACGCCGGCCTTGGCGCGGAGGAGCGCGTCGGAATCAAGGCTGCGATTCGCGAGGGTCGCCAAGGCATCCTCTACTGTTCGCCCGAGGCCGTGACAGGCGCGCTGCTGCCCTCACTCTACGATGCGGCCAGCGCTGGACTGCTCTCTTACCTCATCATCGACGAGGCTCATCTGGTCAGCCAGTGGGGCGACGGTTTTCGTCCTGCCTTTCAAATGCTCGCCGGTGTGCGGCGCGGGTTGCTGGACGCGTGCGCCGCCGCCCGCCGCTTCAGGACGCTCCTGATGTCGGCGACGCTTACGCCCGATACGATGGAAACACTCGATGCGCTGTTCGGCCCGGCACGCACTCTCCAGGTGGTCGCCTCGGTCCATCTTCGGCCAGAGCCGCAATATTGGGTGCACCGCGAGGATGATCCCAACGCGAAGGATCGGAAAGTCCTCGAACTCCTGAGGCACGCACCGCGGCCATTCATCCTCTACGCGACCAAGCGCAACGACGCGACGCGATGGGTGAGACTGCTGCGGGGCAACGGCTATGCGCGGATCGACTGCTTTCATGGCGAAACCGCCGATGCAGATCGGCGTCGCATCATCGACCAATGGTCCAAAAACCGCCTCGATGGGATCGTCGCCACCTCGGCCTTCGGAGTGGGCATCGACAAGCGCGACGTGCGCACCGTCATCCATGCCGCCGTGCCCGAAACGCTCGATCGCTTCTATCAGGAAGTAGGGCGCGGCGGCCGTGACGGCTGTCCCTCGGCATCGTTCCTAATCTATTCGCGTGAAGACCAGGAGATAGCGAACTCGATCGCCTCGCCTTCCCTGATCAGCGACGATCTTGCCTTCGAGCGATGGTCGACGATGTACGCCAGCAGCAAACAACTCGATACAATCGGACAGTTGCTGGAAGTGGACTTGGCGGTCGTACCTCCGCGGCTACGGCAGCAGTCAGACTATAACCAGTCGTGGAACATGCGCACGCTGATCATGATGGCGCGAGCCGGCCTGCTTGGCCTTGAATCGCAGCCACCGGCCCGCATCGCGCAGCAAGAGGAGGAGAGTGAAGCGGCGTTCGAGATCCGCAGCGATGAGCATTGGTCGGGCTATTTCCAGCGCACTGTCGTCGGCCTGTCGGAGTTGGGGCATCTGAGCCGCGAACGGTTCGAAGCGCTGATCGACCGGGAACGGCAGCGCGCGTTTGATGCAGCGACCGTGAATCGAGCACTCCTCGACAAGCTACTGAACGGTTCGGAGGAGGTTTCGCTGTTGCTCGACCATCTGTACCGGAGCAACGCCCCAGGACGTTCCGTAATCGTATCGAGGGCCTGCGGGGGGTGCTCGGCGGACCGTCGTGCGGGAACAGCCAACATCGATTATCCGGCACCTCCTGCCTATGGCATCGAACAGGTCGGCACATTCGACCTCAGCCTGTTTGCCGGTAGCTTCCCGCAGCTTGATCTGGCTCAACCGATCATTCTGCCAGTCGATGAACCGGTCGATGATATGGCGCTTATCGACTTACTACGTGATTTTGTCGCCATGTTCGGCGTGCGCGAGATCGCGACCTCTGCGGCGTTTCGACAACGCAATCCGGCACTGGCGGGCCTGCATAAGCAGAGCGACGATCATGTGCTGCTGCTGCAGACACTTGAGGAAGAAACGATTCGTCCGTCGTCCTATGAGCTTCCGCGGGTCACGCTTTGGACTGCTCCGCCGGGCACGACGTTGCCGAAACATCTGTTCACCATGAGGCGGCCGTTGCATGTCATCATGGCGTCGGCGTCGACGCCGGATCCCTGGAACTTCGCGCGCCGCATTGCCGACACCGGCTCCAACGTGCTGGCGGTCGATCAATTCAAGCTCGGAGCGCGTCTGTGAGTATCCTCAATCAAGCCAGTGACGGGCTGTTCAACGTGCTGATCGTGCTGGTTCGGGTGCTCATCCGCTTTGGTCCAAAGGGCCGCGATGATCTGATCCTTGCCTGCGGCGGAGCGGCCGGCGCCTTCGACACCAGCCAGTTGACGAGAACGCTGAACCGCTGGACTGAACTTGGCCTGTTCGGCGAGGAAAACGGGTCCATTATCATCGCCGCCTCCTACCGCTCCGCGCTTGGCAAGAACGCCGACGAAGCGGAAACGCGCCTGCCGAAGGTGGCGAGGACCATCGCGTTGTCGCCTGCGAACAACGCGCGTTTCTGGGAAAGCGAGGGCGCCAAGAGCGCGGACCTGTCGCGCGGCGTGGCGTGGATGCTCGCCCAGGACGTCTACACGCTCGACGTCAATTCTGACCGTCTGGCTGAAATGGAGGGGCACCAACTGATCGACAGCAGCGCGCAGAAGATTGCCCAGAACAATACCCGCTGGAACGGCCTCAAAACCTGGATGCTGTATCTGGGGTTCGCCCGCGACGGCGTGCAGTGGGTCGTCGATCCGACGCAGGCGCTGCGCGAGACGCTTCCCGACATATTCGGCTCAAACCGGGAATTGCCTGCCCCCGCCTTCGTGGAACGGGCGGCGGGGGTGTTGCCGGTCTTCGACGGGGGCGCCTATCGTGTCCAGGTCGAGGCCGCATTGAAGGAGAGCGCCTGGCCCCGCCTGCGTGCTGGCCTCATATCCTCGTCATTGTCGCGGGCGATCCAGCGCCTCGATCGGGAAGGGTTCATCACGCTTTTGAGCAAAAGCGATACCGAAGGCGTCGTGTCGCTCACCGGCACCAATGCACGGACCTGGCGGGACGTGTCGCATGTGGCCCTGACGCAAGCAGGAAAAGCGCGCTGATGCTTGAGAGATATTGGCCGGAAACTGACGAGGTCAACGCCTGCATCAAGAACGAGGCCGAAACTGCCGATGTGTCGGTTTTGCTGGCGATTCATCAACCGGCTCTGCTCACGACGCGCAATGCCGGTACGAACATCGAAGCCCCAGCATCCGAGCAGGAACTGCTCGATGCTTTTCTTTCCGACGACGTACCGGGCGGATATCTGCTGTTTCCGATCACCGGCCCTTCGGGGGTCGGCAAGTCGCACATCATTCGCTGGCTCGACGCGCAACTTCAGCGCTCGGCCAAACGCGAGCGTCTCCACATCATCCGTATACCCAAGAGCGCAAGTCTCCGACGCGTTGTCGAACTCATCCTTGAGCCGCTAGAAGGCGATTCGCGCTTCGAAAAGTCGCGATCGGAACTGGCACGCGCGGTCGCGGAGATCGATAAGCGCAAGGCCGTGGTGCTGTTCCGCGCGCAGATCGAAAATACGCTGGCGAGCCGAGTTGAAGCGCTGCGACTCGAGGCGCGCGAACATAAAGACCGGGCGGCGGAGTTGCGGCCGCTGATCGGTCATGCCCAGATGCTGCCGAAGCTGTTCGGGGACGCGGCGCTCAAAGACTATTTCGACGAAACCATCCTCGCTCGGGTCTTGGCGCGCGCACTGCAAGGCCGGGAAGACGGTGCGGAAGGAAATGAGACCCAATCGCAATTCTTCGCCGAGGATCTGCTTCTGCCCGACGCGATCGATCTCAACGAAGCGGCGCTGCCGGTAAAGACCTATTATCAGACTCAGCTTGCCGTCCTGGACGTGCGTCGCCGGCAAGCCGCTGCCGACCTTCTCAACACGATCGTCGACACGGCCATCGGCAATGTCTTCCAACTCGAGCAGAGCACCGGAGGCATTACCCTGCAGGACATCATCCTCGGGATCCGCGAAATCCTACTCAAAGACGGTATGGACTTGGTCCTGCTGGTCGAGGATTTCGCCGCACTCTCGGGCATTCAGGATGTGCTGCTCAAGGTTTGCGTGCAGGAAGGTACCCATGACGGTAAGAAGGTGCGCGCCACAATGCGCACGGCGCTCGCGCTCACCGACGGCTATCTCGCCTCGCGCGACACGATCCTGACCCGGGCGCAACGCGTCTGGGTGGTCGGCCACCGCGAGCAGAGCGACGATGAAATCGGGGCCGCCGTGATCGAAATGGTCGGCGCCTATCTGAATGCGGCCCGCTGGGGTGAAGACGGTCTGCGCAAACGCTTCGACCGCCGCAGTGCCGACGACGAGCTTACTGGCTGGTTGCCCGCCTGGCAGGACGGAGAGCAAAGCGACGAGGAAGCTGAAGCGCTGATCGCCTTCGGCTTCTCCATGCGCGGACATGCACTGTTTCCGTTCAACCGCCTGGCGATCGAGCAACTCGTCCAGCGGCATCTGACGGAGGCAAACCGGCTGGTCTTCAACCCGCGCCGGGTGATCAACGAGATCCTCCGCCGCCCGCTGCTCATGCGGGGCACGTTCGTCAGCGGGAATTTCCCGCCGCCTGAATTCCACGGACTGCGCCCGAATGTCTATCTCGCGGGGTTGATCCGACAGGCAAGTCAGCCCGAACCCGTCAAGCGGCGCATGGCTTCCGCGCTGGCCGTCTGGGCCGGCAATGCGGCGGATCAGGCCGCGCTTGCCCATGTGCCGCCAGCAATTTTCTCGACTTTTTCGCTGCCGACGCCGGCCGAACTCGCCAACGTGGGGTTCGTACCCGCACAGAAACCACCAATCCGACCTGCTGGGCCGACGCGCGGCGGAAACGCTCCTCCAGCGCCGCCGCAGCCACCAGTTGCGGCCGAACAGGACCCGAAGATCGCCGCGTGGTCGAAGAAACTCGATGCTTGGGCCAGTGGAACAGAACTTGTTCAGGCCGATGCGCGCGCGCTTCGGAACGCCTTAGGGGATATGCTGAAGGGCGCCATCAATTGGCCGGTGCTGCGTATTCCCGATCAAGTCATTGACGCCCGCTCACTCTGGATCGCCGGAGTCCGCAACAATCCGGTTGGCGGGCGCATCCTCATCGTTTGCGAGAGTCACGAGGACGAGGATGGGACGCTTCGCGAAGGCTTTCTCGGCGCACTGAGGTTCAGCTTCAACGGTCATCGCTGGAATTACTCTGAAGCAGATATCGACTATGTCGCGAGTGCTGCCATCATCGATCGTCTGCTCGCTCAGTTGATCCCGAAACTCGTCGCGGAAGCAAATGCGCAGACCGCAGTGATCGGCCGCGCCCTACTTAACCAATCGCGCATTGTCGGCCTGTCGCCTCCGGTTCGTCTGGGCGGGGCCGAACCGCTTTTGCGCGGGCTCTTCGGGTCGCCGCCGCAGGTCGAGACGCAAGCATTCGAAGAAGGATGGGATCAGTTGCGCGCCCAGGCGACGGGGTCGGTCAACGGCCGGAGCGTGCGCACGATCTTGCAGGGACTGCTGCTCGACCGCAGCGCCAGCTTCCAGGGGATCGGCAGCAAGCCCTTCGCGGTCGACAGCCCCCGGCTACTCGACGCGCTTACCGGCGACCCGCCGTCAGGGCTTCCAGAAGGGTTACCCGACGAGGTGCGGCCCTTCATCCCGACCATGACCGACGCACGCATTTGGGGGAGGCTGCAGGTGGTCATCGCCAAGCTCCGTGCCTTCCGCAACGAGATCGCCGATTATGTGGACGAACGCATCGACAAGGGCTCTTTCGTTGCCGACCTGCGGGAGATCATCCCCTTGCTGCAGAAGACAAACTGCTGGCCCGCCAATGTCGCGATCAAGCTCAGCGAGTTCGAGATTCGCCTGACGGAATTCCAGACCAGCCGCTTCGTCGAGTTGGTGGATAAGACGGCGACAATCGTCGACGAAGCGGATCGTGAGCAAGTCCCGAAGTTGCTCAATGCGCTTGGATCGCTCGACCTCGGATTAATCCAGCGCACCATGTCGTTCCTGATCACCGCCAATGCCATAGTGTCCCAGGCGGAGCCGCGAGTCACCCAGCAGGAGGCGGTTCGGGGCCAATCGAACCCCGACGCTGTTGCGGCGGAGATCACCAGGCTGCTCGAGGGCGTAAGCGCAACGCCACCCGTGGCAGAGAAGGCAACTCTATGAGCGCATCGCTTCCTGTTCGTGCCAGGGCGCTTCGCGAACGGCTGGTTGCGCTCGATCGGCTTGGTGCGAATGTTGAGGAAACAGGGCGGCTCGAGGACCTGCGCTCAGACCTCGCGCCGCCGGCGGCCGAACTCAGCCGCGCCCTCGATCAACGCGCCCTGCTGATGGGGTCCGGAATCGAAACGCCCGAGCCGCCCACACTTGGGACGGCGCGTAAGCGCGCCGCGGCGCTCCTCGAGCGATTTACCGGGGAGCGAAAGGCTGCCGCGCTCAAGAAGGGAAGCGGCTGGGCCAATCTACTGAAGGAAATGAAGGCGGCTTCCGCCGACGTCTCCGCTTCGGTCGTGCGAGGCTGGAAGGGATATCGGCAAACCGTGTTCACCGGCGAGGCGCCAACTCTAGTAAAAGGCCGCATCGCCTTTACGCCAGCGAACAATGCCGCGTTCAAGACCTATGAGCAACTCCACCAGGCGTTTCGTGCCGAATTCGATAAGCTCCCTGGAGACCGGGCAGCGATCGAACGCGTCAAGGCGCTGGCGGCACAGTTGACCGAGACGGCGAAGACGTTCGACTTCGACGTTCCGACTGATGTGAAGCGCTTCCTCGAGGCCATCCAGATCGGGGGAGCGAAGCTCGATCTGCTGACCGATGCGGTTCTCAAATGGCTCAACGAGAACGATGCCTTCGACAATTACCGTATCGTGCCACGGAGTGCAGATGGAAGACGATGAAGCCCTACTTCTCGCCGCACTGGATGAGATCGAGCAACGTGAGGCCAAGCTCCTGACATGGGGTCTGGTCGACGGCCATGTCTCGGCGGGCGAGTTGCACGGCATTATCGATGCGCTGCTCGACGATCCGAGAATGGACGGTAGGGTCTCCTTTACCGGTGCCGGTCAGGTCATCGCTACGCTGATCGATCGTGCCTTGTTGTTCGATATTGGCGAGGAGGCGGGCTCGCACTACCGGTCGCGGATGGCGGAAGGCGTTCGGCTTCTGTTCCGACTGCGCCAACTGTTTCCGCAGCATCGCGGCCCGATTGGTTGGCAGACCGCGCCAACCCTCGTTGCCGACTTCCGCTTCATTTGGCGCCGCCGCCGCTATCCGCGGCGCGAGATTGACGCTGCAATGGCGCTGGCCACCATTGCGTCAGCAACGCCGGATCAGACCGCACGCTCCGCGCTGTCGGCACTTGTCGAAAGCTATGGTTCGCGATTCGCACTTGCAGGCTTTCAGGTCGCTGCGGCTGCGCGAATTCTGGGAGGCTTCGAGGGCTCGCAATCGACAGCGACACTGGTCAGCGCCGGCACCGGCAGTGGCAAGACCTTGGCCTTCTATCTCCCGGCGCTCTCACGAGTGGCGTCGCATATCCAGCGTGACGCAATGGGCGACCGGTGGGTCAAAGTCCTCGCGCTTTATCCGCGCAACGAACTGTTGAAGGATCAGTTCGCCGAGGTCTATGACCAGACGCGTCGCCTCGATGCGCTGCTCGCGAGGCGCGGACGCAGAAAGATCCTGATTGGCACCTTCTTCGGTCCGACGCCCCAGTCAGCCGAGAAGGCACACGAGGCGCGCAGCGGCTGGCGGCAAACATCGGCCGGTCTCATCTGCGAGTATCTTCGCTGTCCCACGCCGGACTGCGACGGCGACATGGCGTGGCGCGATGCCGACCGGCGCGCCGGGCACGAGCGGCTTGAATGTCTCGAATGTTCCACCATGATCGAGAGCGACGAGATCATCCTCACCCGCGACCGGCTACAGCGTGAAGCGCCGGATATCTTGTTCACCACTACCGAGATGCTCAACCAGCGCATGGGGGACGACCGCGTCCGGCATCTGTTCGGGATCGGTGAACGTGCCCAGCGGCCAGTGGAGATGATGATGCTGGACGAGGTCCACACCTATGCCGGCAGTTCCGGTGCGCAGGTAGCTTTCCTCTTGCGCCGCTGGCGGCGACTTCTGCGGCGCAACGTTAGCTTTGTCGGTCTGTCGGCCACGCTCAAGGACGGCGGGCGATTCTTCGCGCAATTGACGGGCTTATACGAGCAGGCGTCGGTCGAGATCGCGCCCTCGAACAGTGATATGATCGCTGAGGGCGCTGAATATCTGCTCGCGCTGCGCGGTGATCCCGTATCGCGTACAGCCTTGCTGTCGACGACGATCCAGACGGGGATGCTGCTGTCCCGGCTTCTCGACGCGCCGGATGAACGCAAGAGCCGGGGCATCATCGGCGAACGTGTGTTCCTATTCACCGACGATATCGACGTCACGAACCGCATGTACTTCGCGATGCTCGATGCAGAGGGTCGGCGCAGCAGTGGCGTACCTGACCTAGCGAACAAGCCAGATGGCGGACTCGCATCGCTGCGTCGACCGCTGCCCGTCCAGCATCGCAAACTGCATGGCCAGGATTGGAAAGCCGTTGTCGAGATCGGCCATAGCCTCCAGCCACAGGACCGCAAGTCAGTCGGGCGGGTGATGTCGATGGACCCGGGTGTCGGCAACAATCTTGACGTCATCGTCGCAACAGCATCGCTCGAGGTCGGGTTCAACGATCCCCGCGTCGGCGCGGTTATCCAGCACAAGGCCCCCCGCGACGTCGCGCAATTCCTGCAGCGCAAAGGCCGCGCCGGGCGATCACCCCGGATGCGTCCGTGGACTGTCGCAGTGCTATCAGACTATGGCCGGGATCGTCTCGCCTATCAGGGATACGATCTGCTGTTCGATCCCGAGTTACCGTTGCGCACATTGCCGATCGGCAACCGCTATGTGATGCGCATACAGGCAGTCTATGCGACGCTTGACTACCTAAGCCTGATACTGGGCTCCTCACGCCAGGGAAGTGTGTGGGTGGATCTGTCAAGAAGTGCAGACAGTAACTACGAACGGTCGCGTCAGACGGCGTTAGCCGGCTTGATCCACCGCATCCTTACCATTCCGGCCGAACTCGACCGCTATACGTCCTACCTTGCTTCGGCATTGAAGATTGATGAAAGCGCTGTCCTGCCATTGCTATGGGACCACCCCCGGCCACTGATGACCCAAGTACTCCCCACTGCGCTCCGGCGCCTTGAAAGCAACTGGAGCGCGCGGGGCCAACCGGGTAATGATTATAAGGTATTCAACTCGCCCTTGCCCGAGTTCGCACCGGCCAACTTGTTCAGCGATCTCAACCTGCCCGAGGTTGAGATCATTTTGCCGCAACCAGGCCAAGCGACGCCCGATCGGGCCGTGATGCCGATCGCGCATGCGATACGCGAGTTTGCTCCGGGCCGCGTCTCCCGGCGATACGGCATCAGCCATGCGTTCGAGCGGCACTGGGTATGTCCGGCCCTCGATCAGAATCCAGAACAGGCCGTGCCACTCGAACCCTTCACCCGCCTGGATCGGCTCGGCGACTGGCGTATCCATGGTGCCAGGACGGTGCAGCAGGTGACCGTTTATCGGCCACGCGTGCTCGAGGTTCAGCCACCGCCGGGCACCGTGGTCGACACGTCCAACGCCCGAATCCGCTGGCGCAGTCAGATTGTCGCGCGCGGTCATGGCATGGTGCTCGACCCGCCGCGTGGCAGCCCCTGGACACCCCTGATCGAGGAGGTGCGGTTCTATTCGCACGAAGGTCTGAGCCCGATCGAGGTCCGCCGGATGGCGCTTGGAAGCGACGCGGGTATTCGCTTCCGTGACGGCGGATCGCTTGCCAAGAAGTTCCACTTCGAGGTCGGCGGCGAAGCGGTCGCTCTCGGTTTCAGTCTCGCGGTTGATGCGATGTGCATCCGCCTGCGATTTCCGGATGCCTTGTGGTCCAGCCTCGGAGCGGAATGGGACCCGCGCTATCGGGCAATGCGCACGGCACGCTTCCACCATCAAGCGTTGCACGGGCCGCTTGCTGAACGTGTGGACAATCCGTTCGCACGCGAGTGGCTCGCGCATTTAATGCTCGCGGCCCTCAGCAACGAAGCGATGGCACATGGAATCTCCTTGCGGGAGGCGGCCGCACGGCTAGCCGACGGCAACGCCGCACTCAACCTAGACCAGACGCTCAACATCCTGTTTCAGTCGGCCATCGTCGATGATGCCAACGCCCAGGGCAACCAGCAGGACAAGTTGCGCCAGGATCTGGCCAGCTTCCTCGCCGATCGGCAAGTGGTGGCCGGCCTGTTTAACCTCGCTGCGGTCCTTTGGACGCCGATCGACGCAGGCTGGGAACCTTGGCTGCGCGAGCGATACGCTGCGACCGTCGGCGCGGCGGCACTCAGCGCCATTTCCAGCCTGTGTCCGCAGATCGACAGCGATAGTCTCGTTCTCGATACGACGGCGGGTCCGCGCGAAGAGGATGACGTGCTCGCCGGCATGCCGGCTGGCGAGATCTGGATCAGCGAGATGGCGCCGGGCGGCAATGGGCAGATCGAAGAGGCGCAGCGTCAGTATGTCGAGGATCCGCGGCGATTCTTCAGCCTGATGACGGCGGCGCTGCGCGACAATGACTTCTCGCTCAGCGATTATCAGCTTGGTCGCTTCCTCGCTGCAGTCGTCGAGGGCGACAGCGACGATCCGCTGCCCACAGCGACGCGCATATTCCGGCATGCATCGGGCGCGGAGGAGAGCCATGTGCGTTTCACCGAGTTGCGTCACACGCTCGCGGAGGAAGGCTTCGTCACCTTTCACGCGTTCATCGTTGCACTCGCCAACCGCATCCTCCGGCCCGGATCGAGCAGCGACAGCGACGCCTTCTTCCTCGACGCGGTGCGGTCGTGGGACGCCGAGGAGGCGCGGCTCGGCATCGAACTGGATGCCCGCGTGCTCGCCTATCGACTCGCCCGCTCCGATGACATCGATGCCGCGCTTGCCCTCGCCGGCCTTGATCCGCCGACAGTCAATCCGGACCAGTGGCGCTTCGGCGTGATCTGTGGGCTGCTTTGGCCTCGCGGCGCGCATATTCGGCAATCGGGCCTCCGGCCTTATTCGCCGTTCGCCGATCTGCCGCTGCCTGATCCGCTGCTGTTGCGCGCCCATCTGACGGAGGATGCCGCGCTCATTGATCTTGAGGCCGAGGGTTGGCAGGATCTCTGCCTCGATCGTCTCGCCGACGTCGGAGCGGCAACATTGGTCTGTCCGATGGCGGCTTCCTCGCTGCTGGCGAACGCGCTGAGCTTTCTCGCCACTAACCCGGTGCAGTCGGCCTATCTCTCAGTCTATGCCCGCGTACAAGCGGTGCGGCGGGTAGAAAACGCCTTCCATGTCGATCTCGATGTCGCGGAGGCGCTGCAATGAGCTTCGAGACACGCAGGATCTTCAAGAGCGCTGTAACCAGCCAGAACCTCATCCGCGAGCTTCTGCAGATGATGTTTCTCGGCGAACTCATCGCGCCCGGCGGAGAGCGCGCCTGGCTCGTCAGTCCTTGGATCAGCAACGTCGTGCTGTTCGACAATCGTGCAGGCGGTTTCGGTTCGATTAATCCGGAATGGGGCAACCGCGAAATCAGATTGGTTGAGGTCCTGACCGATGTGATAGCGCGCGGTACTGCGCTCGGTATCGTGACAAGTCTGGATGAACACAACGATCCTCTCCTCGATAGGCTCGCCACGGCAGCCGACGAAACGGGCCTCACCAACAAGTTGTGCGTCGTCCGGCGTCAGCATCTGCACATCAAGGGCGTGCTGCTCAAACGAGGTCTGCTCACCGGCTCGATGAACCTCACCTATAATGGCCTCGAACTGAACGACGAGATGGTCGTATACGACACCACGCCGAAGACACTTGCCGAAGCGCGGATCAATTTTGAATCCTATGTGGGTACGGACGCATGATCGAGCATCTGCCAGCGCATGAGCAGGAGTGGCTGGATCGCTTTTTTGCATCTCCGAACGAGCTTAGCTGGACATCGCTAGTCGACGGGACGGCGCCAACAGAACAGGCGGACCAGGTTCGGCACTGGCTCGCCTATCTCGCAGCCCAGCAAACCAATGCGCCGCTGGTTTTTCCGTTTGTGCGTGGCGGACAGGTTACGGGCTGGTATGCCACCATGCTAGGCCCCGCCGGTGGATACGAACTTGGAGACGAACTCAACGCGTGGCTTGGGCCAACATGGCTAAGCCGCTTCGACCGCGTGCCAAGCGATGCTGCCGATCCAATGGCGGCGGTGCTCCGCAACCGCTTTGGCGGAATGGTCTATCGCTTCACTGGCCCCGATACGGCAGCCATGCGGACGATCGCTGGACGCCTAAGCGATTTTGCCGCGCTGCTCGGACGTAGGCCGAGGATGAGGCGCGCGCAGGTCCGCCCAGTTGGAGCAATCCGTGGAGACTTCGAGCGCGCGCTTCTGGCTGGCGACGAAACACAGGCGGAAGCCTTGATCGTCGAGTTGAAGCGGACCGGCCGCCTCAACGAGGAGAACCTCAAATATCTTGAGGTGCGGCTGAGCGCCGGCCTCGGCCTATGGCCGCATGTCGCGCGCAATCACTGGCTAATCAAGACGCTCGCGGATCTTGCGCTTCCGCCGCAGATTCTCGCTGACCTCATCGAGGCGCTCTACCGCACCTACATCGACGATGTAGAGACAGTCGGTGATCCGACCGCGCTGCGTGAAGCCTTCTCGCTCCATGTCGCGACGCCTTATCCCAAGCTGTTTGCGTCGCGTCGGGGCATTCTTACACCGCGGGTGGTCAAAGCGTTTATGCTGTTCGAGCAGCTTCAAGCGACCGCTGACCCAGCGATCATCGCCTCTCTCCTAGCATTATTGCCAACGGGAACAGACACGTCCCTTTTCGAGCCGTCTCTTGTCACAGAGTCCAAGCCCGCGTCTACCACGACGTTGGACGAAGCCGACGAAGCCTTCGATGACGGGCAGATTGACCGTGCATTCGAATTCTACATGCGGCTGCCGCCAAGCAGGAAGACCATCAGCAGATTAGTGGCCTGCGTGGGCACGATTGGAACCAACGAAGTTCGGGATCGCCTGCTTACATTGCTGGAAGGCACAGATCCGGTTCTCGTCGACACTTTAGCTCCCGCTGTCGCAGCGAAGATCGAAAGCTTGGGACGGGCGCTAACCGACGATGCTGCATCAGCGCAAGATGAAACCACCGTCAAGGCCGCTGTCAACTCATGGATGCTATGGGCAGAGCAATTGCAGACGGGTCACAATCTCGCTGCCGCCGAGCACGAAGTGCAATCGGCGCCGACAAATTGGGATGCGCACAAGATAAGGGACAACATACAACTAGCCCAGCGGTTTACTGACATCATCGGCGGCCTCAACGGTGCGGCCGGTTCGGTTGCTCGGGCTGCAGTCCCGCAGATCTTCGCAAGCTTCTTTCCCGACGAAGCGGAGATTTCACAGGCAGCAAAGCCAATTGCTTCGTTGCTTTTTCTATTAATCGCAATGGACGATTCGCTGTCGCGAGCGGACCTTGATCTACTCGCACAATTAGCAACCCTACTAATCGAGCAGGGACTGTCGTCGTCCGATTACGTTTCGCTACTGAGCGATCTTGAAGACGTGCAGAAGAGGATCGGCTCCTATGCTTATCTGTCGTGGAGTCTCGACATAAGTGAGGCACTCGCGATCCTTCCCTGCCCCTCGTATCAGGCACGCGACGCCAGACTCAGGCTATTTCTGCTGGTTCTTGGCCAAGCCACGAGCTTTGCCCACCGGTTGATGCCAACAGACCTATTGCCGATAGAAACGCTAGCGAAGGATTACGACGTTGGATCGGACGCAATCAGCGCTTTAAAGCGCGAGCAAGACACCGGTGGCGCAGACGCGACTGTGCCGAACCTCGAGGGTAAGATGATCGGCATCTATACGCTGGCAGAAGCCGCTGGCGGCCGGGCGAAAGCAGCCCTCCAAGAACTGTTTCCAGGTTGCAAGGTCGTGGTGAATTCCGACTTAGTGGCCACCGCGCAACTCAGAAGCCTAGCCAAGGCTGCCGACTTGTTCGTCTTCGCGTGGAAGAGTAGTAGCCACCAAGCCTTTTACTGCGTGAAAGATGCATTGGCCGGCAGGGAACTGATCTGGGCGCCTGGCAAGGGAACAGCTAGCATCTTGCGCGCGGTCCTCGATCATTTGGGCTGACCTAAACCGTTCCACCAGACCCTTACCTAAATCAGCCCCTTATTTTTTCGGGCACAGAACTCTTGCCAGCCTGCCCGGCGTAGATCGCATGCGGGGCAACTACCGCAGCCGGAACCCCACTCATGCGTTGTTCCCCGATCGCCCAGATAACATGTGTGCGATTCTACTCGCACAAGATTTACTAGGGCTGACCCACCTAGTGAGTCAGCAAGCGCCCATGTTTCTGCCTTGTCGATCCACATCAACGGCGTGTGCAGAACGAACCGTTGGTCCATCCCCAGGTTGAGCGCGACTTGCAACGCCTTGATAGTATCATCGCGGCAATCCGGATAACCGGAATAGTCCGTCTCACACACGCCTGTTACGATGTGCTTGATGCCCCGACGGTAAGCGACCGAAGCCGCAAAGGTGAGGAATAGCAGATTCCGTCCAGGAACGAAGGTGTTTGGTAGACCGCTCGCTACCATTGCAATCTCAACACCGCTCGTGAGCGCGGTGTCACTGATCTGCCCAAGCACGGCGAGATCAATCATATGGTCGTCCCGGAGTTTGGTCCGCCAGCCAGGCTGTAGCTCCATCATCCCGGCACGAAGCCGCTCTCGGACCTCAAGTTCGACCCGATGACGCTGACCATAGTCAAAGCCGATCGTCTCGACGGTGTCGAAACGATCGAGGGCCCAAGCCAAACACGTAGCGCTGTCCTGCCCGCCGGAGAACAGAACAAGTGCGCCGCCGTCTGCGCTCATGCCGCCACCACCTCACCGCCCCAGTAGGAACACGCCTCTCCGCTACTGTCACGGTAGACCGTGACCTTGTGGAGGTTTCCGATGACCGGCGACAGTCGATTCCAGATCCACCGGCTGAGATTCTCCATCGTCGCCGGACCAAGGTCGGTGATATCGTCTAGGAACCGATGATCAAGAGCGTCGCGTGCGTCTTCCATTGTCCGCTGAAGCAAACCTAGGTCCACGACCATGCCGGTCGTGGGGTCGGGTTGCCCCCTGACAAACACCTCTGCCCGGTAGCTGTGGCCATGGATGCGTCGGCTGGACTCGGTCTCGATCACACGGTCGAGCGTATGGGCCGCATCGAAGCGAAACTGCTTGCTCAGTTCGAACATCAGCGAATTCCGATCATCTTGTGAGACTGAATGGAAAGGCGCCATTGTGGGTTATCGGTGCAGAAGCCGATGGCGGCCACAAGGTTGGCCGGTGCCATCGGCGAGTCCATAGGCTGCAGAAAGAAATGCTCGAACTCAAGATCGGCAAAGTGCTCAGGTCTCGCCTCCGCCTGAGGGTAGACAAGCTTCAGTTCATGACCTGTCCTTAAAATAAGTTCAGTTCGCTCTTTGGGACTAACACAAATCCAGTCGATTCCCTCTGGCGCGGGCAGCGTACCGTTCGTTTCAATGCCAATTTCGAAGCCCCGTTGGTGGAGCGAAGCTATGAGAGCGTCATCAACCTGTAAAAGGGGCTCTCCGCCGGTGAGCACGACGTACCGTTTGTAGGCAGAACCCGCCCATTCACGCTCGATTGCATCCGCCAAAGCCCTTGCGTCAGCGAACCGGCCTCCGCCAGTTCCGTCCATTCCTACAAAGTCAGTATCGCAAAAAGTGCAGGCCGCACTCGCCCTGTCCTCCTCACGTCCCGACCAAAGATTGCACCCCGCGAAGCGACAGAAGACCGCCGCGCGGCCAGACTGAGCCCCCTCCCCTTGGAGCGTCTTGAATATTTCCTTCACGGCGTAGGGCATCAGACACCCTCCGTTTGTTCGAAGGGGGACGCCGAAGCGCCGCGCGCGCGTTGCCTCAGGTCCGCTTTCACGATCGACACGAGATAATGCTTTAATAGAGCTACATCGCGATTGACGTTCTGCAAGCTGTTCCACCGGCGAACCTCGCCACCGATTTCCCACGCGCCGCCCGTCCAGGCCGTTCGTCCCCTCAAGCACTCGAGTCCTTCGCGGAAGTCTTCCACAGACTTTGCGTCGGTGCGGGCGGCCAGTACTTCCATTACATCGCCCATCGCCTGGATACCCGCCCCGTGGACGAGACGCGAAGTTGCAGGCTTCTGCCCGTGCCACGCTTCGGGGAACACCTTCTTCACGGCCTCGAAGAAATTCGAGACAAGCCGAACGCACCGATCGCGACCACGGGGAGTGTCAATAAGTTCTCGCATGACCCCGTTCGTGAGCGATTCCATTATGATCTTCTGCACGACAGTATCGGCAATGATCCCGTCTGGCTGGGTGTGCTGCTTGATGTACCCCTGCAGAGCCGTACGCTCGAAATTCAGGCGGGCCGTTAGATCGGCGGCCACCGATCGGCGGCTCAACCGCGGAGGCAGATCGTCGACCGACGGCAGGAGTTCGTAAATGAGCGACTTCGGCAGCGGCTTGGTGTTGTTGATCAGCACGAACTGTCGGCGAAGTTCGGCCTCGTTGCGGCAGATAAGAGCCGAAACGAAGACCTGGAAATCCCGATCGATTTCGGACAGCGCAGTGAGGCGCTGTTGGCCGTCAACGACGAGTCCGGGCACGCCATGGCTCATATCGATCGTGAGGCGCACCGCCCCATTCTTGAGATTATCGACGCTCGTGCGGTCCGTGAAAGCCACCACGATAGGGTTCGGGAGCACCGCGTCGGGCTTCTCGAGATAGTCACGGATTTCGCGGATATGCGCCGCCACCTGCGGCCGCTGGAAGCCGCTCAACTCACCCTGAGCATCGCGGCCGATGCGATCGATCGATGCAAAACGCAGGACGTCCGCCGCCCGTGCCGCGAACGTCAGCACGGTGTGCTCGCTGCTTTGCTTCGCCTGAACTGCGAGGAAAGAAATAGAGTCAGTCGACGGCACGCTTTAGATCCAATCGTTCAATGTGGTCTTGATAGACAGCGAGGTTGTGAATCCCCCGCCGCTTATTGCGATTGCTGCCCCGGAAAATGATCACGTCGATCGCTGCTTCTTGGCAAATCTTGCAGGAGCATTGCCTCCATGGCCGTTCGGCAAGTGTGGCGCGGTACCTTTGGGCGAGTCGCGCCAGCATGACACTATCCTTACAATCCTCGTATGGCTTCTCCTCAACGAGAGGAGCACTGTAGACGAGGACATTATGAAGCACATCTTCGAGCCCCTCTTCGCCTCGATCGAAGGCCCGCAACGAGTCGAGTGCGAGAGCCTCCAAACGGATAAGCTCTTCTGCGCGGAATATACCTTTTTTTACGCCCCGCTGTAGCTTCGGGTTTTCGATCGCTTGCGGGACGCGGATCGAAGTGAAATATCGCAGACCTAGCCCCTCACCCGGCAGATAGTAGTTTTGTTTGGCGTCCTTGAACGCACGGATCAGCGGGGAGGTCGTATCGAAGCTGGCGATATCAAAGCTATGAAAGCTGTCGATATCGTCCGCTTTGGCGAAGCCTAGGATGTGAAGCCGAGTTGCCGAAGGCACTGCCGCTCGAATCGCCTCCAAGCAAAGCTTAATTTCCGGGGACTTGAGCGGGACCATGCCGCCGAGAGCAAGATAATCGTACCCCATCGCCACCAAGCGCCTAGCCGCCTCTGCCATGCTGCCAGGAGACCATCCCTGCACCACGCCGAGCGGAGTAAAACCGGCCTTGATCGCCCTCGTCTCGCGAAAGAATGCCTCTGCATTCTCCAAGGTTATATCGAACCGGATCTTGGCATCTTCAGAGCCGCCCCCGAACGACTTTCCGGCAGGGTCAAAATCGAAAATGATATGATCGACCGAGCAGCCGTGCGTGAAGCCACACTCGTCATAGAATTCGACCATCTCACCCGGCGAATAAGGCGGGCGTTCTTCTTGAACATACGTGAATGCGCCGCAATCTCCGAAAATATCGAGATGGGCAAACTCCGGCTTGTCGAGCCGCAGAAATTTACGGACGCCAACCAAATGAAAACGTCGTGCCTGACTCGCGGTATATTTACCCTTCACCCGGTGGTCACCCACGATACCACGAGACACGAGAACGCCGTCATAGGGCGCGTAGCCCAGTATCTCGTGAGGATAGGCGTCATCCCAATAAGGCTGACGCTCCGCCGAACTGCGGTCGGCGATAAAGTCGAACATAGGGTCGACATAGTCTAGGCTATCAGCAAAGATGAATTTCATGCTGGCACCCGCGCCAGTTCGCGCTCTATCCGGATGAGATGCTCACTCAGTTTGTTGATATGCTGTGGTGTGGACTGCAGTTCGTTCCATGCAAGACCTAGACCTTCCCAGCGCCCCGCCGTCCAGCAACATTGCGGGGCGAGTCGGCCGAGGATGTTCCTCACGGCCAAAGCCTTGTCTGCAACGCCATCGGCGCGAAACATGATTGTGTCCATTAAGGCACCCATTGCCCGGATGCCCACGGAGTGCATGAGACGACTGTCCTTCGGCGGCTTGCCCCATGCATCAGGAAAGGTATCGCGCACCGCCGACCAGAATGTGACCAATGTGGCATACATAGCGGCAGTGTCGTTGCCGTCACCATTGTGCTTGAACTGCCCCAGTGCGCCGGCAGTTGTTCTTAGACTCGCCTTCATCGTTTCGATCAGGGCGTTGTCGCTCACGATCCCCGCGCCATTTTTTGGATTGGACTCTCGTTTGATGAGACCATGAAACGGCGACTTTGGATCGCTATTAAGCGCATTACAGAGTTCGCTGGGCAACTGCCGCGCCGCAAGATTTCTAGGCAGTTGAACAGACACCTCGGGAAGCAATTCGTCGATAAGCCCTGTCGGCAGCTTCTTCGACTTGTTGACCAAGATAAATTGCTCCCGCTGGGTAGCGACTTCATCAGAGACAAAGCCGATGACTGGCACCGCGATCTGCTTGTTCTTTGCCGCAGCCAAGGCCAGCGAGCGCTGCTGCCCGTCGACGATCCAAGCCGCTCTGCTTCCCTCTGGATACAGTGGAATGCCAAGAGTGCCAGCATCGCCAACCTCACACATATTTCCTGGCGTGCGTCCCCGCGCAGACGAAAATTCAACCTCCGGGGAGAGGGCTAGTATGATGGCATTCGGAAACAGGACGGGGCCGCTGTCGAGAAAGCTGGCAATTTCCTTGACATGCTCGCGGATCTCGCGACGCTGAAATCCCTTCAGTTCGTGATCTTCTCGCCGGATCCGGCTAATGTCCGCGATGCGATCGATATCGGCACCATAGAGAAAGAAAGCGAAGACCCCTGTGCCGCCCCCCTGCTCCGCCTTCACGGCCCGAACTCTGAGATATTCGCGCGCAGTCATGCTCTCTCGCCTCGAATGATGCGCGTGAGTCCAGCATAACGACTCTGCTCACAAGCCACATTGAATTCACCCCGAAGTCGGGAAAGAGACAATCCCTCGGGGTCGTCCCAGTAGGCCCGCATAATCTTCAATATTGCATGATCCTCGAGGCGCAAGCGCACTGGACGTTCGGGCGTTCGCCACGCTCCAAAAGCGATCCGCACCGCCCGCGCATGCTCCGCCGGCGATCGAGGATCGTCCGGCATGACAATTTTTTCCGCGAAATGACGAACAGCTCGACTAGAGAAGTCGCTAATTGTTCCTGGAATTGGACTGTCGGGCCCGTCCAGACGCTCATCATAAGGCATTACAAACGAGCGAAGGCCCGGATTTATCCGACCCAGTGGAGCCCGTGTAAACAATCTCAATCGATCACGGACGGCGTTAGGCAATGCCAACAGGTCGTCCGCAATCATGTCCAAGTATGCGCCCGAGAGAGCCGCAAGAACGAGTCCTCCCGCATCTTGGATGGCGTCACAGAGGGATAATCCAAACGGCGAAACCCTATTGAGCGCAGACCACCACTGCGACGGAGAGAACGCTCCTTTTACTCGCGATGCCACGCTATCAGTAGACCCAGCGACTATCGTGCATGCATAGGGAGGAACCTTCGATGTCGCATCAATTAATCCGAGACCTGCCGACACAACGAGCAAGCGCGCATTGAGCATACTGGCTGCACTCCGAGCCTCCTGGAAGCCCCTTCCCCCATAGATCGCTGCCGGAGAATAATGTTCGTTCGCCGACGCCAGACACCTTGCCCAATGCCCAGCCACATCGACAAGCCCTGCGGGCGCCACCGCGCAAATACGAAGGTCGTTGGCAATCGCTTTTCGCTTGCGGTTGGTACAGGTGGTAATGACGACGGTCACGGTTCAGCGCTTCTCCCTCTCATTTATCCCTACAGCAAGGCGATTCCATTTTCCACATTTAATTGGAAAATATGCCCAGAAACAGAATGCGAAAAATGCGATAGGCGCCTATGCCAAAAGGGCTACTTATGACCTTTTTTTCAATAGCAATGGCGCATATAAAACTGGCAGATGACAAGATATTCAATCAGATTTATGCATCATTATGCAGCGCGAACAGCTAAAGAAACTTGGCATTTTTGAGAAACAGCGCCCTGCCTACAGTTCTCCCACCACAAATTTCAACGACCGCGCAAAACACGACCACTTTTCAGAGACATCCACAGCCACGCGAGTCATCGCGGGAGACGAAAGCGCTCGCACCAGATGGCAGCGCACCCTTTTTCGCTTTCGACTAGGTGTTTAGTCCCAGGGTTTGGTGGTGCATTATTTTCACATGAGTGGAAGGATGCGCTATGGGCCAGGTTCACCACGGGAGCGCCACGACGACAGCGGCAGTCCGTCGAGCGATACAGTATCCGTGGTGATCAAGCGGCTTTTGGCGTCCAGAGCCGGTTATCTCGGAGCAGCGCGTTGGCGAGGATAACGAGCTTTCGCATGATGGCGGTAATGGCGATCTTGGCGTGTTTTCCCTTGGTATTCAGCCTGTCATAAACGCGCTTGAGATCCGGGTTGAATCGCATGGCCGCCATGGCGGGCATATAGAGCGCCTGCCGCAAGGGAGCACGTCCGCCCTGTATGAAGCTTCGCCCCCGCCAGGCGCCGGATTGACGGGTTACAGGGGCGAGTCCGGCCAACGATGCGGCCTGACCTTCTTCCATTGTACCGAGTTCGGGCATGTCGGCCAGCAGCGCATGCGCAGTAACCAAGCCAAGCCCCGGAATGCTGGCGAGCACGTCCCGACGCCGGGACAGGTTTGGGTCTTCTGCTACAAGCGCTTCGATTGCTGCGTCGAGGGAGGCGACCTGCGCCTCGATCTGCCGCAGCCGATGACGCGCGTGGCGTTTCAGCAAATCGATCGTCAGGGTTTTGAGGCGATTGAGCGTCGCCGTGCGGTCACGCATCAGGCTGCGGCGGGCGGCTACCAGTTCGGCGAGGCGGTTCTGCAAATCTGATCGAACCGGGCGTATAATCGGCTCCAGAAGTGCGCCGTAGCGGGCTAGCATGATTGCATCGACGCGATCAGTCTTGGCCAGTCTGCCGGCAGCCTCAGCGAACCGACGTGCCTGACGTGGATTGACTTTGACCATCGGCAAGCCAATCAATGCGAGACGTTCTTCCAGCATCCGGTGATAGGGGCCGGTCGCTTCGAACACCACCCGGGTTACGGTCTGGATATCGCCGATCCAACGCAGCAGAGCTGTCTGTCCCTTACGCGTGTTGGTGACACGGACAGTTTCTCCGCTGGGATAACGGGCGGCATCGAGATGATCTTTGGAAACGTCGATTCCGATCGTAATCGACGCGGGGTGCAATTCGGGCTTGGACGTCACAAGAGGATGCGTCATCTTCTCCATGTCCTATGCTTGTCATTCGAGGCCAGACCTCGGGTATCCGTTCAGGGCACAAGGAAAAGAAGGGGCGATCATACTGTATCCCGGCTCATTATAGCCAACATAGTACCGATCCGCTCCCTTCCCGTTGCTGCGGGACGGCCGTCCCGCAGCAACGATCCTTCATCGCACAAAGGCGACGGGAAAAGTTATAAGACAAGCATAGTCAAGAGAGCCTGAGGGCTCTGGCGAAGCGCTACGGGATCAACCCGAAGACGGTCGCCAAATGGAAGGGCCGGAACAGTCTGTCAGATCGACGCACCGGCCCGAAGGTGCCGTCTTCAACCGTCCTATCGATCGAGGAAGAAGCGATCGTCCTGGCGTTCCGCCGCCATACCTTGCTGCCTCTGGACGATTGCCTTTACGCGCTACAGGCGACGATCCCACACTTGACGCGCTCTTCGCTGCATCGCTGCCTTCAGCGTCACGGCATCTCCCGTCTGCCCGATACCGAAGGCGACAAGCCGAAGCGTGCGAAGTTCAAGAGCTACCCGATCGGTTACTTTCACATTGATATCGCCGAGGTGCAGACGGCAGAGGGCAAACTGCGCCTGCTTGTCGCCATTGATCGGACCAGCAAGTTTGCCTATGTCGAACTTCATCAGCAAGCGGGCAAAATGGTCGCAGTTCAGTTCCTTCGACGCCTGATCGAGACCGTTCCCTATAAAATCCATACGATACTGACCGACAACGGCATCCAGTTCACCAATCGAGCCTGCGACACGTATGCCTTCCACCACATCTTCGATCGGGTCTGTGACGAAAACGACATCAAGCACCGTTTGACGAAGGTGAAACATCCCTGGACGAATGGTCAGGTCGAGAGGATGAACCGCACGATCAAGGATCGCCACCGTCAAGCGCTTCTACTATGAAACGCATGACCAGTTGCGCCAGCACCTCGCAGACTTCTTGCCGCCTACAATTTCGCCCGCAGGCTCAAGACCCTGCGGGGTCTCACTCCATACGAATTCATTTGTCAGCAATGGCAGAAAGAGCCATCACGATTCATCTCAGATCCGCACCACCAAACCCTGGGACTAAACACCTAGAATCTGACCATCACAAGCAGCACCGATTTCGACAAAAAAGTCATTTCTTGCGCATATTTTAACATTATTCCGCATTAAATTCAACATTTAATTCACATAATATGCGACGATTTTGTTATTTAAATGCTCTTTTCGTCCAGAGCACCAGGTGCGCGATGGCGTCGAATCTTCAGATGGGTTAGTCTCTGAGGTAGACCCCTTGGAGATATGCTTGGTGATCGAATTGCTGTCAGGCCGCGCACCATGGATCGCGACGACCGCCGGTGAACGATTGTTGTTTTTGCTGTTGAACCGACACGACGAATGGCAGATTCTCGCGGATACCCTACAGGGCGCAAATTTGCTGATGGGCCGGCGCTACGGCAATCTCACCAACTTCTTCGTAGGCGCTTCGGTGCTTCACCTGCAGCAACGATTGCTCCGCTTGGCACACGACGTTCGCGAGGAATTGCCGCTAGACCGCGAGCAGCAGGCCAAGGAACTGCGCGCCCGGATTTGCGACGTTATAGAGTTGACCCCGCTCCACTACACCGGTGATTTCAGCGAACTTGTGCAAGAAGTACTGACGAGCGCCGAGCAGATGCACAAAAATCCGAACCCCACGCTCAAACGCGCTGTCATCCGAAGCGGTCCCGCCAGTTGCTATAGTTGCAGCCGGTTGTTCGGGGTTGCCTATGAGGACGCGCCAGGTCCGGATGGGCTTATGGCCACGGCAGACCACATCTGGCCGCGAGCACTCGGAGGTGACACTGTACTGGAGAACCTCCTGCCTGCCTGTCCGCAGTGTAATAGCGCCAAAAGCCATATTGCTGCGTGGCAGATGGCGTGGATCCAACCGATAGTTTTCTCTGACATCGACCAGGCGAGTGGACTGAGGAGTCTGCCGCGCGAAGTTAAGGTAGCGCTCCACATCCGAGCCGCGATGTCATATGCGCAAATCAATGGTAGTTCTCTCAAGGACGCCCTTCTCGCCATCGGTCCGCGCGAAGACCCAGTGCGGATTGATGATGATCAGGGATATGATTTTTTTAATTTGCGGGTCCATGATGCGGCTCGCACCAGCGTAGACTGGATGCCAAACTGATGCGGTATGAATACGATGCCTTCGTGTTTCACCAGCGAGTCGATGGTTCTGGCCCGTTGTTGGCGATGTTTCACGCGCCTGCAGGTCAGGTGTCGCAGTGGGCCGACGTAGATCGGCTCGGACCAGATAACCGCTTGGCGCCACAGCGAGAGCCGAAGAAAAGTCGCATCGCAAGCATCCGACGGTTTTTTGCTGATAATCCTTCGAACACTATTCCAACAGCCATCGTGATTGGTCTTCGGGGTGTTGTGATTGAGGGCGACGGGGTCGTCCGAAAACTGCGATTTGAAACGCACGAGGGGCAGCCTCATCCCGGCCTCATCATCGACGGTCAACACCGTATGCGCGGACTAGAGGCTGTCGATCCAAACACCGTCATACCGGTGGTCGGACTCATCGAAGCATCCGATCTGGAAATGGCCTTCCAGTTTTTGGTGATCAATAACAAGTCTGCAAAGGTTCCGCCGGATCATCTTCGCGCGCTTGCGCTCAACTATGCCGATGATCAACTAGAGGCCAGGCTTAAGAGCGCGCGCTTAGCGCTGAATACCAACCTAGGTTCGGTGGGCGTGCTGGATGAAGACCCAGATAGCCCGTTTCGGGGAATGGTCGCATGGCCGAACAATCCTCCTGAGCAGCGCATCGTCGTGCCTGCGGCGATCGAGGCGATGGCGTCTGAAGCAAAGTCTCTTGGCTTCGGCGAACTCGAAGACCTCGACAGCCTGAATGCGTTCCTGATCGCTATGTGGACGGTGATTAAGGAAGAGTGGACTGACCTTTTCGTCGCAAACAGCAAGTTGCTCTCAAAGGTCGGCATGACCTGCATGACGCAGTTTGTGTGCTCTACTATTAAGACCTGGGCTAGAAACCCACGCCTGCGCGATCAGGTTGATCCCGGCGATCCGGACAAGGTCCGCGATGTGACAAGAGACGTCCTCGCAACGCTGGACCCGCAATTTTTCGAGGCAGAATGGGCCAGTACCAGTTATGATACTCGTGCAGGCCGCGATCTTGTGATGGCAGACCTTGAAGCACTGTCATTCAATATCGCCAACAACGAACCGTGGCATGAGGGCCTCAAGGTCATTAGCCGCACGTGGCTCCAACAGCGCTTGTCTGAGGGCGGCGGTGCGCCAGCACCGGAATAGTGAGGCGCCTCTCTTTTTCAGTTCCGCCGCGAAGACCGTAACTCGTCGAAGGAGGCCCTCGATCTCTTCCAGTTCTCTAGCGCGCAGCGCCTCAGAACGGCCGCAACTGATTGGGTTGTCAACTCAATGTCTGAAGCACCGCTTTGCAGCACCATCCCGATTTCTATCTTGGGCGGTCCCCGCGTATATCGCAACTGGTTGCAGGTAAAGTTGCACTCGATTTGAACCTGCGAAATTATACCATTGATTTTGTTGGCATTTATTTTCACCCTGTCATCCGCCCAAAGAAAAACCCCACGAACCTTATGGTTTCGTGGGGTTTTTGTTGTGTTTCATGGTTGCGGGGGAAGACAACCAACGATACTTGCGATTGGTGGACCGCGAGATACCCCGTCTCGCTGCGTGACAGAGTCACCATGCCAAAGCGCATGGGCATATCCAACTGGAATCCTTGTCATAGGCATTCTGCCTCATATATGATCCCATAATGCGGGCAATATATGAGGCAATGTGTCATGTCTGAGACCACATTCCTCTCCGACGCCTTCGATCCGTCCGGGCTGATCGCGGCAGAACGACTGAGCAACATGCTGCACATCACGAGGAGTGAACTGGCGGCAACACTGGGCCTGTCGCGTGACGCCGTCTGCAAAAGCGCCCGTCTCCGCCGCCCCGCCACCCAGGCGAGGCTGCGCGACATGGTCGAGATCCTCAATCGCGTCCGGCCATGGGCCGGTTCAGCCCAGCAGGCTTTTGCCTGGTATCGATCACAACCCTTGCCCTCCTTCGGTGATCAGACTGCCGAGGCGCTCGTCCGAGAAGGACGCGCCGATGCCGTCCGGCGCTACCTGGATCGGATTGCGATCGGCGGTTACGCGTGAGGCTCAACGGACGGGTATTCCGGGCTCATAATCCCCGCTGGTCTTTCACCCCATTATCAGCCGATGGTGCGGCGCTTCATGGAGGTCGGTTCAATCCAGTCGGCACACCCGCCCTTTACACCTCACTTCGGATGGAGACAGCCTGGCTTGAAGCCCAGCAGGGTTTTCCATTCAAGCCGCAGCCTTTGACCATCTGTGCCTATGATGTCGATAGTGAGCCAGTCCTCGATCTGACCGATCCGTCCAATCTTGATAATCTCGGTTTCTCCTCCTTCGCCCTCGCCTGTCCCTGGGAAGACCTTGCCGACCAAGGCAAGACGCCGCCGTCATGGGAGCTGGCAAAGACGCTCATAACCGGCGGGATGGCTGGCATTATCGTCCCAAGCTTTGCCCCGGGAGCGACGGAAAATGACAAAAATCTCGTCTTCTGGAATTGGTCAGGCAATCCTCCCTCCCGCGTGACTGTCATTGACGACGATTTCCTTGCTCTCATATCGGCAGGACCGCGGCTTGGCGCTCGCCGTGGTGTGGGATTAACGAAGGCGGCTGACAGCCCCCTGCACGGCCCCTTCGACTGATTTTGCCCATTCTGAATCACCCGTGGCGTCGGCCAGGAGCCTCGCGCCGACCATTGCCGCAAACAGGATCTCGGCATCCTGGCCGGCTTGCGGATCAGTCGTACCGTCCGCGGCCGGCTTCATGTGATCGAGAAACTGCGCGAACAGCGTTTCCGCGCCTCTGGTGTAGGCTTGCACGCACTGCCCGGCTGCATTCTCTGTCTCGACATGCGGGGCGAACGCCAGAATGGGACAGTTCTGCTCGGCTGGTCTTTTGCGGAAATAATGATGCACGATCGCTCCGGCACCATTCTGCTGCGAGACTTTCCGCCATGAGGCCGCCGACTGCCTGAAGGCAAGTGCGAATGCCTCGGCGACCAGGGCATCCTTAGACGTGAAGTGCTTGTAAAAGCCGCCCGTCGTCATGCCGAGCGAGCCCATGATGTCGGCGACCGACACATGATCGACGCCGTGCTGGCGAAAAAGGCGGCTGGCCGCCTCGACTATGTTCGCCCGGTTCTGAATAGCCTGTTCCTGCGAGGAACGCCCCATTTCTAAACCTCTCTGCTGAAAACCAGTATCTTTGCCGTGACGTCCTGCCGCAATTCGTTGTGCTGATTGAGCGTGCGGGAACGAATAACAACAATGCCCCGATCCAGCTTGGAGCGGGATGGCCGGATGTCGATGATTTCCGTCCACACATGCAGGACATCATCCGGCCGTGTCGGGGCGGGCCAGGACAGCTCCGCGCCGGCCCCGATCAGCCCGCTGCCGAATGGCACGCTTTCGACCAGCAACCGCATGGTCACGCTCATGGTGTGCCATCCGCTGGCGGCCAGTCCGTTGAACGAGCTGTTTTCCGCTGCCGCATCGTCCAGATGGAAAGGCTGCGGATCAAATTCCGAGGCGAACGCCACGATCTTTTCCCTGTCGAGTGCGTATTCCGAACTGCGGAACTCCATGCCCACAGTCAGATCTTCGAGGTAGAGCTTCTTCCCTGTTTCAGTCATTGCAATCTCCACTGTTCTGCGTGCCCTGACCGCCACGGCGGAGAAAGCTCGCCAAAATAGATTATGCCTATTATCTATTATGACAAGGGCGACCGCGAGATGAGTCCCCTGACAAAAAAGGACGGAAGTTATGGCACCAACCTACCATCCCCGGATCACGGCGCTGCTGTGCATCGACTTCTACAACGACTTCCTGAGCGAAGGAGGAAAGCTCTGGCCGTGGGTCAAGGACATGGCGCAGGAGCTGAACCTGCTCGACAACCTGCGCACGATCGTCGCCACGGCCCGCGAAGCGGGCATCAAGGTGTACCATGTTCCCCATCACCGATGGGAACCGGGCGACTACGAAAACTGGAAGTATCCTTCGCCCTACCAGCTCGGCGCCGGCAAGCGCCAGGCGTTCGCCAAAGGTACATGGGGCGGCACCTTCCATGACGATTTTCAGGTGCAACCCGGCGATGTCGTTGCAACCGAACATTGGGCATCGAGCGGCTTCCCGAACACCGATCTGGAACATCAGCTCAAGCGGTACGGCAAGGAGAAGATCATCTGCGTGGGCCTGCTGGCAAACACCTGCCTTGAGGCAACAGCCCGGATCGGAATGGAACTCGGCTTCCATGTCACACTGGTCCGCGATGCCACGGCCGCGCGGACTTCCGAAGCCTATAACGCGGCCCTCAATATCGACGGCCCGACATACGCTCACGAAATCCTGACAACGGCCGAACTGGTGGATGCCATCAAGGCATCGGCCGCAACGGCCTGAACGGCAGACCTGAAGCCGGCGGGCCTGCGGAACGCAAGCGCGCCGGTGAAGGCTGCTCAGGGATCCAGCGCCGCAGAATGACGGATGCATTGACGCCGCCAAAGCCGAACCCGTTCGAGATGGCGTAATCGAAGCTCGCCGGCCGGGCCTCGGGGCCCACCAGGTTCAGCCCGGCCGAGAGCGGGTCCCGATCATGCAGGTTCAGGGTCGGCGGAGCGATCTGGTCGCGCAGCGCGAGGGCTGTAAAGATCGCCTCGATCCCGCCAGCAGCACCCAGGAGATGGCCCGTCGCGGATTTGGTAGCACTGATGATCGGGCCATTATGCTCCCCGAACACGGAACGGATGGCCGCCAGTTTGCCACGATCACCAACCTGCGTCGATGTAGCGTGCGCGTTGACGTGGCCGACCGCCTCGGGCGCGATACCCGCTTGATGCAGCGCCGCGCGCATGGCGCGCGCCGCGCCCGATCCGTCTTCCGGACCTGCGGTCAGGTGGTAGGCATCCGCACTGGTGCCGTAGCCAACCAGCTCGGCAATTGGGACGGCACCACGAGCAAGGGCATGATCGAGGCTTTCGACCACGAGGATGCCCGCGCCTTCTCCCATGACGAAGCCGTCCCGGCCCTGATCGAAGGGACGCGATGCCCGCTCGGGCGTGTCATTGTAGCCCGTGGAAAGCGCGCGGGCACCAGAAAAACTGCTCAATCTTGCCATATTCGCAGTCGTGGCAGGAGCTTTCGCCATCGGATCAGCATCGCCTGCGGTGATCATGATCGGTGTCGCGATATGGGGCCTGACATTCGGCGGGGCCGCGACGTTGCTCCAGACGGAGCTCGCCGATGCGGCCGGGAATGGCGTGGACGTCGCGCTGTCGATGAATGTCGTCGCCTGGAACAGTGCCATAGCCGGCGGGGGCCTTCTGGGCGGCGCGCTGCTCGACACATGGGGTGCAGCGTCATTCCCCTGGGCTGTGACGGGGCTCGCTGCTGCTGGATTCCTGATCGCATGGCAAGCCCGGTCCCACGGATTTCGACCTGGCCACCGGCTAGGGCATGGGGGCGAGAACTAAGAATTCGATGGAGACGGGTTGTGGAATTACCGCGCGGTTTCGGTAAGGATAACCTAATTTATGCCAATGATGGTTTGTGTCAGAGGATTTTTACTCATCACCCGAATCGGTGACGGGATCTTGTCTGATCGTGAATTGGGGGCACCCGAGAATGTCCGCTTTCAAGAATATAGGGATAAGCACTTTATGTCCGACATGAGGCGTATCTTGCCGGTCTGCTATGTCTGCCAAGCTGCCCGCATTTCCCTTTGTTCCTGCCAAGTGCGGACTAGCGGCATATTTTCACAACTCACACGACGATGCTTCCGACAATGTGGGGAACGACAACGCCTCCAACCCAGATCTCCCCGTCTGACTGCTCCACAAATACGCGCCCCGCTCTCCCTAATGCGGCGCCCTGGCTGGCTACATAGCGCGTCGGCGCGAGGCCACTTTCTATCAACCATTGGGCAATCCCCGCGTTCAGGCTTCCCGTAACCGGATCTTCCCAGCCCTGTTCTTCTCCTACAAACGCCCGTATCTCGAACTGGGCGTCTGCCCCATCGGATACGGGGTTCCATGCTCCGACAACGCCAACCATCAATCCCCGCAACAGATTCCATTCTGGCCGAATAGCGAGAACGTCGTCACGACCACGCAGCCGCAGGACCATCCAGCCGGGACCGTTATCCGCCCATTGCGCATCCAGAATGTCGGCCGACATCAGACGCAAGCCCTCAAGGGCGTGTCTCAGGTCGTTCTGACCGACGGGGCCTGAGCGATGCCTCGGCGGTGCGGAGAAGGCCAGTCGGCCTTCATGCCTGCGAACCGGGACAAGACCAGCACCGCATTCCTGCACGATGACGCCAGATTTTGAAGCGCCACCCAAAGAATGCCAAACGTACGCACTTCCAAGAGTCGGATGGCCGGCAAAAGGAAGTTCTGTTTTTGGTGTGAAGATTCGCACACGATAGTCGGCATCTGGATGCGTCGGCCTGAGAAGAAAGGTCGTCTCGCTGAGATTGGTCCAGTTCGCGATCTGCGCCATCTGCGCGTCGGATAATTCATCCGCCCCGACGACCACGGCGAGCGGATTCCCTCGAAAGGGTTCGGCGGCAAACACGTCGACCTGCCGGAAAGTTAGTTCCATTGTCAGAGTTCCTTCGCCCGGGCGGCCCCACGAGCGGCCATATTTATGGTATCGAAGAACTTAATCCCGAGTTCGACCGCACGCCCGATGATCGACCGACTTTCGGCTTCGCCAAGCGTCCATGGGTGGTCACCAGCATTCGGTTCCCCAAAAGTCATGCAGCTCAGACAAAGACGGGAAATATCCATTTCTGTCGAGCCACGTTTTACATAATCCATGTCGTTGCTCCTGATGATCCAGTCAGCTCACTGCCTTCTGCAGGGCGCGACCATTGCCAATGCTCACGGCAAGAAACGCTGCGATCACGCCGGCGGCCCCCGCCAGAACAAGCATGTCCTGATAGCTCCCCTGCGCCTGTCGCAGCACGCCCGCGAGAGACGCGGCACAGGCAGCCCCGATCTGATGCCCGAACACGATCCAGCCAAACACGATCGGAGCAGACCGATCCCCAAACGCCATGTTGGACAGACGTAGGGTCGGCGGTACCGTCGCGATCCAGTCGAGACCATAGAAAATCCCGAAAATCGTCAGGCTTCCAGGCGAAAAATTAATGAATGGCAACGCAATCAGCGAGAGTCCTCGCAATCCGTAATAGGAAAACAGTAGCCAGCGCGCATCCAGCCGGTCGGTCAGCCAGCCGGACAGCGTGGTACCAACAAGATCGAACATCCCCATCATGGCAAGATATCCCGCCGCCGGAACCTCCTCGATGCCATGGTCGGCGCAGATCGCGATGAAGTGCGTGCCAATCAGTCCATTCGTGGTGAAGCCGCAGACAAAAAAGGTGGCGAACAGAAACCAGAAGTCGCGTTTCCGCGCGGCCGCCAGCAGGGCCGTTATGGCCGTGCGTAAAGGGTTCTGGTCCGTATACCGCAGCGGTTCATGATCCGGCTCCGCTCCATGCGGCACCAGTCCACGATTAGCCGGATGTTCGGGCAGGAAAAGGGCCACAAGGGGTACCAGTATCAGGGTGGTGGAAGCTACAGCCATGACAGGCGCCTGCCATCCGAAACGATGGGCAAGTGCAGCAAGACCCGGCAGGAAAAGCAATGAACCTGTTGCCGTGCTGGCGGCCAGCAGGCCCATGATCGTGCCGCGTCGAGACACGAACCAGCGGTTCACCACAGTGGCGCCCAGCACCATCGCCACCGCACCCGTGCCGAAGCCCGTCAGCACACCCCAGGTCAGGAAGAACTGCCAGGGCTGCGTCATGCCCAGTGACAGCAATGCCGACAGGCCAATCAGCAACAGCGCGCCGATCAAGATGCGACGAATACCGAATTTCTGCATGAGAGCGGCGGAAAACGGTCCGACAAGGCCATAAAGAAAGATCCCCACGGCAGCGGAGATGGAAATGCTGCTGCGGCTCCAGCCTAGGGCGTCCTGCAGCGGCATCATCAACACGCCGGGCGTGGAGCGGACACCGGCGGAAACCAGCAGCGAGAGAAAGGTGAGTCCCACCACCAGCACGAAGACGTGCGGGTGCTGTGTTCTCTTGTTTCGGGGTATCGAAGGCTTCATATTACTGACCGGTAAGTTCCGTTATCCCGATCCTAGGTACCGATCGGTAACATCGTCAAGCTGCGAGTTCAGGAATGTCGTCTCACAAAACTGTTTCCCGCCCCTGCGCTGCCGATAAAATCCGCAGTTCGGCGCGCGATCTGTTCTACAATCAGGGTATTCGTGCCGTTGGTGTGGATGAGATCGTACAAAGAGCGGGTGTCACCAAGCCTTCCCTCTATCGCGCTTTTGACTCCAAGGATGGGCTGACGGCCGCGTATCTGGCTGACTATCAGCAGACGTTCTGGGACCGGATTGACGCGATCTGCCACGATCATCCAGATGATCCCCGCGCACAACTTCTCGCCTATTTCGATGACCTGGCGCGGCGGGCGGCTCAACCAGGCTATCGCGGTTGCGCACTGACCAACGCGATCATCGAGTATCCGGAACCGGAACAACCCGTAAGGCAAGAAGCTGCACGCCTGAAACAGGAGATCCGTGAGTGGGTCAGGAAGAAAGTCTGCACCCTGCCCATAGACGATCCCGACCTGGTGACCGATGGCCTGATCCTGTTGATGGAAGGCACCTATACCGGCGGACAGGTCTTTCTCTCTCCCGGACCCGCGGCACAGGCCGGGAAACTGGCACGGCTGCTGCTTGATACTCCACACCAGAGTTGACCGGAAAATGTAGGAGACATCCGTTGAATCTATGTAAGATCTTGACGCACCGAGGGAAGACCTAAGATTACTGAGGAACGAACAGAAACTGTCGATCAACAATGTCTCAATTGCCGCTCTTCTCGTACCGGTTCTCATCTCGCTTGTATCTGTAGTGCGATCACACCGGCGACAGACAAGAGAGCGAAATGGTGTTTCATCCCTGGATCGTCACTCTCATGCCTGGTCGGAGGTTGCAGTGGATTGGCTGCCGTTGGGGGGTGCCCAGATTGGCGACCGGGACGCATGATTTCGAGATCACGCAAACTGGCCATGGAACATTGTTCCGCCAGAGCGAAGCGTTCGCCGGGGTTCTGCTCTGGTTCTATGACGTTGAGACGGTTCGGGCCGAATTCATCAAAATGAACCAGGCCCTGAAATCCCGCGTCGAAGCGCCGTGAAATCGACCAGAGTTTCCCGACAGTATGAGGGAGAGGGAAATCTGAATCACAGGTCGGCTTTTCCACCTCGGCAGAGCTTCAGTCTGTCTATAAGCCAACGGCCGGCAGGTCCAGGCGGCTCGGCCGTGGGATAAACGACCGTCATGGGCATGTCGGCTCCGCCCTGGGAGATGTTCTCGACGCGGAGTTCGACCAGCCGACCGCTTTCGATATCGGCCCGAACGGTGTGGAACGGCATCCCGCCCCAGCCCAGGCCACCCAGAAGGAAATGGTGCTTCGCATAGAGATCGGCGAGCCTCCATGTCAGCGGAGACATCACGCCGCGTTCCTTGCCAGCGGACAGTTCGGTCCGGTCGGTCAGCACGAGCTGGACGTGGCGCGCCAGTTCTTCCTTGGGAATAACGCCGTCAATCTGCGCCAGCGGATGGTCGCGGGACGCCACCATCATGAAATGGATGCCCCCCAAAGCTTCGCTGGACAGGGAGGCGGGAAGATCGGGAAGGGGGCCTGCAATGCCGATGCTGGCTCGCCCATCGAGAAGCGGCTGAAACACGCCGCCAAGGGCCTCGACATACAACCGCAGGGGTGTATGCGGAAATGTCTCGCGGAACTCGGTCGCCACGGCTGTCACGCGGTCCATCGGGAAGAACACGTCGACCACAACTGACAGTTCGGGTTCCAGTCCCGACGACATGCCCTTCGCCCGTGCCTTCATGAAATCCACATTCGCGACCACGCCGCGCGCATCGGCCAGCAGCACCCGGCCAGCGGCCGTCAATTGCGGGTAGCGGCTCGTCCGGTCGAACAGCACGATCCCCATCTGCGCCTCAAGGGTGGCGATCATTTCACTGACCGCCGATTGCGACCGGTGCAGCATCCGGGCCGCCGCCGAGAAGCTGCCCTCATCACTGGCCGCAATGAATGTGCGCAGCTGATCCAGTGATACGCCATCCAGCATAGGGCCTCCTCGATCCATCGGTCCTGCCGGTATTATATATCGGAATATAGCGCCTTTATAGATGGATCTATCCATGAGAAACGCTGACCCATGTTCAGGGCAATCAGAAACCTCTTCTCAGGGCGCCACAGAGAGTCCCTGTCCCCTTCCTCTACGGAGAAGACCACGATGAAGATCCTGCATATCGATTCCAGTATTCTCGGAGATTATTCGGTCAGCCGCCAGCTTTCGGCCGAAACCGTCGCGCGGCAGAAGGCCGGGCACCCGGACGCCACCATCACCTATCGGGATCTCGCTGCCGATCCCGTGCCCTACCTGACCGGAGCGCATATGGCGGCCTTCCAGGGGGCGCCGGTAACGGATGCCGCGCTCGCCGACGATCTGGCGATCGGGAACGGCTATATCGATGACCTCCTGGCAGCCGACATCGTCGTCATCGGCGCGCCGATGTATAATTTCTCCCTTCCCGCCCAGCTCAAATCCTGGATCGACCGCGTGGTCGTCGCGGGCAAGACGTTCCAGTACGGGGCGGCCGGCCCCGAGGGTCTGCTTCCGAAGGGCAAGAAGGCGTTCCTCATCTCGACCCGTGGCGGGGTCTATACCGGGGACAGCCCGGCTGCCGCCCTGGATCATCAGGAAAAATATCTCGGCGCGGTCCTGGCGTTCATCGGCCTGACGGATGTCACCTGGATCCGCGCCGAAGGACTGGCGCTGGGGCAGGACGCAAAAGACGCCGCCATCGTGCAGGCCCAGGGCGAGATCGTCGGTCTTCCGGTCTAAAAATCCGTTTATCCCACAGGAATACTCTTCATGATCAAAGCTCATGTCGCCACGTCTGCCCTGATGGCGGCGGTCGTCTTCGGTGCGGTTTCACAGGCGTCCGCCCAGCAGGTTGCCAGCCCTGATCCGTCGGCAGTGAAGGCTGGCACCTACAAGGTCGAGCCCTATCACACGCAGGTCGGCTTCACCCTCTCGCATCTGGGATTCAGCAACTTCTCCGGTTTTTTCACGGGAGCATCCGGTTCGCTTACGATTGATCCCGCCCATCTTTCGGCCAGCAGCCTCGATGTCACGATTCCGGTGCAGTCGGTCGACACCACGGTGCCGAAGCTGGATGGCGAGTTGAAGGGCGCGCAATGGTTCGATGCCGACCAGTTCCCCAACGCGACGTTCAAATCCACCCGCATTGTCCGGACCGGGGCGAACACCGCGAACATCACCGGCGACCTGACCCTGCACGGCGTGAAACATCCGGTCACGCTCAAGGCCCGTCTGGTCGGCAGCGGGACCAACCCGCTCGACAAGATGTTCACCGTGGGCTTTGAAGCGACCGGCACGATTGCCCGCAGCCAGTTTGGCGTGAAGCAGTACGTGCCGCTTGTGGGTGACACCGTGACGCTGACGATCGCCGGCGCGTTCGAGCTTCAGCAGTAAACCGATAGCAGCGCTGCCATGTGTTGCCCACCACACATGGTGGCGACTTGAACCCAGGTGCCGGAAGGATACACGCGGTCAGGCCAGCGTGCTCGAAATAGCGCACCTTGTGCCTCGGCATCGTCGGATAGCCCGAGACTGGCACAAGTTCGTCGGCAGACAGCAACTGCATCATCGATCCGCTCTCATTTCATTGAGCAATACGCTCCCCGCCACAGAACAGGATCTGGTTGTCCCGGCGCGCGATGGCGATCAGCGTCTGGTTCATCAGCTCCGCGAGGCGGTAAGCCCGATATGTCGGTGCGGAAACGGCGGCGACAATGGCAATACCCGCCCGCAGGGTCTTGAGCGCCATCTCGAATGAATAGCGGCTGGTCAGCAGGCAGAACCCTGTCTGCATCGCAGAACCATTCCGCAGGCGCGCTCCGATCAGTTTGTCCAGAGCGTTATGCCGACCGACATCTTCCCGAATCATCTGAATGTGCCCATCGCCATCCGCCCATGCCGCCGCATGTGCCATGCGCGTCACGGCATTGAGTTCCTGCCATCTATCGAGATCGTTCAATGCCTTGCGTAGCGCGCCCACCGTGATCGTCTGCGTCAGTGGAAGCGCACGGGCGCCGACCGTCTCCACGGCAGGGACGTCTTCACTGCCGCAAAGCCCGCAGCTCGTATGCCCGGTCTGAGCCCGTGGACGGCGTTTGAGCAGGGCGCTCAGGCACTCCCCGGTGAGTGTGACGTCCATTGCAAGACCGTCATCCTCCTGCGTGACCACGACGGCGCGTATCTGTTCGGCAGAGCGGATGATCTTTTCCGTCAGACAGTAGCCATACGCGAAGTCCTCCAGATGATCGGGCGTCATCATCATGACACCGTGCGGAAAGATTCCGTTGAAGGCCAGCTTTACGGGCACCTCGTTCGCGACGTTCAGAACAAGGTCCGTCTCCGGCTGCCCAAGGGGCGTCACCGTCAAAGCACGAAACAACGCATCCATGGACATGGACTCTCCCTCGGTCTGGCTAATGCCGGTACCGGACCGCCCCGGCTACTATTATTCACTACGAAGACAGGCGAGCCAGCAGACCTTCTTACCGGCATAGTGCTCCAGCTTCAGATCGGCACGCGCTGAGCGCTGCATGCCGATGCGGAGCGGCAACGCAGATCCACACCGCGATGTCGCCCCACCGGCAGATAACCACTGCGATGCGCAGCCAAGACATCCATAATGTCGAAACGCGCCAGCGCCTCGTCGGGGATCGTCTGCCCCTCGGTCACGGCCAGCAGAGCATATGCCTCGTACGCGATCCCCAGGGCGGACGGCCGTCACTGGTCTGCCGGACCCAGCCTTCGAAACTGCCGAAGCCCCTCGCTTCCGCCCGCAGCAGACAGGTGCGCAGCGCGAACCCATATTGCGCGCAACTCGTCACAGAGCGCGGTCACCGTCAGGGCGGCCGTTTCCCGTGTCTCGGTGCGCTGACCGGTCGCGCCGGAAAGCTGCGCGAAATATTCCAATTCTATCCGCGGCATTTATGCTCCTGCCCTGCTCCATCCCGAGCGCCGGCAAGCCTCGCCATGGCGCGCGTGCGGTCCGCCGGGGTATTGATATTGTCCAGCGCGCCGGGCGTATGAGGCGGCAAGATCTTCCCCACTCCGGCCAGGATCGTGCGCAAACTCCCCCTGCCGTGCGAAATCTCCCTGCGAAGGGTTTCCAGCGCTCCCGGTTCCCAGATCGCGCAGAGCGGCTCCGGTTCGCCGTCATGTTCACTGCGGAAGGCGACGGCCGAGCAATCATCTCCGCGAGCCTGGGTCAGGGCATCGAGCGTGAGGCCGTCCAGCAACGGCAGGTCGCAGGCAAGGACCAGCCACGCCACGTCCGGACAGGCGGCATGGGCAGCCAGCAGCCCGGCGGCGGGCCCGATCGAGGCAAGCGTATCCACGATACACGGCAACGCACGGCGAAGGGGATCATCCATCTGGTCGACACGCAGGGACACGAAGGACCGCGTCACACGCGGAGTAAGGAGAGCGAACGCGCGGGCGAGCTGAGGATGCCCGTCATAGGATAAAGCCGCCTTGTCCTGCCCCATGCGGCGGCTAGCGCCCCCAGCAAGCACTAGACCGTAAAGCGGGACTGTCACGGAACTTGCACCATGCGTCGCCCCTTGCCGCTATCGTCGGGCCGGACCAGTGCAGGTCTGCGTCCAGTCATTTCACCCCCCGATATAGTGCATTTCGATTTTCCCGGCCGTCGCCCGGTTTCCGGTCGTGGCGATAGGTACGGGCCGGTCACCCTCCCCGCGTTCCTCGCTGTATCGGTCGGTTCTCTGATGCCAGATCCGGGAAAGCGCCTGGCGGAGCGCCGCGTCGTCGTCTCCGGGATCGCCATCACGCAGGATCACCCGCAGATCCGTGCCTTTCGTCGCAAAAAGGCAGGTAAAAAGCTGCCCTTCCGAAGAAAGGCGCGCCCGCGAACACGCCCCGCAGAACGGGGCGCTGACCGAGGAAATAAACCCGATCTCGCCGGCACCGTCCCTGTAGCGCCAGCGTCGGGCCACTTCGCCGCGATAATGCGCAGAGAGCGGCTCCAGCGGCCAGAGGGAGTCGATCCGCTCCAGCAGGGTGCGTGAAGTCACCACATCGGCGTGTGTCCACCCGTTGCGGTTCCCCACGTCCATATATTCGATCAAACGCACGACGACCCCGGTATGACGAAAATACGCGAGCAGTTCGGGGACACCCCCGTCATTCACGCCCTTTTGCACGACGGTATTGACCTTGATACCGCCGGGAAATCCGGCGGCGCGGGCGGCTTCAAGACCGCCCAACACCGCATCCAGATCGGGGCGCCCGCCGCTCAACCGCGCGAAAACGGCCGGATTGATACTGTCGAGACTGACCGTAACTCGGCTTAGTCCGGCCGCGCGCAGCATAGGGGCATGACGTTCCAGCAGCACGCCGTTCGTGGTGAGGGCGACATCCTCGATACCCGGAATGCCGGCCAGCCGCGCCACCAGTTCCGGCAGACCGGGTCGCAGAAGCGGCTCACCACCCGTCAGGCGCAGCTTGGTCACGCCCAGCGCGGACGCCGCCCGCGCCACACGCTCGATCTCATTGAAATCAAGCCGTTCCCGTGGTGCCAGAAAGTGAAAACCTTCGTGATAGGTCGATTCCGGCATACAGTACGGGCAGCGGAAATTGCACCGGTCCATCACCGAAATGCGCAGATCGCGCAGCGGGCGGCCGAGCCGGTCTAAAAGAGGCGTGGTGCCGTTCATGACTTCTGCTTCGCCTGCTCCGCTGACATTCTGACCCGCCGCCGGAACGGTGTCCCGACATGTCGTCGGGAAGACCCATCCCTCTGCCGGACGCTATTACCCGGCGAACCGCATCGGCACCGCCGATGCTACGCTGGGTATGATCCTGACCGGAATCGACTTCGCGGCCGGTGTGCCGCTGACCTCGTCGAAATAGTCGAGCGGCAGCAGCGGATTGAGTTCCGGATAATACCCGGCAATCGCACCGCGCGGCATCGGGTAGTCGATGACGGTAAGACCATCGACATAGCGGCGATACCCGTCGTTGCTATAGGTCTCAAGCCCGATCACCGCGCCGTTCTCAAGCGCCCGGTCCTTCATGTCGTCCCGGTTCATGAAGATCACGAGGCGGTTGTTATAGACGCCGCGATAGCGGTCGTTGTTGCTGTAGATCGTCGTGTTGTACTGGTCGTGCGAGCGGATCGTCGCGAGACGCAGCATAGCCGTGTCTTCCACCGGCGTGTTCACTTCCAGGCCCGGCAGCAGCAGGAAATTGGCCTTGCCGCTCGGCGTCTTCCAGACCCGGCGGCGCGGCGGGATGTCGAGGTGAAACCCTTTCGGGTCCTTGATCCGCTCCGAGAAGTCCGCATAGATGGCGGGATAGACCTCGGCGATCTTGTCGCGGATCAGGCCATAATCCTGGATGTAAAGGTCCCAGGGCGTCTTCGAGTTCGGCAGGGTCGCCATCGCCATGCGGCAGACGATTTCCGTTTCCGGCAGAACAGCCTGCGTTACCGGCTCGAACACGCCACGAGATGCCGTCACGTTCGACATGGCATCCTCGATGGTCACGAACTGCTCGCCAGCCGCGGTGCGGATGATCTCCGAGCGTGCCACCACCGGCAGGATGAGCGCATCCTGGCCATGGATCAGATGGCCGCGATTCAGCTTCGTCGCGACCCCGACGGTCAGGTTGAGCTTCGCCATCGCGGCATAAGACCGCTCGGTATCCGGAACCGCACGGGCAAAATTGCCGCCCATCCCGATAAAGACTTTCGCCGTGCCGGCTTCCATGGCCTCCAGCGCCTCGACCACATGGTGGCCCTGCTCACGCGGCGGCTCGAACCCGAACACATCGCGAACGCGATCGAGATAGTCCTGTGTCGGTTTCTCGTCGATCCCGACCGTGCGATCGCCCTGCACGTTGGAATGGCCCCGGATCGGTGCGACGCCGGCACCGGGCTTGCCAAAATTACCACGCAGCATGAGCAGGTTGGCAATCTGCTGCACCAGGCGCGATCCCTCCTGATGCTGCGTTATCCCCATGCCATAGCAGATGACCGTTGCCCTGGATTTCTGATAGATCCCCGCGATCCGCCGGATCTGCTCTTCCGACACACCGGAGATCCGCGTGATGTCCGCCCAGGAATAGCGCATCACATCGGCACGCAGGCCGTCGAGGCCGGCCGTGTGCTGATTGATGAACTCCATGTCGAGGGCAGCCTCACCCGCGTCCTCGGCCTCGAACAGCACCCGCATCATGCCCTTGAAGATGGCAAGATCACCACCGATCCGCACATGCACGAATTCGCTGGAAATCGGCGTCGACCCGAAGGTCGCCATCTGGAGCACATCCTGCGGCTCGGTGAAGCGGATCAGCGCGCGTTCCGGCATCGGATTGATCAGCACGATCGGCACCCCGCGCTTCCGCGCGTCGACCAGGTTGGTCATCATGCGCGGCGAATTGGTGCCAGTATTTTGCCCGATGACGAAGATCGCTTCGGCATGTTCGAAGTCAGCCAGGACGATCGTGCCCTTGCCGATGCCGATGGCCGGCATCAGGCCACGGCTGGTCGGCTCATGGCACATGTTCGAACAATCCGGGAAATTGTTGGTGCCGAATTCCCGGATGAAAATCGAATACAGGAACGCCGTCTCGTTGGCGGTGCGCCCGGAGGTGTAGAATTCCGCCTGGTGCGGGCTGTCGAGCGCCTGAAGATGCTGCCCGATCAGCGCGAACGCGTCCTCCCACGCGACCGGCACGTATTTGTCGGTCTTCGGGTCATAGCGCATCGGCTCGGTCAGGCGCCCCTGCATTTCCAGCCAGTAGTCGCTGCGCTCCATCAACTCCGTGACGGTGTATTTTTCAAAAAGCTCCCGCGTCACCCGCGCCTTGGTCGCCTCGTGCGCCAGCGCCTTCGCACCGTTCTCGCAGAATTCCAGCTTCTTGTGGTGGTCCGCGTCCGGAAAGGCGCAACTCGGGCATTTGAAGCCGCCCGGCTGGTTCATCGACAGCAGGCCACGCGAGCCCTTGACGAGCACGCTCTGCTCCATGAGCACCTTTGCGGTCGCCCCGGCCGCCCCCCAGCCGCCGGCGGGGTGATGGTAGGGCTTGAACTCGGCTTCTTTGTCTTTGCTCATGGTCTTAACCCTGTCGGCCGCGGCCGGGTTGCGGAGGTGTCGCCGGCACCGGAATCCACATCCAGCGATGGTCTTTCGTTATGTCACCGGAAGACCGTCGTCCATTAAAGGATTCCGAATTCCTTCATCGCCGGCAAAAAATTCTCGTTCTCATGCTTCGATCGCGCAAGTTTGACCAGCGCAAAGCGCTGCAAAGCCGTCAGCTCCGCCCATTGCTGCTGGGTGGGCGGCGGTACACCGACCGCCGCCGCCTGCACCTTGACAGGTTCGGGCATCCAGTTCGCATCCTGCCAATCTCCCAAATTCTTCGTTACCAGCCAGACCGCCGGCTCGTCGCTGCGCAATTCAACGAGGCGCAGTACAAGCGCACGATACGCGGCCTGTGCATCGGAGCTTTCACAAGAAAGCTCGGTGAGCCTCCCCCGCTCATCCCGAGTGAAACGGCTCCATTGCCGCAGGCTGAGCTTGATTCCGACGATGTCGAGCTTCTGCCGCACAATCATCGGGATACAACGGAGCGAACCGGCGAAATCGCTTTCAAAATCGAAAATCATCGTAGCTGATCCAGAGCTCACCCTATTGGTCTCACGAAGAAAATATTCCGTCCCCGATGCCCCCTTTGGGCCTGTCACCCCGCGAAACAAAGCATCACGCAACTGGCTATAAGGATGCACCGATCGGAAGGAAAGCGGGGCACCATCCCGTCTTTGAGACCAGGACGAAGCACGGGACGATGCCGCCTAACCTAGTCGGACTGGTTCAGGTTAGTTTGTAAGCATGCGCCCCAGCACCGGCGAGCTTGCCCTCATGGGCAATGAAATATACCTCCGGAATCGGCTTTTTTTCGAAAAACCATTTCAGAATTTCGAGCGTGCCCGCTGCGTAGCGCGCCTGTGCCGACAAGGACGTGCCTGAAATATGTGGCGTCATCCCGTTCCACGGCATGGTCCGCCACGGATGATCAGCGGGCGCCGGCTGCGGATACCAGACGTCGCCCGCATACCCGGCCAGTTGCCCAGATTCCAGGGCGCGCACGACGGCATCGCGGTCAACCAGTTTCCCGCGGGCTGTGTTTACCAAATAGGCCCCGCGCTTCATTTGCGAAAAGAGCTCATCGTTGAAAAAATGCTCGGTCGACGGATAAAGCGGCATCTGAAGATTGACGATGTCCATCGTCTGAATGAGCGAATGCGGCTCCGGGTGATAGGTCAGACCCAGCTCCTTCTCGATTTCCGGCGCAAGACGATGCGGATCGGTGTAATGAAGATCGAGGCCGAACGGCTTCAGGCGCCGTAGAACGGCAAGACCGATACGACCCGCCGCGATCGTCCCAAACTTCATGCCCTCCACGTCATAGCTACGAGACACGCAATCAGCGATATTCCAACCTCCGTTCCTGGCATATTCATGCGACGGCAGATAGTTGCGGACGAGCGACAGCACCATCATGACGACATGCTCGGCCACGCTGATGCTGTTCGACCCCGTCACTTCCGCGACAGTGATGTTGTTTTTTGTCGCCGCCGCGAGATCGACATGGTCGGAGCCAATGCCGGCGGTGATAGCGAGCTTGAGCTTCTTGGCCCTGGCAATCCGGTCCGGCGTGAGATAGGCAGGCCAGAAAGGCTGCGAAATCACGATCTCTGCGTCTGGCAGATGCCGTTCGAATTCGGAGTTCGGACCGTCCTTGTCGCTGGTGACGATCAGCTCGTGGCCAAGCGATTCAAGATAAGGCCGGAGGCCCAGTTCGCCTGAAACGCAGCCAACCAGTTCGCCCGGACGGAAGCCAATGTCATCGGTCACTGGGGCTTTCTGACCATTCGCGTAGGACGCAATTGTCGGAATATCGTCTCGCGCATATTCCGGAGGGTAGCCGACTTCCGGGTCCGGGTACAGCACACATAGAATCTTCGCCATCGTATCCTCCATTTTTTTGCGCCCTCTTCCTTCATGGTCAACGGCGTGACCGGACGCTGGCCGATCCACAATGACGCTGTCCAATTTCTATTGCTGACCAAACGATAAATGGCACTTATGAGGAAGGATCTGATGGGTCTCCACGAACCACGTTTGGGCCACTACGCCACCGGCAATGCCCTGTATTCTTCCCGGAACGCAAAAAAAGATCCTTGGTCGATCAGTGGCATGGAGGGACGTTCGCGTAAGAAGGTGCCGCCACACGCCTCCGCCAAGTCGATGTGGCAGCCATCCCCATGCGCCGAAGTTTTTTCGAGCCTGACCGCTCTTGCGCCGTATTTTCACACACACGTGTTATGAACATTCCACGGTTTGGAGGCACAGCGGTCCCCACCATGTGGCGGACTATCATGTTCAAGGCGCTTTCTGGGCGAAGGCATTCCGGGTTGCTTCCAACACGACTCGCGCCGGGCGCTGCACAGCGCCGGATGATATTTGCTCGTGCCCGATCATTTGGCTTGACTATCAGGGGGAGCCACATTTCATCTGCGCGGGCGTGCGAAGAAAGACGCGCTCTTATCATCGGTTCGTCGCACGTCGGATCAGGGCTGCGACAGTTATGGGTGACACGCTTCGATGTTCCTTCGTCAGCTCAGCTATCTGGTGGCACTCGATCTCCACAGGCATTTTTCGCGCGCGGCGGCGCACTGCGGCGTTTCGCAACCCGCATTGTCCGCTGGAATCAGGCAGTTGGAAAGCGAACTCGGTATTGCGATCATCCAGCGCAACCACCGGTTCATAGGATTTACGGACGACGGTCTGCGAGCGCTCGCGTGGGCGCGCCAAACGCTCGCGGCGTTGGACGGACTGCGTCAAGATGCCGCCTTCGCGCAGACAGTAACCGGCGGCTCCCTGGCGATCGGCGTGATTCCATCGGCGCTCCTAACAGTGCCGCTTCTGCTTGAAAGCTTCCGTAGCGCCATTCCTGGACTGCACCAGGAAATTTTGACCTTATCCGCAACGGAAATGCAGACGGCACTTCTTGAACGCCGAGTCCAGCTTGGCGTCACCTATCTGGATCAGATTGAATCGGATAGTCAGTTCGAGGTCCTTCCGCTCTACACCGAGCAGTACGTGCTCGCGGCCCATGGGAGCGCCGTCCTGCCACCAGGGGATCATTGTAACTGGCGAGAGGCCGCTCAATATCCACTTTGCCTGTTCACCTCGAGCTTCCGGTGCCGGCAATTCGTCGATGACGCATTCAAGCGGGAGGGGGTAATGCCCACGATCGTCATGGAAACCGACTCCCTTGCGGTCCTGCATGCCGAGTTACGAGGGGGCCGCGTTTGCAGTATTTTGCCTTCTGCTGCACTGCCACACGACGTCGGCCCTTCCGGCCTCACGACCCGAACTCTTTGCTCACCAGGAGCCGCACAAGTCGGAGTCGCACGCTTGCGCCTTCCGATGCAGTCAGCGCTGATGGAACTGGTGTGGGGTCATGCTCGGCGCCTCGGCGAACATGACGTGCTGCAACTCGGACTCGCGAGCGAGTGACGGTCGTCTGACGTCGATGGCTTGAGCGCATTCGGTTTGAGCGGAATTGTAACCTGGAAGGACGCCTCCTTTCGCCCGAGCAAATCACGGCCCGCTCGGATGTCGCCTGCATGTGCATCTGAACGGTCAGGTTCCCCGAGTTGGCCAAGCAGATCGGAAATTGCACGGCGCATCTAATGCCAATATGGGGAAGACCTTAGCTGAAAGTCATGGTGCCGAACGCATGTTGATCGACCGCCAAATAGTGGCCGCCTCTCCATACCAAGGTATGATAGATACGGCAATTCACTTAAAATATATACCCTTGGAGGATAGGTCGTCTGTATTACATTCATGGGAAATAGAGCATGGTTACTCTGGTTAGAAATGCTATTTGCGTAGTGCTACTCGCTCTACAGTGCGGATGCGCCATGGACAGCGGGAACAATGCTCTTTCCGCCTTGCCACCACAAGTTGGGGATTTCTATGTCGCGCCAGATGGAACGCCCATAATATAGCTGACCGACAATCAATGGCGCGGAGGACGCCATCATCGATTTGTCGCGATGAGGCCGGGCGGCGAGCGGGCGACGGGGCCACGGCATCCAAAAACCGAGCACATCGCCGGGCCCTATTATGACGCGTCGGCCACTCAATGAACCGATCTGTGCAATCGCCGAACGTCGCCTCGCCCGGATCTCGTCAGGTAGACGTACCCCTAAGTATAATAGCGACCGTGGGGCGGAGCAGCTATGATGGATTGAAAGCTTGCTGCATAAAGCCTCGAAAAGAAAGTGCTTCCGATGGCTGATTACGTCAAACCCTCAGTTATCCTCGACAACATGATCGAAGCCGCTGTGCTCAAGGCGGAACTTCCCATGAAGGATCTGCTGATCCGAGCAATGCTCGCTGGTGCGTATCTCGCCTTCGTGACCACCCTCGCCTTTCTGGTTGCGGCGCAAACCGGGCAGTTCGTCGTGGGGGCGATCCTCTTTCCGGCTGGGTTTGTGCTTATCATCCTGCTGGGGATGGAGCTTCTGACCGGAAATTTCGGAATAATGCCACTCGCAGCTTTTGCAGGCCGTATCGGCGCCGGCGCAGTGTTTCGCAACTGGGTCCTGGTCTTCATCGGCAACCTGCTCGGCAGTTTGATCTACGCAACTATGTTTTGGATTGCGATCACCGATTGCGGCCATGTTTCAGGGGGCGCGCTGGGCGACAAACTGCGCGCACTTGCTGTTACCAAGACAACGGCATACGAGGCGTTCGGCGTAGCCGGGATGGTGACGGTGTTCGTGAAGGCCATCTTATGCAACTGGATGGTCAGCCTCGGCTCTGTCGTTGGCCTAGCCTCAACCTCCACGATCGGCAAGATCGCCGCTTCGTGGCTGCCGATCATGATCTTCGTGGCGCAGGGATATGAGCATAGCGTCGTGAACATGTTTGCCATTCCGACGGGCATGATGCTTGGCGCACCCGTCAGTTTCGCCGATTGGTGGCTCTGGAACGAGATTCCGGTGACGTTGGGCAATCTTGTGGGTGGGCTCGTCTTTACGGGCGGCGCGCTTTACGCAACCTATCGGACGACTCCGATCTCAAATCAGGATCCGGCTTCCCGTCCCGTGTAAGCCTCATTATTGAGAGCCTGCCGTGAGTCGAACGGACCGGCCTTCGTGAAATCGATTCAATCCAATCGGTAGCTTCGGCCACAACTACTTCCCGCGGCGAATTTCTGTGTGGCGGACTGGGCGGTCTTATCGACGTCGTTCCTGATCCCGAAGGTCACCACGCGAAGAACGATATATCGAAAAGCGAACAGAACCTGGAACTTCCTTCATTATTCGGCGACTCCAGGCGCTTCTCACTGCATCGATCATGCCAAGGTATAACTGGCCTGATGCGCGGTGACGGATCAAACAAGAACGAAATCAGAGGCCACTTGGCCGCTCCGTTCTCCGTCCGCGAGGAATCCATCAAATGTCTAAGGGCCAACGCATTTTTTCGGCTCATCTTGGGCGAGCCATTCTGCTTTTCCACCAAAAGCGTCTCTTCCGAGCCATAATTGGTACTACTGCCTCTATCAGCACGATGGGTGCCGTAAATGCCGCATACGGACAAGAGGCTAACGGTGCCCCGGCCAAGCCGATTTTGGCGTTGCGCGCGGTCGGTGCCCAGATTTATCAGTGCCGGGAGACAGCGCCTGGACATCTGCGGTGGATGTTAAGGGAGCCGGTCGCGGCCCTGCTCGAAGGAGACCGCACGGTCGGCACTCATAGCCGAGGGCCATCCTGGAAGCTCGAAGATGGAAGTGATCTCGAGGGGCGCGCCGTCAGCGAGTCGCCAGGACGCTCTCGCACCGATGTCCCGCAGGCACGTCTCGCTGTCACGCAAAACAACGGTCGTGGACGCCTGGCGCAGGCCACCAGTGTTGAACGCGAAGACACAAAGGGCGGAATGCCGCCGGAATCCTGCTCAAGCGCGGAAGACCTGCTGCCGGTGCCTTACACGGCAACATACATATTTTATCGGTGACATATTTTTTCGTGTCGGATGCACAACTCGAAATTCATTTGCGAAGCGCCGACTTCAAAGACCGTTAGGGCACAAGGGACCCAATCATGGGTAAAACTAGTGAACATCCGATAGGCGCACTCGGAGCCGGAATTATCTTTGGTGTCATTGCCTTGGTATCCGGTCCGGTACGTGCTGCGCGTCCAGAATATCAGGGGATCAAGATCGTCAATATCGTAAGCGCCGACGGAACCCGACCTTGTTCGGGGCGGGAATAGCGTGAAGCTGGCGAGGCACATGGAGGCCTTGCGAGTGGATATTGAGCAGTCAAAAGAGCCTCGTATGAGCGCATGCCGGGATGGTGGAGCGGTCGTGCGAATGGAGCGGCGGCGGCATTGGAGCAATGAGGAAAAACTCGCGATTCTGAAAGAGACGACGCAGCCAGGCGCTATCGTTGCGGTAGTGGCGCGACGCTACGGGATCGGAACTGGCCAGCTATACACATGGCGCAAGCAATTGGTGCGCGGTGCGATGGCCGGGTTCGTGCCGGTCGAACTGGTGAGTTCCGAGTCTCCTGCAAAGCCATCGGAGGTCGGCCGCATCGACATTCGGCGGGAGGGCGGCTTCACCGTATCGGTCGACAGGCTCGTTGACCGGGAAGCACTGAGGCTGGTCCTCGACATCGTCGGGGAGCTTGAACGTTGAGTCTGACGCTGCCGCCGTCGGCGAAGATCTATCTGTCGCTGGCGCCGTGCGACATGCGCAAAGGCTTCGACGGATTGTCGTCCCAGGTTAGTAATATCCTGCAACTCGATCCATTCTCCGGCGCTGTATTCCTGTTCCGCGGCAAAAGAGGTGACAGGTTGAAGGCGCTGGTCTGGGACGGGTCGGGGCTCTGCCTGTATGCGAAACGCCTTGAGCGTGGGAAGTTCGTGTGGCCCCGAACCCAGGACGGGGCGGCAGCCCGACTCTCGGCTGCGCAATTGGCGATGCTGATTGAAGGTCTCGATTGGAGGCAGGCGATCATCCATGACGAGGTGCCTGCACCGACCTTTGCGTGAACGGTAAAACCGCAGAAAACTGAGGTTTTATATAGGATCGGAACGTTGCTCGCGCTATAGTTCAAGGCATGCGGTTCGACCTTGATCGCCTCCCCACAGATCCGGTTCTCCTGCAGAAAATGCTGCGGGAGATGGCCGAAGCCATGGAATTGGAACGGAGCGAACTGAGGGCAACGAAGCAGACCGTCAAAATCCAGACCCTGACAATCGAAAAGCTGGAGCATCGCCTTGCTCGGCTTCTGCGCATCCAGTTCGGTCGCAGTTCCGAGAAGATGGACATCGCGCAACTGCGCCTGATGTTCGAAGAGGTCGATGCCTCCCAACTCGCCAACGATGATGCTCCCGCAGCGTCAAAGCCGCAATCTGCACGGAAAGCTGGAACCCGGGCGCCGATCCCCGCGCACATCCCGCGCGTGACGACGGAGCATCGCCCGCAGCCATGCGGTTGTGGCGGCGCCGAAACCATCATCTGCCAGGACGTCACCGAAGTGCTGGACTACGTTCCGGCCCGCTTCCGCGTCCTGCGCCATGTTCGTCCCCGCATCGCCTGTCGTTCCTGCGAGAAAATCGGCCAGGCTCCAGCCATTGATCTGCCGTTGCCGAAGGTGATGGCGAGCAGCGCGTTGCTTGCGCATCTTCTCGTCAGCCGCTTCGTCGATCATCAGCCCTGGCACCGTCAATCGATGATCCTGCGTCGCCTGGGCGTGGACATCGATCGCGATGTGATGGGCCGCTGGTCCCGCAAACTGGCCTGGCTGATGGCCCCGCTCGGCGAACGGCTGCTCTCCTACATTCTCGAAGCTTCCAAGATACATGGTGATGAGACGCCGGTCACATTGCTCACAGGCGAGGGCGGTAGCCACACCGCGTACTTCTGGGTCTATCTGCGCGACGATCGTTCGAGCGGTGACATGCGCCCGCCCGCCGTAACGTTCCGCTTTACAATCGGTCGCGGTGGTGAGCATCCCGCAGCTCATCTCGCCGGCTATCGGGGATATCTTCAGGCGGACGGCTACGCCGGCTACAACACGCTGTACCGTGATCCCAGCACGAAGGCACCGCGCGAGGTAACCGAGGTCGGCTGCTGGGCCCACTCGCGACGCAAGTTTACCGACATCCTGGAAAAGAACCCGTCGCCGATCGCGGCCGAGGCCGTGGTAAGGATCGGCGAGCTTTTCGCGATCGAACGCGCCATCAAGGGGGCGCCTCCCGATGAACGACGGCAGGTTCGCCAGCAGTTGGCATGCCCGAAGCTGGCTACCTTGCGACCATGGCTGGAAGCGCGGATGCGGGGGCTGTCATCGGACAGTGCCTTGGCAAAGGCATGCCGCTATCCGCTCAACCGCTGGGCGGCGATGGTCCGCTATTGCGATGACGGTCTGCTCGAAATCAGCAATAATCTGGTCGAAAATTCCCTGCGTGGGGTTGCCCTTGGCCGCCGCAACTGGATGTTTGTCGGTTCGACCAAGGGGGGCGACGCTTCGGCCCTGTTTTACTCGCTGGTCGAGACCTGCCGCCTGAACAGCGTGCACCCCGAAGCCTGGTTCACCGACGTCATCGCACGTATCGGCAACCACCCGATTAACCGGATCGACGAACTCCTGCCCTGGAACTGGCAGGCAGCGAGAGAGATCCAAAAACTGGAGCATGCTGCTTGAGCAATGCCTTCGTCGTGCGGATGACGATCACACTGGATGACGTGACACCGGCTGTGAGCCGTATGATCGAAGTGCCGCTGGGTATCAGGCTCGATCGCTTGCACACCGTCCTCCAGGCTGCGCTGGCATGGACCGACAGCCACTTGTGGGAACTGACCTTCGGACGCACGGGATTCGGCATCCCCGACCCCTCCTATGGTCTCGATGGTCCGCTCGATGCGCGCAAGACGACCTTGGCTGAGGCTCTGGAGGAAATGCGAGGCAAGTCCTTCCGATACCTCTACGACTTCGGCGATGGCTGGGAGCATAGCGTCAGGATCCACGATATCGCCCCTGCCGACCCGCACGCCAGCTATCCACGCCTGCTCGAGGCCACCGGAATGTGTCCGCCCGAGGACTCGGGAGGCCCCTGGGGCTATGCTGAAAAGCTGGAGGCCCTCACTGATCCGACGCATGAATTTCATGAGGACGCACTGGAAGCCCTGGGGGACGCCCATGATCTCCACACTCAGCCAAACGTCGACTTGATCCAAACCCGCTTCACTGCCCTGGCAAAGAAATGGGCACCCCGCCAGCGAAAGGCCAAATAGTCGTTACGTCAACGCCGCCTTACATCGGCGCTTACTCAATATCTCCCAACCTGTACGAATTGATCGTGACTTTGATCTCTCACAGCTCGAGGCCATCAAGGAAAAAGCCGATCCATCCATGAGCCGACCGCTCTACGGATTCTATGTACATGCGATCAAGATACAAATAGAGACAATCAAAGGGATACCGGTATTATATGTCGGACTCGTTGATCGAAAAATAGAAGTAGCTCGGGATCTGGATGGCGGGCAGTGCCGATTCGATAATGTAGTCAGGCACTACCAAAAGCACGCAGATGCAGCCGATGATCTCCTGAAAAGGCAGACCGTTGATATCTCCAGGCGCTTCGAGATCGCGTGGAAGCGTAGCCCGGCTGGCGCTGTCGGAAAGGAAGGATCCATTATTATTCATGACGAATTGGACGCCTTCGCGCGTGAACAGCATCTATTGGAGCAGCATATAGACTCAAGGGAAGAGATCGAAAGCATGCGTGAAAGCAACTGTAACGTATAAAACTCCGCCTGTTGAACGCGAACACGCGCATGCCCTCATTTATCGCGTCTGGGACCAGACATCGGCCACAACCCGAACCGGCCTCTGCTTGACAATGTCTTTTTTCCTGCAAAAAATTATAAAGCGTCCTGATCTTCAGAGCGCACAAGCTCCGAACGCATAATTTTTCTCATCTTCTCCTTGTATCTTCCTCTATGTGATAGCGGGAGATCGATTCGTCGCGAATCCCCAGTTCCTCGGCCTGGCGGACCAGGTCAGCGAGTGAACTGGCCTGCATTTTCTTCATGGCATTCGCCCGATAGATCTTGACCGTTATCAGGCTTATTTTAAGGCGAGCTGCAACCTGCTTATTCATCAGGCCACTGGCCACAAGAGCCATAACCTCCCTTTCACGAGCCGAAAGCTGCTCGTAGCGCGCTTGCATCTCGGCCCGCTGCAGACCCTCCTCCCTCTGCGATCGCGAAATTTTCAGCGCATCGCTGACTGCGGACAAGACGGCCTCATCCGAGAACGGTTTTGTCAGGAAGTCAATCGCGCCGGCCCTCATGCCCTTGACGGCCATCGAGATATCGCCGTGGCCGGTCATGATGATAACAGGGACGTTGATCCCAGTCTGAACAAGCGATGCTTGAAACGTCAGGCCGTCAGCCGCCTTCAACCGAACGTCCAGCAGGAGGCAGCAATCGCCGTCCGGCAGACCGGCGGCCAGAAACTCCGACGGGTCGGGGAAAGTCGCCACGCAGAGATCCACCGAACGGAACAGACTGTCGAGCGAGGCGCGGATGCCTGGATCGTCGTCGACAACAATGACCGTTCCGGCGATCGTGCGCGTCTCGGGCGCAGGTGTATTGTCACGAACTCCTCTCATCACATCCCCCGTCGGGAAGCGGGGAGTGTCACAGTGACGACGGCGCCATAGGGAGAGCGATTCGAGGCGTCGATCGTGCCTCCGTGTGCGCGCGCGATCTCCCGACAGATCGGGAGCCCCATGCCCATTCCCTGCGGCTTGGTGGTGAAAAAGGGTTCAAAAATTTCTCCATCGCCCACGTCGCCAAAGCCGGGTCCCGTGTCGCCGAAGCTCACCACCGCACTGTCGGACCGAGCCTTACTGCCCCCGATCTGGACATCAAGAACCTTCGGCCGATCGCAGATAGTGTCCATGGCCTGAATGGCATTCATCATCACGTTCATGATGATCTGCTGAAGCTGGATTCTGTCACCCGAGACCATTGGCGTATCGCCCGCTTTCTCGATTCTCACGTCCACCTGCCGTCTCCGGATTTCTCCGCGAAGCAGGACCCGAACTTCTTCTACCAGCACGCCGAGATCCATCGCCGTACAAAAAACCGTCTCCTTGCGCGTCAATGCCCGCACCCGTGTGATCACCTCTGCGGCCCGGGTACTGTTCGATACGATTTCATCGAGGCACCGAAGGGCCTCTCCGACATTGGGTCGCGGTCGATCGATCCATCGCCGCCCAGAGCGGGCAAAGGTCGTGATCGCCGACAGAGGCTGGTTGACCTCGTGGGCAATCGACACGGCCAATTGCCCCAATGTCGTGACGCGATCGGCATGGGCCAGTTCGCCCTGCGCGGCGCGAAGTTTCATTTGTGCTTCGTTGTGTTCGGTGATGTCGAGGGCCATGACCAGCACGCGCCGACTTTCCAGATCAGCGACCGGCCGGGTCACGCGCAGCACAACGTCCAGGGGACGATGGCCGCGACCGACGAAGACAGTCTCGGTCTCATAAGCGACATTGCAACTCGCAAGATGGGCCAAGACCTCGATGAAGACGTTCTCGTCCGCGAAAAGAGAGCGAAGCGGCGTACCCGTGAGGTCCCGCGGATCTTCTGCTCCAAGCAGCGCGGCGGCTGCCTCATTCGCATCCCTTATGTAAGGCTTGTCACGAAGTCGCTCCAGGCGATCACGCCAGCACGCTTGGGGTAGCCCTCCCTCTTTCCGGAACAGAATGTCCACAACAGAACAATCCACCTCAAAAATCGCGAAGGCTACCGCCTGAAAAATGGCGCTGTACCGCTGCTCGGAGCGCTCTCGTTCCGCCGCAGCTTCCTTCTGCTCCGTAAGATCAGCACCGAATTCAATGATACCGCATTCCCGCCCATTGCCGTCCAGCCTTACGGCCCACCGAACATCCAAAACGATCTGCTGGCCGTCGCGCCGTGTCCTTGTGATTTCGCCGGCCCATTGTCCCACCAGGCGCAGTTGCTCGGCCGCAGATGGCGGCAGGTGAGTACTCTGGAGCAACGTCGAGCCCTTCTCGCCGATCGCCTCATTGGCATGCCAGCCGTACAGCCTCACGGCGCCTTCATTCCAATAGATAATCGTATCGTCGAGATCCCGGACGATGACCGTATCATGGGTGAACGCCAACAGACGGACCTGCTCCGCGAGCGCACCTCTCGTTCGCCGGTCACGCGCGGAAAGCATCGTCGCAACGCCAATCGCGATGATACTGACCGCAAGACGAAGATAGGCACCATCGAACGATTCACCGTGATGCTTCACAAGGAAAGATATGCAGGCCAGCATGACACAGGCAGCGCATGTCGCCAAAATCGCACGCAGGCCGCATGACGTAGCGATCAGGAGAACGACCAGCACGTAAAGCACCGCGAACGCGTCGTGAAACTGTGTCGCGGTACTCAAACCGAACACAAAAAGCGCTATGACGACTGCCGCCGACCGCAGGCCCCAGCCATGGAGCTGTACCAGTCGGAGCTGCCAGGGAAGGAAAGCAGGAAACAATACGCTCATTCCTCCTTACGTGCGCGGGCAGGCCGGCGTCGGTCGCCGTCATGCGGACCCAAGAGCCATAGCACGCCTACCAGTCTGCCGGCAGAGTGCCATTCATCCCTCACACGATAAGAGGCTTCACCTTGGAAAGCGCATGTATCGTCTCATCGTCCACGTTCAGGTGCTCCTTCACCATTTCCGGTGGTGACAGCGCTAGCCACTGGTTAGCTGAAAAGTCGGTGAAGACGGAACTTCTAAATGCCTCCAGGAAAACAAGAGGCTCGTCTCCGATATTTTCCAGGTAATGGCCCATTCCAAAGGGGACATAGCCCACATCACCTGCGCTATAATCAAACGTTCTTGCTTTCCCGCCCGATGCAAATACGGTCATCCGGGCCTTCCCCCGAATGAAATACTGCCATTCGTCATTATTGCTATGCCAATGAAGCTCGCGTAGCCGGCCAGGCTCGACGACAACGATGGCGGCCGCAATCGTGGATGCGGCAGGGAAGTTGGTTGAGTCAACGATCCTGACTTCGCCACCAGCGACCTTGATCGGGGTCTGGCGCATGAGCTTATGGGTATACTGGATCGGCGAGGCGCCTTGGGGCGACGCGACTTTATCCTGCTCAATCGGGCCTGGAACTGTTCCCGAAAAAATCCAACGCGTGTGTTCGATGTCAACAGGAAGGTCTTCGAACTTGGCCTCGGGGACCCCAAAGTTCTTTGCAAGAATGTGAGGCGGCGTGTGAAGCAGCCAGTCGGTGATCAGAAAAGTTTCGTTCTCCGAAAAGCTGCCGTCATCGAAGACAAGCAGAAACTCGCATCCGTCATCACCGAGGCCTTGTATCGAATGCGGAACTCCTGCGGGGAAGTTCCAGATATCACCGGCCTCCACGTCATCCATGAAATTACGGCCCTGGGGATCAATCGCGGTAACGCGGGCCCGCCCCGCGAGCATTAGCCCCCATTCAGCTTCCTTATGGTAATGAAGTTCGCGGTAGCCCCCTCTATTGAGCCGCATATTGACTGCCGCCAGCGTTGTAGCCACCGGCAACTCGCGCACCGTGACCTCGCGAGCCCATCCCCCACTCCCAAGGCGATTACGCGCCATTCCATAAGGGAACTTGAGATTTGGTATCGTGCCGGCGTCGGTGTCCGGTGACGCGAGGAGGTCCGGGTTCTCACGTTCCAGGGCGGGATGACGCGGGCCGAGTATGGTGCCTCCGCGATTGTCACGACAGGGCTGCGGGCTCTCATCGGAGGGGGATACGCCCCAGGGCAGGTCGCTCATCTTATATATTCCTTCTCAGCCAACAGACCGCTGCGTCGAGATCGGCACAGGCGCAGGTTTCCGACGCCCCCGAACGTCGCGATTCATACTCAGCCCAGATGCGGCCGGCGATCATACCTTGGTATAGAAGGCGCCGGACCAGCTCGAAATCTTCGGCATTCGCCAGGACAAAAGCGCATCGAACGCTGTTCCCCCACCGGCCGACAACGCAGGAAACGCGCCTTCCAAGTCTCGACTCAGATACGCGAAATCGCAATGAAAGCTTTCGTCTCCGAGACCCTCGTCTCAGTCGGACTTTTACCGCAAGGCAAAGCGCAAGCTGAATTGCCACGCCATATTTTGCGATGCGCAAAAATGAACTCGCGGGGGCATCACGTTCAAACCAAGGTATAATAGATGAAAATGCGAGGAAGCCTCATGATCATGCCCGTTCAATCAGGAGGGCAAAAATGAGTGCATTACAGCGCAGGGGCTTTCTTACAGCGGCGGGCATGTTGGGCGTTGCGGGCGCAGCCCATGCCGCTACGTTTGGCAACCCGGACCATCCTCTTCAGGGTATGCAGAACGCCCTCAATCCATCAAGCAAGTCTGACCCAGGACCAAAGAATCCGGCCATAGCATCACAATTTCCCGATTTTCAATCTCCGCCGTCGACTGACGTCGACGGGATGCCTCTCTTCTGGGCGTCATTTAACAACGCCCATCGGCGCATCCAGAACGGTGGGTGGGCACGGGAAGTCACGCAGGCTGACTTCGCCATTTCCGAAGACATCTCGGGCGTCAACATGCGCCTGAGCGCCGGCGGGATTCGCGAAATGCACTGGCATCAGCAGGCCGAGTGGGCAATCATGCTCTACGGCAAATGCCGAATTACCACGCTGGACGAGCAGGGACGCCCAAGCGTCGAGGATGTAGAAGCCGGCGATCTTTGGTATTTCCCCCCCGGCCTCCCGCATTCGCTTCAGGGTCTTGGGCCCGACGGGGCGGAATTTGTCATCGCATTTGACGACGGAAAGTCTTCAGAGTTCAATACGCTGCTTCTTACTGACTGGATCGCGCACACACCGCCCGAGGTACTGGCGAAGAACTTCGGCGTCCCCGAGGCGGCGTTCAAGAACATACCCCTCGATAATCTCTGGATCTTCCAAGGTGATATTCCCCCGGATCTACCCATGGACCAAAGGAGCGCACGGGTCGTCCCAGGGGCCGAGAAAGTGATCTACCGTCTTTCACGCGCGCAGCCGCTGTCTAAGGCACATGGCGGCCAAGCACAGGTAGCAGATAGCCGTAATTTTCCCATTTCGAAGACCATCGCGGCGGCGCTTGAAACGATTCGCCCTGGTGGGATGCGGGAAATGCACTGGCACCCCAACGCGGACGAATGGGCATTCGTTATCCAAGGTCAGGCGCGGGTAACCGTCTTCAACACCGGACCGAAGGCCCAGACCGCCAATTTCAATCCCGGTGATGTTTGGTACATCAAAAAGAGCCTCGGCCATTATGTGGAAAATACGGGCAATGACGATGTGAAGGTGATTTCCGTCTTCAAGTCGGATCGCTTCGCCGAAGTCTCACTGTCAGATTGGCTCACCCACATTCCGCCCGCGATGGTCCAGCAGACGCTGAACTTGGATCGCGACACGATCAATTGCTTCCCGACGACCCGTCCTGACTTCTCGCCTGTGTAATCGTTGTTTCCTCCGGCCCACCGGGCCGGAGGAAACAAAATCAATAGAAAGGAGAACGAGGATATGGGCTCTCTTAGCATCTGGCATTGGCTCATCGTGCTCTGTGTCGTGTTGGTTCTCTTCGGTGGCGGCAAGCGTCTGTCCTCCACCATGGGAGATCTTGGCCGCGGCCTGAGGATCTTTCGCAAGGAGGTAACGGACCTACAATCTGAAGACACATTGCTGCCACAGCCAGACACTTCCCCGGCGAGTGAACAATTTTCCGAACGGACATTGCATGCAGGCTAAGGGAACGGTGTGAGGCAAGAGGCGCTGATCACGAGCTGCATTCCGGGGCCCAGCGGATGTGCGCCCTCCTTCACGATGTTCTCCCGCTATCTATCTTCCCTAACTATATAGTTTGTTTTTGGACGAATACTGATGCCGAATGTAAGGCAATCTACCTGCCTTTCTCCTTATGAAGATGCGTGCTCCGGCGCGGCTTTTGGGGGCCCTCTCGACCTGGTGTCGTCTTCTTCAGCTTCGCATCAGGTTCGCCTGGTAGCATGCCGAGGAGTTTATTTCTGAAAGAACGCTGATGCCGAATGTAAGACAATCTTCCTGCCTTTTTGCCTTGGCAATTCTCGCCCAGTCTTCAACGCTCAGAGCAGCCCCCACGCGTCAGGTGGAGTCCAAAGTCTCGTTTCATTTTTATAAAATAGACGTTCGGCACGATTACACATTACAGCAGATGCACGAGTTTGCGATGCAAAAGGGTAATAGAGAAAATCAATGGCCGCGGGGATTCTTTTATTCCGTATTCTCCGACAATATTAAAATCGAAAAAGAATATCCCGACTCTTATTTAATTTCCGTCGATGTCGGTATCAATGATCCGACCGTCGAAGTAGCAAGCGATCTCGAGCAAAATATCTGTGAAGGTAATAATTTGGAGGAATTCTACAAGAAGAAAGGCGAGTATATGTTTTCTTACTATCGCAAGCTCGAGCACGACCTCCCGAGTGTAATCAATCGCGAGACCCAGGACTATATAAAATTTCATTCGGAAGCAAACAAATCGGAGATATTGCAATATATTCATATATTGCTCCAAAATAAATCAGATCAATATACAGCAGATTCATCCCGAACTTTCTACGAAGAATACGACGAGACAAAATGCAAATCAACCAATGTCCTTTAACCGTGCGTGGGCTGCGCGTTCTAGAAGAACGCTAAGTAAAGTCATCTAGCGCCACATCCACTGGTACATTTTCCGAAATTCCAGACGTTGGCTCGGTGGAATCGGGCATCGGTCATGACCTTGCCCCCGACATGCCCTCAATTCTGAGTTAGGGTCCGTGGGTTGTTGTATGCCTTGTTGGCGTGTTGGGCGAATGCTTCTGGCGTCATGCCATTGAGGCTGGTGTGGGGCCTGACGGCGTTGTAGTCAGCCCGCCAGGCGTCGATGACCGTCCGAGCGTGGGCGATGTTGCGGAACAGGTGCTCGTTGAGGCATTCGTCACGGAACCGGCCGTTGAAGCTCTCGACGAACCCGTTCTGCTGCGGCTTGCCTGGTGCGATGTAGTGCCACAGCACCGACCGTTTTTCCTGCCAGGCCAGGATGGCGTTCGAGGTCATCTCGGTGCCGTTGTCACTGACGATCATCATGGGAAAGCCGCGATGTTCCCCGATCCGGTCGAGTTCGCGGCCGAGCCGTTCGCCTGACAGCGACGTATCCGTCACCAGCGCCAGACACTCCCGCGTGTAGTCGTCCACCACTGTCAGCACGCGGAAGCGCCGTCCGTTGTTCAGCGCGTCCGAGACGAAATCCAGGCTCCAGCGCTGATTGGGACCGTCGGGCAGCATCATTGGCGAGCGCGTGCCCATCACCCGTTTCCGGCCACCACGCTTGCGGACCGACAGTCCTTCCTCGCGATACAACCGGTAAAGCTTCTTGTGGTTCATGGTCACTCCCTCGCGCTCCAGGAGGATGTGCAGACGCCGGTAGCCGAACCGGCGTCGTTCGCCCGCAAGATCGCGCAGCCGACCGCGCGCCTCGGCATCATCCGGGCGGCGTGACGCATAGCGCCACGTCTTCGGGTCCATGCCGATCAGGCGGCAGGCGCGCCGCTGTGAGTAATCTCGTTCGGTCATCGCCCAGGTCACGGCGTCCCGCCGCAAACCGGGCGTCACGAGTTTTTTGCCAGCAATTCCTTCAGCGTCGAGACGTCCATCACGCTCTCCGCCAGGAGCCGCTTCAGCTTCGCGTTCTCCTCTTCAAGAGCCTTGAGCCGCCGCGCTTCCGACACTTCCATCCCGCCGTATTTCGATCGCCAGGTGTAGAACGTCGCATCGCCGATCCCGTGCCTGCGGCACAGATCGGCCGCCGTGGCGCCCGCCTGATGCTCCTTCAAGATTCCAATGATCTGGTCCTGTGTGAAACGCGCTTTCTTCGTCGCCCGTCTCCAGTGGACAGACCTTACTTCAAATCGAGGGCATTTCAGGGGGCAGGGTCATCATCCCCGAACCCACTTCAGTGGCTTAATCTGCCAATTGGTTTGGCAGACCGCTCTATCGTTGCCGATTTAACCGTGCGTCGTCCGTTCGTGCGCGCCTCACCTAACTCTTGCGCTAACGGGTTATAGAGAGGCTTTCTCTCTGTTTTCAGACGGGACATGTGGATTTGGCGGCCTGGTCTGAGCGACAGCCACGGGGCACCTTCTCCCTGGCATGACGGGCATGTTGACGACAGGGGTGCCGAGGGAACCGCGTTGGGTCGCTGGCCTTCAACTTCCGCACACCTGCATCCTACCATCTCGTCCTTGGAGATAGACACCCGACCTACCGCTAGTGCTCCCGAGATCTTCCAATTAGTGGGTTCGGCGGGAGTTTCTGCGCTGGCCAATGCGCAAATAAAGAATAGCCACTTCATATATAAAACCGCGATGAAATAAAAAAGGGTGCTATATAGAATATACTTCCCGCTATACCATCAAATAAGATACGAGTTTTTACTTTATTTCAATTAATTTTTTTTAATTGGCGTGATATTGCGCATAAGCGGCACGAGGAGCGTTCCGATAACGAAAGCGAGCATGATGGTCCGGAACGCGTCTGCGTAGGCCAATGTCGCTGCCTCACGATAGGCAAGCCTCCAGAGGGCCTTGAGCGCGGCCACGTGGCCATCTTGGACGCTCCAGGGGAAAGCCCCGAAACGGCGTTCGCTACTCTGAAGCAGCCGGACCATGGGTTGGTTCCGGGGCGTGAGTGTCGATGCGATCATCGAAAAATGGTAATTGGTACGCGAATTGATGATCGCGCCACATATTGCGATGCCGACAGCTCCTCCGAGATTACGCATCATGTTAAACAAGCCGCTTGCGTATTTCAAACGTTCCGGCGGAAGGCTCCCCAGCCCAAGATTGACGCTCGGAGCAACGGCAAAAACCTGCGGAAGACCACGCAATATTTGCGGGACGAGAAGTTCCTTCGCGCTCCAGTCGCTCATAATGAAGCTGAAGCTCCACATGGAGAGGCCGAAGAGCGCGAGACCTCCCATCATGATCCATCGGGTGTCGAACCGCTTCGCCAAGGTAATGTAGAGCGGCACACCGACGAGAGTCGCCACGCCAGTCGAGAAAACCGCGGATCCGGTTTGCCAGGCGCTATAGCCCCTAACATAATCGAGAAAAAGGGGCGTCATATAAATCGTCGAGAACATACCGACGCCGGTTATGAATGACAGAATGCACCCGATCGTGAAGTTCCGATTCTTAAATGCCCGAAGGTCGGCGATGGGACGATCGAAGGTCAGGCTGCGGATAACAAAGACGATGGCAGCGAAAAGAGAGATCCACGCGCAGTCCCGGATCGTCTTGTCATCGAACCAGTTCCAGCGTGTGCCTTCTTCCAGTACGTACTCAAGCGTGCCGAGGAAGATCGCCATGGAAACGATGCCGAGATAATCAGCTTCACCAATGAGCTTGACGTCCGGCTTGTCGATATTAACCGTCAGGGGAACGGCGAAGGCGATAAAGAGACCGGGAATGAGATTGACGTAGAAGAGCCAGTGCCAGTTCAGGGTATCGGTGATCCAGCCACCTATCACCGGTCCAAGGGCGGGCGCGATCGCCGCGATGGAACCAATGACGGCGGCGGAATAGACTCTTTGAGGTCCCTGAAAATAATGGAAGGACGAGGTAAAGACGATCGGAACCATGGAAGCGCCGAGGCCCCCTTGCAACGCCCTGAACACGATCATGCTCTGGATGTTCCACGCGACGCCGCAAAGCATACTGGCCACTGTAAAGCCGGCGGCCGAGACAGTGAATAGCCACCTGGTAGAAAAGACCCGCGTGAGCCATCCTGACATGGGTATGACGACAATCTCGGCAATCAGATATGCCGTCTGGACCCAGCCGATCTGGTCCTGTGTCGCAGAAAGTCCCCCGCCTATATTCTCGAGCGAAGATGCGACAATCTGGATGTCGAGCAGTGCAATGAACATGCCGATACACATAATAATAAATGGTACCAGCCTCGCGATCGTTCCCCCTTGCGCGGCAGAGTCACTCATGAACCGCAGTTCCGGATGCTTTTGTGTCGACAGTGACCTCCGTGGAAAGGCCGGGCCGGATTTTGCCAAGTGTCGCGTCTTCGCCATCAAGCAGGATGCGAACTGGAACGCGCTGAACGATCTTGGTAAAGTTACCTGTGGCGTTTTCTGGCGGAATGACACTGAAGATCGCGCCAGTTCCGGGAGCAAGGCTTAAAACATGGCCATGGAAGCGGTGTCCGGGAAGGACGTCCGCCTCGACTTCGGCCGGCTGGCCGAGCTTCATGTTCGTTAGCTGATCTTCCTTGAAATTCGCGTCGATCCAGAGCCCATGCGATGGGACCACGCTCAGCAGATAAGTGCCGCTGGACACATACGCTCCGGTCTGCGCGGCGCGATTGCCGATGTAGCCGTCGATCGGCGCACGGATCGTCGTATAGCTGACGTTGAGGCGCGCCTGACGCAGATCGGCTTCGGCCTGACCGATGCTCGCGCGTGCCTCGACGATTTGCGCGTCGATGACAGTCAGCTCCTGACGTGCGCCCGCAAGGGCGGCTTTTGTGGCATCAACCGACGCTTTCGCGATCCTGTCTTCGGATAATGCTTGCTGGGCGCCCTGAACCGGAGAGGCGCTACGTGCGGCGAGGCCACGATATCGGGTGGAATTCTGACTGGTATAAATTGCGCGCGCGAGCCGGCCCTCAAGCTCCGCTGCAATTTGCGTGACAGCGATTACAAGCCGGGCTTTGCGAGCGAGCAGAACGCCTAGCGTCGCCTCCTTCTCCTGGAGTGCCGCCCGTGCCTTATCCGCCGCGGCCTGATAATCTCTGTCGTCGAGGATCAGCAGCGTCTGGCCTGCCTGGACGAACTGGTTATCCTTGATCAAAATCCGGGCTACGAAACCGCTGACATGCGGCGAGATGGGAGTCGTATCGCCCCCGACATAGGCATCATCCGTTGCTTCCAGAAAGCGGCCGACGGTCCACCAATGTACGCCAAATGCGACACCGCCGAGAACAGCGACGCACAGAAGCGCCATGATAACACGCCGTTTCTTGCCCGACTTGGATGCGGCCGGCGGCGTATCAATGGGCTCGGGCATGGCGTTCCAGTATTTGACCTGCTGCACATTGAGCTTTCCAATTCATCGTGGTCTCCATGAATGGACTCCGTTCGAGAGTGGCTGATCCTTCAAGAACTGACATTACGCAATCAGCGGCATTGCTTTAGAGAAGGCCGCAATGGTTTCGTCGTGCGGCGACTTGAACCACGGAACGTCGATCATTTTCCTGATCCGTCCTTGTTATGATGTTGGTTATGACGCCCGCTCCTATTCGGAAGATTATACCCACAAGGTTCGGCTTCCGGGCTTAGCGCGATATCAGGGCGCGGCTTCATCATACGACTGGAAGGGACTCGGATAACTTTGCCTGGACGGCCTTCGGATCCGTGCTGAATGCCTTCGCCACGTCGCGGCTCAATGCACCGGGAAAGACCTCCTCAATGCCGCGATCCACGGCGTCTAGCGTCTCAGCCACAACCTCCTGCGGAGACAGGCGCGGTTTCGGCAACGCTTGGCCCATCGCCGTCTCGACCTGGACCGGGAAACTTCCAACCACCAGTGTCCCGCGCTGCTTCAACTCCGCGCGGAGGCTTCGGGTAAGCGCAAGCGCAGCAGCCTTGGAGGCGGAATAGGTTCCGGCTGCCGGAAGCGTGACAAGGGCAAGCATACTTAGCATGTTGACAATGGTCCCGCCCCCGTTCTGGGCCAGGATTGGCGCAAAGGTGCGGGAGAGCGACAGGACACCGAAATAGTTAACCTCCATTTCGTTGCGCGCGACCGAAAGGTCCGGAGCGGACAACGCACCCTGCCACCCGGCAACGCCCGCGTTGTTGATCAAAAGCGTGATGTCCCTCGCCCGGCCCGCCGCAGCATGAACCTGGGCCTCGTTCGTGACATCGAGCGTTACCGCGATTACGCGGCTATCCAGTTCCACGAGAGCACCAAGTTCATCTGCGTCTCGCGCGGCCGCATAGACCTTTTTCACCCCTCGCCGAAGCAACTCCCGTACGAATTCGGCGCCGATTCCACGGTTCGCGCCTGTGACCAGCGCCACTGATCCCTTTACGTTCATCTCGTTCGTCCCCGTTTTATAAGGCTGCTCGCCGCCAAGTTCGAATGCGGACCATATTGATGGTATGTGACATCTAACTAGTCAAGGAAGAATGTCTGGTGAGGCCTCGCAACGTCTCCATCGTTCACGATATAGTCTTAATTTCAACGATATTTATAATTTCGAGTTAAGGCTTCCCGATGGGAAATGATGCAAACGATCAAAAATTTTTAGATTTCACTTATCGTCATAAAACCTTTGTGAGCGGCCGTGTTCAAAGTCCGCTTCATGTGACATACCGGCCAGTGATCATCCGACCTCTCCCGCTCGCCGGGACGGGCGGAGGACCCGCACCGCCTCTGGTGGTGCTCTCGGGACTGGAGCAGCGACCTGTCTGGCGCCGGTTGCGCCTCGCGCATATCGCATATCGCATATGAAGGAAATCATGCACCATGCGTCTTCTTGTGGTTGGCGCCGGCTCCACCGGCGGTTATTTCGGCGGACGACTTGCGCAAGCGGGACGGGACGTCACGTTTCTCGTGCGTCCGAAACGGGCAGCTCAGCTCCGCCAGGATGGGTTGCGTATCATAAGCCCGCACGGTGACCTGACGCTGAATCCGGCGCTCGTGACGGCAGAGGATCTTGCACACCCTTACGACGCGGTTCTGCTCACGGTGAAGGCGTACCAACTCGAGGCCGCGCTGGACGATCTCGCACCGGCGATCGGCCCCGATACGATGATCCTCCCCGTTCTCAACGGCATGCGGCACATGGATATTCTCTCCCGGCGCTTCAACCCGCGGAATGTCGTTGGCTGTGCCCTGAAGGTGGCGACGGTTCTGGAGAACGACGGCAGCATCGTGCAACTTTCCCCGCTGCAGGATCTCGCCTACGGAGAACTCGACGGAAGTGTGACGCCCCGTATCCGGGTTCTGGACGCCTTCATGCAGGGAACAGGTATCGATGCCCGTCTTTCCACCGCCATCCGTCGCGAAATGTGGGAGAAATGGGTTCTTCTTGCAACGGTCGGTGCGATTACATGCCTCATGCGTGGAACGATCGGTGAGGTTGAAGCCTGTACAGGAGGAGCAACGCTCGCCTCGCACTTGCTCGATGAAGTCGCCGCAATCGTGAGGGCGGTCGGCGAATCGCCATCGGATGCTTTTATGCACGTCGCCCGGACGCAAATTACCGCTGCGGGATCATCCCTCGTGTCGTCGATGTTCCGGGATCTTCAACGTGGACGGCGGGTGGAGGTCGAAGAAATCATCGGCGACCTGGTGCGCCATGCCGCAACGGCCGGGATCGCGATCCCGCTTCTTTCAGCGACCTATGTTCACCTGCTCGTCTACCAGCATAAACTCGACGGTGATAGTTGAATGTCGTACACCATATAAGCACAACTGAATGGGCCGCCGCGCAGGAGGATTTCGAATGAGAGTGACACGCGTCCAATCCGAAGAGAACCGGCAGGCGGTCATCAATGCGGCGAGCCGTCTCTTCCGGGAGCGCGGTTTTGACGGGATCGGCCTGAATGATCTTATGAAAGCAGCCGGCCTTACGCATGGTGGCTTCTACAAGAAATTCAAATCCAAGGAGGATCTCGCCATGCAGGCCTGCACCCGCGCTCTCGACAAGAGCCGGGTCAAATGGGCGCGCGTCGTTGTCAGGGCTAAGGAAAGCCCCTTTGCCGCGATCGTCCGCTTCTATCTTTCGCCTCGGCACCGCGACAATCCGGGGGACGGATGCGCGTTCGCGGCGCTCGGAGCCGATGCTGGACGCCTGGACCACGACTTCCGCCAGATTTTCGAAACGGAACTCGAAGCGCATCTCGATTTTCTGGATAATGTCTTGTCGGCCAAGCCGGACGAGGAGACGCGGAACAGATCGATCGCGGCGCTATCGACAATGGTCGGCGCGCTCGTCATCTCCCGTGCTGTGAACAACCCTTTGCTTTCAGAACGGTTTCTGAAGGCCTCGGCGGATGCGATTATCGCCGGGCAAACTCCAGAAAGCTGACCTGGCCATCCGGCGACTATGCCGGGTGCTCATGCTTGACTCTGCGAGGAGAGCGATCATACTCATTTTAGATGTTTGTTATCATCTAAAATGAGTATGCCCGTCTGTTAAAGGAAGCAAGGATGTCGTCGAATCCAGAACCAATCCTTGTGACCGGCGCCGCCGGTCATATTGGTAATATCGGCGGCCGCATCGTGAGGCTTCTGCGTGATGCTGATATACCGGTAAGGGCATTGGTCAGATGCGACGACGAGCGAGCGTCACGGTTACGGCATCTTGGCGCCGACGTCGTGATCGCAGATCTGACAAAGTCCGAAGAAGTCCTACCTGCCCTGGAGCGCTGCAAGCGGGTCTATTTCGGCACGGGCGTCTCGCCTGACTATCTCGAAGCCACGTTGGTGACAGCGGCCGCAGCGCGCGCGATCGGGGGCGTCGAGTTGTTTCTCAATATGTCGCAAATGACCATCTCCGAGATGGACCTGACGCACATGACCGATTCTCCGCAACAGAGGCAGCATTGGTTATGCGAGCAGGCCCTGAACTGGTCAGGTCTCCCTGTGACGCATCTTCGCCCAACGGTCTTCCAGCAGAATTTCCTGTTCTGGGATTGGGCGGCGGAATCGATCTTCAAATCCGGAACGATTCGCTTGCCTTTCGGGCACAGCCGAACGTCACCGATCGCCGCCGAGGATGTCGCCGAAGTCGCCGCTAGGATTCTGCGCGCGCCAGCAGGCTACACAGGCCGGACGATCGAACTCACCGGACCTCGTTGCGCCGATCTCTACGGACTGGCTGACGAGTATGCCACCGCTCTCAAACGTTCTGTCAGTTACGTGGACGTGCCGTTCGACATCTGGCGCGACGAGGAACTGAGCAAGCGTCCGCTTCCAGACTATGTCCGCGCCCACATCCTGACGATGGCGAAGCTGCATGCGGCGGGGCGCTATGATCGACTCACGGATTCCGTCCAGACGATTCTCGGAAGGACTGCGACCAGCCTGGAAACGACGCTGGAGAAAGAACATGATTTGTTCCAGGCCGCCTGACCCGGCACCGGCCCTGTGCGTGTTTCGTCAGGGCGGTTTTCTGGCCCGAAGTTTCCGTAGCCTGTACGGCGCGCAAGCGTCCTTATTTTTTATGGTTCTGTTCAATCTTGGCGGCTGTGCCGTGGGACCGAATTACAGGCGGCCGTCTGTAACGATGACACCATTCCACAACGCGATGCTGGAGAGCGTGAGGTCGCCGGGAAGCCACAGCCTTGTCCGGATCGACCGCTGGTGGGAAGGATTTCATGACAAGGAACTTTCGCGCCTTGTCGAGCGCGTTCTAGCCCAGAATCTTGATCTTGACGCCTCCTATGCCCGCGTCCGACAGGCCGACGCGTCGGCGGCGTCGGCGGCGGCGCGATTGCTGCCCACACTGGACTTCAACTCCAGCGCGGCGGCGACCCATCAATCCTTGTGGAGCCGGTTCGGGCGGATTGGCAGCACGATTCCAGGTTATAGCCGCGATCAACGGCTATACGACGTCGGAGCGGCGGCAAGCTGGGAAATCGATGTATTCGGCGGCTTGCGAAGGGGCCGTGAGGCCGCCAGGGCCGAGGCGCAGGCCGCGGACGCGCTGCAGACAGGCGTACGGATTACGGTCGTTGCCGATGCGGTCGATGCGTATCTTCAAATCAGGGGCGCACAGGCGCAGCTCCTCTTCGCGAGGCAGATGGTCCGTAATCGCGCCCGAGAACTGGATTTGGTGAAGATCCGCCGAGCGCGTGGAGCGGTGGATGATCGTGATATCGTAAATGGGGTGGCGGCACTTGACGACGCGAAGAAAGCCTTACCGCTTTTGGAGATTGCAAGGGAAGTTCAGCTCAATCGCTTAGACGTGCTCTCGGGCGTCCAGCCTGGCACGAGCGCGAAGGAACTTGCCGAGACCGCGTCGGTTCCTGACCCGCCGGCCATACCGCCGGGCGATTCACCGACCGATGTGCTGCGCAGACGACCTGACGTCATCGCAGCAGAGCGTCGTCTGGCCGCCGCCAACGCCAGGATCGGCCAGGTTCTGTCGGACTACTATCCCAAGATATCGCTATCCGGCCTTGTCGGTTTTGAGAGTTTACGTGCGAACAAGATGTTCACGCCCGCCGGGTTTCAGCCATTGGGAGAAGGCGCATTGAGATGGCGCATTTTCGACTTCGGAAAGATCGACGCAGAAGTTGCGAACGCGACCGGCGCCCGCGCCGAAGCCCTCGCAAGCTACCGGAAATCCATCCTGCAAGCGGTCGAGGATGTCGAAGACGCGCTTATGTCCTTTGATCGAACGCATGAGAGAGTGGAGGAATTGGCCGATAAAGTGTCCAACCTGCGCCATTTCGCCGCACTTTCCGATGATAACTTCCGTGCGGGATCAGAAAGTCTGAGTCCTGTTCTCGAAGCTGAGTTTCATCTTCTTTCGTCCGAGAGCGAACTTGTAGACAGCCGAGTGCAAAGCGCCCAGGCGGCAGTGCGGACGTTCCGTGCTTTGGGTGGAGGCTGGACGTTATAATTTCGAAAACTGCCACAAAAGGCTTTGCGTTCCGAAGCGTGCCGCAATTTTCGCCTCCCGAGTGTCAGCGCCTCTTCGGCGTTACAGTGCGACGCCTCAGCGATTAAGTGGATGCTTATCCGGTGGCGCTGGGCTATGCCGACCGGTGATCGGTGCCATGGCTTAGGGTGATCCATCTGCGCAAGCGTCGAAGTGCTCCTGAGCCACATTGATCTGCTCGATGTGTCGGCAAGCCCAGTTGCCGAGCGTCAGAACAGGACCGCTCAGCGATCGGCCAAGACGCGTCAACGCATACTCAACTTGAGGTGGGCTGGTCGGTCGTATTGTCCGAGACACGAGGCCGTCGCGCTCCAGACCTCGCAGGGTTCGCGTCAACATCTGCTGGGAGATGCCATCTACGCTCCGCTTGATGTCATTGAAGCGGCGTGGGCCGTGACAGAGCAGAACGATGACAAGTACGCTCCATTTATCCCCGACCCGGGCGAGCACTCTTCCGACCTTGCGGCTGTCCTTCAGGATCAAGCCGCCGGAGGAAGTCCTATCCATCTGACCAAGTCCCATGATTATGCGTTCTTGCGCCTCCTATATCGGTTTCATATTTAGATTGGACCACAATTAATAACCATCCCGGCTGGCAGCGAGAGCGCCGCTGCACAGATGGCTGAGCAACAAGGAAGAAGGCATGCAGAGGATAGCCGTCGTAACCGGAGCAAGCCGCGGAGCCGGAAAAGGGATCGCGATCGCTCTGGGCGAGGCAGGGATGACCGTCTATGTCACCGCCCGCAGCCTTGCAGATGCGGATTCGCCTTATGGCGGTACCGCCGTCGAGACTGCCAACCTGGTCACCAAGGCCGGCGGCACCGGGATCGCAGTCACGGTCGATCATGCTGACGACGGCGCGGTCAAGGCCTTATTCGAGCGTATCCGGCACGAGCACGGGAGGCTCGATGTCTTGGTCAACAATGCTGCCAGCCTGGTCACCATCACCGATCCCGGCGGCTTCTGGGAGAAACCGCTGAAAGCTGTGGACCTGATCACCGTGGGCCTTCGCTCCCATTACGTCGCGAGCTATTACGCCGCGCCGCTGCTAATCGCTGGCGGTCGCGGACTGATCGTCAACACCGGCCACTATGGCGCTGTGTGCTATTACCATGGTCCCGCCTACGGCGCGCAGAAAGCTGGAGCAGACAAGATGGCCGCCGACATGGCTAAAGAGCTACGGCCGCACAATGTTGCTGCGGTGTCCATCTGGATGGGCGGCCTCGATACGGAACGTGCGCGTGCTTACTTCGCCAGCCTGCCGCCGGAAGCCCGACCGACCGCGAAACGCGAGTCGCCGCGGTTCACCGGGCGGGTCATCGCCGCGCTCTACGGATCGGACCAGAGAATGACGCTCTCGGGTCGGGCACTAATCGGGGCCGAGCTCGGCGCTTTCCTGGGTGTCGCTGACATCGACGGCTCTCGTCCGATTTCGCACCGCTACGCCATGGGGGGACCGCCCGAGCTGCATCCCTCTCTCACGTCATAGAAGCACAACCGAACCCGGTGTGCATGGGCCCGTCGCCAAAGCAACAGCGAAGACCAACGGCTCTAGGACGGGCGCCTTTGCGTCGCTTCATCCTGAACGATCCAAGCTTAGATACTTTCGAGCTGCACTTCGAGCCGTCTTCTATAGGCAGCCGCTCGACGACGCGTGCTAAGAAGAAGGACGAATGTCAGCAACTCTCAGCTCCAACATGACGATGGTGCTCGCGTGCTATCTCTAGGAAAGCTGGCGAAATCCATTCTATCCTTTCAGTTGTGCGAGAATGCCAGCAATGTCACCCATGCCCCAATGTTCGACGATCCTTCCATCCGCGACGCGGAAAATATCGCAGGAGGTGAAGCGCAGGCGCCGACCCGTCGGCGCGATGCCGAAATAGGCAGCCTGATGCGTTCCCTCGTAGACGAAACTGGCCGCGACGCGGTCGTCTTGGGCGACCATCGCCTCAATCGTAACAGTCAGATCCGGTAAAGCCTTCAGCCGCGCGCCGAAAAAGGCGACCGAGGCGACCTTGGGCGCGACGCCGCCTTGGGGCCGCGCAGCGGCGCTAAGCTGATGATTGACGTAGTCATCGTCGAATAGAGCCGCGAAGGCATTGAGATCATGCTCGTTGAGTGTTTGTGCGAAGCGATTCGCTACCGTCTCGGCTGCGGCACGCACCGACGTCGAAGCCAGCGGCACGACGCCCAGCAGGGCTGTGCCTATAATCATTATTCTGCGCTGCATGAGAGCCTCCTAAGTCGTCGCGAGAGAGACGGCGCGCCAAACGCCAGATTGGCTTACTGAAGCGAACATCGATCGCGAACCTGCTTGATGGCACGTTCAATGGCGGCGTCGAGTCCTCGTGAGACTGCGGTGACCTCGTCATCGCCGAACTGCCCAAAGAGCGAAGAGGGCTTGTCGTACTCGAAGACCGCGCAGCCGTGAGCATCCTCGTAAAGCAAAACTCGGAAAGGCGCGTAAAGGGCAGCCGGCAGTTGATGCCTCGTCATCTTCGATGCCGTGAGCGGGTTCCCGACGTCATACTGAAGCGCCTTTCGAGAGAGACCCGCCATCCGCAACACATCTCCATGATCCCGACTCAGGAAAATAGAGAGATCCGGGCCACCTTCAAGCAGTTCCCGCGCGCGATCGACTTGACCGTCATGCAGGCGTCCGAGGGCTTCCATGTTCAGCTGCGGCAAGATGGATTCAAAGCTTTCACGCACGCTCTCGAATGACCACGCCAGCACGATTTTCGCGTGTTTGATCGCGATCGTCGTTTCGGTGAAAATCCCGTCCGCCGCCTTGGCCGCCGGATCGGGTTGTTGTGTGGCGTCTATCATGATGCTTCCAGGGCTAGCATTGCGCGCTGACCCCAGCCGATGCGCAGCGTAACGACGCAGCGCCGCATACCGTCGCACCAACTGGTAGCCAAGGTGCGGGAGGCCAGCACCGCGTCAATCCGATCGGGGGCGATGTCGATTCGACCGAGGGTTTCGCGGAAGGCGTTCGCGTCATGCTCCGTGGCGGCAATTCCCTTGAGCGCGCCATCGTAGCCGCCGCCTACGGTTCCCAACAGGTGCGTCAAATCGATGTCGTGTGTCATTTTATGGCTCCTGTGTCGCGGGTTGCGGCGAGTAAACTCCAGAAAAATAGCAAGGAGCTTCTTGGCGATTTCGGCGAGATTTTCCATTCAGGGTCAGTGCTGTCGTCGCCGGAATACACCGTATCGGTCGGGCAAGCGCGATACCCCCGCACACGCCATCATCTCCTTCCCAGCTTCCCCGTATCGCGCTGTTAGATTTCATCTTTCATATATTGATGGCTTTCGATCAGAAGGGAGTCAAGCTCTTGATCTGTTGGTGGCAAACGGGATTGTCTTAGTTAGAATTTTCCATGCGATTTTTCTCTGGCTGGAAGGACCAAAACAATGGAGGCGTCGAGATTTCGGAAGCACAAAAGACGTTCATTCTGAAGCGCAGGGCGAACGAGCATAGAGAACGTGGGATGCTACTCGCCTTCTGATCAAAGAGCCGTACACTGAGTATCGATCAGCACTCGCGCAATGGATGGACCTGCGTTGCCGGACCACCCGGCACACGGATCTGCGCGCTCACGTAAGCGCCTTCTGCCAATCGCTCAAAGAGATATATGGAGACCGCAGACATGACCGGGTTAAAGCAGACACACGCGCTGTATCTGGAAGACCTCAGCATCGGACAGCGCTTCAGCAGCACAGACTACGAAATCACGATGGAGGAAATTAAGGCCTTCGCGGGACAATACGATCCGCAGATCTTCCATCTCGATGAGCGCGCCGCCGAGGCCACCCTGTTTCAAAGGCTGGCGGCCAGTGGATGGAACACGGCTGCGATCACCATGAGGCTGCTCGTCGGTAGCCTTCCGATCGCCGGCGGGCTCGTCGGCGCAGGGATTGAGGTCGAATGGCCGAGACCGACACGACCTGGTGACGTGCTTCATGTCGAAAGTGAGGTCATCGAGATCACGCGTTCGCGCTCGAAGCCAGATCGCGGCATAGCACGGGTCCGAAGAAATACGCGGAACCAACGAGGAGAAATTGTTTAGACACTAACGGCAAAGCTAGTTGTCCCACAGCGTCAAAATCGGGCTATGTGAGGAAGAGGCGGCTCCATACCGAAAGCGCAGAATGTCAGCGCAGGTGCGCCATATGTTGATCTTGGAAGATCTGCCCCGATGTTCACGTACACGGCCATTATCACGGCAGTCGAAGCGGCCCGTCCGCCTTCACGGACCTTAAGCTAGGTCGTGTCGATCTGCGGATTCGGCCGTTCTCATTCCAAAGGTCAAGAAAGGAAAGCGTTCAGCCGCTCGTCGATTTCGGAACCAACCGACTGACCCAGCTTTTGGGACTCCCGCCCGTAGCCATGCCTCGCATGGGTCCTCGGCGGCTGCAAATCACCTCCACGTAGGCTTCCAGGATCTCGCCCAATCAGATCCCCAAACGCGATCTTCTTGTCGGGCATCACCAGGTTCTTCAGGTACGGTTTCGCATCCGCACCCCATCATAGACTGGCGGTAGCCGGCTCAGCAGCTCAATCCGTTCCTACGCAACGCCTTGGGACGCAAGCCGGTAACCCGGAAGTTGGATTTACGCGTCACTTGACCGTGTACCGCTAAAATTCTGGGTAACAATTGGTTCTCCTGGCTGATTATCCATGGTTGGGCGCACTCTGTACCAAATCGCATACAGCGCTGGCAGAAACATCAGGATCAGCCCCGTGCCGGCCGCCGTACCGCCGATCAGCGTATAGGCCAGCGAGCCCCAGAACACCGATTCTGTCAACGGGATGAAGGCCAGCACGGCCGCCAAGGCCGTAAGAATGACCGGACGGGCTCGCTGCACGGTCGCCTCGACCACCGAATGGAACGGATCGAGCCCCGCTTCCTGATTGACCTTGATCTGTCCGATCAGAATCAACGTGTTGCGCATCAGGATGCCCGACAGGCCGATCAGCCCCAGGATCGCGTTGAAGCCGAATGGCTGATGGAAGATCAGCAGGGTCGGCACGGTCCCGATCAGCCCCAGCGGGGCCGTCAGGAACACCATGAACATGCCGGAGATGGACCGGGTCTCGAACACCAGGACGATCAGGGTCAGCAGGACCATCACCGGAAAGATCGGCACCAGGGCCTTGTTTGCCTTTCCGGATTCTTCCGCGTTGCCGCCGGCCTCAATACGATAGCCGGGGGGCAGCGTCGCACGGATCGGCGCCAAAGCCTGATCGACCTCCGCCGTGACCTGCGGCGGCTGCAGGTTTTCGTCGATATCGCTCTGTACCGTGATCGTCGGGATCCGGTCGCGCCGACGCAGGATAGGGTCTTCGGCACGGATCTCGACATGACCGATCTGGCCAAGCGGAATCAATTGGCCCGTGCGGTTGCTGATGGTCATGTCGCCCAGCTTCGCCGGGTCCAGACGATCGGGTCCTGCGCTGCGAACCACGAGATCGACGGTCCGGACGTCCTCGCGAACCTGCGTGACTGGCACGCCCAGCAGCAGGAACTGGATCTGTTCGGATGCTTCCTGGGGGGACAGGCCGATCAGTTGCAGCCGCGCCTGGTCCAGCACGAAATGCGCCGTCTGCACGCGCTCGCCCCAATCGGCATTGACCTGCCGCGTATGCGGATTGTTCCGCATGATCGTGTCGACCTGGGCCGCGATATCACGCAGCCGATCCGCATCCGGTCCCATGACACGGAACATGACCGGGAAATGGGTGTAGGGGCCGAAGACGAACTGCGTCACGCGGATCCTGGCATCAGGCGCCATCCCCTGGGCCACGGCCTGGCGCATACGATCGCGCAAGCGGTCGCGGTCCTGGGCACTTGGTGTCAGGACAACGACCTTCGCGAAGGAAGGGTCGGGCAACTCGGGGTTGTACGCCAGGAAGAAACGCGGTGCGCCGGCCCCCACATAGCTGGTGACGATCTTTGCCTCGGGCTGCGTCTTCAACCAGGCCTCCACACGGGCCGTGACCCGCGCAGTGGCTTCGATACTGGTGCCCTCCGGCATCTGCACCTCGGCCAGCAGTTCCGGGCGGTCCGAACTGGGGAAGAATTGCTGCCGGACAGAACCCATCCCGACGAAGGCCAGCAGGAACAACGCCAGCACCGCCCCCGCAACCAGGAACTTGCGGCGCACGACCCACACGACCAGGCGCCGGAAGCGACGGTAATTGGGCGTGGCGTAGATATGTTCGTAGGCGCCGTCGATCCGCTTGATGTCGGGCAACAGCTTGACACCGAGATAGGGCGTGAACACCACGGCCACGAACCAGGAGGTCAGCAGCGCATAGCCGACGATCCAGAAAATGTTGCCGGCATACTCGCCGGCGGTCGAGCGCGCGAAGCCGACCGGGGTGAAACCGATGATCGTGACCAGCGTGCCGGCCAGCATCGGAGCCGCCGTGTGGCTCCAGGCATAGGCGGCGGCCTTCGTGCGTTCGTACCCTTCCTCCAGCTTCACCACCATCATTTCGATCGCGATGATCGCGTCATCGACCAGAAGGCCCAGCGAGATGATCAGCGCCCCCAGCGTGATGCGGTCCAGCGCCCGACCGGTCACAAGCATGATGACCATGACGATCGACAGCGTCAGCGGCACGGCGGCCGCGACGACGATGCCGACCCGCCAGCCCAGGCTTACCAGGCTGACGACCATCACCACCGCGAGGGCCACGAAAAACTTCAGCATGAACTCGCCGACCGCAGCATGAATTATGCCGGCCTGGTCGACGATTTTCGTCAACGTAACCCCGACGGGCAGTCCCGCCCCCAGCGTCTTCTCCGCCGCGGCCAGGGACTGGCCGAGCTTCAGCCCGTTCCAGTGATCCTGCATCACGACGTTCAGCACCAGAGTCTGGGCCCCGGCATGCCGGACAAGGTAGGTCGGTGGGTCCTCGTATCCCCGCTCCACCGTCGCGATGTCCGAGATCTTGAGCGTCCTGCCGCCCGCCACGATGGGGATGTCGCGAATTTTCTCCAGGTCGTCCAGCGCACCGTCCAGCCGCACGAAGACCTGCGGGCCGCGCGTATCGATCGAACCCGCGGCCGTCACCGCATTCTGACGCTGAAGTGCCGCGAACACGTCCTGCGCGCCGATCCCGAGCGTGACCAATCTGGCATTGGAAAAATTGACGAAGATCTGTTCCGGCCGTTCGCCGATAATATCGACCTTGCGCACGCCCGGCACATGCAGCAGGCGCTGCCGCACCGTTTCCGCCTGACGGACCAGCAGGCGTTCGGGCAATCCATGACCATCCAGCGCATAGACCGCAAAATCGACATCGGAATATTCGTCATTGACGAACGGCCCCTGCACGCCTTTCGGCAGAAGGGGCATGGTGTCGTACAGCTTCTTGCGCGTCTGGTAGAATTGCTCGGGAACGGCGGCAGGCGGCGTGTTGTCCCTGAGCGTGACCATCATCAGCGCCAGGCCCGGCCGGGTCAATGTTTCCACCCGGTCGTACCATTGCAGTTCCTGCACGCGCTTTTCCAGCGGATCGGCCACCAGGTCCTGCATTTCCTGCGCCGTGGCGCCCGGCCAGATAGCGGTCGCCGTCAGGGTCTTGACCGTAAAAGGCGGATCCTCGGCCCGACCGAGGCTGAAGAATGCATAGGCTCCCGACAGGGCCAATGCCACGATCAGGAACAATGTAATCCCGCGCTCGCGCACCGCGAGGGCAGAAAGATTGAATCCGCTCATTGCATCGCGACCTTTGTCGAGGCGATCTGCACATGCTCGCCGGCATGCAGATAGTGACCGCCGGCCGCAGCGATCAGCATGCCCGGACGAAGATCCGCACCGGGGAGGATCGTCGCTGTATCCTCGCCGATATGTGCGATCTGTACCGGATGAAAGCTGACCGTCGATGCCCGGCTATCCACACTCCAGACGCCGGGCCCCCTGCCCTCGTCATCGACGGCGCCCAACGGCACGATGAGCACGGACGGATCGTCGCTGGCTTCAGGCAGGTGGACACGCACCGTCGCCCCCAGCGGCGCGTCCGCGCCCAGTCCGTCCATGACGTAACGGGCCTCGAACGTGCGGGTGCGCGGGTCGGCGGCGTCGGACAGTTGCCGCAGGTGCGCGGATACGCGAGAACCCTCGTCATACAGTTCGGCTTCCGCCGCGGAATGCAGGATCGGACGCACCCCTTCCGGCAGGTCGACCGCAGCCTCGCGCGGGCCGGCATGTGCCAGCACGACCACGGTCTGACCGGCCGCGACGACATGCCCGGGTTCCGCCAGGGTCTGGACGACGACACCGTCTTCATCCGCCCGCAGCAGGGAATAATCGTCCTGGTTGCGGGCAATCTTCTCCTGGGCAATCGCCGCGTCCAGTTGCGCACGGGCACTGTCCGCGTCGGCCTTCACCTGATCGTAGGCCGAGGCTGCCACGGCACCGGTCGCGACAAGACCGCGATAGCGACGCTCGTCCGCCGCGGCCTGGACCCAGCGGGCACGCAACGATGCCACACTGCCGACCTGGGTCGTCACGGCATGGAGGTAATCCGTCGGATCCAGGCGCATCAGCACCTGCCCCTTGGACACAGTCTGCCCGGTATCGACGAGGCGCTCGACGATCTTGCCGGACACGCGAAAGCCGAGATCGCTTTGGACGCGGGCCGCTACGACCCCCGTATAGACATGCTCGGCAGTCGTTGCGGACTCGATCCGCACCGTCTCCACAATGCGGTCGGCCGTGCGCGGATCAGGATCGTCTTTGGATTTGCAAGCCGACAGCCCGAAAACGGTGCAGATGCCGGCCGCTGCAAGAAGGGACAGGCGTGTTCCAGCCATGTTCGGGCTCCCAACGGGTTTGGAAGCCCAAATTGTACACGAGTGACCATATTGTCAATCGGTCACATAAAGCCTTGTGCCCCATTCACGGCGCGAGACTTCTCAAGACGAGACTGGCCAGCGTCGCCGCATCGTCGTCCAGCGTATCCATGTGCTGTTCGAGCAGGAGGGGATGATAGATCGACTGCAGGACCAGCATGATGGCGTGACAGGTCTCGTCAACGGGCGTCTTGCGCTCGAACTCGCCTCCCTCGCGGCCTTCGCGAATCAGGTGTTCGACCATACTGCGCAACGCATCGGCAAAACTCCTGGCAGATGTCCATTCCTCTTCCACCGCCGAATAGACGATATCGTGCAGTTTACGCTCGTGGGAAAACAGCGCGACCGTATTGCGCGCCAGAGCGAGGAAAACCCTGCGCATTCTGTCGGAAGCCGGCTTGTCTTCCTCAACGATCGCCTGGATATCTGCCTGCATCTTGCCATGCTGAAGCGCGCAGATCGCCTCGCCGATCGCCTTCTTCGATTCGAAGAATTTGTAAATGTAGGCCTTTGACAGCCCGATGGCATCAGCCAGATCAGCGATCGTGGTCTTCTTGTATCCGTAATGCCCGAAATGCTCGATGGCCGCCGTCATGATCTGATCCCGGCGTTCATGATCGACCGGGCCGCGTTGTCCGCTGTGAGGCGCGCGCATCCTGTTCCTCCCGACTGAATTCCGCCTTCTAGATAGAACGCAGCTTGTAAATTGACAACGAGTGACTGTTATGTATATTGGTCACTTGACAACACCAGGGCGATGTATGTCCAGGGCTGATCGAAAGTCGTGCGCTATGAACCTTTCGCTTCCCCCATCCCAGCGGAACGCCAATCCCCCGCGTCATCACACGCTGGGCATGCGACTGCAATCCGCCGCAGCCGTGGCCATAACGCTCCTGACGACGGCCTGCGCGGTCGGCCCCAACTATCATGCGCCCGATACGCATCTTCAGCCCTTCCACAGTGCCACCGCCGTCGATGCACGCCAGGCAGCCGCAGCTCCACCGCTGGATACATGGTGGGAGGGATTTCACGATCTCGAACTCTTACGCATAGAACAGCGTGTCCTGGCTCAGAACCTTGATCTCGCGGCCGCGATAGCGCGCGTCCGCCAGTCGCGAGGCGCCGCGGAGGCGGCCACGGCGCGTTTGCTCCCGACCTTGGATTTCAATCCGCAGGCTTCCGCAAACCGACTGTCGCAGGAGGGGCTGATCGGCCATGTCGTGCGCACAGTACCGAGCTTCCACCGCGACTATCGCACCTATGACGTCAGTGGCGCTGCAAGCTGGGAAATCGACCTGTTCGGTAGCCTGCGACGTGGGCAAGAGGCAGCGCGTGACGAGGCAGAAGCCGCCCAGATGGAACGCGTGGGGGAGCGTATCACGGTGGCCGCCGACGCGGCAGACGCGTACTTCCAGGTCCGAGGAGACCAAGCCCGCCTGTCAGTCGCGGAAAGACAGATCGTGGTGGACGCCCATCTGCTGGAACTGGTGCGGCAACGGCGAACGAGCGGCGTTTCGAATGAGCGCGAGCTGGCCCAGACTGAAGCCCTGCTGCAGTCCGCCCGCCAGACCGTGCCACTGATCCGCATTGCGCTCGAAGCCCAGCTCAATCGCCTCGACGTGCTGATGGGCGCACAGCCCGGTACCTATGCTGCGGAACTGGGAACGCCGTCCGAAATTCCGGCCATCCCGGCTATCGGCGCCACCGACAAACCCACGGACATGCTGCGCCGCCGACCGGACATTCTGGCTGCCGAACGCAGACTGGCGGCATCAAATGCCAGAATAGGCGCAGCACTCGGCGACTATTATCCCAAGCTCTCCCTTTCCGGCATCCTGGGATTTCAGAGCATCAATCCTCAGCATCTATTCACGGCACCGGGGTTCCAGGCTGTCGGATCAGGCGCCATTCGCTGGCGGATCTTTGATTTCGGCAAAATCGACGCTGAGGTACAGCAGGCACGTGGTGCCAATGCCGAGGCCCTCGCGCGTTACCAGGTGACGGTTCTCCACGCCGCCGAGGACATCGAAAATGCATTCACGACCCTGGTACAGACCGAGCAGCGCACTGGTGAATTGCAGATTGAAGTCGCCTCGCTGACCCGCGCACGCGATCTTTCGCAACAATCGTTCCAGGCGGGTATCATTCCTTTGACCGATGTATTGGACGCTGACCGGCAGCTTCTCGACACGCAGGACCAACTGGCCCTCAACCGGGCGAACGCGGCGCGCGCGGCGGTCAGCTCCTTCAGAGCCTTGGGGGGAGGCTGGCCTACATGAAAGCGATCATCAACCGAACATGGCAGAGGGTTGGCTCGTTTCTCTTTTGCATACTTATTATCCTGGTGATTCGCGGGTCAGCGATACTTGCACAACTCCGACCGTGTCATGCGCACCGCGAATCTTGAATATTTCAAACTGGCGGTGGAGGCTGGCAGCCTGACGCGGGCCGCCGCACTTCACGACGTGAGAGTTTCCACACTCGCGCGTGCAATCGACAGGCTCGAAGATGAGTTTGGCGTTACCTTACTGGAGCGAGACCACGCTGGCGTTCGCCTGACGGAAGCTGGTGATTTACTTTTTCGTAGAATCGTTACACTGATTGATGATCTGGATGAAGTCAAAGCCCTATGCCAAATGCTTGGAACAGGCCGCCGCGGAGTCATTCGGATCGGCACTTTACTCCCTCCGGTCGGTGTCCAGTTCGGGCTTGCATTATCGGTTTGGAAGTCGAAACACCCAGATATAAGAGTTATTTTTTACGAAATGGGTACACGAGACCTTCGATCCGCCTTGTTTCGTCGTCGTTTAGATGTGATCTTTTCTACGCCTTTTGCCAGATCCGGAGCGATTGAATCACTTCCGTTTTGCAGCGAGAACTTGATGGTGGCGCTTTCGAGTGGACACTCTCTGCACCAATATCCGAGCATCACGCGGCAACAATTGCGAAATGAGACTTTCTTGGTCCAGGACTGGGGGCGCGATCATAGCGTAAGGGACCAATATATGGAGATTCTTGGCAAGGATGTGACCATTGAGACGCATCCTGCGGGAAAGCAATCCGTGTTCGCCCTCGTAAGTGCAGGATATGGCGTGACACTTGCCGTCCAGAGTCAAGCGGAGCGAGGCTTTCCAGGTATTGTTTTCCGGCCGCTGCGGGAAGGTGATGCTCACCTGCATATTCGCCTTGGCTGGGATGCTGATCGCCAGGACGCTGTTACGGGCCGTTTCGTTGCCTTTATTCGCGATTTTGTTCGGCAGCGTTGATTCGAAGACGTCTGGCCCTGGAGAAGGCCCTGTCCCCTTCCATAAAGCGTGAAAGCATCGGGGGAATCAGCTTTGCTGGCATGATCTCGGCCTGACCGCTCTCACGCGCCAGCAGCCGCCCGTATTCGACCAGATCGCGATGCACGGCGGCAGGAAGTTCCAAGGTGAGCCGAACCGGTTTGTCATCCGCGATCGGCCCAAGCCGGAGTTTCGTCATCGGGAAACCTCCTGTCCGTAGGGGGTAAGAACCAGGTCACGATGCACCATAACCCGCACCGGAAAGCCCGGCCGGATGATGTTGGTGGGCTGGATATTCAGCGAGCGTCCGACGATCTGCTCGCCAATCTGGTTGAATCCCTGCGAGCCGCCGGTCCGCAACGCCTGGGCGATGCCATTGCCGCCGCTGATATCCGCTTCGGAACCGACGCTGAGAATGGTCGAAACCAGGGCGGCCTTGAACACCTCGCCCCAATGATTGTCGGTCTGGTCCTGCAACCCCGCAAAACCCGCCGCATCGGCGGCCGGCTCGTTCTCCAGGACGATCGAATCAGTCGCCCCGCGCATCAGCCGGGTCCAGACCAGCAGCACACGGGTCTGGCCATAGGCGATCTGAGAGTCATAGCGCCCGATCAGTTTCGCTCCTTGGGGGATCAGCAGGATATGTCCGGTCGGGCTGTCATAAACATTCTCCGTTACCTGGGCGGTGACCTCGCCCGGCAGGTCAGAGCGGATGCCGGTGATCAGCGCGCCGGGAATAATCGATCCCGCCTGCAGCACATAGGGGCTGGCGGCGGATGTGAGGCGCTCGACGCTGACGGTGCGCTGGTCGACCGGGCCGTCTAGGAATGCCTGCTTGCGATCGGTAGGGGCAACGCTGGACTGGGCTGCGGTCGCGCCCGGCGTCGCCAGCGTGGCGACATCCCGACTCATCTGCGTCTGGGTGAACAGATGGCTGACCCGTGCAGCTTCCTGCTCTTGGGCGACACGTTGCTTCTCCGGATCGGCGGGTGCAGCCGGTGTCGCCATGCCGGGAGCACCCACGCCAGCCTTGAGCAACGGCCCGCCAAGATCGCCGGGCAGCGGCGGACCGATACGCGGCGGATGGCTATAGTCTCCCGGCAGATTGGCCAACCCGTCGGGCGTGGTGCGACTGCCGGTATTATAGAGTTCGGCATTGCTCTTCGGTGGCACCGGCCTCAGCGCCAGATAGAGCGCGCCGCCGATGCCGGCCACGGCGACGACGGCCAGCCCCACGATCACCTTGCGCGACAGCCGCGTGACCGGCGGCCGCGTCGTCCGCAGCCGCATCTCTCCGGGTGGCCTGACGGTGGCCCCTGGCGTTTCAGTGCCGCCATTTCCGGCGCTTTCGCTCATGACCGCCGCGTCCCGTCGGTGCGGACAATGCGCACCACCTGCTGATGCTTCGCCCCCAGCCGCAGTTCGGCGGCGGCAAACAGGCGATCGACGATCATCCGGTTGCCGCGCACCCGGTAGTTCACCAGCTGGCCGTCGCCCTGCGGACCGATCACCCACAGCGGCGGCATCTCGCCCTGGGCAATGCCGGTGGGGAACTCGATGAAGACCTGCCGCCCGTCATCAAACGCGCGCAGCGGACGCCACGGCGCGTCGTCGCCCTCGATCCGGTAGCGGAAAGTCAGCGCATCGAGATCGACGCCGGTCGCGACCGGTGCTGTGAGGTCCGCATCACGATCCTGGCCGCGCAGGGCAACGATCTGGTCCTGCGGATAATCCCAGGACACCGAGGCCATGTAGGTCCGCTCATCGGAGCGCAGTTCCAGATGGTAGGTCCGCCGATCGGTATTAATGACCAGGTTGGTGGTCAGGTCCGGGCGGGTCGGCTTGAGCAGGATATGAATCCGCCTGGCCGCCCCTGCCCCGCTCTCGGTGTCACCGATAATCCAGCGCACGGTATCACCCGCCGCGACCGGACCGGCACCGACCAGCTTTTCGCCAGGCTGCAACGCGATGTCGGTGATCTCCCCCGGCGCCGTGTAGAGCTGATAGAGCGCACCCTCGGAGAAGGGATAGACCTGGATTGCATTGAGATAGCCGGCCCGCGTCGGCTGGATCCGCGCTGCACTGTTGGCGCGCTCGACCCGCTGATGCGGATCCGTCGGTTCCGGCACGGCATGCCGGTAGGGGATCGGCTTGAGCTGCCCCGGTAGCGGCAAGGGCTCTGGCAGCGCCACCACCTGCACCGGCTTGGGCGGCTCCGGGGTGAGAACCGCCTGCCGGGGCGTATCGTCGTACCGGATGGCAGGCGGCTTCCATGAAGAGCAGGCCGCGAGCGGCGCCAGCAGGATCATGAGTGGCGCGAGGTTCTGCATGGTTCGCATCAGCCGAGTTCCCTGGACCAGTTGAGGGCGTGGATGTAGATGCCGAGCGGGTTCTTGCGCAGCCGTTCGGCGTCGGTGGGGGTGGTGACGACGATGGTGAGGATCGCGCTCCAGCGCTCGGTGGCGGCCAGCGCGCCGTCGACATAGCGGCGCTCGACCCATTCCACCCGGAAGCTGTCATCGGAGGCACGGATGACGCTGGCGATCTCGATCGCCACCTGCATCTTGCCGAGCCGGCTGAACGGATCGCTGGTGCGGGCATAATCGTTCAGGGCCAGCGCGCCGCGGTCGGTGACGTAGTTATAGGCGTCGAGCCAGTTCTGGCGCAGCACCACCGGATCGGCCGGGATGCCGCGCACCTCGGAGACGAAGCGCGCCAGATACCAGGCGATCTGCGGATCGGTCGGCCGATAGGCAGCCGTCGCCGGACCGACGGCCTGCGCCTGGCCGAGATGGTCGATCTGCACCACCCAGGGGGTGATGGTCCCGCGCACCGACTGCCAGACCAGCCCGGCGCCCAGGCCGCCGCTCAAAGCGAGAGAGCCGAAGAAAGCCAGCCGCCAGTTCCGGGCCTGGACGCGGGCCGAGCCGATGCGGTCGTCCCAGACCTGTCCGGCTTTGTGATAGGGCGTCTCGGGCTCCGGCGTCCGGCCGAAACGCACGGTAGGGCGGCGGAACATGGCTATTCTCCTTCCGAGAGATCGACGTCGTGGCCGCCACTGGGCCGGTCGCCGCCCTTGATCGCCTGCGCGGCGGCGTCAGCCCCGCCCCTGATCCGGTTGTTGCGCTGCATCCGGCTGGCCCAGGCCGGTGGCTTGCCGGCCGCACTCCCTCCACCGCCAGCACCCGAAGCCGTGGCACCACCAGCGCCGCCGGTCGCGGCCGCCCCGCCGGCCTGATAGCTGGTGCGGACACCTGCCGCCGCGCGGCGCAGCGGGCTGGCGGCAGCGGACAGTCCGGTTTTGGCCACACCTGCCGCGCCGCCCGCTCGATAGGCGGCGGTGACACCTCCGGCGACAAAGGCGCCACCACGCACAGCGGCCGCCGCAGCACCCGCAGCGAGCCCAACCCCTGACGCGGCAGCGACGCCGGCACCGACAACCCCGGCTGCGGTGGCAACGGCGGAGCCCGCACCCAACTGCGGACCACCGGCGATCAGCCCATTGGCCAATGCCGGGCCGAACACGGTCAGGCCGAGCAAGGTCAGGGAAGCGAGGATCAGGGTCAGCGCATCATTGATGGTGGGCGGGTCGTTGAAACCGCTGGTGAACTGGCCGAATACCGTCGAGCCGATGCCGACGATGACCGCCAGCATCAGCACCTTGATCCCGGACGACACCACATTGCCCAGCACCTTCTCGGCGAGGAAGGCGGTGCGGCCGAACAGGCCGAACGGCACCAGTACGAACCCGGCGAGGGTGGTCAGCTTGAACTCGATCAGCGCCACGAAGAGCTGGATCGCCATCACGAAGAAGCTGATGACCACGATCAGCCAGGCGATCAGCAGCACCGCGATCTGGATCGCATTGTTGAAGATGGCGACGAAACCGACCAGCGAGGAGATCGAGGTCAGGATCGGCTTGCCGGCATCGATGCCGACCTGCGCCAGCCGCCCCGGCTGGAGCAGTTGCGCCTGGGTGAGGTGCCCACCGCCGGCCTCAATGCCCAGCCCGGCGAAGGACTCATAGATGATCTTCGCCAGCCCGTTGAAGTCGCCGATAATGAAGGCGAACATTCCGATGAACAGGGTCTTGCGGATCAGCCGCGCCAGCACATCCTCATCCGGCGCCAGCGCCCAGAATAGTCCGGCCAGGGTAATGTCGATCGTGATCAGGGTTGCGGCCAGCCAGTGGACGTCGCCCTGCACCAGACCGAAACCGGAATCGATATACTGGGTGAAGGTGGCGAGGAAATTGTCGATGACGCCGGTGCCCTGCTGCATGGCGTCACCGTGCCGCGTCAGGCGCGAAGAAGCGCTTGCGGTTCTCGGCCCAGATCGCGGCACAAGCCGGATCGCCGTCGGCCTTTATGCCGAGGGCCTGGCAGCGTGCGAGACCAGCGGCCAACCGGTCACGAGAGCCCGGCGGTCCTAGATCCGGCACCCCCACGTCACGAGGGACGTGCCGGAGATGCAGGCTCGCGGCAACCAGGATCAGAACGACCAGCCCGACGGCAACGAGCCGGAAGACGATCGGCGGGGAAAGGCGCGGCCAGTGCATCAGTGGAACATCTGCGCGGTGCCGGGGGTGTAACCGGCCCCGTAATTCAGGAAATTCGCCAGTTGAGCCCTGCCCTGCTCCTCGCCCTCGACCTGACGGGCGCCTTCCAGCGCCTGGGCGCGACCCATCGCCGTCACGACCGCGGTGAGGTCGGCAAGCTGGCGGGTCTGCAGCGCCGTAAGCTGGTTGCCCGATTGCGCGGCCTGCAAGGCGCCGCTCGCCGCCTGGCTCGAGGTGACCAGACTGTCGATCTGGCTGCGCGTGGCGTCGAGATTCTGCACCGCGCCGGTCTGTACGCGCAGCGCGTCCTGATAGGCGCCCCGCGCGTTCTGCCATCGCGTCTGGGCGTCGGCCGTCATCTGCGCCGCCGAACTCGGGCTCGCCAGCGCCTGCGGGTAAGTCTGGGTAAAGGCCTGATCGATGCTGGTCAGGTTATAGGCCAAGCCCTGCGCCTGCCCGACGATCTGCTCGGTCGCTTCGATCGACTGCTCCAGCGGCGCCAGCACCGAGAGCGGGAGATTGGCGAGGTTGCGGGCCTGGTTCTCCAGCATGATCGCCTCATTGGTGAGGCTTTGCGCCTCCTGGTTGACCTGCTGCAATTCCCGCGCCGCGATCAGCACCGTCTGGACATGGGCGGCGCCGTCATAGACCGCCCATTGCGCCTGGGCCGGTGCGGTCACAGAAAACGGCAGCACCAGGACAGCGCCAAATAGGAAAGCCGATTTCATTGTCAGCCCATTTTTCATGATCCCTCTCCCGGCCTGAGCATTTCGATCGCCCAGTCCACGCCCCTGTGCGCCAGCCAGGCCGCCGCGAACCCGTCACGCCCATGCCGGGCGAAGATCCGGTCGATCACGGCCTGATCGTCGGGGGAAGACGCAGCGGTGAAGGCCAGCGCCACCTCGGACAGGCCGAGATCGAACAGCCGGTTGCCGCGCCGGGACTGGCAGTAATAGTCGCGCTTGGGCGTCGCCCGGCTGAGGATCTCGATCTGCCGGTCGTTCAACCCAAACCGGCGATAGATCGCGGTGATCTGCGGCTCCAGTGCCCGGTCGTTGGGCAGGAAGATCCGGGTCGGGCAGCTTTCGATCAGCGCGGGGGCGATCGGGCTGGCGTCGATATCGGCCAGAGATTGGGTGGCGAAGATGACGGAGGCGTTCTTCTTGCGCAGCGTCTTCAGCCATTCCCGGAGTTGTCCGGCGAAGGCGCGATCGTCCAACGCCAGCCAGCCCTCGTCGATGATCAACAGCGTCGGGCTGCCGTCAAAGCGGTCCTCGATGCGATGGAACAGATAGGACAGCACGCCGGACGCGGCGCCCGAGCCGATCAGCCCCTCGATCTCGAAGGCCTGGATATCGGCGACACCAAGACGCTCATGTTCGGCGTCAAGCAATTGCCCCCACGGGCCACCTACGCAGTAAGGCTGCAACGCCTGCTTCAGCGCCAGCGACTGGAGCAGCGCGGACAGGCCGGTAAGGGTGCGTTCTCCTGCGGGTGCCGAAGCCAGCGAGGTCAGCGCCGACCACAGATGCTCCTTGAGGTCAGGCGTAACCGTGACGCCCTCGCGTTCCAGCAGGGTCGCGACCCATTCTGCCGCCCAGGCCCGTTTGCCCGGCTCGTCGATCCGCGCCAGCGGCTGCAGCGCGACCGGTTCGTTCACGTCCTGCGTCAGCGCGCCACCGAGGTCGTGCCAGTCGCCACCCATCGCCAGGGTGGCCGCACGGATCGAGCCGCCGAAATCGAAGGCGAAGATCCGGGCGCCGGCATAGCGGCGGAACTGCATCGCCATGAAGGCAAGCAGCACGGATTTGCCGGCACCCGTCGGCCCGGCGATCAGCGTGTGACCGACATCGCCGACGTGGAGTGCGAAGCGGAACGGGGTCGAGCCCTCGGTGCGGGCATAGAACAGCGGTGGCGCCGCGAAATGCCCGTCCCGCTCCGGCCCCGCCCACACCGCGGAGAGCGGGATCATATGCGCGAGGTTCAGGGTCGAAACGCAGGGCTGGCGGACATTGGCGTAGACATGGCCCGGCAAGCTGCCGAACCAGGCCTCGATGGCGTTCACCGTCTCACGCATGCAGGTGAAGTCGCGGCCCTGGATGGTCTTCTCCACCAGCCGCAGCCGATCGGCGGCGACGGTCGGATCCTCGTCCCACACCGTCACGGTGGCAGTGACATAGGCCTGACCGACCTGATCGGTGCCGAGTTCCTGCAGGGCGGCATCGGCGTCGGCCGCCTTGTTGGCGGCGTCGGAATCCAGCAGCACCGACGCCTCGTTGGTCATCACCTCCTTGAGGATGGCCATGATCGATTTGCGCTTGGCGAACCATTGCCGCCGGATCCGGCCCAGCACCCTGGTCGCATCGGTGCGGTCGAGACAGATCGCCCGCGTCGACCAGCGATAGGGAAAGGCCAGCCGGTTCAGCTCGTCCAGCAGGCCGGGCCAGGTCTGGGTCGGGAAGCCAGTGACGGTGAGCGTGCGCAGGTGGGCATCACCCAGGCGCGGCTCCAGCCCGCCGGTCAGTTCCTCGTCGACCAGAATCGCGTCGAGGTGCATCGGAATCTCGGGCACCCGCACCCGCTGCATGCGCGTGGAGATGCAGGAATGCAGATAGGTCAGGGTTTCGCCGTCATCGAGCCAGTCTGCTTCCGGCATGAAGCCGTCGAGCAGGGCCAGCACCCGATCGGTCTGGTCGATGAAACCCGCGACCACCGCCCGCCAGTCGGAGCCGCCACGGGCGCGGTTCTCGTAGAGCCACGCTTCCGCGCGGGCGGCATCGTCAGCCGGCGGCAACCAGACCAGGGTCAAAAAATAGCGGCTCTCGTAATGCGCCCCCTCTTCCTCGAACTGTGCCCGGCGTTCGGCATCGACCAATTCGGAGGCTGGATCTGGGAACGGGCTGGAAGGATAGCCCCGCGCCTGGCGGCGCTGTGCCTCGACGAAAATGGCCCAGCCGGAGCCAAGCCGCCGCAGGGCATTGTTCAGGCGGGACGTGATGGCGACCAACTCGGACGCGGTCGAGGAATCCAGGTCGGGACCACGGAACCGGGCAGTGCGCTGGAAGGCACCGTCCTTGTTCAGCACCACGCCTCTGGCGACCAGCGCCGCCCAGGGCAGGAAATCGGCCAGCCGGTCGCGGCGATGGCGGTATTCGGCGAGGTGCAGCATGGTGCCCTCACCCGACCAGATGGGTGGGATAGCGCAGATGCCGGCGCACCACGTCGACGAAGGCGGGATCGCGCTTGGCCGCCCAGACGGCGGCGACATGGCCGACCAGCCAGAAAATGCCGCCCGCAATCCACAGTCGCAGGCCAAGCCCGATTGCTGCGGCCAACGTGCCGTTGACGATTGCCACCGTGCGCGGCGCGCCGCCGAGCAGGATCGGCTCGATCAGGGCGCGATGCACCGGGGCAGCGAAGCCGGAGATGGCGTCCGGCTCCATCAGATCAGCGCCCCGCCCGAGAAGGAGAAGAAGGACAGGAAGAAGCTGGACGCGGCGAAGGCGATCGAGAGGCCGAAGACGATCTGGATCAGGCGGCGGAACCCGCCCGAGGTTTCGCCGAAGGCCAGCGTCAGGCCGGTCACGGTGATGATGATCACCGAGATGATCTTGGCCACCGGCCCCTGCACGGATTCCAGGATCTCGTTGAGCGGGGTTTCCCACGGCATGCTGGAGCCCGAGGCATAGGCCGGGGCCGACAGCAGGGCGAGCGACAGGGTGGCGCCGGCCACGGCGAGGCGGCGGCGCAGGGCGATCATGCTTGTCATGACGGGTCTCCGGCGGGGGTGAGGATGTAGTCCCCGTCCAGGGTCAGGCCCCGGACAGTGGCGAGTTCGGCCAGCCGGCGCGCGTTTCCGCGCCCGGACAAGATCGCGATCACGTCGATGGTCTCGGCGATCAGGGTGCGCGGCACGGTGACGACGGCTTCCTGGATCAGCTGCTCCAGCCGGCGCAGGGCACCGATCGCCGAGCCCGCATGTAGCGTGCCGACGCCGCCGGGATGGCCGGTACCCCAGGCCTTGAGCAGGTCCAGCGCCTCGGCGCCGCGCACCTCGCCGATCGGAATCCGGTCGGGACGCAGGCGCAGAGAGGAGCGCACCAGATCGGAGAGCGAGGCCGCGCCGTCCCTGGTGCGCAGAGCGACCAGATTGGGCGCCGCGCATTGCAGTTCGCGGGTATCCTCGATCAGCACCACCCGGTCCCCGGTCTGCGCGATCTCGGCCAGCAGGGCGTTGACCATGGTGGTCTTGCCGGTGGAGGTGCCCCCGGCGACCAGGATGTTCTGCCGGTCGGCGACGGCGCGGCGCAGAAACGCGGCCTGCTCGGCGGTCATGATCCCGGCGGCCACATAATCGTCGAGCGAGAACACCGCGACGGCGGGACGCCGGATGGCAAAGCAGGGTGCTGCCACCACCGGGGGCACCAGCCCCTCGAACCGCTCCCCGCTTCCCGGCAGTTCGGCAGAGACGCGCGGGCTGCCCGGATGGACCTCGACCCCGACATGGTGGGCGACCAGGCGGACGATCCGCTCGGCATCGGCCGGCGCGATCCGGGTGCCGGTGTCCTCCATCCCGCCGGTCAGCCGGTCGATCCACAGCCTACCGTCGGGATTGAGCATCACCTCGACGATCGACGGATCGTCGAGATGCCCGGCAATCGCCGGGCCGAGGGCGGTGCGCAGCATGCGCGTGCCTCGGGCGACGGCTTCGGAGCGGAAGGGAGCGACAGACACCGGGAACCCCGCGATTGGCCTCCAGAGGGAGGCGATGGATCAGCGGGGTTGATTAGAAAGAGGCATAGACACGGAAGCGCAACAAGTCTCTCGGAGCCGTAGGGCGCTGGGATAGAAGAACTTGCATAGGGGTGTGTCGCCGTTTCAACGGTGACGGGGCGAAAGGGCGCTGCTACCGTTCACGGAATCGACCACCACACGGACTTGCGCCCGCATGAGCAAAGCCTTCATTGCTGCCGTTCTTCAGGATTCCCTCGACTGCACCGGCGTTGCCGCTACCAAGGCGGCCGATGACTTGGTCGGGGCCATTGTCGCCGAACTGAAGCAGGAGGGCGGGTTCACGCTGCCGTCCTTCGGGACGTTCACCGTCCACAAGACCAAGGCCCGCAAGGCGCTCAATCCGCGCACCGGCGAACCCGTGAAGGTCAAGGCCGGCAAGACTGTGCGGTTCAAGGCCAGTCCCGTCCTGAAGAAGGCGGTCTGATTGGACTTGTCGTCCAGTGCCCCCCAGACGGCAATGTTCGGGAATAGAAGATAGGAGATTGGCAGTTGCCGCCCTCATGCCGGGCATATGATTTCCCTGATGGCTTTCTGCTTAGCGGACATGAGTAGTTTCCCGAGTATGCGCTAACTACCGACGAATACGCAGCCTCTCTGCTCCGGGAGTTGCACTCGATTTTTGAGGCCTTAGATGATATCATCGGGCGCGATAGAGAAATCGCCTACTTCAGGTGGCGACGCCGAAAAAGCATTGTCGCCGTTGTCCGTGGCACATCCGCACTGTATTGCAAGAAGTATTGCGCAGATTATATTTCTGATCCAGGCAATTATCTTCTATTTACCCAGAAATGGGATTCGGCAGACTTATCCTACGAGGTCATATAATTCAGGCACGAGATCGTATCTATCATACTTTGGTATGGCGGTGTCGATGTGACATGAGGGGCTCGAATTCCAATAGGCTCACCGTAATAAGAGCAGATTGGTGTTCGGATGAGCATGCGGGCGGCATTCGCGGGGCCAAAATTTGCTCGGAAAAAGGATGGCTTTGTCCGCGTGTACGGTCCTGCTCAGATGGATTGTATTCGAGGCATCAAGGGCAAACACTTGTCACCCAAATGCGTGTCCGAGTTGCAGCAGGTCCCGTTCTCCCAACCGGCGAGTACGATCAGTCTGCTCTGATTCCGAGACAAAACAGCAATCCGATTGGCACAATAAGTGGATTTACAATATGGAGGGTAAGCCAGCCGCCGAGTCCCGCGCCGACGCAGAACGTAATCCAACACACTCCGGGTACAACAACCTCTTCACGCGAGGGAACCTTTGAGACATCACTGGACGGATTGATATAGCGCGCTGTCATGGTTTTCGCGAATTTGACGAGGTTGTTCGTCACGACGACGGTTTGCAGGTTGACGCCGGCAAATTGCGAAAGCCCCTCTCCCTGCAAGGCCAGGGCGAACGCAAGCAGCGGCAGTTCGACCGGCAGACGCAGCGCCGCGTTGGAACGAACCAACGCGGCGGCGGCAAGCAGCAGGGCCATCGACCAGTAGACCCGCCGCGGCGGTTTCAACTGGACACGAAATATGCTGGCGATGACGCAGCCGACGAAGAAGGAGCCAAGCGCGATGGTGATAGGCAGCGCCCTGGACAGATCGCCATCCGCGATTGCCCAGCCAAGCTGGACGGTGTTTCCCGTCATGATGGCGGCATAGATATGGGCCGCATCATGATAACAGACCACTTCGGTGATCCCGCAGGCCAGGGTAATGCCGACCAGAGGTGCAAGTTCGCGTGCGAGGGCGGGAACGGTCACGTTCCCGGCCACGGTCACGATGCGAATTCCCGGCGAAGCGCCGCCCCATGCTGGTCGAGGTCGGGAGCCGCCGGACGCGTGTCGCTGTCGGCGTAGGCCGAGAGCTTGATCGGATTTCCGGGCATCTTCAGACCGCCCGCCGTCACGACCATCTTGCGCGCGGCGGTTTGCGGCAGGGCGGCCGCCTCCGCCACGTCCAGCAGGGGACCGACCGGCAGCCCCGCGGCATGAAGCGTGGCAATCCAGTCGTCGGCCTTGCGGGTCGTGAAGACGGCCTCGAGCGCGACCTTCAACTCGGCATTATGATCGGTGCGCAGGACATTGGTGACAAAGCGCGGGTCCTGGAGCAGGTCGGGCCGGTCGATCGTGTTGCATAGAATGGTGAACAGGTGATCGTTGCCGCAGCACAGCACGAAGGGACGATCCTGCGCCGCGAACGTGTCGAACGGGGTCATCGAAGGGTGGCGGTTGCCGATCCGTGCGGGGGCTTTTCCGGTTGCCGCCCAGGCCATGAAGGGATGCTCCAGGAAGGCCAGCGTCGCATCGAACATGGCGATGTCGACCTGCGTGCCCTTGCCGGTGCGCTCGCGGTCATACAGGGCGGTGACGATCCCGGCATAGAGGTACAGCCCCGCCGCGATATCGGAAATCGAGGTTCCGACACGGGTCGCCGGCCCATCCGGGAAGCCCGTTGCCTCCATCAGCCCGCTCATGCCCTGGATGATCGTGTCATAGGCGGGATTGAGGCTCATCGGCCCCGAATGGCCGAAACCGGAAGAAGCCGCATAGATGATGCGGGGATTGAGCGTCTGCAGTTCGGCGAACGAGAAGCCCAGGCGCTCCATGACGCCGGGACGGAAGTTTTCCACCACCACATCGGCCTGGCGGACCATGCTGGCGAAGATCGCCCGGTCGGCCCCGTCCTTCAGGTTCAGCGCGATGCTTTCCTTGCCGCGATTGACGCAGGCGAAATACAGCGACTTGTCGCCGACATAGGGGCCATTGCGCCTTGTATCGTCACCCTGCGGCGGTTCGACCTTGATGACGCGGGCGCCCATGTCGGCCAGGATCGCCGTGCCGAAGGGGCCGTTGATCACATGCGTCAGGTCGACCACCGTAATGCCTGAAAGCGGCCCCCGGGGGCGGTCGGGCAGGCCATGGTCTGAGGTTGCCATCTACGTGCCTCCTCTCATGCCGCCCGTTTCGCGGCGGTAGGGTTCAGCTTCTTCAGATGGCCGCTCTCGGTCCCGACATGGATGTCGATCGCGACATTGATCAGTCCCGGCCGACCCGAGGCCACGGATTCGCGCAGCGCGGCTTCCAGTTCCTCGGCTGTGGTGACGTTGTAGCCCTTGCCGCCGAAGGCCTCGATGATCATGTCGTAGCGCGCGCTTGCGGACAGCGTGGTGACACCGGGCGTGCCGTCGCCCGAGCGGTTGACGTCGTCGCCCCGATAGATGCCGCCATTATTCATCACCACCACGGTGACGGGCAACTTGTAGCGGCAGATGGTCTCGACCTCCATGCCGGAGAAGCCGAAGGCGCTGTCGCCCTCGACGGCGATGACGGGCGCCTTCTGCGTCACGGCGGCGGCAATGGAATAGCCCATGCCGATTCCCATGACGCCCCAGGTGCCGACATCCAGCCGGTGGCGGGGCTGCGCCATGTCGATCAGGTTGCGCCCGACATCGAGCGTATTGGCCCCTTCGGAGACCAGATAGGCCTCGGGATGATCCTTGACCACACGATTGACGGCGCCGAGCGCGGCAAAGAAGTTAAGTGGGACAGGTCTTGCGGCAAGCCGGTCGGCCATCTTCGCGGCATTGGCCGCCTTGTGCGCGTCGATCCCCGCGATCCAGTCCTGCGGCGCCTTGACCGGCTGCTTGTCGAGGCCCTTGAGCAGCAGGCTCATCGACGAGGCGAGGTCGCCCACGATCGGTGCGTCGATCTTTCGGTTGCTGTCGATTTCGGTCGGTTCGATATCGATCTGGATGAATTTTCCATCCGCTGCCCATTGTGGCGGCCGGCCATGGCCCAGGAGCCAGTTAAGCCGTGCGCCGGCAAGAAGCACGACATCGGCTTCGGCCAGGACCTTCGAGCGGGCGGCCGCGGCTGATTGCGGATGGTCGTCGGGCAGCAGACCCTTGGCCATCGACATCGGCAGGAAGGGAATGCCGGTCGCCTCGAGGAACCGGCGTGCGTCGTCTTCGATGCGGGCATAGGCCGCGCCCTTGCCGAAGATGACCAGCGGGCGTTTGGCCTGCGCCAGCAGGTCCAGCGCGCGGGTGATCGCGCTATCGGCGGGAATCCGGGCCGGGGCGGGATCGATGACCTCGATCAGCGAGGCCGCTCCCGCATCGGCCGCCATCGTCGCAGGCAGCACGGCAGCCGGCAGATCCAGATAGACGCCTCCCGGACGCCCCGACAGTGCCGCGCGGATCGCTCTGGCGATACCAACCCCGATATCGTCCACCCGCTCGACGCGATAGGCCGCCTTGGCATAGGGCTTGGCCGCGTTCATCTGGTCGAGTTCTTCGTAATCGCCTTGCTGGAGATCGACGATGGCGCGATTGGATGACCCTGAAATCAGGATCATCGGAAAGCCGTTGGTCGTCGCATTGGCAAGCGCCACCATGCCGTTCAGAAATCCCGGTGCCGAAACGGTCATGCAGACCCCGGGCCATTGCCGGAGGTAGCCTGATATCCCTGCGGCATATCCAGCCGATGTCTCATGCCGGAAGCCGAAATAGTGAATCCCCTTTTCCTGTGCGAGACGCATCAGGTCGGTCACAGGGATACCGGCAACACCATAGATTTCGGTAATCTTGTTGAGTTTCAGGGCGTCGACGACAAGGTTGAAACCATCGGTCAGCGCATTTTCGGAAACAGTGTCAGTCATCTTTTTCTGATCCTTTCAGGGGCACGCCCGGCCGCGGTGACGGTCGGGCGGGGCGATTCGGACGGTGTGTTCAGATGACGCCTTTTTCCTTCAGTGCGGCGATGCTCTCGGCGCTGTAGCCAAGGCCGGTCAGGATTTCGGCATTATGTTCGCCAAGCAGGGGCGAAGCCGTGATCTTGGGTGTGAAGGCCGAGAATTTCGGGGGGCAGCCGACGGTATAATAGGTCCCGCGTTCCTTGTGCTCGACCGGCACGATCGAGCCGTTCGCCCGCAGGGATTCGTCGTGCAGGATTTCCTTGGTCGTCAGCACGGGGCCGCAGGGGATTTCCAGCTTGCGCATGATTTCGACGACCTCATGCTTGTCCTTGCTGAGCGTCCAGGCTTCGACGGCGTTATAGACGTCGAACAGATGGGGAATGCGTGCATCCGGCGTGGCGAATTTGGGGTCGGTAATCCATTCGGGCTTGCCGATCACGGTGCAGACATTTTTCCAGCCGCCGGGCTGGAAAATCACATAGACGTAGTCGTTGGGATCGGTCTTCCAGTTCTTGCACTTCATCATCCAGCCCGGCACACCCGATCCGGATGCATTCTCGCCACGCGGAACGGTGTCGCCAAAGGGCTTGTGGGGGTATTGCGGATATTCGGTCAGTTCGCCGTTCCGTTCCAGCCGTTGCTGATCGCGGATCTTGACGCGGACCAGGTTCAGCACCGCATCCTGCATCGACATGTAGACTTTCTGGCCTTCACCGGTCTTTTCACGGTGCAGCAGGGCCGCCAGGACCCCGATCAGCAGGTGCATGCCGGTGTTCGAATCTCCCAGTGCCGCCGCCGACATCAATGGAGTGCCTTCGATCAGGCCCGTCGTCGATGCCGCGCCGCCCGCGCATTGGGCGATATCCTCGTAGGTTTTCAGATCGCTATAGGGCGAGTCTTCCGGGAATCCCTTGATCGTGCCGTAGATCAGGCGCGGGTTGATGGCGTGGAGATGCTCCCAGTCGAACCCCATTCGCTCCAGGGCACCCGGGGCGAAATTCTCGACGAAGATATCCGCCTCCTTCAGCAGCTTGGTCAGGATCTCCTTGCCTTCGGGCGTCTTGGTGTTCAGCTCGAGCGATTTCTTGTTCGAATTGAGCATTGTGAAATAGAGCCCGTCCTTGCCGGGAATATCCCTGAGCTGGCTGCGGGTCACGTCGCCCTTGCCGGGCAATTCGATCTTCAGGACATCGGCGCCGAGCCAGGCAAGCATCTGCGTGCATGCCGGGCCTGCCTGAACACCGGTAAAATCAACGACTTTTATGCCTTCGAGTGGAAGTGTCATTGTAACCTCCTGTGATACAATAGCACAGAAGCTTAGCCCCATATTCGCCACGGCATAGTTGACGTAAATCAGTTGTGAATCTTAATTAATAAATTCTGACATTCATAAATTGGGCGACAAAGCGTGAATTTGTTCGGCGGCCTCTGATTTGGTCCGACTTCACTGAAGGGCGATTGAGCGATGCGCAAATTGGCGCGACGGGCTAGGCGCTGTCTGCATTCACCGTAGCCAGATCATAGCGCATACGAGATGGACGAAGCCCATGAAGGCGGGGAGCGTTTTCTCGCATCGCGAGGCGATTCTGCGGAAGCGTTTGATTTTATTGAAGAAGCATTCAATCTGATGGCGTTCCTTATAAAGGCTTCAGTTGATCGGAGGCATGGTGGCGCGGCTGGGATTGGCCTTGATCTGAGCGGTTGCCCCGAGGTCATCAACTATGAAGGCGCATAGCGGGTCTGCGTCGTAAGCGGCATCGGCGATGACATGGCCGACGCTCTGCAACCCGGACAGGAGAGCCTCGGCCTGGGGTCGGTCGCCGTACCGTCCCGGCGTCGGATAGATCCGTAGCGGGAGGCCAATCGCATCGACGACAGCGTGCAGCTTGGTTGTCAGCCCGCCGCGCGAACGACCGATGGCGGCAACTTTGGTCCCACTTTTGCGCCCGTCGCATCGGCATGAACCTTCGAGATGGTGCTGTCGATCAGGACATATTCGACCTCCGGCGTGTCGGCCAAGGCATGGAAAACCACGATGATCAGGCAGGACCGCAGCACACGGCGGCGATCGTGCCCCTTCTATATGTCCCCTCGCAGCAGCAGGCGGTCGGCTATGAAAACGATATCAAACGTTGATGATCTTGACCGAATGCATGGCCGCTTTTCTGACTACGTCGCTTGATACCGGACAGACCTGTTACTCCGCAATCCAGACCAAAATTTGAGAGATGGTCTGCCGAGTCAGGTATCATGCCGTTCCGCAATAGGCTCCACGTCCAGCCTCACCTCATCGTCCAGCGTTTTCCCTCTGGCGAGCCTGCGCCCGACTGCCTCGATGAACCCGTCATACCGCTCCCGCCCCTTACTCTGCGCCGCAGCAAGGGACGCATCCGGCAACGGCGGCGTGCTGGTCAACCAGTACCGCACGAACACGGCCAGCGATTCATTGGCGATCGTCACCCGTCGCTCCATGCGCTCCAACTGCCGCGTCATCCGGTCCAACCGCCGGGCGAGCGCGGCTTCCAGCCGTTCCGGGCCGTCCGGAGATAGAAACGATGCCAGTGCCGTCTCCACGATCAGCGCCTGCGGCACCTTCTTGCGGGCGGCGTAATCAGCGAGCCTGACACTGAGATCAGCCGGCAGCCGGATCGTGTGTTTGAGCCGCATGGCAGTCACAGCCCCATCCGGTCATCAGGATCGAGCGACACCCGCCGCGCGAGAGCCCGCTCACCGCGTCGCAGGGTCTGTGCCCGTGTGGCACCGTCCTCGGGCTCATCCTCGGGCGGGTCGAATTCATGCACCGGCTTTCTCGGCGCCTGCACCACCTCTTCCTGTTCTGGCAACTCCGGCTCACGGCGGATACCGCCATTGGCGGGGTCGTCGTCTCCATTGTCCGTTGCCGGCGGCTGGACCACATCGGCCCAGTCCCCCGGCGGCTGCGGTCCCATGGGCGGCGTTCCCTCTGGGGCCAGAGGCGGCTCAAAGCGGGGCGGCGGGAGGATGCGCGCGGTCAGTTCGGCATCCTCGAAATACCGCGCCTTGCGCGCCCGGATCGGCGGCCTACCGGACACCAGCACCAGTTCCTCGTCGGGAGGAAGCTGCATGATCTCGCCGGGCGTCAACAGCGGCCGTGCGGTTTCATGTCGTGTCACCATCAGATGCCCGAGCCACGGGGACAGCCGATGCCCGGCATAGTTCTTGGCGTCGCGGATCTCGGTCGCGGTGCCGAGCGCGTCGGAAACCCGTTTGGCGGTCCGTTCATCGTTGGTCGCGAAGCTAACCCGGACATGGCAGTTGTCGAGGATCGAATTGTTCTGGCCATAGGCTTTCTCGATCTGGTTCAGGCTCTGGCCGATCAGGAAGCTCTTGATCCCATAGCCGGCCATGAAGGCCAGCGCGCTCTCGAAGAAGTCCAGTCGCCCCAGCGCCGGGAATTCATCGAGCATCAATAGCAGGCGATGGCGGCGCTTCGCCTCCAGTTCCTCGGTCAGCCGGCGGCCGATCTGGTTCAGCACCAGGCGGACCAGCGGCTTGGTGCGGCTGATATCCGATGGGGGCACCACCAGATACAGCGTCGCCGGATGGCTGTCGGCCACGAGATCGCGGATCCGCCAGTCGCAGCGCCGCGTGACATGCGCCACGACCGGGTCGCGATAGAGGCCGAGGAACGACATCGCGGTGGAGAGCACGCCCGAGCGTTCATTGTCGCTCTTGTTGAGCAATTCCCGCGCTGAACTGGCGACCACCGGATGCACACCCTTCGTCCCGAGATGCGGCGTGGTCATCATCGCGCGCAGGGTGGTTTCGATCGCGCGCTTGGGATCGGAGAGGAAATTGGCCACTCCAGCCAGGGTCTTGTCCTCCTCGGCGTAGAGGACATGGAGAATGGTACCGACCAGCAGGGCGTGGCTGGTCTTTTCCCAGTGGTTCCGCTTCTCCAGTGCGCCCTCCGGATCGACCAGCACATCGGCGATGTTCTGCACATCGCGAACTTCGCGCTCGCCGCGCCGGACCTCCAGCAGCGGATTATAGGCGGCACTGGCGAGATTGGTCGGGTCGAACAGCATCACGCGCCCGAAGCGGGAACGCCAGCCGGCGGTCAGAGTCCAGTTCTCGCCTTTGATGTCATGGACGATGGCCGAGCCCGGCCAGGTCAGCAGCGTCGGCACTACCAGACCCACGCCCTTGCCCGATCGGGTGGGGGCAAAGCACAACACATGCTCTGGCCCGTCATGACGCAGGTAGGCATCGGCGGAACGACCGAGCACCACGCCATCGGGGGCGAAGAGCCCGGCACGGCGGATCTCGCGCGGGTCGGCCCAATGCGCCGAACCATAGGTGGTGGCGCGTTTCTTCTCGCGGGCACGCCAGACGGACAGGGTGATCGCGACGATGACAGCAGCGATCCCGCCCGACCCCGCGATGTAACCGCCGGTGGTGAAGATGTCCGGAGCATAGGCGTCGTAGGCGAACCACCACCAGAAAAACTCGGGCGGATAATAGACCGGCCAGCCGACCAGCGTGAACCACGGGGCGCCGAGCTGCGGCTGGAAGCCGAGCCGCCAGGCAGTCCACTGCGTTGCGGCCCAGGTGAAGGCGAGGATCACGGTGCCGACGGCAAACACCGATCCCCAGAGGATCTTGGTCTGGTTCATGACGACCACCGATCAAGAGGATCGGCGCCGCTGACTTCAATCCCCGAGTTGAGACAGTGGGCTTCCCGGATAGATCCGGACAAAATTCGGACGCACCGATGACGTCAGACCACGCGATGCACAGCCGACCTGCGCAGCGATTCCCCACCCCGGGCGGTCAGAGGTAGTGTTTCGGCTCCTGGCGCTGGTGCAGGACACGAACGACGAAAATCCCGTCATCCGTCTTCTGATAGAACACGGCATGGCTGTCATGGACGAAGCGAAAATAGCCGGTGCGCAGATCGCCGACGTCCGTTCCCATGTCGGGATAGGTCGCCAGCGTCTCGAAGGCCGCGTGCAGATCGAGAATATAGCGCTCGGCACGCACCCAACCCCAGTTCCGGATCGAAAGCGCGATAATGGCCTGAACGTCGGAATCCGCTTCGCCGGAAAGCGTGTAGCTAGCCATCCGTGGCGTCGTGGGCCGTCTTCATCGCCGCGAGGATGTCGGGAATCGTGCGTTTGCTCACACCGCTCCGTTCGCCCTGAACCAGGGCCTCGACCAGCGCCTGCCGTTCCTCGGCCTGGGTCTGGTCGCGTCGGATCAGGTCCCGCACATAGTCGCTCACGCTGGCATATTGCCCGCTGTCGATACGACGCTGCACCCAGTCGCGCATCGGGTCCGGCACGGATACATTCATGGAAGCCATTGTCATATCTCCCTGCGTTCGCACGATGGCAGATAATGGCATAATTTGCCATATCGGATTCCCGTCAAGCCGAGCCGTTTCATCCCTGGGCGCGGCGGCGGGCAATTGCCTCCCGCAATTCGACGAAGACGGTTTCGGCCGGGATGCTCGACCCACTCTCGTCGCCCATCCTGATCGCCTCCCGCAGGGCATCGAGATCGCGGCGGTCGGTATCGCGCCGGCGCATCCATTCGCGCAATGCCTCGCGCACGACCTCGCTGGTTGAGGCGTATTCACCCCCGTCGACGGACTGGCGCAGGATCGCGGCCATTTCGGACGGCACGGTGATGGTCATCCGTTCGATCGTGGACATGAGGCGGCTCCTCCTGAGCGAGCATACTTTATCATACTTATGAAGTATCCGCTTTGTCAGCCGAAAACCCGCATGCGGGCCACCCGACATCAAATCCCGAGCCCGCGCTTACGCCCGAAATTCCAGTCCACCGATCCGCCCGGCGACATGGTACCGGAAACCTGCCGTCCCAGCTTCTGCTCCAGGGCCGGGCGCCACGGCACGAGCTGGAAGCCCAGCCCATCATCGACCATGGCAAACCGCCCCGAGGACAGGGCCACCCGCTGGCGATAAACCCCCGAGACGATCTCGCCTTCCTTCACGGGCCGATGTTCCAAGCCGGTCTGCGCCGCCAATCTGGCGACCGCCTGATCGAGATCGCGCTGGCGCAGGGTGCCGATCAGGTCGGGCGCGAACACCACGCGCTCGCCCTGCCGCCGGGCCAGCCCCTCGGACGCCAGATGATCGATCCGCTGCGCCATCGCCTCGTGGACCTCTCCGCCGAAGCCCGCATTGGCCAGCGCCGGATCCTTGGCGAACAACTGGCGATCAAGCCAGGTCGCACCCGGAGCCATCACCTGCTCAGCCAGCGTGAAATCCGAGCGCGTCGCCAGCGACAGGCGCTGCGTGCCCTTGGCATCGTCCCAACTCCGGGTCTCCACGATCGCGCCGAGTTTCGCGTCGCCGGTCAGCTCCAGATCGGGGAAGCGGACATGATGCGTCCGCCCGTCAGTGCCCGCGATGACCACGTAGCCCGAGCCTTTCAACTCGTCATCCAGCCCGCGCTCGACCAGCCGGCCAATGATGGGATCGGCCAGCGTCTCGTCGTGGATCGCGAAACCCGCAACATCGGGTTCCGCCCCGCCGCCGGACATGGCGCGGTGCATGGTCTTGATGATGTCGCCCCGGATGGAGAGATCGCGCAGGGTCGCCTCCAGCCCCGGCTGGAGGGTCCAGCGTGCCACCCCGATCCGTTCAGCCAGGCCAAGCCCTTCCAGCTTGGTTGCCCGGCCAACCAGCAATCGGCGCAGTTCCGGGTCTTCAGCACCCGCGCCCGGCCGCAGATCGACGATGCCGCCGCCCTCGTCGCTGAGATCCTGCAACGCGCGATCGAGGCTGGTCCAGCGGTCGGCGCCGATCTCAGTCTCCAGGGCGGTGCGGATTTCCTGTTCGCTGCGCGGGCCAAGTTCCAACGTCACCCGTTCGGCGGCGCGGTCGCGCAGGCCCTGGCTGATATAAGCGCGGCTGATGACCAGATCCTTGCCGTCGTCGGCCACGCCGCGCACCAGGATGTGGACATGTGGATTATCCGTATTCCAGTGATCCATCCCGACCCAGTCCAGCCTGGTGCCGAGGTCGCGTTCCATGTCCTGCATCAGGTCCCGCGCGAAGCCCCGCAGATCCTCCATTCGCGCCGCATCCTCGGGGGAGATGATGAAGCGGAAATGATGCCGGTCGTCAGTGCAGCGTTCCGCGAAGGCCTTACTGTCCGCTTCGTCGGAGCCGGCATCGAACAGATGGGCCTTGGCGCCGTCGCGGGTCACGCCCTCCCGTCTGAGATAGGCGATGTGCCGGGCGAGCGGCGCGGAGCGAAACCGCGTGCCCTGTTGGCGGACGACGCGCGCCTTGACCACGACCCGACGGGCATTGCTGCGCAGCCGCATGGACAGGGCCGCGCGCCGGCCGCGCCCGAAACGGGAACCACCGCCGCCGCCCCTGCCCGTCGCTCCGAACCGAGTGCCGGTGTGACCGGCCTTCTTCGCGGCACGCATGACCTCGCCGACGAAGGATTTCGGGCGTGCGCCCTGATTGCCATGCTGGATACGTCCGGGCCGGACAGTCAGGCCGTCATCGCGCGTCGCCATGGCCCGCTCTCCGCTTCGATGTGCGCCTGACGGCGCCCGGATCGTTGAAAAGATTGTGGAAAATGGCCGGACAGCCGCAGGCGGTTAACAGTGAGAGGACAAATTCTCCAATCAAACCAACCACATGCAGCCCCCGAGGGGCGCTGCTTTTACCTTGCCGTCCTTCCCTCCGTTGCCTGTCTCCCCCCAGCACCCCATCCCCAAGGCACCCATAGCCCGCCAGCGCCCGATGGACCGGAACGGGGATCATCGGCGCGCCTCCCCATGTCCTGACGCGATGAACAGCCCTGCCGATTGCGGCGCGAGTGCCGTCCAGTCGGTCATTCGGGAACCAGATGAATGTGCCGGATCGTGTGCGCTATCGACAGGCCGGGACGCATCGCCGGCACGCAGGAACGACGCCGGAAAGAGGGAAGAGTCCTGCCATGATGGTGCAGCCAGAGCGCCGATCGCGATGTTATCGGCAAGCGGAAGAGCCAGCCGCGCGCTGACCGACGCAACGTAATTCCGCGTCTCGGCAGGCAACGGTCGGCCGGTCGCGAGATGCTCGTCATAGCGCGCGGGACCGGCATTGTAGGCGGCGAGAAACCCGGCCTCGCCGTAGCGGTCCCGCATCCAGCGCAGATAGGTCGCACCGGCCAGAATGTTGTCATGCGGGTCGAACGGATCGTCGCCGAGACCGAGCGACATGCGCAGGCTGGCCCATGTTCCGGGCATCACCTGCATGAGCCCCATCGCACCCGCCGATGACACGGCATGCGCATCGCCTCGGCTCTCCGCATGCAGCACGGCAGCAATCCATGCGGCCGGAATCTGCGCGCGCGTGGCAGCTTCCGCGATCATGTCGGCGTAGGGGGCGGCGACCGCGACATGCCCGGATATCGTCATGGCAACGACGACCGGAAGCAGGACACCGAACAGCCGGAGCGCCGCCTTACCGCCGGTCATCACGCTTCACCGCACGGTTCCAGACCAAATGAAAGGCACGGCCCTGACGGTCGGACTGAAACAGATTGGCGCGGATCGGCTGTGCCAGCATCGGATCGTCAAGGACCAGCGAGAGGTAGGTGCCCGCCTTTTCGCCGGTGCGTTTCCAGGCCGCACCGATCTCCGGTCCGGCATCGGCGTCACCAAGATGGACGCGATAGTCGGGCGCGTGCTCGGCGTCCGACGATGTCGCCGGCACGATCGTCAGTTCGACGTCGAGGGCGAGCGTGCGCAGGCGCCCGGCGAAGCCGTCGGCCGTGCGCGTGAAAGTTCCGATCTGGGCCATGTCAGCCTCGTTTCTGATTGAGGTTGGAAGAAATCGGTGATGGCACGAGCCACAGAGGCTGCGCGCGGCCGAGTACCGCAGCGACCGGCAGGACGCCGAAATAGCGGCCATCAAGACTGGTCGGGACTGCCGGGTTCATGACGAAGACCTGGCCGGGCAGGACATGCCGACAGCCCTGCCAGACCGGCAGCAGACGGCCGCGATGATCGTGAGCCAGCGCATCGCCGAGTTGCTTGCCGTCGACCGTGACGGCAGCACCAATGCGACAGACCCGTTGTCCCGGCAGTGCCGCGACCGGCTTGAGCAGCGGCACGCCGAGCGGCAGATAGCCGCCGCGCGCCAGCGTTCCGGCGATGTCGGCCGGAGGACGGATCGCGATCAGGTCGCCGACATGCAATGAGCGCGCCGATTGCAGGCGATACAGTCCGACCGGTGTGCTGGCGGTGGCGTTCCAGATCAGCCGGGGCGCCGGATGGATCGCCACTGACGTGCCAGCACCGAGCATTGCGAAATACGTGGTGAAGAACCAGCCGAAGCGCGTCATGACACCGCCCTCCGGCGTAGCCAGGCCTGATGGCGATCTCGCGTGTAGGGACGTGATCCCTGCCCGGCGAGCATCCGGTTGTGCAGGTGCCGCCAATGCTCGGGCGCAACATCGACGGGATTGATGCCGATGGCTTCGATACGATCGACAGCTTCGAGCACCAGCCGGACCTTCGGCCAGCCGCTCTGGCGCAGCAGATTTTCGCCACCGGGCCGCACGAACGGCACCGTCTGATAGGGCTCACCGGGACGGGTGACGCGCACGATGTCGATGCAGGACACCACCGTGCCGTAATCGTTCGCTGCCCAGCGCAGGAAGGCGAATACGGTGTCCGGCGGAAAGCTCAGTATCCGCCGCCGACGATCGAGAATCTGCTCATGGGCGACAGAACCGAAGCGGATCCAGTGCTCGATGCGCTTCTCGATCCAGGTCAGTTCGACATGAGCGAGGGTCTCGGTCATGCCACATCTCCAGAAGTGTCGGGGAACTCGCGGGCCAGCAGCGCGCGCAGCATGTCGGCAACCGTGATGCCGCGCTGGAACGCCGCGACCTTGAGCCGCGCGCGCAGCGCCGGCGTGACGTCGATGGTCAGCCGGGCGGTAAAGCGGTTGGTGGTCGCGGACTTGTCCGGCGCCTTGACCCAGCGTTCCGGGTCGGCGGGGCGCGACGCGAAGCCGGGCAGCGTGCGACGTTCTGTCATGGCGATATTCCCTCGCCGAGCGGCAGCACAGACGCGATACGGTCGCACGCTTTCTGCGCCATGACGGGATCGATCTCGCAGCCGACATAACGCCGGCCGGTCAACCGGCAGGCGACGCCTACTGCACCAGAGCCAGCGAACCAGTCGCCCACCAGGCCACCCGGCGGGCAGCTCGTGCGGATCAGGATCTCCAGCAACGCCACCGGCTTCTCGGTCGGATGGATGGCGCGGCCATGCGTATTGCGGACCGGAATGACGGAGCGCATCAGGCGCGGGCCGCCATCTTCGCTGACGTAATGGCCAGCGTCGATCTGGCCCATATGCGGCGGCCGATGTTTCCGCCGCACCGTGCGTGCCCGCGCGTCGGGAGTAGTCGGAACCACGTTGTAGACGGCACGCCAGGGCGTATCGTCGCGATAGAACTGGACGATCAGTTCATGCACGCGCCGGAAGCGATCGGCATGGAAGCTGGAACCGTTCTGCTTCTCCCAGACCAGTTCCTGGGCATATTTCCAGCCTACATTCCGAAATGCCGCGTTGGATGCGAGAAAGCTCCGCAGCGAGCCGAAAACCCAGAGCGAGCCGCTGGGTTTCAGGGCGGCGAGCGCCTTGCCAGGCCAATCCGCTATGCGCCGGTCCCATGCGAGCGACGTATCGCCATAGGGGGGATCGACCAGGATCATGTCGTAGGGGCCGTGCCAGGGCATCAGGAGCGCGCTGTCGCCGGTCAGGAGGGTCATGCCACCAGCCCCCCAATCTCGGCTGTTAGCGCGGCGATTTCGCGGGTAGAAATCCCCTGCGGTCGTAGGTCACTGACCAGGCGGCCGGAACGTGCAGCATCGGCGAAAGCGACCCGCTGGCCGATCCGGGCCGACAATGCCGCCGGTTCATGCCCGGCCAGCGCCAGTCGGGTCTCGCGGGCAATGACCGTGCGCGCGGCGCAGCGGTTGAGCACGAAGCGGGCAAGCAGGCCAGGACGGAAGAGACGTGCTTCCGCCAGCAGCCGCAGCATTTCGGCCGAGGCCCAGCCGTCGAACGGCGAAGGCTGCGCGGGAATCAGCACCAGGTCGGCGGCCAGCAGGGCGGAGCGCAGCAGCGCCGCCACGCGCGGAGGACCGTCGATGACGACGTGATCCACCCCCTGAGCCAGTGCCGGCGCCTCGTGGTGCAGCGTATCGCGCGCCAGCCCGATCACGCCGAACAGCCGTGGCAGTCTCTCCCGCGCCCGCTGCGCCGACCAGTCCAGCGCCGAGCCCTGCGGGTCGGCATCGATGACCGTCACGCGCCGGCCTTCCCGAGCCCATTGGCCCGCGAGATGCAGCGCCAGTGTGGTCTTGCCGACGCCGCCCTTCTGGTTGAGGAACGTCACGATCATGACCCCTCTCCGGGGGTTATCCGCAGATCGGCGGAGGTGCCAACATCCTTAAAGTTAGACTCTTTTAAGTTAGATTCTAAGTTAAGGGCGTCATAACCGTTTGATTCAATGCCGTGATTCGGCGTTTTCCGCAAACGATAGCACGGATGCGGTGGCAGTGATGGCACGGATAAATCCACAACTGATAGCACGGATAGATTCACAGTTTGCCCACAGGAGCCTGTGGATAATTCGACAGGCGCGAAGGCCAGCGTGTCATTGCCATTGCGGTCGAGGCGCACCGACAGCCGATAGCCCGGAAAAGGCTGACGCTTCGCCATCTCGCGCAGTTCGAAGGCAAAGCGGCGATATGGGGAAAGACTGGCGGATTTTTCGTAGAGATGGCGCAGGCCGAAGGCCCAGCCCGCACGCTGGCGACCGCCATGCTTGCGCACAATGCGATAGAGCCAGCGCTCCAGACCGCCTGTGAGGCCAAAATAGGCCGGGTCGATGGTCAGCACGAGCGCGTCATCGAGAACCGCCTGGTAGAACCAGTCGGGCAGGATCAGTTCGATCACGCGGGTGCGCCCTTCCCGCGCGGTATGCCGTTTCCATTCGTTGATCCAGGAAAAGCGGTGCAGTTGCCCCTTCCCGGTCTGCCGGAGCGAGGTCTTGATCGTGGTGGATTGCAGCCGATCGAACGCCGCTTCCAGCCGCTCATAATCCCGCGCGCTGTCTCCGCGACCGATGAAGGTCAGGATCTCTCTCGGGCTGGCAACCATCAGCCGCGACGTGCGCCGACCGGCGTCGCGTGCGGCAACGAGATGGCTGGCGGCCCAGATCAGCACGTCAGCATCCCAGATCGTGGCCATGCCATGTTCGGCTGACGCCTCGACCCGGATGGTGACATCCGGGGTCCGGTAATCGATCGGGACCATGCGAGGGGATTTGGCGAGGCTGAAGAACGGGAACGCCATCAGATCCTGTGCATCACGAGGAGCAAAATCTCCTGCGACAGCGTGGAAGAGTTCCAATTGCCCACGCTCGGAATGTTTCCTGCCAGACGACGACATCAGCGGCGGTTCCCGCGGGGTATCGCCGACATCGGCGGAATCAGCGGGCTTTGCCGTGCGGCCGCGGGCACGGTGCCGGCGGTGGTGTCCGAGGTGTGGGCGCGTGCCCCGCTCTCGACCCAGGCCTGCAACTCATCGACCCGATAGACCACACGGCCGCCGAGCTTCGAATAGCGCGGTCCGGTGCCGTAAATCCGATGTTTTTCCAAGGTGCGAATGGACAGTCCGACGAAGCGCGAGGCGTCGGGCGTGCGCAGATAGCGCGGCGGCAGGTCGCTGTAATTGGCGGACATGAGAAAGCTCCGTGATCGCTGTCTGGGGCCGCGGGACAGATGCGGCCAGCGGGGATCAGCGTGGCGGAGCGGGGTATTTTGGAACTAGGACCGATCTCACCGGGGGGCGAGATCGGTCCTAGACAAGCGGATAGAATGGCCGTGACGGCTCACCGCCATCGGCTACAGAATTAATGAAAGTTTCTTGATTTTACGGAGAACGTCTCGACAGAACGATCTGCGACGGCGCCACCCGCCCGGTCGAAATCGCGGTTGCCGACATCGGCGAGCAGGGCGGAGAGATCGGTGATCTCGAGTGCCACCAGATGCACGACCTCGCCTTCTTTCTGGAGCCGCCCCTTGATGCCGAGCATCTGCCCCGCGAGGACGACGCGGCGATATTTTTCGAAAATATCCTTCCAGATGATGACATTGAGGACGCCGCTTTCATCCTCCAGGGTCAGGAACACGACGCCTTCGGCGGAGCCGGGGCGCTGGCGGACCAAGACCAGGCCTGCGGCATCCAGCCGCTTGCCATCGCGCGCCTCATGGGCTTCACGGCAGGAGAAAAATTTCCGCTGGCGCAGATCGTCACGGAGAAAGGCGACGGGATGATCGCGCAGCGTCAGGCCGATCCGGTTATAATCGCGCGTGACCTCGGCCCCGGCGCGCATCGGCTGGAGCAGCACGTCCGGCTCCTCGGCCTCGCGGGCGACCGCCGCCGCCGCGAACAGCGGCAAAGGCTCGTCCCGCAGCGCCTTGATCGCCCATAGCGCGTCGCGCCGGGCGAGGCCGAGCGCCGGCCGGAAGGCGTCGGCTTCCGCGAGATGGGTCAGTGCCGCGACCGGCACGCCGGCGCGGCGCCAGAGATCGTCCACCGATGCGAAGGGCAGCGCTCCGCGCGCCGCCACGATGCGGGCGGCGTCGGTGTTGACCAGCCCCTTGACCAGGCTCATGCCGAGCCGGACGGCGAACCGGCCGCCCGCCGTTTCCGGTCCTTCCAGCGTACTGTCCCAGCGGGAGGCATTGACGCAGATCGGCCGGATCTCGACGCCATGCTCGCGCGCGTCGCGCACCAGTTGCGCGGGCGCGTAGAAGCCCATCGGCTGGGAATTGAGCAAAGCCGCCAGAAACACGTCGGGATGATGGCATTTCAGCCAGGAGGAGGAATAAGCGAGAATCGCGAAACTGGCCGCATGGCTCTCCGGGAATCCATAGGATCCGAACCCTTCGAGCTGCTGGAAGATCCGCTCGGCGAATTCCTCCGTATAGCCGTTCGCCTTCATGCCCTCGACCAGCTTGGTCTGGAACCGGCCGATGGTGCCGGTGTTCTTGAAGGTGGCCATCGCGCGACGTAATTGATCGGCCTCGCTGGCGGTAAAATCAGCGCAGACCATGGCCACCTGCATCGCCTGTTCCTGAAACAGCGGGATGCCGAGGGTCTTTTTCAGCACCTTTTCCAGTTCCGGGGTGGGATACTCTTCCGGCTCGATGCCCTCACGCCGGCGCAAATAGGGATGGACCATATCCCCCTGAATCGGACCGGGGCGGACGATGGCGACCTCGATCACCAGGTCGTGGAATACGCGCGGCTTCAGACGCGGCAACATTGACATCTGGGCGCGAGATTCGATCTGGAAGACGCCGATCGTGTCCGCCCGGCGGATCATGGCGTAGGTCAGCGGGTCCTCGGCCGGGATGGTGGCGAGCGCGAAGCGCTGCCCCTTATGCTCGGCCAGCAGGTCGAGCCCCTTTTTCATGCAGGTGAGCATGCCCAGCGCCAGGATATCGACCTTCATGAATTTGAGGACGTCGATATCGTCCTTGTCCCATTCGATGATCTGACGATCATCCATCGCAGCGGGCTCAATCGGCACCAGCTCGTCGAGCCGGTCATGGGTCAGCACGAAGCCTCCCGGATGCTGCGAGAGGTGGCGCGGCACGCCGATCAGGCAGCACGCCAGATCCAGCGTCAGCCGGATGCGCCGATCGGACAGGTCGATGCCGGTGTCCCTGAACTGCTCCGGATCGGCATTTTTCGACCAGCCCCAGATCTGACCGGACAAGGTGCCGATCAGATCCTCCGGCAGGCCCATCACTTTACCCACATCCCTCAACGCGCCCTTGGCGCGATAGCGGATCACCACCGCGGTCAGGGCGGCGCGCTCACGGCCATAATGCCCATAGACCCATTGAATGACCCGCTCGCGCCGGGCGTGTTCGAAATCGACGTCGATATCCGGCGGCTCGCCCCGCTCCTCCGATACGAACCGCTCGAACAGCAGCGAATTGCGTGCCGGATCGATGGCGGTGATGCCCAGCACGTAACAGACGGCACTATTGGCCGCCGAGCCACGACCCTGGCAGAGAATGTCCTGGCTGCGGGCATAGCGGACAATGCTGTTCACGGTGAGGAAATACGGTGCGTATTGCATCCGCCCGATCAGGGCGAGTTCGTGATTCAGGCTGGCCGTTACCTCGTCGGGAATCCCTTCGGGATAGAATCTCCGCGCCCCTTCCCAGGTCAGCGCTTCGAGGGCCTGCTGAGGCGTCTGGCCTGGCACCGAGACTTCATCGGGATATTGGTAGGCGAGATCATCAAGGCTGAAGCGACAGCGCTCCATGATCGCGATCGTGCGGTCGACCGCCTCGGGGTAGCGGCCGAACAGGCGCGCCATCTCCTGGGATGGCTTGAGATAGCGATCGGCGTGGCGCTCACGCGCGAAACCCGCCTCGTCGATGGTGGTATTGTGCCGGATGCAGGTCACGACATCCTGCAGGATGCGGCGGTCGTGGGTGTGAAACAGCACATCGTTGGTCACCACCGTCGGCACGCGTGCCCGATGGGAGAGACCCGCCAATTCGTAGAGCCGCATCTGGTCGTTGGGCCGGCGCAGCAGGGTCAGCGCCAAATAGGCGCGGTCATGGAACGCATCCTTCAGCTTGCGCAGATGCAGGGCGCAGGCCTCGTCCGCGACGTCGGGGACCAGGATGGCGAGCAATCCGTCGCCCCAGGCCACCAGGTCTTCCCAGAGCAGATGGCATCTGGCCTTGCCGGCACGGCTCTTACCCAGGCTGAGCAGCCGGCACAGGCGGCCGTAGGCCACGCGGTCGGTCGGATAGACCAGCACCGGCGGGAAATCGGCGAGGTCGAGGCGACAGCCGACGACCAGCCGGACGCCGCTGGCCTTCGCCGCGACGTGGGCCTGTACCATGCCGGCCAAGGAATTGCGGTCGGCGATGCCCAGCGCCGCGATACCAAGCGCCTTCGCCTGCTCGAACAGTTCAAGCGGCGATGACGCCCCGCGCAGGAACGAGAAATAGCTCGTCACCTGCAATTCGGCGTAGCGGGTCATCCGAAGATCCCGTGCAGAAACCACCCCTGCGAGCCGGTTTCACCGTGCTCGCCGTCGCCCGACCGATAGACCCAGAACCGCTCGCCGGATGTGTCTTCCAGACGGAAATAATCGCGCACCGTGGTCAGTTCGGCATCCCCCTGCCACCATTCGCCGAACACCCGCTCCGGACCGTCGGCGCATTTCACCCGGCGGCGAATGCCGCGCCACACGAAGAACACCGGCGGATGGTCCGGCAGCACGGCCATCGTCTCGATCGGCTCCGGCCGCGGCAACAGCCGGGTCGGCCGGGGCCAGTGATGGGGCCAGTCCTTCTGGTCGTCCGGTGCCAGCGCCGGCACCCGGCAGAAGGACCGCTCCGGCACATCGCTCTCCACCGGAGCAAAGCGGTACAGGGAATGATGGCCCACGCGATTGGCCAGGGTGTCGATCAGATCCGAGACATCCGGCTCCTCCTCCGCGATCAGCGAGGAGATTTTCTGGCGCGGCGCGATCGGCTCGGCCAGCGTGGCGGTCAGGACCATACGCTCGATGCCGAAGCCCGGATCGATGGTTTCGATCTTCTCGCACAGCAGCCTGGTCAGGCGCTTGGCGTCGCGCACCGGCGTCGCGGTGGCGATGCGGATCGCCTCGGTACGGCTGTCGACGCGGTGCAGCACCAGGTCGAGACGCCGGGCTCCTTGCCCGCGTTCTTCCAGTCCCTGACAAAGCGGCGGGACCAGCTTGCCGATGTAGCGGGCGATGGTCTCGGCGGCCCCGATCGGTTCGGCAAAATTCCGGCTGACCGTGACCGGGTCAACCGGCCGGACCGGAAGGATGGCCTCACTGATGCGACCATAAGCCTGGTCCAGCCGGCGGGCGACGTCCGGCCCAAAGCGGAGCGCCAGCGGCGCGCGCGGCATCGCGGCGAGCGAAGCGATGGTCGCGACGCCCAGCGCCCGCAGGCCCTCGATCATATTGTCCGGCAGGCGCAGGGCCTCGATCGGCAGGTCCGCGATTGCGGCGGCCGTCTCCCCGGCCGGCACCACCAGGGTACGCGCGCGTCCATAACGCGCCAGCGCATGGGCCGCGCCCAGCGTGTCGGCGACCACAGCCTTGGCGGTGATGCCGGCTTCTCGCAGCCGCCGCACCATCTCCGCCAGCATGGCCGGCTCGCCGCCATGCAGATGATCGGTGCCAGTGGTATCCAGCACCAGACCGTCCGGCGCATCCACCGCCACCAGGGGGGCGATCCGCTGCTGGAACCACAGCGCCAGCTTCTCCAGCCCGGTCCGGTCGCCCTCCTGATCGGCATCCATGACGATCAGATCGGGGTAAAGCGCCTGCGCCTTGGCGACCGGTGTGCCAGGGCGCACGCCCGCCTTGCGGGCGGCGAGGCCGACCGACAGCACGACGCGGCGTCGTCCCTCGCGGCCGACCAGCGCCAGCGGCGCCTCAGGCGCGGGTGCGTCGGCGCCCAGCCTTTTCCTGATCCGGTCCGTCGGCCACAGCGGCAGGAAGAGAGAGACGACCCTTGCCATCGCAAGCCTCCACTTCAAAATCGGCGGATTCCCCGGCCCGCGCCCGGATCAGTTCCAGCAGCCAGCGCGCCCGTCCGACGCCGGGCACCGGCAGGGATTCGGACGGCAGGACCGAAATCCGCCAGCGCGTGACACTGGCGGTCGGCTGGCCGAAATCAGCCGCTTCGGTCTGCCGTCGCCAGCGGCGAACGGCGATCCCCAGCGCGCCAGACGTTTCGGCTGCCAGTTGCAGCCGACGGGAGGCGGTCATCGACAGGCGCGCGACCTCGGCTACGACGGCGCCCAGACCGCCATGCCGCAGCCCCTCTTCGAAGCAGGCCAGGACATCCTGATCTGCCCCAGCCTCGACATAAATCACCCGGCTTCCACCCAGTCCGACCTGTTTCAGGGCGGGGGCGAACAGATCCTGGCGGGTGACGATCCACAGTACCTTGCCCCTGGTGCGTGCGGCGATGCCGGCGGCAAACTGCCCGGCGGCCGCGCTGTTGAGGGCGTCGTTCCCGCCGCCTGCCACCTCGTGCAGGGCGCCGAGCGCCAGCCCGCCACCCGGCAGGCGGCGATCGATGTCACGGATGCCAAAGGGCAGCACGGCCCGCCGGCGGGTGGCCGATCCTTCGAGGCGGCGGATCTGGTCCCGCAGCGCCTCCAGCGGGGGACGGGATAGGGGCGTGGACATGGTCGATCGGTTTCCGGGACGGGCTCCCAACCGGCGGTCGGGCAGTTTGTTCCCTATCTGTTCCTGACCCTACCCAAGAGTCAACGCCGCATCGGACGTGCTGGGGTCGCCACAGGTGGAGAGGCCGGGATCGACATCGTGGCGGCGACGGCGTGATTCCATTGCACGACAGGGGGTTACATCCGCATCATGAGAGCAGCCCCTCTCGACGGCTTGAACGCGGCGCAAAGCCAGGCCGTCATGCATGGCACGAGAGCGGGGATCGGCCGTCCGCCCGAGTCCCCGCCCACCAGGGGCCAGTCAGGATGGCGCAACTTCGCTAAAAATAATGTGTTCTGTGCCTTCGCTCCATGCGTTCCTGCCACTACCGCATGTACGGAGATACCCATGCCCGACGATCTTCCCGCGGTTCGGACGCAAACCCTGGCCCGTATCATCGGGCCCTATCTCGTCGTTCTCGCTGTGGCGTTGTTCGCCCGCCTGAGCACATTGCCCATGCTGCTGCCGGTCTTCATGCAGAACGGCCCGCTGGTGCTGGCCACCGGCGCGTTCACCCTGATGGCGGGCCTCGCCATCATCGCGCTGCATCTTCGGTGGGAGAGCCCGAGCGCGATTGCGATCTCTCTGATCGGCATTGTCATCACGCTCAAGGGCGCGACGCTCATGGTCGTGCCGAGCCTCGGCGCCGCCATGACGGCCGCGGTCGTGGAAACGCCCCCGCTGCTGCTGATCGCCGCCGCGATCGTGCTTCTGTTAGGCCTTTGGCTGAGCTTCGTTGGCTGGATTTCGCGGGCATAGCCATCACGAGCGAGACAAGGGAGGAGAAAGAGCGACCCGTGTGCAATCTGTTTTCGATGACCACCAACCAGCAGGCGATCCGCGACCTCGCGAAGGTCATGGTCGACCGCACCGGTAATCTGCCACCATTGCCTGGTGTCTATCCCAACATGATGGCGCCGATCGTCCGCAATTCGGCGGACGGGCGCGAACTGGTGATGGCGCGCTGGGGGATGCCGACGCCGCCCCGCTATCTCGTCGGCAAGACGGTGGATCGGGGCGTGACCAACATCCGCAATCCGCAGTCGCCGCATTGGCGGCCGTGGCTGGACGTTTCGCACCGCTGCGTCGTGCCCTTTACCAGCTTTGCCGAGCCCGAACCGCTGCCGGACGGTTCCCGGCCGCCCGCCTGGTTCGCGTTCGGCGAGACCCGTCCGCTCGCTTTCTTTGCCGGCATCTGGTGTCGGTGGACATCCGTGCGCAAGGCGAAGGACGGAGAGACGACGGATGACCTGTTCGGCTTTCTCACGACCCAGGCGAATCACGAAGTCGGAGCCATTCATCCCAAGGCCATGCCCGTAATCCTGACTACCGGGGCAGAGATCGACCGCTGGATGACAACACCGATCGACGATGCCCTGCGCTTGCAGCGCCCGTTGCATGACGGGACGCTGACCATCGTTGCCAGGGCGAACCCGGAAGATCCAGTACCGCCGAGAGAGCCTGCTCATCCATCGCCTCGGAACGGATGCAGCAGCGAGCGTCGATAGCTGTGCGCGCGCGGTTGTATGACGCGCGGGATTTCTGTCCCAATGTACGCTACAGAGTCCACTCTCCATGGACTGACTGTTATCGAAAGGAGATAAGGCTACCTCTCACGCCCGACAACGTATGTCCTAGCTTGACACTGTCCGCCATCAGGAATTGCACGACCCGCTTAATGGGCCTAATGGGCGCGAAGCCGTCGTGATAGTCCTTCACGTGAATGGCCGCTTCTCTCGTCACCTTGCCCAACAGCGGGCTGCAGTCTTCCAATCTTAACTGTCCGCTCGCTCAACGAACGTGAAGCAGACAGGCAGCAATCGCCCTCATATCGGACGTAAGACGCTCCCGTCTTTATTCCAATAACGGACATTTCCCCTTAGGGTCAGGAAGACACCTTTGATTCATTCCCAAATAGATATTTTCGTATTAGCGTTCCGCATGAAAAACTTCTGAAAGTTAAGCGCGTGACCATTCTCTATCATAAAACCTCTTTCGAGAGGGCAGAGTCCATTCTGTGGAACCGAGCTATATCAGGCTGCGCGTGGGGAAATACGGTTTCTCATGAGGCCTCTCCTCATTTTTATATGGAAGGCGAAAGAGAATCTTTCAACGCGTTACCATCAGGGGTCGAGCCCGACATAACTCTGTATTTTGAATCTGATTTACCATTACAAACTTGCCCGAATCACTTTCCAAGTCCAAATGTAATCAATAAACATTATGGAATTTCAGGAGAATTTTGGCAGGCTACAATACGACCAGGACAAACAATAATTTTTAAAAAAGCACAATTTAACGAAAATAACTCTTCCAAATTTTTACAGCGTTTGGTTGAAAAACGGATGGGAGACGAAATCCGAACTGTGTGGAATTTCGAGATGAATTATCAAGACCTTCCGCGTGAAGAAAAATATGAGCATAATTATCCTGACAATATAAAAAAGCTTTTGTTTAGGTTGAATTTGTTAACTAGCTAAAAATTTAGATAATATACTGTGGCATCAAAAAAACAATGTCCGGTTTTAGATTGCTCCACCCCAAACCGGACCTTCCGCTTCCCCCCCTGATGTGCCTGTCCGCTCAGTGATGCAGGAGCAGACAGGCGGCAGTCGCCTCATACAAGACGAAAGATACATGTTCAGGCTTTCCCGAAAGCAGACGGCATTGGCCAAACTGCGACAGATCGAATTTGGAAAGAAGCAGTTGTCCCGATCTGCACGCGGCAACAGTAGCTTCCAGAATAAGTAGCCATGACCAATTTAATTAGCCAGCAGAGCGGACGAAATAACTCTGATTTTCCTCCTATTTAGAAATAAAAAATGGAGGTGCTTAATGTTTACAGGTTGTGCTCAAAAATTGTTCTCTATGGGAATTCTGCCACCATTGTTTTTGTTATCCCGACTGTGCTTAGGCTGCTCTGGTCTCGGGGTGTTTTTATTGCAGTTATAAATCCGCATCAAATTTTACATACACTTTCGGAAGAAGGAGGATCGTGTCCAGATCTGCTGCCGCTCCCGGAACGTAGGCATTTAGGGCCGTCAGGACAATCCGTGCAGACAGGAGAACAGTCGGTGCCACCATGCGTTGTCGATCCCTAGGTGTCGCATAGCTAAGACCGTGAAGAATTCGGCTTCGGTCATTATACAAATCAGACCAACGCGACCAAAGGTCAGACAGTCCCTGTTGCTCTAACAGGTGCCGAAGCCCACGGAGCACGCTTGGCTTATACATTCTCTCAACGGCGTCAGTAAGTTCCTGTCGTTCCTCATCGGATACCGTAGTGTCACTCTCGAGCATCCTTGAAATCTGCTTGATCAATTTTTTCTGTGTTGACGTCCATTTCTCACGTGGGACAAGCATTTCGACCGCGGCGATAGCAAGCGTAAGCTTCGTAGTCGCTTCGACGGCAACAAGCGCTTCGTTCAGCAGTCGGACCGCGTCGAACTTTGGAGACTCTTGGTCGCCGACCTTTCTCGCCAACATCGCAATGTCGTCAAGCATCCCCGTTGCATCCGTGCTGACGAATCCTTCCGACGAATCATTGTGCCATTCAGTACCGAGCCTGTCCTCGAATACGTCTAAGCCGTGAATGTTCGGTCGGACAAACCTGCCCCGTTCAGCTAATAGGTCATAGAAAACCTTTCCAAGAGACGAGGTTGCCTGACCGCTGCCGACATCTACGCCCAGCATACGCCGAATAGACGCAATCTGGAGTGCGGTATTCAGATGATTGCCGAACGCTTGCGCTTCTTCTCTATTTCTAAAACCGGTCGCCATCAGGCAATACCAGCCACCATTCTGCAATGGTTTTCCATCCGGGGAGTTCAAAGTCACCGCGTGACCATCGACCTGAAACACAACCGTCTGGTTCGCCGCCCTAAGCCCCTTGGTTGTCCAGAATCGAAGCCTCACCCCAAAGGGGGGATCTATGTCTGTCGGTTCATTGGTAAGCTTGTTCAAACGGGCTCACTTCTCAAATGCTCACTCGCAGATCATTAAAGGACCAGATTTTAGTTGGCAGTAATTATGGACTTGAACGCTGCAAATGGCAATTCTCTGCCAATTTTGTCAGAGAGCCGACATTCCGCTTACCCCCTCATGACAGTCATAATGGGAGCTTTGGGTGGTCAACAGCACATCAGGACTAGGCCCGCGTGCCTAGCGGATTATGCGACGGGCGTAGCGCAGAGCCGACCCCAGGCTGCTCCACCGACACAAAGCGCGCCAAAGATCGCGAAGATATATTCGGGAATGGCGCCCATGCCGCCCAAGCCGCAGAAGCCGAGCGTCATGCTGAACCCGACCAGAGCTGCCGGCAGGGCCAAGGCGAGGGAGACGGCACCCCTGATCGCCGGATCGCGTGACGTGGCGAGCACCCCCTGGGCCATGACCAGCGCCGCAACGCCACAGACAAAACCCGCCATCAGCGCAAGTGGGCCGGGCACCCCGAGATACTCAAGCGCGGCGAACGTCATCGCACCGACATAAAGGGGTGCCGCGTAAACAGCGGCGATAAACAGCAACCAGCAGAGGAAGCCTATACCGAAAAAACCGAGCACTATGCCGAGACCGAGCATCATGGTGCACCTCCTGGCGTCTTCTGTAATGCAGCCCGAACACGACATTCTTGCGGTGCCATCTCCGGAATATCCAGTGAAATGCTTGGTGCTCGCGACATTTTAGGGCGCGGTCGAAACATCCGCCGCGCTCCCAAGCGCGCGACGGACTATCCCGCCGCTCTTTCCTCATGAAGGCTCGAAAGCCGCCGCGCCGCGGTCGCAGCATGGCCCGGATCGATATCCATACCAATCCATTCCCGTCCGAGGTCACGAGCCGCCACGAGAGAGGAACCAGAGCCGCAGAACGGGTCCAGCACCAGGCCGCCGGCCGGGCAGAATACCTCCACTAGAGTCAATAATGCCGCCACGGGCTTTTGGGTGGGATGCAGTCGGTTCCCAGAATAGGGCATGTCGATCACGTCGGGGATCGCCCGCTCGGGTGGGGTGACGTCGCCCTTGGCCAACAGGTAAGCGCACTCATGCTCATACCGAAGAAACCGGGAGGCTGAGGCATAGGATTTGCGGAAGACGATATGCCCGACCATGCGAAATCCCGCCGCTTTCCAGGCTTCGGCAAACAAATCGATCCTATTCCAGCCATAGAACGAGATCGCGAAGCTGCCGGGTTTCAGGACGCGATGCATCTGATTGACTGACGGCCTGAGCCAGCGTGCATTGTCGTCATTACGCACCTGCCGCCCGTCGCGGCCCCTATAACTGACCAGATAGGGCGGGTCGGTGAGAATGAAATCCACTGAATCTCGTTCCATTCGCCGCATCAGTTCGATGCTGTCTCCGTTCAGGACCACATTGCGGCGCCTCTCCGGGACGGGATCGGCAGCCGGTGTTCCAGACGGTGCAGTTCGGCCCATCGCGGCAGATGGAGGGTCCGGCTGGTCCAGTCCGGCGTTCGCGCCACCTTCGGACGAAGACAGAGCGGCTTCATACTCGTGCCCTGCCGAACGGGGTGCCTTCGTACGGAATGGCGCCCGTCGACCCGTGACCGACGGACCACTTTCACCGAAGTATGAGACATTGCTCTCCAAACTTCCAATTTCCGATAGATCGCCTGCACCGAAAGACGCGCTGTCATATCGACGCACCAGAGGCCCCGTTGTCTGCGGGAAAGAACTACGGCCGCCATTGAATACCACGGCACCCGGAAACGACCTGACCGGTGGAACCACAATGGGAGAAAACTTGCTCATGGGAGAAATCCTTGGAGAGATTGGAATGGATCGAGCCGGCCGCCGCACTCTCCAAAACTGCGCCGACTCATTCCCTTTCCGGCTTCCCTCTCCCTTTCCGGCCCAAGCCGAACGAACGCCCCAGCTTCAGCGGCGCCTCACCGCCCGTCATGATCCCGCGTCGCCTGCCTCGTCTGCGGAGACGATCATCGCTTTCACCAACTCGACCTATCAAATACGCAAACACCGCCGATTGCCGCATCGCACGATTTCGTACTTTTCTGATGGATCAAAAGTATTTCCAATATTTTCCGGAGCCATCCGGAGGAAATTATGGGCACGCCATCGAGGACCGCACGGATCGCCGTCATCGTGCCTGACCAGGACGATGTATCACCACACCTCACAGATGCCGCGGTCCTTCGCCTCGCGCGTATGATCGGCCGTCAGATGGCACGCGAGGACCATGAGCGCCAGAAACGCAGCCGGCGCCGGTCCCCCCGTCAGCCCGTTCCCGCACCAAAATCGTGATCTTCGTATCGACGAATTAACTACCGCCCGGAGGGCGACCCCAGGGTAACCTCTTTCGCCTTCCCCTGTCGAAAGAACCCGCCCGGAGTCTCGCCATGGTCCGTGTTGCGCTCTATGCCCGCTATTCCTCCGACAACCAGCGGGCGGCCTCGATCGAAGATCAGTTCCGTATCTGTCGGGAGCACGCCAAGCGCGAGAAGTGGAAGGTCGCGAGCGCCTACAAGGACGCAGGCATCTCCGGGTCCAGCATGATCCTGCGTCCCGGCATCCAGACCCTCTTGCAGGACGCCCAGCGGGGTGAGTTCACCATCGTACTAGCCGAAGCCCTGGATCGCATCAGCCGCGACCAGGCCGATGTCGCCACCCTGTTCAAGCACCTGAAGTTCGCCGGCGTGACGATCGTCACCCTCGCCGAGGGCGAGATCAGCGAACTGCATGTCGGCCTCAAGGGGACGATGAACGCGCTGTTCCTCAAAGACCTGGCCGCCAAGACGCATCGGGGCCTACGCGGTCGGGTCGAGGATGGCAAATCCGGTGGCGGCCTGTGCTACGGCTACAAGGTCATCAAGAAGCTAGACGCGCGGGGCGAACCTATCCGGGGCGACCGCGAGATCGACCCGAATGAGGCGACTGTGATCCGACGGATCTTCCGGGACTTCGCTGCTGGTGTCGGACCGCGTGCGATCGCACGCACTCTCAACGACGAGGGTATCCTCGGTCCCAATGGCAAACCATGGATCGACACCACGATCCGGGGCCATGCTCAACGGGGCACGGGGATCGTCAACAACGAGCTTTACGTGGGCCGCCTCATCTGGAACCGGCTCCGCTATATCAAAGATCCCTCAACCGGGAAGCGCGTATCGCGTCCCAATCCGCCGGACGCCTGGATCACGACGGAGGTGCCCGAGTTGCGCATCGTCGATGATGCGCTCTGGCAGGCCGTCCGCAACCGCCAGGCGAAGATCGCGGCGCAATATGTCAACGTCATCGCGGCCGTCAGGACGTCCGCCGCGAACCGGATGAACGGCATGCGCCGTCCGAAATCCCTGTTCTCGGGGATGATCTTCTGCGGTGTGTGCGGTGGCACCTATTCGCTCCGCGAGAAGGACCGCTATGCCTGCTCCAATCGGGTGACGAACCGTTCCTGCCATAACCCGGCGACCATTCTGCGTTCCGACCTGGAGGAACGCGTACTCGTCGGCCTCAAACACAAACTGATGACGCCCGAAGCCGCGGCAGCAGCCATGAAGGCTTATACGGAAGAGACCAACCGGCTGAATCATGAGCGACGGGCAAACAGTGCCGGCTGGAAGGCTGAACTGGCGAAGGTCGAAAAGGGCATCGCCGGCATTATGACCGCGATCGAGAACGGGATGTTTGACCTTCATATGAAGGCACGCATGCAGGAGCTTCGTGACCGCGAGGTTGATCTGAACGCCCTGCTCTCCTCCGAACTGGAGGATACGCTCGACATTCATCCGAATGTCGCGGCGATGTTCAAGAAGAAGGTGGAGCGTCTGACCGAGAGCCTGAACCAGCCAGAAGACCGCGCGGAGGCGTCCGAAGCTGTTCGCGCGCTGGTGGAGAAGATCGTCCTGTCGCCGGGTGATAAGCGCGGCGAGATCTTCGCGACGCTCTATGGCGAGCTTGGCACGCTGCTGAGATTCGTGAACCAGAGGGACACGAAATCGGGCAAGTCCCTGAAAGGACTTGCGAAAACATCAATGTGGGAATCGGTGGTTGCGGGGGAAGGAAACCAACGATACTTGCGATTGGCAGACCGCCAGATCCCCCGCCTCGCCGCATGACAAGAGCACGATGCCAGAATGCCAAGCCGCATCAATCCGGCCATCCATTGTTTAATCACATGGACGTCGAACGATCTGTTTTTTTATAATCAGAACTCCTGTGCCGTGGGTCGGATGACGATCTCGTTGACATCGACATCCGGTGTTTGGGAAATCGCATACTGGATGGCCCTGGCAACCGCGTCAGAGCTGATCTCGGCCGTGGCATACATGGCATCCACCGCGTCTTTCGCGGGGCCAGCGCTGATATGGGTCGGCAGTTCGGTCGCGACCGCACCCGGAGAAATGATCGTGCTCCGGATCTTCGGTCCGGCCTCCTGGCGGAACCCCTCGGAAATCGCACGAACGGCAAACTTGGTGCCGCAATAAACGGCAAAGCCCGGCCCGACCTTATGCCCGGCAACCGACGAAACATTGACGACATGGCCCGATTCCTGAGCCTGCATGACCGGCAGGGCCGCCGCGATGCCATAAAGAACGCCCTTGATGTTGACGTCGATCATGCGGTCCCACTGATCGGTCTTCAGGTCACTCAACGGCGCGACCAGCATGACACCCGCATTGTTGACGAGAACATCCAGGCGTCCGAATTCCCTGACAGCCCCGTCAACAAAGGCCTGAACCTGTCCCTGCTGCTGAACGTCCAGTTCGCATGCAATGGCCCTGCCGCCCTCACGCTGGATGTCCGCCACGATGGTGGAAAGCCGGTTCATCCGACGCGCCCCAAGCACGACGAAAGCGCCAGATCGGGCAAGCAGCCGGGCCGTGGCCTCACCGATCCCGCTGCTGGCGCCAGTAATGGCCACAACCTTGCCCTGAAGAGAATTGCTCATGAAACCCGTCCTTGCCAATATGTGGATGAATGGTTGAACTCTGCCGATCCCGGCACGGCTTTACACGACGACATCCGTCGAGAGCGCGATGTCCTTCTGCGCCTCAAGCTGTTCAAGCCGCCGCGTCAGCGCCGCATGCATCAGTCCATAGGCATCACTGCCAAGCGCCAGCCGGAGGGGAGCCGGAGAGACATCCACGCTGGCGATCATCTCGTGGACCATCTTTTCCGGATCGCCGATGGGCGTATAGGAGTCCTGGGCCAGAACCGCGCGGCGCGCACTGAACGAGACCGCCTGATAGGCCTCAAGCGGGTCGGCCATGACCATGCTGCCCCGGCCGAACTGCGTTCTCGCAGCACCCGGTTCAATCAGTGTCGCCTCGATACCGAATGACGCGATCTCCTGAACGAGGCTTTCAAAGAACCCTTCAATCGCCCATTTGCTGGCGTGATAGAGACCGAGACCGGGGAACGCGATCTGCCCGCCCATGGACGAAAGCTGAAGGATACGACCGCCACCCTGAGCCCGCAGATGAGGCAGAGCCGCGCGGACAACCGTGATTGAGCCGAGAATGTTGGTGTCAAGCTGCTGCCGGATCTGTGCGTCCGAAACCTCTTCCGCCGCACCGAACAGGCCGTACCCGGCGTTGCTCACAATCACGTCGATGCGACCCAGCACTGCAAAAGCCTGATCGACAACCTGCCGGACCATGTCTGTATCGGTGACATCCAGCGCCGCCAGATACAGACGTCCCTGAGACCCGGCCTGAAGATCATGGAGCATGTCGGGTTTGCGCAAAGTTGCGAAAACGGTATCGCCGCGCTCCAGAAGACATTCGGTCATGATGCGACCGAACCCCGAGGACGTTCCCGTGATAAACCAGTTCCTGGACATCATACGCTCCTGATCTGCACCCTTGCAGGCTTCAGGGATCTTGTGCATCGTCTGGATAGCTGGGTCTATGCACGGAAATCGGCATGGACTATTGAAAAAACACCATGAATAAAACACCCAGCCTGACGGAACTGACAGCCTTCCTGGCTGTCGCACGGCATCAGAGTTTTCGTGCCGCGGCGGATGAACTCGGCCTGTCGGCATCGACACTCAGCCATATGATCCGGGCTCTTGAAGAAGGGCTGGGCCTGCGCCTCTTTCACAGGACGACGCGCAGTGTCGCCACGACAGAAGCCGGCACAGAGTTTTTTGCGAGCCTCGCCCCCATTCTCTCAAGCCTGGACCAGACCCTTGCCACGGTCGGCATGATGCAGACGCGGCTTTCCGGCACGCTTCGGATCAACGCCTCCAAAAGTGCGGCCCGCTATCTGGTCCGGCACATCGTTCCGCCGTTTCGGAACCGCTATCCCGACATACATCTTGATCTGGTGACCAACGGCCGTTTCATCGATATCGTGGCGACGGGTTTCGATGCCGGCGTCAGGCTGGCCGAAGCCGTTCCGCAGGACATGATCGCCATCCGGTTTGGTGCGGATGGGCGCTTCATCGCCGTTGCATCTCCCGATTATCTGGCCGCTCGTGGCACGCCGCAAGCACCGGACGACCTGCACCGTCACGCCTGTATACGCTTTCGCATGCCCAGTGGAAAAATCTACCGATGGGAGTTCACACGTTACGGCCAGGTTCATGACGTGGATGTTTCCAGCGCCTTTACGCTGGACGACATGGATCTGATGGTCGAGGCGGCGGCGGACGGACAAGGCATCGCGTTTGTCTCGGAAGATACCGCCCAGGAGGCCATTGCACAGGGCCGTCTCTTGCCCATTCTGGACGACTGGACACCCACATTTCCAGGACACGCGCTCTATTACCCCGGTCATCGGCTTGTCCCGCCGGCATTGCGCGCGTTTATCGACGTCCTGAAAGAGCACGAGCCACCGGCGTTATAGATCCCTGACCGTCTGTCGAGCATGGACCCGCTTACGCGGCCCGTATGCCCGCGAGCAGGATATCGACAAGCTGGCACGCACTGTTCTGCCACTCTGGCCCGGCCGCGACCGTCGCCACACCGACTATGGCACGCAGAAGATCGACCGGGTCCATATCCATGCGTATGTCTCCAGCGGCGACAGCCCTGTCGGTCAGGCTCGTGATAGCCCTCGTCATATGGTTGGCAGAGGCGGCCTGAAGGCTGGACGGCCCACAGACCAGACTATTCAGCGCCGTCGCCATGATCTGCTTTGTGGCGATATGCTCGACGAACAGCAGTAGCCATTCTCTCAGGGCGGCAAGGGGCGGCTCGCTCTGGGCCAGCCGGTCCGCCGCCTCGGCAAGGCCGAGCATCTCGTTGCGATAGACCCCCTCGACCAGCGCATCCCGCGTGGGAAAATGCCGGTACAGCGTCCCGATCCCGACACCGGCCATGCGTGCGATCTCGTCCAGACTGACATCCGGCCCCTTCCCGGCGAAAGCGGCCTTCGCCACCGCTAGCAGATGCATCCGGTTTCGTTGTGCATCGGCGCGGGGTTTACGAGGGGCAGCGGCAGACATGGATGATAAAACTCCTTGATAAACGGAGGAGTCCTCCGTATAAAGCGGAGGACTCCTCCGTTTTATACGTCACCATCCCATGCGACCGCAACAAGGCGCGTGAAAATGGATGGCAAAACAGGACCTCTACTGGCCTTTTCTCAAGGAAATGCTGTCATGACAGAATCTTTCAACGCGACCTCCACCACAGATCAGGTGCTGGACGGTTTCGATCTTACCGGCAAGCGTGTGCTGGTCACGGGTGTTTCGGCAGGTCTGGGCGTCGAGACGGCGCGCACCCTGCTCGCCCACGGAGCGCAGGTCATTGGTACGGCCCGGGATCTCGCCAAGGCGGAAGCGGCAACGGCTTTGATCCGGACAGAAGCCGCCGGGACGGCCGCCCTCGAATTGGAAGAACTCGACCTTGCATCCCTGCGCAGCGTCCGCGCTTGTGCGGAGCGTATCAGTGACGCGGGCAAGCCGTTCGATCTTATTGTCGCGAACGCCGGGATCATGGGGGTGCCGCTGAGCCATACGGAAGATGGCTTTGAACTGCATTTCGGCACGAATTATCTGGGCCATTTCGTGTTCGTGAACCGTCTTGCCCCTCTCATGCGACCGGGCGCGCGGCTGATTACGCTGTCGTCGGCAGGACATCGTTTCGCGGATGTCGATCTTGAGGACCCGAATTTCGAACACACGCCCTACGATCCGTTCATGGCCTATGGTCGCTCGAAAACGGCGGATAGTCTGTTCGCCGTGGCCTTCGATCACCGTCATCGCAACCGGGGCGTGCGGGCCGCCGCCGTACATCCGGGCGGCATCCAGACCGAACTCGCCCGCTACACCAACCCGGCCGTCCTGCAGGGCATGATCGACACCATCAACGCGGAACTGGCTGCCCAGGGCAAGCCTCCCTATACATGGAAAACGATCCCGCAGGGTGCGGCAACGACCGTATGGGCCGGCATTGTCGCCTCAGCCGATGACATCGGCGGCCGTTATTGCGAGGATTGCCACGTCAGCCCCGTTGTCACGGCACAGACTGTCAGCATGGTCAGCGAAGGGGTCAGACCCTACGCAATCGACCCGGAACGGGCGGAAGCCCTCTGGGCGCGAAGCGAGGAACTGGTGAACGAGGCGTTCCCGGCCTGACGTCACCCCTCAAACCGGAGCGGCATCCCGATCGACTATCGGGATCAGTTCGTCGAAGACCAAAAGCGCAGGAGTTCTTCCGCGACCCTGCGCGGTGCCTCTTCGGGAATGTAGTGACCACAATCCCCGAACACGCCGCCTGATACAGTGGTCGCGATACTTTTCATGGTTTCGATCAGGCTTGCTCCCGCACCGTTATCCGCGCCAAAAGCCAGCACCGGAATCGACAACGGACGGATTGCGCGCTCTTCGTTGGTTTTCAGGCCTTCCGGGCTGAAGGCGTGCCGGTAATAAGACAGCGCGGCTCTTGTAGCGCCGGGAGCCGCGTTGACACGCACATACTCATCCAGATCGGTGGAGGTTATGGTCCACGGTCTGTTCGCCTTGACCCGGAACAGCCAGGTCAGGAATTCACGCTCGCGTCCCTCAAGCAGAATCTCAGGAAGATCGTCAAGGCGATTGAACGCGAAATGCCATGTCTTCAGATTGACGGCTTCCGGCAGGACACCGATGGCCGGAACCTTCGTAATTCCGGGGAGCGCCGCGTCGAATACCGCGAGACGCCGCACGTCTTCCGGCCAGTCGGCGGCGTAGGCATAACTGATCCACGTCCCGACATCGTGCCCCACAACATCAATCGGCCCATCCGCCGTCAGGTGCAGCGCCTGCACCAGAGCATGAATATCGCGCGCCACAGCGCGAAGATCGCAACCGGCGGCCGGTCTGTCCGAATCCCCCATGCCGCGCGGGTCGAGCGCGATGACCCGCCGCCCGCTTTCGCGCAGCAATGGCATGACATAACGCCACGCGTACCAGCTTTGTGGCCAGCCTGGGATCAGCAGCACGGGTGCGCCGCTGCCGCCTTCGACAAAATGAAGCCTCACACCGCCGACGCTGACCGCATCATGGCGGAACAGTTTCCAGAACGTCTCCGGCACAAAGGGAGGACAGGTATCGTCAGAAGTCGTCCTGATCGTGTCGGCTGTCATCTGAATTCTGTCACTCCATGACCTGGGCTTTACGGCCCGATGAGCTTAGGGACTCTTCAGCCCTTTGCCATAAATATCATGATGGCGTGGCAATATGCAGCAGGTCCTCAAGGCCGATACGCCGCAGGAGTTCTGCTCTCATCCTGTCCGCAACGCCGTTGACGACCTCTGCCCCGTCCTGTGACGGATCCACATGGACCCGGAACGGCCGCTTGCCACGCGGCGCATCCACGACGGCCTCGATCGCCCTGGCCACACTTTCCGGGTCGGCATCGGCCGGTTCGAGGGACGCCAACCCCGCCAGCGCCTTCTCCTCCACACCCTTGTAAGGGCCATCCATGTAGGCCTGTGCCACGCTCTGATCCGCCGGAGCCCCGGCATCGCGAAAGTGGTTGGTCCCCTTGGTAAAGGCACCCGGCACGACGATGGTCGTCTCGATCCCCCAGCGGGTCAGTTCACCCGCATAGGAAATCGCCAAAGCATCCATCGCCGCCTTCGCCGCGAAATAGGGGCCGAGGAAAGGCGGCGTGCCGCCCCGCGTGCTGGAGGACGACACCCACACGACCAGCCCCTGTCCTCTTTCCCGCATATGCGGCAGCGCCGCGCGGTTGAGGCGCTGGGTGGACAGGACATTCACATCATACAACGCCGCCAGTTGTTCCGGCGCAAAAGCCTCGGCCGGGCCGAAACACATATGACCGGCATTATGGATCACCACGTCAATCTGGCCCTGTTCCGCCATGATCCGGGCCACGGCGGCGTCCACCTGTGTCTGCTGGAGAACATCGAGTTCCACGGTACGCAGATCGACGTTCCACTCTTTCGCGAATCTGGCCGCATCCGCCACGGCCGCCGCGCCTTTTCCGTGGATGTCCCGCACACCGGCATAGACACAGTGTCCGGCCGTGGCGAGGCCCCGGGCCGTCATGGCGCCAAAACCGCTCGACGCCCCCGTGATCAGGATAACCTGCCTGCCCATGATCCTCTCCCTTTCCGGACGATTTTTTCAGACCATGCCGCCATTGGCGCGCAGGGTCTGGCCGTTGATCCACGCACCATCCGGGCCGACGAGGAAGGCAACCGCCGCCGCGATGTCTTCCGGCGTCCCAAGACGTTCCAGCGGATTCATCTTCGACAGTTTTTCAATCAGTTCAGGGCTTTTCCCGTCGAGAAACAGCTCCGTCCCGGTCGGGCCGGGGGCAACCGCGTTCACGGTCGTGTTCCGGCCGCGCAGTTCTTTGGCCAGGATCGCGGTCAGGGTTTCCACCGCCGCCTTGGTCGCGGCGTACACGCCGTAATTCTCAAACTTCAGCCCGACGACACTGGTCGAGAGATTGACGATGCGTCCGCCTTCCCGGAGCCTTTTCCCGGCTTCACGCAACGTGTTGAAGGTGCCACGAAAATTGATGTCCACCTGTCGCGTGAAGGCGGCATCGTCCACATCGGCGATCCGTCCCAGCGTCATGATCCCGGCATTGTTGACCAGCACATCGACGCCGCCAAAGGCTTTCTCCGTCGCATCGAACAGCGCGGTCACAGCCGCTGCGTCCGAGATATCAGCCTTCACGGGAAGAGCTTCGCCGCCGGCCTGACGGATCGTCGCGGCCAGTTCCTCCGCTTGCGCGGCATTGCCAGCGTAATTGACGACAACGGCCAGCCCGTCCTTCGCCAACCGCGTGGCAATGGCCGCCCCAATCCCGCGCGATGACCCCGTGACGATCGCGACTTTTCTGCCCTGTGTCATATCTGCTTTTCCTTTTGCCTGCGGCCGTTCTGGCCTTCGGACATGACCGTGCCTCTTTTCGACCGCCTGATAATCCCGCATAATCCGGATAGATTATCCGACATAGGGGAACAGTGGATGGACCGACTGGATGTCATGCGTCTGTTCATGCGCATCGTGGAACGCGAAAGTTTCACCCAAGCCGCGGAAGACATGAACCTGCCGCGCTCGACGGCCACCGATGTCATCAAGGCGCTGGAGACCCGGCTGGGCGTGCGCCTTCTGCATCGTACGACGCGCCAGGTCAGCCCAACACCGGAAGGTGAAACCTATTACCGCCGCTGTCGTCATATCGTGGCCGACATCGAGGATGCCGAGACCGCTTTCGGCAATGTCCGGCCCAGGGGCACACTGCGGGTCGACGTGCATGGCACGCTCGCCCGCCATTTCCTCCTGCCATCCCTGCCAGCATTTTTCGCGACGTATCCCGATATCGAACTGCATATGAGCGAAGGCGACCGTCTGGTCGATCCGGTCCGCGAAGGGATGGACTGCGTTCTTCGTGTGGGCGAATTGCGGAACAGTGAAATGGTGGTGAAACATCTGGGCGTGCTGGAGGAAGTGACACTTGCCGCCCCGGCCTATCTGGCAGCACATGGCATCCCGGCTCACCCGGACGCGCTGGCGGATAGTCACTTCATGGTTGGTTTCCAGTCGAGCCTGCGGGGCAGGATCTTACCGCTGGAATTCATGATTGACGGAAAGCCCCGCGATATCGTCCTGCCGCTCCACATGGCGGTCAACGCGGCCGAAAGCTACGTCTCGGCTGCGCGGGCCGGTCTGGGCATCATTCAGATCCCGCGCTACCACGCGGCGCAGGATATTGGGACCGGTTCCCTGGTCGAGGTGCTGAGCGCATTTCCGCCTGCCCCTTCGCCGGTGTCGCTCCTTTATCCGCACAACCGACAGATGTCTCCGCGCATGCGCGTCTTCATCAATTGGCTGGCGGAGATTTTCAGAACGGCCACCACGCCTCCCGACCCACATCACCGCCAGTAAGTTGCGTGAGGAACGATATGCAGAATACGATCGCTACGCTGCTTTCCTTGGCAATCCTGCCGACAATAGTCTTCGCGCATGATCGCCATCAGCAGGAAAGACCCACACTCATCGCCGATCAACCCCATGCCGAGCGGGTTCTTAACCTGCTCCTCAACGATGGAAGGCGTCTGACGGTGTTATTTTCCACTCCGACCAGGCCTCGGGGAACGATCATCATGCTGCCCGGGGGTACCGGCGACATCGGCCTTCAAGAGGATGGACGCATCGGGCATGGAGATAATTTTGTCGTCCGGACACGCGACCTGTGGAACAAGCGGGGTTATGCGGTCCTCATCCCCGATACGATCAATCATGCCAACCTCAGAGGCCGCCGCAGTTCGTCGGCCTATGCACGCCTTGTCGAGGAACTTGCCGCATTCGCGCATCAGCCGAAATCAGGTCCTGTTTTCCTGCTTGGCACGAGCCAGGGATCGATCGCGGCCGTGAATGCCGCAGCCCATGCCCTCCCCGGTAGCATCGCCGGTGTCGTGCTCACTGAATCCGTATCCGTCGTGGGTGGCAGCGGCGAGACGGTCTTCAGCGCCACCCCTCAGCTGGTGCGCGCGCCTGTCCTTGTGGTCGTCAACCGCGATGACTTGTGCAATGTTGCTCCGCCAAAGTCAGCGCGACAGATCGCTGCCTCCATGACAGCTAGCAAAGACGTGCGTGTGCTAACAGTCTGGGGAGGCACCACGCGATCGAAAAAGAACTGCGGTTCCCTGACCCCGCATGGTTATTTTCGTATTGAGAACAAGGTGGTCGATGCGATCAGCAGATGGCTGGATACCCATTCCTAACAAACTCATAAACCTCAGAGCACCTTCTCGTGGTACGGATATCTACGACATGCACTACTTTCGACAATATAAATAATATCATTACCTCAGATCGTCAGTCTCCTATCGTTCTTCGTCGAGGAAACTGGCGCCTTTTGCCAGCCCGTCATCAGCGAGCATTCGTAAAACGGAATTCTCGATAGTGGCGCAGGCTTACGGCCGCTGCGTTCGCCGTATTGCTGTTTCGGCGTAGGCGTTCCACAGGTGGGAGACGATCCCATGTCTGGAGCAGGGGGCAGTTCATGGCTTGCAAGTTCAGGTACGGTATGTTACCAGACCGTTTATCCGGCTTGGGAATAGTCTCCGCTGAAATGGATTCTGTTACCCCGACGCACGGGGGAAAGCTGCTGCCTGCCCGAGGCGCTCACCTTGCCTAACGTCAACGTCAGGCAGAGGTTGGGACCTTTGGGAAAAGATTGCCCGGCGTGCAAGGACGAAAGATGACGAGAGAGCCAGAATAGCCGCTGCACCGTCGTGGCAACCCTCATCAGGACTATGCCAGGGAGGTTTTCAGGATGGCCCAGCGTCACGTCATTCGATGTCCGAAGAAACCTCCGATCGGCGAGGTCAGGTGCCAGCCCCGCATCAGGAACCAGCCTGACATGCCATTGAGGGCATCCCGCAACACGAGCGGTGCCGTCCATTGACCCGGCGAGTCCCTCGGGAGATCGGAAGCTGCCCCCCTTTTGAAGATCAGGCGTTCGATCTCTGGCTGAAGAGTGGATTGCGCAAGCTGTTTGGCAACGTGCTCGATGAACCAGTTCCCGAAGCACTCCTGCATCTGGTCAGGAATCCGAAACCGACCTCCATTGTCGACGAGAAGCCCAACATCGCCAACGATGCTGACCGAGAAGATAAATAGGCTCGCCACGCACAATGGGTAGATAAATCGGTAGTTCCAACGCTCACGAACAGAACCGCATCGGCATTGCTGTCCGCCCAACACATGCGACCGGGAACTGCTTTTGCGCGGCCACACCCCAGCCGACCCGGCGAGAACGACGGATGGAATAGTTCGACCAAGCAGACTGCCGGAAACAAAATTGAAGCGTCATGCGCCATCTTTCATCATTGACATCCCCAGACCCGGAATAAGAAAGATGTATCTTGCGGGATCTGTGTGACCAGCTTTCTGGCCTCCAGCGCCCGCCTAATCCGGCCATCAGTCCTTCACGGGATGCGGCTCTCGGGGCATGGCCTCGTGTCGTGCCTGTCGCCCATTATGGGCCAACATCAAGGTGCTCACATGACAAGAAATATCGTGGTTCTGTCATTTGCCGAGGAAAGCAAAGCTTTCCAGGCATTTTCCGAACTGAAGCAGAAATCCGCCGATGGCGCTTTCTCGCTCGTCAATGCGGTCGTTCTCACACGCAACGCAAATGGCGAAATTACATCGCGTGATGGCTGGGCCGACGACTCTTCGGGAGATCACATTCTCACAGGCACCCTGCTCGGCTCCCTGCTCGGCCTGCTGCTCGGGCCACTTGGCGTGCTGTTTGGCGCATCGACCGGAGCCCTCATTGGCAGCAGCGTCTCACTCGACGACGCGGTGGACCAGGGCAGCCTCCTGGACCAGATGACGCACCTTATTCCCGTGGGCATCACGGCCGTGGTCGCGACGATCGACGAAGCCACGCCGGATGCAGTCGATGCAATCTCACGCTCGCTTGACGCCGTTATCCTGCGCTGCCCTGCCGAAATCGTCGCCGCCGAAGTCGACGCAACGGTGAAGGCAGAAGCTGCGGCGGCCGATGCGGCGCGCAAGGTTCTTTTCGAGCAGCACAAGGCTGAGTGGAAAGCAAAAATCGAAGACTGGCGTCAGCAGGCAAAAGCAGGCTCTGAGCAATTAAAAGCCAGGATCAAAAACTCTCTTCAGTAGGACCATGCAGCACAGGAGGTTATTTTCGTCTGGCTCATGGGCAAATCGCTTGCATTTTTGGTACGGTATGTTACCATACCCAAGCGGCATGGAGGACTTGTTCTCGCTCATGATGACCACCGATCTTCACTTTCCTGTGCCACAGGAAAAAGAGCTGCGTCCCAGGGGGATCGAGCGGCTTAAAAAACTCACGCAGTCTGCCACAGAACTTTTTCTTGAGCATGGCTATGAAGCCACCTCAATGGACATGCTCATTCAGAAAGTGGGCGGATCGAGACGCAACATCTACGAGCGCTTTGGCGGCAAAGAAGGACTTTTCTCGGCGGTTATTACCGAAGAATGCAAAAAGCTCGCCGCCCCGCTTGAAGCGCTCGTTCTGTCCGATGCCTGCGTCCGGCAGACACTGGAGAAGTTTGGCACGGAGATCCTGCACATCATCAAACAGCCGAGAACACTTGAATTGCACCGGCTGATGATTTCCGAAGGCAAACGCTTCCCCTCGCTGTCGCGGGCCATCTGGTCCGCGGGTCATCATAATGCAAAGTCGATCCTTGAGGCATGGATTCAGCGCCAGCAGGATCTCGGCAGGCTGCGAAGTGGCTTTGACGCCTCAGCCCTGTCTTATGCCTTCATCCATATGGTGACTGCGGAAACACAAATGCAGATGCTATCGGGCGGACCGACGACGACCGAAGATCAGGACAAGAAAACGGTCGCCATGGGTGTCGTCTTCTTCCTGGCCGCAGCCGCTCCGGAGGCTGACCGTGACTAAAATGCGCGCAAAGCAGATCCTTGCCTACGTCCTGGTCGCCTTCTTTATTGTCGGTGGGGCCGGCAACCTCATGGCGCCGAAGCCCGTCGCGGATGAGTACGCCCGCTGGGGGTATCCGGACTGGTTCCATTTTGTGACCGGCTGTCTTGAACTGACGTCGGCCTTTCTCATGGCAAGGCAGTCAACCCGGCTGGTGGGAAACCTTCTTGCCATCGGCATCATGGCCTCAGCCACTGCCACCGTTTTTTATTATGGCGAATATTCACACGCGATCGCGCCACTTGTTGTTCTCAGCCTGCTGGTCCTGTCCGCTTACCTCTCCTGGGAACAGAAGCAGGCCTCTAATTTTAGCCGCCATCGCGCCACGTTCTATCCTAACAATCAGAAAGATCCATCATGAACCAGGTTCAACCGATTGCGCTCGTCAGCGGTGCGACCCGCGGGATCGGCCGGGCGATCGCCCAGGGGCTCGCCCAAAAGGGCGTGAAAGTTCTTCTTGGCGCCCGCAATTTAGAGACCGGCCGGGAGGTCGCGGCACAGATCGGCACACCGGATGCACAGGTGGAAGCCGTCGAACTGGATACGACCAGTCAGGCAACTATCGACGCGCTCGCCGCCCTGATCGGTGAGAAATATGGTCGTCTGGATATTCTCGTCAACAATGCTGGCATCAGTCTGGATTTCTATCCCGACCTGTCAGTGCGAGAGAAGCTGTCGAAAACACTCGAAACGAACGTTGTCGGTACCGCCGCGCTGACCGACGCCATGATCCCGCTGCTTGAGAAGTCCCGGCACGGCAGAATTGTCAACGTCTCTTCGGTCCTTGCCTCGTTTACCAGCCGGGGTGAGGAAGGCTGGATTTATGAAGATGTCGCCATGCCGACCTATCAGGCCTCCAAGGCCGCATTGAATGCCCTGACCCTCAGCTACGCAAAATTGCTCGCGGGTCGTCATATCAAGGTCAACGCGATCTGCCCGGGTCTGACCGCCACGGATGCCACCAACCATTATGGGGATCGGAAGCCAGAACAGGCGGCAAAGGTCGCGATCGAATATGCCCTGCTGGATGATGAGGGACCGACCGGGATATTCGCCGATGAACAGTGCAGGCTGGGATGGTGAAGCACGTCTATCGATAAGAGACTCTTCAGATTGTCTCCCACCCCATCGAGCGGAGCAATCATTGGATTGCTTCGCAGACGGTGGTCGGCGAACGCCGTCGGAACATATCGAACGGCCGCCAGCCCAAGGCAAGACGACGGCCTTCCTTGGCATCCCCGTTCAACGTCGCGAAATTCGAACCGCGCTTCTGGTCGGCCAATTAGCTCTCTACCTTACGCATCCCGCGGTCTTCATCTGGGATGGGTGGCGGAGATAGCGTACAGCCTCAACGCGGGGTATCGGGCAACGTTCGGTGACACGATCTTCGAGTTTGCCAAGGCATGGGCCTTTGCCTTTGCACCTCATCCCAAGCGCACTTACACGAGGTGGCGGTCGATCATTCTCACGAATGATTCGAGCGTAGCAGCGGTGCTCGCGGCAAAGAATATCAACGACGCGCTCGTGCTGCAGGAGCGTATCAAGCTTCTCAGATAGGGGTTCTTGGTCGTCTTCTGCGCAGTCTGTTCTATCCGAAACGCTACGCCCTCCCATTCGGCATTTCAACTTCGGACAAATCTTGTCCGCTATGCGGAGAGTCTTTTCAAAAAACATATACCCAGAATGAGAGCGAGAGCGGCAATTCTACGTTTTGAAAATTCGATCCGGATTCTTATCCAAGCACCTTTACGGACCACCTTCCCAGACCGTGTGCTGGCCCATGCCGCGAGCGGGATCTCCGATGGATTTTGCAATTGGTTGCGGGTTAGGCGGCCCCGATCTGAACCTACGAAATTATACCATTGATTTTGTTTGTTTTTATTTTCGCCCCGTCATCTTCCCAAACAAAAACCCCACGAACCTATTGGTTTCGTGGGGTCTTGTATCTTCAGATAGTTGCGGAGGAAGGCAACCAACGATACTTGCGATTGGTGGATAGCAAGATACCCCGCCTCGCCGCGTGACCTAAAGATTATAGCAGAACACATATCTAACTGATATGTCTGCAAGGAAGACCTATTTCATATCCGACGCCATATATTTTCAAATACCTTTGATCTGCCGGAACGAATTGGAGCAACTGCTATGAAGAACGCACTGGCAGCACGAGATAGTTTGGTGCTCGTTCGACCTTAATCCAGTCTACCACGATAACGAAGCTTATCGATCAGAACGGATAGAGCGGGAGTATGCTTTCTACTTGGGTAATACAGATGATAACCTGAGAATGTAGGACACCATTCTTCCAATACCCGTGTCAGCCGACTGGACTTGATATGCGACGCCACTGCGTCTTCCGGAAGATAGGCTATTCCCAAGCCGTCGAGCGCAGATTGTACCCGCAAAGCAAGATTGTTGAACACAAGCTGTCCTTCAACGCGCACATTCACCTCCTGACCATCTTTTTCCAAATCCCATGGGAAAACACCTCCATAGGTAGGCAAGCGCACATTAATGCAATTGTGTTCCATCAGATCGTGAGGTGACTGAGGTAATGAACGGCTCTTAAAATATTTTGGAGATCCAACGACTGCCATCCGCATGTCTGGCCCGATCCTGACTGCGACCATATCCTTAGCGACCTGCTCTCCCATCCTAACACCCGCGTCATATCCTTGAGCTACAATATCCGTCAGGCCGTAATCAACGACCAGTTCGACACTGATATCCGGATGATCAGGCAAAAAACGCTTCAAAGCTGGCTGAAGGATTGAAACGGCAGGATGCTCGCCCGTCGTAATCCGTATTTTACCAGCAGGCTTATCCCGCAGAGCACTCAAATCAGCCAGTTGCGCCTCAATTTCTCTAAACCTTGGTCCAATCGTTTGAAACAGACGTTCGCCTGCCTCGGTTGGCGCAACACTACGGGTGGTACGTGTGAGCAGACTCAGGCCCAAACGTTCTTCAAGGGCACGAATGGTCTGACTGAGAGCCGATTGAGAGACCCCCATTTTGGCAGCTGCGCGGGTGAAGCTCCGCTCCTGCGCCACCGCAGCAAAGGCGGCGAGGTCATTGAAGTTCTCATGCGCCATTGATTAGACCTTCTAATAACTACATCCGTTTTATACCGTCTAATCGCAGGTCACAAGATCGGGTAGCTTTTCTCCCACATCCTGTAAGGCATGACCCAAAGCAGTTGATGCATCAATTTTCCATCACCTGAATTTTCCGTGGTGGCAATCTCTCTGGGTCATCACAGTTCGTCTGCCTCAGCAGGAATAAGACCATCAGGAAGCCGGGCTCAAACCCCGGATGGAGGAACTCAATGACCACATGGCTTATCACCGGATGTTCCAGCGGATTAGGGAGAGATCTGGCCCAAGACGTGCTCAGGCGCGGCCATAATGCCGTCATTACCGCCCGCCACCCTGACAGTCTGAAAGACCTTGTGAAAGCTTATCCTGGAAAAGCACTGCCGCAGGCACTCGATGTGACGAACCGGGATCAAATTGCAACCGCCGTACATGCTGCTGAAACGCAATTTGGCAGGATCGACGTACTGGTCAACAACGCCGGTTATGGATACCGTGCTGCTATAGAAGAAGGTGACGAGGCCGATGTAGCTGCCCTGTTCGCCACCAATGTTTTTGGGCCGGTTTCTGTCATGAAGGCCGTCCTTCCCGGTATGCGTAAGCGTCGCGCCGGAACAATCGTCAACATCTCTTCCGTAGCGCCCCGCATCGCAAGCCCAGGATCGGGTTATTACTCGGCAAGCAAACTGGCGCTCGAAGGGATTTCGGCAACACTGCGCAAAGAGGTCACTCCTCTGGGCATCAAGGTCATGGTCGTACAACCAGGTGCGTTCCGCACGAACTTTGCCGGCCGTTCACTCCATGGCTCTGAAACAGTCATCGCAGATTACGATTCAACGGTCGGCCCTCGACGCAAGGCAGTCGATAAAACCAGCGGCAAAGAACTGGGCGACCCCATCAAAGCGGCTCATGTTCTGGTTGACGTGATCACGGGGCAAAAGCTGCCTGATAACCTTCTTCTTGGGAGCGATGCCGTGACATGGGCCACTAACGCCATCAAGGCTGAGATTCAGGAAATCGAAAAATGGAAAGCAGTCAGTACCAGCACTGATCGTTCCTGACTTCCCGCCAAATCCATAACAACGAAATTGAGACAGATGACAATGAGATATCGTACATTAGGAAAAGACCTCACAGTCTCCGCACTTGGCCTTGGTTGTATGGGCATGACTGGCGTTTATGGCGAAGCGACTGACCACTCCGCCATGATCAAACTTATCCATGATGCGTTTGACCGCGGCGTGACGTTCTTCGATACGGCCGAAGCCTACGGACCATTCACCAATGAAGAACTGGTCGGCGAGGCTCTTGCCCCCATCCGTGACAAAGTGGTGATTGCCACCAAATTCGGGTTTGATATCAACCTGAAAACCGGTGAACGCTCCGGTGGTGTCAACAGTCGACCGGAACACATCCGCGCGGTGGCTGAAGCTGCTCTCACTCGTCTGAAAACAGACCGGATTGATCTGTTCTATCAACACCGCGTTGATCCGGCTGTGCCTATTGAAGAGGTTGCGGGGGTAATCAAGGATCTTGTCTGGGAAGGAAAAGTCAAACATTTCGGCCTGTCCGAAGCCAGCGTAAAAACAATCCGCCGTGCCCATGCCGTACACCCTGTTACAGCAGTGCAAAGCGAATATTCCCTGTTCTGGCGCGAGCCTGAAAAAGAACTTCTCCCCGCCCTTGAGGAACTCGGCATCGGTTTTGTGCCCTTCAGCCCTTTGGGTGCCGGCTTCCTGACTGGTCAGATCAATATGGACACAAAATTTCCGCCTGGCGACTTTCGTAATTTTGTTCCGCGCTTTTCACCAGAAGCCCGCAAAGCCAATCTCGCTCTCGTGGACATCGTGAAAGGTGTGGCAAGCAGTAAAGGGACGACACCTGCGCAGGTAGCTCTTGCGTGGCTTTTGGCACAGAAACCATGGATCACGCCAATCCCCGGCACGACAAAACTCTCACGACTGGAAGAAAATCTCGGGGCGGTCGATCTCGTCCTTACACCTGTCGACATACAGAAAATCGATGACGCCACAGCGAAGATCATCGTTCAAGGCGACAGACTGCCTGAAGCCATACTGAAAATGACCGGTCTGTAAACACTCGCCTTGCGGATAGGAAACCGGGCTAGTTAAGCCCGGCAACCTTAGTTGGTCTAAATACTCAGATCATAAATTACGTACGACGGATGTCATCCAACCAACTCCTTACCTGATTAAGCGTTCGACGCTCCTGATCAGCCTCCATAACAAACGGTTCTTCTATCGTGGCACCTTGTGCATGGCGCGCCAGCACCGAGAGGCTATTCCCCACACCATAGCCGCCATGGGTGATAAAAGGCCGGACTGTTTTACCATTACAGTCATGCGCGCGAAGAAAAGATCGTATGATCGGCGGTGTGGTTTCTCCCCAGATCGGGAAACCAAGAAACACTGTGTCATATGTGTTGAAATCGGGAACAGTCATTGCCAGAGGCGGCTCATAACCGCTGTCACGTTCCTGTTTGGCCTGCGCTACTGTCTGCTCGTAATCTTCTGGATAAGGTTTTTGGGGTTGTATCTGAAAATACTCACCCCCTAGATCACGATGAAGAGTGCCGGCAATCACCTGTGTATTGCCGGAGCGCGTGAAATAAGCGACCAGAATTTTTGCATCAGACCGTAGTGGCAAAATTTTTGACCTTGCATTTGCATGTTTACTACGCGCCAGTGACAGTAACATTGACGCTGCGAGCATCGCCCGTCGCGAAAAGCCGTTCATTTTCATTGCCCTCATCTGGATACTCGGTTACAGCGTCCGCAAAATTTCTGCTTGTCGCCTACAGACTGGCGGGCGATTTTTCAGATGCCTCAACTCCCGAAAGCGCCAGAACTCCCGGAGGCAAACGCGCACCGTGAATGACAATGTGAGCCAAACCCGTATCCATCTCCCGAACTTCATCGGGCGTCAGTTGAATGGCATCCGCCCTCATATTGTCGAACAGATGGGGCATTTTTGTTGTGCCGGGGATCGGAACGATCCAGGGCTTCCGGGCCATAAGCCATGCAAGAGCAATCTGTGCTGGTGACGCATCCTTGCGCCGAGCCCAGTCTTTCACAAACCCGGCCATTGCAAGGTTTCCAGCAAGCGCGTCGGGCGCAAACCAGGGCACATTAGATCTGAAATCATTCCTGGCAAAATGGGTGTGAAGGGAAATATCCCCTGTCAGCAAAGCCATTGCCAATGGACTCCAGCACACAAAACCAATGCCAAGTTCTTCGCAGACCGGCAGGATTTCAGATTCAGGCTCGCGTGCCATCATCGAATACTCGTTCTGCACGGCCGTAACTGGCTGCACGGCATGGGCACGGCGAAGCGTTTTTACACCGGGTTCAGAAAGACCAAAATGTAAGACCTTGCCCTCTGCAATCAGATCCTTGACCGTGCCTGCGACATCTTCGATAGGAACTGCCGGATCGACACGATGCTGATAAAGCAGATCGATACGATCGGTCCGAAGCCTCTTCAGCATCCCCTCGACAGCAAGCCTGATATGCTCGGGCCTGCTATTAAGCCCTCCTAGGGATTTCCCGGTTTTCAGGTCCAGATTCCATCCAAATTTGGAACTGATCACCACCTCGTCACGAACAGACCCGAGTGCCTCGCCGAGGATGCGTTCAACCTCAAACGGACCATAAGCCTCGGCCGCATCGAAAAGCGTCACACCGTATTCATGCGCTGTCCGTGCAAGCTGGATCATGTCAGACCGTCTCGGCGCAGTTGCGTAAAACGTGCCTGTCATGTCCTGACAGCCAAGACCTACGCTTGAAACCTCCAGTGCTCCTAATTGACGTCGTCCATCAACATGCACACCTGCCCAGGGCGCTTGCGCCCCGGCCTTCCGCGGCAAGGTACCTGCCATTGCTACAACGGTCATGGCACCGGCACTCTGCATGAAATTCCGCCTTCCCAGCAGGAATTTTTCCTTATTTTTCGGCATATTATTTGCAACGAATACCATTACCGCCTCCCTTGTTAATATGAAGAGGTTAACTTCTTACGGTTCCAAGAACTTCTTCTGGATTTCATCAAGCAGTTTTCACGGCATTCGCACTATCAACGACTTCATTTCCACTAACTCCGGGAAAAATCTTCTGACCTGATAACCATGCCTCGACCGTTTCCGGTCGTTCCAGCAGAGTCCTGACCGCCACGTTCAGGAATACGGGGCCTGTATCCAGACCGAGTGATTTTTCTATTGTTTCAATGCGGTTTTCCAACACGAACAGAAATATCATAAGCTGATGCGCCGCATGGCCATCCTGTCCCTGATATCCCGAATCTTTCTCGTAATAATCACCTATTTTACACAACTCGAAGTCAAGATTGTAATAACCGCGACATACCAGGGGACGGACGGAATAGATCGAGCATCTTCCATCAAACAGAAATGGACAGTGAGGCGTGTCTGATACCAGCCGCTCTTTGAGAACCTCAAATTGTTCTTCATCGAAAGACCGTCTCGCTTCCTGCAACGCCACAACCGCAAAAATCGGATTGATCTGAATGAGATTACGGCAACATAGGTCACACCCCTCCCTGCACGCCAGGGCCTTCGATGGGCTGATCTGTTGCAGTTGGGCAGCAACGTCATCACACAGCCGGAGTATGTCGAACCCCAGTCTCACCAGATCTGCTTCGCGGTTAGCCTTTTTCAGGAAGATTGTTATTTCAGATTCAGCTTTCCCGATCTTCATTCGAAGATACTGCAAGGGGGAGGTCTCAACACTCATGTTTCCTCCCAATGGGTGAGAGCAATTTCCGAAACAATCATCGCGCCTGCTTCTGCTCAAAGGCATCAAGCGCGATATTGACTTCCAATGGCTCACCTGACTGAGGCATGTTCGCTACATCACAAGCTCCATCCATGCTGTATGGTTGATCAGCTTTTAAGTTGCAGAACAATTCTTCCAGATCATTCTGTCTTGCCCCCGTTTCCGCCACCAGTTCGAATGTCTTTCCCGAGGCACTCGCACATTCAAGACAGGAGAGCAGCACATAGGCGATATCAGCACGCGCTATAACGCCGTCGCTAGGCGTTCCAGACTGGCGTGCATCACCCTGAAGGAAGACAAGCCGGTGCTGATCCGGCTTGTTGCAATCGAACCAGCCTGGGCGAACGATGGTGTAAGGTGAGCCTGTTGCGCGGACAAGCCGTTCTGCCCGACGCTTCCAGTCATGAGCGCCCTTACGATCCGTGACCCCAATAGCGGTCATGAGGACCAGTTGCACCGCACTGTCAGGCAACAGACGGAGGATATTGAGCACTCCGCCATAATCCACCTGCTCTGCCTCAATGATGCTGCCATGTGTCCCGTGGGTGAAAATAACCGCATCCACGTCCTGAACAGCATTCGCCAGTGTTTCCGGCCTGGTAAGATCGCCCACAGTCATGCTCACTGCTTCTGGCAATCCAGCCCGTTGGGGATGACGGACCAGAGCACGGACCCGATACCCCTTCAGCAATGCTCCATCGACAACATGACGACCGATGCTGCCAGTCGCACCCACAACAAGAAGAGTTTTTCGAGATTTGTTCACATCTCATACTTTCAAGACGGTTGCGCGATCCTGTCTGCTCAAGACAGATCGGCCTGCATGGTTATTTAGCGGCCCGACATGGCTTGCAAAAAAGCAGGGTAGCGATCGCCCATGACCTTTATCTGCGACAGAGCCTGATCCATTTTCAGAAGCTCATCCTCAGACAAACTGACCGAAGCTGCTCCGATATTTTCCTCAAGACGAAAAATCTTTGTCGTGCCGGGAATGGGTACGATCCACGGCTTCTGTGCCAGCAGCCATGCCAGAGCAATCTGAGCTGGCGTCGCGCCTTTGCCAGCGGCGAGTTCCCGAACAAGATCAATCAGCCCCTGATTGGCCTCAAGCGCATCAGCGGAAAAACGTGGCACAAGATGTCTGAAGTCATTGTCACCAAATTTGGCGTCTGGCGAGATTGCTCCGGTCAGAAACCCCTTCCCCAATGGGCTGAAAGGCACAAACCCAATTCCGAGTTCTGCCAGCGTCGGGATGATTTCTTTTTCAGGTTCCCGCCACCACATGGAATACTCACTCTGAAGCGCCGTCACTGGCTGCACGGCATGAGCCCTGCGGATTGTGTCGACGCCTGCTTCTGACAGCCCGAAATGGCGGACTTTCCCTTCTGCTATCAGATCCCGCACCGCTCCCGCGACTTCTTCGATCGGTACAGCCGGATCCACCCTGTGCTGATAGAACAGGTCGATGACATCCGTACGCAAACGCTTCAGCGATGCTTCGGCAACGTGCCGGATATGATCGGGCCGACTGTTAAGGGGCTTCCTGATGTCTCCATCCTGAAATCCGAACTTTGTTGCAATGACAACGTCGTTCCGACAGGGCTCCAGAGCCTCTCCCAGCAGGTCCTCATTCAGGAACGGACCGTAGGCTTCCGCCGTATCAAAAAAAGTCACACCTTTCTCGACCGCCGTGCGCAGAAGCCGGATCGCATCCACGCGATCTGTTGCTGGACCATAGGCAAAGCTCAGCCCCATACAGCCAAGACCGATTGCCGAAACTTCAAGACCGGCATTCCCCAGATTCCGTTTTTGCATTTAACCCACTCCTGGCTTAAGGCACTTCGTTTGCATAAAGACCGGCTTCTTCCGCCGTCTCTTCGTCTGGCTCCCGTCCGACAGAGAGCCTCCCTTTTTTTCGGCCCGGAAGGACAATGGCAAAGACGATGATGACCGATGCCAGAACCAGCATGACAGTTCCCGCTTCGAACGCAGACCTGACCCGGAATGCCATCAGTTCACGTCCTGAAAGCGCCAGACCGCCCACACCTGAAACGGCGACAAGAATGGCCAGTCCGACCGAACTACCAATCTGATGCGCCACGTTGACGGCACCTGAGGCCGCTCCTGCGCTGTTATGATCCACACCGGCAACGCCAGCCGACGTCAGCGGGCTGAGGGTAAGGCCCTGACTGCTCCCGATCAGCACCATTGGCAGCGCAATAGACAGCAGATAACCGGAATTCATGGAAAGCTGGCTCAACCAGGCCATACCGGCAATCCCGCTCAAACTGCCCACCACGAGAAGACTGTTCGGGCTGAAACGCCTAACAAGGCGCGGCACGGCAATGGCAAACGGGAAATGGAGAATTGTCGCTGGCACGAACGCCAGGCCTGTCAAAGCCGGACCATAGAGCGCCACATCCTGAAGATAGAGCGTGGTGAAAAAGAAGAAGCCGACCATCGCGCCAAGGTAAAGTATGCGCGCTGCATAAGCGCCTGAGCGTTCTGCGCTGGAAAACAGCCACAGGGGAAGGATTGGTTGCCGGGCGGCCCGTTCAATGATGACAAACAGCATCAGGAGCACCACGGCCAGACTGAGGGACATGATCGTCTGTTCATCATGCCATCCCGCATGCGCCGAGCGGATGAAACCATAGACCAGAGCACTCATTCCCACGGTGGACGTCAGAGCCCCCATCAGATCGAACTTGCCCGAGTGCCTCGGTGTCTCCTGAATGTAAAAACGGGTAGCGACAACCATACCCAGCCCGATGGGCAGATTGATGTAAAAGCCAACCCGCCAGGAGAGGTATTGTGCAAGAAGACCGCCTAATATCAGGCCGACCGTCGCCGAAAGTCCTGCCGCAGCACTGTAATAGGATACTGCACGCGTACGTTCATGCCCCTCTGCAAAATTCGTTTGCAGCAAAGACAATGTAGACGGCGCCAGGACAGCGGCACCTGTTCCCTGAATTGCCCGCCACACCAGCATCCATGATGCGGAAAAAGATGCTCCGATCGCGAGAGAAGCAAGCGTGAAAATACTTAGTCCCACCACGAACATTTGCCGCCGCCCGAAAATATCACCCGCTCTCGCACCGAGCAGGAGGAACCCTCCAAATGTCAGGGTATAAGCACTCTGGACCCAGGCCAGATTGACATCTGAAAAACCGAGATCTTGCTGAATTTTAGGTAAACCCGTCAGAACAACCGAGATATCAAGGACAATCATGACGTAGCTGACCAGAATGATGGTCAGGATGGCTGCCTTGTTCACGGGATGCGTGGAAGATGACGCTGACATAATGGTATGGCCTGTGCTCGTGTCCGGGAACACCGGAAAAGGAAAAAGCCACAACGATGATTTCTCTTGCCCGATCTGGCGGGAAAGAAGGGCCCGCGTATCTGGCTACCCGAGACAAACACCGAAACAGGTTCTCAAGACGAAACTGACCTTACATCAGGGAGCCTGCCGATGATTAGCCGCTATAATATACATGCTCATATTAGAGCATCTTATTAATGAATGGTGGGACTTCTGGGTCGTGTCCGTTTTTGATCGCCGTTACGCATCATCAGGAAAATCGGCGCTCAGGCTTACTTCCTGCCATTTATCCAGTTCGGCCGTGAGCGAGGCAATTTTCTCACGGACCATCTTCAGCCCTGGCGCCCCAAGAACAAGATTGAGCGGTGGCTCTTTACTGTCTACAGCCATGATAATGGCCTCCGCCGCACGAACCGGATCACCGACCTGTGTTCCACTGGTTTCGCGCACCTGTCTCAGACGCTCATGAACTGTCTTATCGTAGGCAGGAATAGGGTTTGGAGCGGACTTGAGCGAACGTCCGGCCCAGTCAGTCCGGAAAGGACCAGGTTCTACCGCTGTCACCTTGATCCCCAGGGGACCGACTTCCCTGGAAATGGATTCCGACAGGCCGACCACACCAAATTTCGTTGCGGCATAGTACGCTGACCCGGGATTACCAATAAATCCTCCAACAGATGCTATATTAATGATGTGCCCTGACATGCGTTCACGCATTTTTGGCAAAACCGCTTTTGTCAAAGCAATGAGACCAAACATATTGGTCTCGAATTCTGCACGGTATTCGGCTTCAACACCTTCCTCAAACGCCGTCAGATATCCGTAACCGGCGTTGTTTACGAGAACATTCACACCACCTGCCTGCTCTACTGTTTCCACAGCAGCAGCAATATCCGCTTCTGATGTCACATCCAGCTTCAAAGCCGTGGCGTTGTCATGGTCCGCCACAAGGTCTGCCAATGATTCGGGTTTGCGCGCTGACGCGAACACCCGCTCCCCCCGTGCGATGAGCACCTGTGCGAGCGCGCGGCCCAGCCCGGTGGAACATCCCGTAATAAGCCAGGTTCGGTTCGAATGTGTCATAAAACCCTCCACGTCAGATGCTTTGTTTATTGAGAGACCATATTGATTTCCATATTTGGAAATAATATAATCTACAAAATTATATATTATTATTCTTCCTCACGTATTCCCGCAGTATATTGGTCATCACTTACCTTCTCCAGCCATGTCACCGACTTGCCGTTTTCACTCTCGGCAACGGCAACATGCGTCATTGTTTCACCCGGTCCGGCACCATGCCAATGCTTGACCCCCGGTGGAATCCAGACGACGTCACCAGGACCAATAGCGTGCGCGGAATGGCGCCACTCCTGAACGAAACCATGTCCCTGCGTTACGATCAGGGTCTGACCGAACGGATGGGTGTGCCAGGCAGTACGCGCCCCTGGCTCGAAGGTCACGGTTGCTCCACCAACGCGCGCAGGCGCATTGCCCCTGAACCGACCGGTCACACGCACATTGCCGGTAAAATTGTCGGACGCGCCCTGTGCTGAAGGACCTGTTCCGGCACGCAACACCGAAACGTCCTGCTGTTCTGTCTTTGTCATATCCGCCATTGCCTCTCCCGACAGAAGTGCCAATCCGACGGCGACGATGGTCGCGTTCGTCCGCCACCTCATTTCGAATGAAAGACTTCACGTGCGATACCGACAGCGATGATCGCATTGGGCCAGCCTGTGTAGAAAGCGAGTTGCGTGATCGTTTCCACCAGTTCGGCTTCAGTCACGCCATTCTGACGCGCAAGCCGCATATGAGAGCGAAGCTGATCGGGCCGGTTGAGCGCGATAAGCGCCGCAACCGTAATGAGGCTACGATCACGCTTGGCAAGCCCCGGCCGTTCCCACACGTCACCGAGCAGCACCTTGTCGGTCAGTTCCGCGAGCTTGGGATCCACATCCCCCATCAACTGCTGCGCGCGGGAGGGCCGCTTGTCACCGATGCCATCGGTTGTTTCTGCGCTTGCCATCGTGGATACCCCCCCGACCATCAGGATGGACACAACCACACGCCATATCCGGATCATGTGTTTCATCTTTGAAGCCTCGCTACGGATGTCTCCCCCGTCAGACAGATCTTGCAAAGAAAGGCGTCAGCTTGCCCATCGCAAGACGTACATATTTCGGAACCCAATAGGTTTCGATATGTCTCGCACCCTCGATCCTGAACAGTTCCTTGTCCTTGGTACCAGTTGCTTTTGGAAAGGCATCCTCGGTCATGTACAGGGTGTCAGCCTTGCTCCCTGCCATCATCAGCAACGGAATATCAATCAGGTCGATCTGATCAGTTGCATCCCAGCGCATCAGGTCCAGCAGACTGCTCATCGTATATTTGAAGGTCGAGCCCGGATGCGCATTGGTCCGCCAGTAATAGTGATAGCCCTGTCGATAGAGATCAAACGGAAGGGCATTGATCTGCGCATCCGTCAGATCGGCGTCACCCGCATAAATGACCTTTCCACCCGCTGCTTCCTGCGCGCGCGCAGCCGAGGCGTCAGCCAGACGTTTCTGGATGGTATCGATCTGACTATCCCGAAAGCCATTACGACGTACCCGACCTGAATTGAACATGCTCAACGTCGCAACTGCCTTGAATCGCTTGTCCGTTTTCGCGGCGGCGAGTGAGTAGCCTCCCCCTCCGCAAATACCGAACAACCCCAGACGTGTCGCATCAACACCCGGAAAACTGGAAATGAAGTCTGCCGCGCCATGGATGTCTTCAATACGGTTGGAAGGTATATCCACGCTGCGCGGTTCGCCACCGCTTGCACCCTGATAGGCAGCATCCATTGCGATCGTGACATAGCCTTCTTCAGCAAGGTGCTGGGCATAAAGACCCGCAGTCTGTTCTTTCACACCGCCATTCGGATGTGCCACCACGATCGCAGGATATTTTTTTGTCGGATCGTAGCCGGCGGGTGTGTAGACGTTCGCAGCGATATCGACCCCGTGAAGCTTGTATCTGACCGGATGAATATTGACCTTGCCGGGCTTGTTCTTCGTCAGCGCGCCGTCATAGACGAGCGTGAACGGGTTTTTCCTGTAGTCCAGAGGTCTGGCTGTGGGTTCGGCGGATGCTGTGCTCATGAAAGGCACTCCTGTCGAGACTGCGGTAAGGACAAGTGCTGATGTCCCAAGGAACTCGCGCCTGCCACGAGGGGAAAAGGGATCTGTCATTTTTGCGCCGCCTTGCTAGTCGAGCTTTTTTTCAGCGAGGAATTTTGAAACCTGATCAGCAATTTCAAGATTATTGAGATCCGACATCAGGAAATGGGTGTTGCCCCGGATGCCAATCTCAGGAAGGTGAACAAGCCGTGCGTCTCCGCCATGTCGGTTGATTGTCGCAACCCACAGTTTCGCCATCGCCAGACGCACCCGCCAGTTATCCTTTCCGCGATCAGCGGTCGGTCTGGTGGGAATATTGTCGCCGTAATAAATGATGATCGGAATGCGTGTGAGTTTCGCAAAATCCGTGGTCGCAATTTCCTGTGCCCTGAGCGTACCTGCGGCACTCGGCATATCAGCCGGCTTCTCGCCTTGCGGAAAAACGAAACCACTGCCTGGTTCAAATGCAACAACGGCCTTGACGTTTGAACTCCTGATGGCAGTCAGCCATCCCGGTTCTCCCCCCTGCGAGTGAGAAAACAGAATAGCGGGACCGACCTTGTCAAACAGCGCCGCCATAGCATCCGCGATAACCGTGGCATCATAGGGACCAGTATTTGGCGTAAGCGCACGAAAGAACTGGTTCAGCGTCTCAGGTCGGCGATCAAACTGCACGTGGTCAAAGAATTTCGGCCACTGGCCTATACGAAACTGGTCGAAAAAGAGCTGATCATTCGGTATCGGCTCAAGTGTCATCCCGACACTGCTGTTACCGGCACGGCCCCGCCGCGGCTGATCGACGATGTAAACCGGGAAGCGCCGACGCAGAAAAATCGTCTGAAAGCCTTCGCGCCCATCATAGGTGGTCTCCCAACTTCGCCCCGACACATAGGCGCCGTGAAGCATGATGATCGGCAAAGGCCTGGGATGTTCTGGCACCTGATAAAAGGCGTAAAGGTGATCGCCGTGAAAACTCTGCCCCGCTGCGGTCGGCTCGTTATTGACGAAGGAACCGGGCACGGTCTGGACCCTCCCGCCGACAGCGAAACTCCCCTGATCGCTGATAACGATCGGATCCGGTGACGCCTGCGCATTGGAGATGAAAGGCGCAACGAACATACTCAATGTAGCTAAAGTAATGATCGAAAGCGCGTGTAGCGACATGCTATTTTCACTCCTTCTACAGGTTGTGAAAATAGCAACATTGCCGCTCATTGATTAGATACTTAAATCTACATGCAATCATTAGACATACTAATTAATTGCAGCAAAGAGCAGGCCAGCCCTTCGAACAAGGATTGCACATAGGGAACACACTGCATGACGCGAGTGTCGAAGCCATTTCCTGTCTTCGACTCATCTGATCCTGATGCAGGTGATCCCGATAAAAAAGAATAGCACCGCACAGGCAGGCTTACCTATGGATAACAGGAGCGGATTAGAGGATGGGAGAATGCAATGCCGATGAGACGTCTCCACTCATTAAGTCTACGTGACCTCCATACCTTGCTGGTTCTCGACACAGCCCATAGCCTGGGTCGCGCGGCCATCGCACTTAACGTATCTGCAGCCACGCTGAGCCGGCGATTGACGAGGGTCGAGGACACTCTGGGAATTACGCTTTTCGAACGGAGCGTGACAGGCATACGTCCTACCCACCCTGGATTACAAGTTCTAAGACATACTCGCCGCATTATTGGCGAAGCCAGGTATTTATTGAATATTATAGCGGGAGAAACGGATTTACCTGACGGCGAAATCCGCATTGGAGTTGCTCATCCTCCCCTCCATCCAGTTCTGGAAATATGGTTTCGAATATGGAATGACTATTATTCCCGAGCACCAATTAGACTCTACGTGCCCGAGGGAGAAAGCATCGTCGCTTCGCTGGGCAAGGGGCACGTGGACGCCGCAATCATTCCCGATTGCGCACTGACTGATCGCGTTGCCTCGCTCGTTCTTTATCATGACAAGCTACTTGCCACTCTACCCAAGGGGCATCCTTTGAGTAATTTTTCGACCTTACCAATAACGAATATTTTACAAGAGAAAATTCTTGTCCCAGTAGACCCATACGAAGAATATGGTTGGTATTTCAGAATAGAACCTCTCAACCATCACAATAATATTATAATCCATACGGGTGGCATAGTTACCCTTTTATCGCAGGTTCGCTCTGGCAGCGGTATCGGTCTGACTAATACCGCTTGCCGGGATCTTTCACCTTTAGGCCTTGTTTTTCGACCGATTGCTGGTCTTAACGATAGCTTCGATATACATCTGGCATGGCGTCTGGAAGCCGAAGACGCTCTCCTTGGCCGGTTTGTAAGTCTCATGCGGAGCCTGGCCCAGGCACGTTTATCTTCATTGGCGTCTCTCTCCGCAATCTCTGGAACGCCCGGTCCGCTTGCATAAAGCGTGCAAGCATCTGTGGAATAAGCTTAATAGGAGCAACCTCGCCCTGCCCGTTTTCCCGTGCTAATAGTTGTCCATATTCAACCAGATCACGATGCACGGCGCTGGGCAGTTCCACCGTAACGCGCACCGGCTTATCGTCCTCGATGCGGCCCAGCCTAAGCTTCGTCATTTCGATGCCTCCTTTCCGTATGGAGAGAGAACCAAATCGCGATGCACCATCACCCGCACCGGAAAGCCCGGCCGGATGATGTTGGTCGGCTGGATATTCAGCGACCGTCCCACGATCTGCTCGCCGATCTGGTTGAAACCCTGCGAGCCGCCGGTGCGCAACGCCTGGGCGATGCCGTTGCCGCCACTGATGTCGGCTTCCGAGCCGACACTGAGCACGGTCGACACCAGGGCGGCCTTGAATACCTCGCCCCAATGATTGTCGGTCTGATCCTGCAATCCAGCGAAGCCCGCCGCATCGGCCGCCGGCTCATTCTCCAGCACGATCGAGTCCCCGGCCCCCCGCATCAGCCGGGTCCAGACCAGCAGCACCCGCTTCTGGCCATAAGCGATCTGGGAGTCATAGCGACCGATCAGTGTCGCGCCCTGCGGGATCAGCAGGATATGCCCGGTCGGACTGTCATAGACATTCTCCGTGACCTGCGCCGTGACTTCGCCCGGCAGGTCAGAGCGGATGCCGGTGATCAGCGCACCGGGAATGATCGATCCCGCCTGAAGCACATAAGGGCTGGGAGCTGGCTTCAGACGCGCGGTGCTGACGGTGCGCAGGTCGACCGGCCCATCGAGAAACGCCTGCCTGCGATCGGTGGCAACGCTGCCGGGCGGAACTGCGGTAGCTCCAGACGCCGCTGGCGTTGCGACATCCCGGCCCATCTGCGTCTGGGTGAACAGATGGCTGACCCGCGCCGCTTCCTGTTCCTGGGCGATACGCTGCTTCTCGGGATCGGCGGGCGCCGCCGGTGTCGCCATGCCGGGCGCCCGCACCCCCGCCTTGAGCAGCGGCCGGCCAAGATCGCCAGGTAACGGCGGCCCAAGGCGCGGCGGATGGGTATAGTCGCCCGGCAGATTGGCCAACCCGTCGGGCGTGGTGCGGCTGCCAGTATTATAGAGTTCGGCATGACTCTTCGGAGGCGTCGGCTTCAACGCCAGATAGAGCGCACCGCCGATGCCGGCGACGGCGACGACCGACAGGCCGAGGATCACCCTGCGCGACAGCCGCGTGACGGGAGGCCGGGGTGTGCGCAGCCGCATCTCGCCCGGCGGCCTGACGGGAGGCATCGGTTTATCCGCCTCCCCCGTTCCGGTGCTCCCGCTCACGATCGCCGCGCCCCGTCGGCACGGACGATGCGCACGACCTGCTGGTGCTTCGCACCCAGCCGCAACTCGGCGGCGGCAAACAGGCGATCAACGATCATCCGGTTGCCGCGCACCCGGTAGTTCACCAACTGACCATCGCCCTGCGGGCCAATCACCCAGAGCGGCGGCATTTCCCCCTGAGCGATACCGGTCGGAAACTCGATAAAAACCTGCCGCCCGTCATCGAAGGCGCGCAACGGCCGCCACGGCGCCTCGTCGCCCTCGATCCGGTAGCGGAAATTCAGCGCGTCGAGATCGACACCGGTTGCGACTGGCGTCGTGAGGTCCGCGTCGCGATCCTGGCCGCGCAGGGCAACGATCTGGTCCTGCGGATAGTCCCACGACACCGAGGCCATATAGGTCCGCTCGTCGGAGCGCAGTTCCAGATGATAGGTCCGCCGGTCGGTATTGATGACCAGGTTGGTCGTCAGGTCCGGACGGGTCGGCTTGAGCAGGATATGAATCCGTTTCGACACCCCTGCCCCGCTCTCGGTGTCGCCGATAATCCAGCGCACGGTATCGCCGGCGGCGACCGGACCGGAACCGACCAGCTTCTCGCCCGGCTGCAACGCGATGTCGGTGATCTCGCCGGGTGCGGCATAGAGCTGATAGAGCGCGCCCTCGGAGAAGGGATAGACCTGGATCGCATTGAGATAACCGGCCCGCGTCGGCTGGATCCGCGCCGCGCTGTTGGCGCGCTCGACCCGCTGGTGCGGATCCGTCGGGTCCGGTGCCGCATGCCGGGTTGGGATCGGCTTGAGCTGTCCCGGCAGCGGCAAGGGCTCGGGCAATGCCACCACCCGCACCGGCTTGGGCGGCTCCGGGGTGAGGACCGCCTGCCGGGGCGTATCGTCGTATTTGATGGCAGGCGGCGTCCATGAGGAGCAGGCCGCCAGCGGCGCCAGCAGGATCATGAACGGCGCGATGGTGGTGAAGGTGCGCATCAGCCGAGTTCCCTGGACCAGTTGAGGGCGTGGATGTAGATGCCGAGCGGGTTCTTGCGCAGCCGTTCGGCATCGGTCGGGGTGTGGACTGCGATCGTGAGGATCGCGCTCCAGCGCTCGGTAGCGGCCAGCGCGCCATCGACATAGCGGCGCTCGATCCATTCCACCCGGAAGCTGTCGTCGGAAGCGCGGATGACGCTGGCGATCTCGACCGCCACCTGCATCCTGCCGAGCCGGCTGAAGGGATCATTGGTGCGGGCATAATCGTTCAGGGCCAGCGCCCCGCGGTCGGTGACATAGTTATAGGCGTCGAGCCAGTTCTGCCGCAGCACCACCGGATCGGCGGGAATGCCGCGCACCTCGGAAATGAAGCGCGCCAGATACCAGGCGATCTGCGGATCGGTCGGCCGATAGGCGGCGGTCGCCGGACCGACGGCCTGCGCCTGACCAAGATGGTCGATCTGCACCACCCAGGGGGTGATGGTGCCGCGCGCCGACTGCCAGACCAGCCCGGCGGAAAGCCCACCGCTTAAAGCGAGACAGCCGAAGAAGGCCAGCCGCCAGTTCCGGGCCTGGACGCGGGCCGAGCCGATGCGGTCGTCCCAGACCTGTCCGGCCTTGTGATAGGGCGTCTCGGGCTCCGGTGTCCGGCCGAAACGCACGGTAGGGCGGCGGAACATGGCTATTCTCCTTCCGAGAGATCGACGTCGTGGCCGCCACTGGGCCGGTCGCCGCCCTTGATCGCCTGCGCGGCGGCGTCAGCCCCGCCCCTGATCCGGTTGTTGCGCTGCATCCGGCTGGCCCAGGCCGGCGGCTTGCCGGCCGCACTCCCTCCACCGCCAGCACCCGAAGCGGTCGCACCACCAGCGCCGCCGGTCGCGGCCGCCCCGCCGGCCTGATAGCTGGTGCGAACACCGGCCGCCGCGCGGCGCAGCGGGCTGGCGGCAGCGGAGAGTCCGGTTTTGGCCACACCTGCCGCGCCGCCCGCCCGATAGGCGGCGGTGGCACCTCCGGCGACAAAGGCGCCACCACGCACAGCGGCCGCCGCAGCACCCGCAGCGAGCCCAACCCCTGACGCGGCAGCGACGCCGGCACCGACGACCCCGGCGGCTGTAGCGACAGCGGACCCGGCACCCAGTTGCGGACCACCGGCGATCAGCCCGTTGGCCAATGCCGGGCCGAACACGGTCAGGCCGAGCAGCGTCAAAGAAGCCAGAATCAGGGTCAGCGCATCATTGATGGTGGGCGGGTTGTTGAAACCGCTGGTGAACTGGCCGAACACCGTCGAGCCGATGCCGACGATGACGGCCAGCATCAGCACCTTGATCCCGGACGACACCACGTTGCCCAGCACCTTCTCGGCGAGGAAGGCGGTGCGGCCGAACAGGCCGAACGGCACCAGCACGAACCCGGCGAGTGTGGTCAGCTTGAACTCGATCAGCGCCACGAAAAGCTGGATCGCCATGACAAAGAAGCTGATGACCACGATCAGCCAGGCAATCAGCAATACCGCGATCTGGATCGCGTTGTTGAAGATGGCGACGAAACCGACCAGCGAGGAGATCGAGGTCAGGATCGGCTTGCCGGCATCGATGCCGACCTGCGCCAGCCGCCCCGGCTGGAGAAGCTGCGCCTGGGTGAGATGACCGCCGCCCGCCTCGATGCCCAGCCCGGCGAAGGACTCATAGATGATTTTCGCCAGCCCGTTGAAGTCGCCGATGATGAAGGCGAACATTCCGATGAACAGGGTCTTGCGGATCAGCCGCGCCAGCACGTCCTCGTCCGGCGCCAGCGCCCAGAACAGCCCCGCCAGAGTGATGTCGATGGTGATCAGCACACCGGCGAGCCAGTGAACGTCGCCCTGCACCAGACCGAAGCCGGAATCGATATATTGGGTGAAGATGGCAAGGAAATTGTCGATGACGCCGGTGCCCTGCTGCATGGCGTCACCGTGCCGCGTCGGGCGCGAAAAAGCGCTTGCGGTTCTCGGCCCAGGTCGCTTCGCAGGCCGGATCGCCGTCGGCCTTCATGCCGAGCGCCTGACAACGCGCCAGACCGGCGGCCAACCGGTCACGCGATCCCGGCGGCCCGAGATCCAGCACGCCGACGTCACGGGGAACGTGCCGGAGATGAAGGCTGGCGGCGACCAGGATCAGAACGACCAGTCCGACGGCAACGAGCCGGAAGACGATCGGCGGGGAGAGACGTAACCCGCGCATCAGTGGAACATCTGCGCGGTGCCAGGCGTATAACCGGCCCCGTAATTGAGGAAATTCGCCAGTTGCGCCCTGCCCTGCTCCTCGCTCTCTTCCTGACGCGCGCCTTCCAGCGCCTGGGCGCGGCCCATCGCCATGACGACTGCGGTAAGGTCGGCAAGCTGGCGCGTCTGCAGCGCGGTAAGCTGGTTGCCCGATTGCGCGGCCTGTAGGGCGCCCGTCGCCGCCTGGCTCGACGTCACCAGACTGTCGATCTGGCTGCGCGTGGCATCGAGATTCTGCACCGCCCCGGTCTGCACGCGCAGCCCGTCCTGATAGGCGCCCCGCGCGTTCTGCCATCGCGTCTGGGCGTCGGCGGTCATCTGCGCCGCCGAACTCGGGCTACCCAGCGCCTGCGGATAGGTCTGCGAAAACGCCTGATCGATGCTGGTCAGGTTATAAGAGAGCCCCTGCGCCTGGCCGACGATCTGCTCGGTCTGCGCGATCGACTGCTCCAGCGGTGCCAGCACGGAGAACGGCAGACTGGTCAGATTGCGGGCCTGGTTCTCCAGCATGGTCGCCTCATTGAGCAGGCTCTGCGCCTGCTGGTTGACCTGCTGCAATTCCCGCGCCGCAATCAGGACGCTCTGCACATGATTGGCACCGTCATAGACCGCCCATTGCGCGCGGGCCGGCGCGCTCAGGACAAGCGGGAGCACAAAGCCAGCGCCGAACATGAAAGCTGATTTTTTTATCAGCATGTTTCTCATGACCCCTCTCCCGGATTGAGCATCTCGACCGCCCACTCGACGCCTTTGTGCGCCAGCCAGGCAGCCGCGAACCCGTCACGGCCATGACGGGAAAAAATCCGGTCGATGGCGGTCTGGTCGTCGGGTGACGACGCGGCGGTGAAAGCCAGCGCCACCTCGGATAGGCCGAGATCGAACAACCGGTTGCCGCGACGGGACTGACAGTAATAGTCGCGCTTGGGTGTCGCCCGGCTAAGGATCTCGATCTGCCGGTCGTTCAACCCGAACCGGCGATAGATCGCGGTGATCTGCGGCTCCAGCGCCCGGTCGTTGGGCAGGAATATACGGGTCGGGCAGCTTTCGATCAGCGCGGGGGCGATCGGACTGGCATCGATATCGGCCAGCGACTGGGTGGCGAAGATGACGGAGGCGTTCTTCTTGCGCAGCGTCTTCAGCCATTCCCGGAGCTGTCCGGCGAAGGCGCGATCATCCAGCGCCAGCCAACCCTCGTCGATGATCAGCAGCGTCGGGCTGCCATCAAAGCTGTCCTCGATGCGGTGGAACAGATAGGACAGCACGGCGGACGCCGCGCCGGAGCCGATCAGCCCCTCGATCTCGAAGGCCTGGATATCGGCGACGCCGAGACGTTCATGCTCGGCGTCGAGCAACTGTCCCCACGGGCCACCAACACAATAAGGCTGCAACGCCTGCTTCAGCGCCAGTGATTGAAGCAGCGCCGACAGGCCGGTAAGAGTGCGTTCCGCGACCGGGGCGGAGGCCAGCGAGGTCAGCGCCGACCACAAATGTTCCTTGAGGTCGGGCGCGATGGTGACGCCCTCGCGCTCCAGCAGCATCGCCACCCATTCCGCCGCCCAGGCCCGTTCGCCCAGCTCGTCGATCCGCGCCAGCGGCTGCAACGCGACGTGGTCGCTCTCCCCTCCCGCCAGCGCGCCACCGAGATCGTGCCAGTCGCCACCCATCGCCAGGGTAGCCGCGCGGATCGAACCGCCGAAATCGAAGGCGAAGATCTGCGCCCCGGCATAGCGGCGGAACTGCATCGCCATGAAGGCCAGCAGCACGGACTTGCCCGCCCCCGTTGGCCCGGCGATCAGCGTATGGCCGACATCGCCGACGTGGAGTGCGAAGCGGAACGGGGTCGAGCCCTCGGTGCGAGCATAGAACAGCGGCGGGGCGGCGAAATGCCCGTCGCGCTCCGGCCCCGCCCACACCGCGGAGAGCGGGATCATGTGCGCGAGGTTCAGGGTCGAGATGCAGGGCTGGCGGACATTGGCGTAGACATGCCCCGGCAGACTGCCGAACCAGGCTTCGAGCGCATTGACGCTCTCGCGCATGCAGGTGAAGTCGCGGCCCTGGATGGTCTTTTCCACCAGACGCAGCCGGTCGGCGGCAATGACAGGATCCTCGTCCCATACCGTGACGGTGGCGGTGACATAGGCCTGGCCGACCTGGTCGGTGCCGAGTTCCTGCAACGCCGCATCGGCGTCGGCGGCCTTGTTGGCGGCGTCGGAATCCAGCAGCACCGACGCCTCGTTGGTCATCACCTCCTTGAGGATGGCCATGATCGATTTGCGCTTGGCGAACCATTGCCGCCGGATCCGACCCAGTACTTTCGTGGCATCGGTGCGGTCGAGGCAGATGGCCCGGGTCGACCAGCGATAGGGAAAGGCCAGCCGATTCAGTTCGTCGAGCAGCCCCGGCCAGGTCTGGGTGGGAAAGCCGGTGACGGTGAGCGTGCGCAAATGGGCATCGCCCAATCGGGGCTCCAGCCCGCCGGTGAGTTCGTCGTCGACCAGGATGGCATCGAGGTGCATCGGGATTTCCGGCACCCGGACCCGCTGCAGGCGCGTGGAGATGCAGGAATGGAGATAGGTCAGCGTTTCGCCGTCATCGAGCCAGTCGGCCTCGGGCATGAAGCCGTCGAGCAGCGCCAGCACCCGGTCGGTCTGGTCGATGAAGCCCGCGACCACCGCCTGCCAGTCGGAGCCGCCACGGGCGCGGTTCTCGTAGAGCCAGGCTTCGGCGCGGGCGGCGTCGTCCGCTGGCGGCAGCCAGACCAGGGTCAGGAAATAATGGCTCTCGTAATGGGCGCCCTCTTCCTCGAACTGTGCCCGGCGCTCTGCATCCACCAGTTCGGACGCGGGGTCGGGGAACGGACTGGTGGGATAGCCGCGTGCCGGGCGGCGCTGCGCTTCCACGAAAATGGCCCAGCCGGAGCCGAGACGACGCAGCGCGTTGTTCAGGCGGGACGTGATCGCGACCAGTTCGGACGCGGTCGAGGAGTCCAGGTCGGGACCGCGAAAGCGCGCGGTACGCTGGAAGGCACCGTCCTTGTTCAGCACCACGCCCTTCGCGACAAATGCCGCCCAGGGCAGGAAATCGGCCAGCCGGTCGCGGCGATGACGGTATTCGGCGAGGTTCATCATGGCGCCCTCACCCGACCAGATGGGTGGGATAGCGCAGATGCCGGCGCACCACGTCGACGAAGGCGGGATCACGCTTGGCCGCCCAGACGGCGGCAAGATGGCCGACCAGCCAGAAGATCCCGCCGGCGATCCATAACCGCAGGCCGAGACCGATTGCCGCCGACAGCGTGCCGTTGACGATGGCCACCGTGCGCGGCGCCCCGCCGAGCAGGATCGGCTCGATCAGGGCGCGATGCACCGGGGCGGTGAAGCCGGGGATGGCGTCCGGCTCCATCAGATCAGCGCCCCGCCCGAGAAGGAGAAGAAGGACAGGAAGAAGCTGGATGCGGCAAAGGCGATCGACAGGCCGAAGACGATCTGGATCAGGCGGCGGAACCCGCCCGAGGTCTCCCCGAAGGCCAGGGTCAGGCCGGTCACGGTGATGATGATCACCGAGATGATCTTGGCCACCGGCCCCTGCACGGATTCCAGGATCTCGTTGAGCGGGGTTTCCCAAGGCATGCTGGAGCCCGAGGCGTAAGCCGGGGCCGACAGCAGGGCGAGCGAGAGTGTAGCGCCGGCCACGGCAAAGCGGCGACGCAGGGCGATCATGCTTGTCATGACGGATCTCCGACAGATGCGAGGACGTAGTCCCCGTCCGGGGTAAGGCCCTGGACGGTGGCGAGTTCGGCTAGGCGGCGCGCGTTGCCGCGCCCGGACAGCACCGCGATGACGTCGATGGTCTCGGCGATCAGGGCGCGCGGCACGGTGACGACGGCTTCCTGGATCAGTTGCTCCAGCCGGCGCAGGGCACCGATCGCCGAGCCCGCGTGCAAGGTGCCGACACCGCCGGGATGGCCGGTGCCCCAGGCCTTGAGCAGGTCGAGCGCTTCGGCGCCGCGCACCTCGCCGATCGGAATCCGGTCCGGGCGCAGGCGCAGCGAGGAGCGGACCAGGTCGGAGAGCGACGCCGCGCCGTCCTTGGTGCGCAAGGCGACCAGATTAGGGGCCGCGCATTGCAGTTCGCGGGTGTCCTCGATCAGCACCACCCGGTCGCCGGTCTGCGTGATCTCGGCCAGCAGGGCGTTGACCAGCGTGGTCTTGCCGGTGGAAGTGCCGCCGGCGACCAGGATGTTTTTCCGCTCGCCGACGGCGCGGCGCAGAAATTCGGCCTGTGCGGCGGTCATGATTCCGGCGGCCACATAATCGTCGAGCGAGAACACCGCGACCGCCGGCCGCCGGATCGCGAAGCAGGGCGCGGCCACCACCGGGGGCACCAGCCCCTCGAACCGCTCCCCACTTCCTGGCAGTTCGGCAGAGACACGCGGGCTGCCGGGATGCACCTCGGCTCCGACGTGATGGGCGACCAGGCGGACGATCCGTTCGGCATCGGCCGGCGCGATCCGGGTGCCGGTGTCTTCCATCCCACCCGCGAGGCGGTCGATCCACAGCTTTCCGTCGGGATTGAGCATCACCTCGACGATCGACGGATCGTCGAGATGCCCGGCAATCGCCGACCCCAGGGCGGTGCGCAGCATGCGCGTGCCGCGGGCGACGGCTTCAGAACGGAAAGACGCAACGGTCATCGGAAACCCGTGATTAGCCTCCCGTGAGAGGCGATGGATCGACGGGATCGATTAGAAAGAGGCACGGTCACGCCAGCGCAACAAGTCTCTGGAGCCGTAGGGCGCTGGGATAGAAGAACTTGCATAGGGGTGTGTCACCGTTTCGGCGGTGACGGGGCGAAAGGGCGCTGCTACCTTTTCAGGAATCGACCACGACACGGACCTGCGCCCGCATGAGCAAAGCCTTCATTGCCGCTGTTCTTCAGGATTCCCTGGCCTGCACCGGCGTTGCCGCTGGCAAGACCGCCGATGACCTGGTCGGGGCCATCGTCGCCGAGCTGAAGCAGGAGGGCGGGTTCACGCTGCCGTCCTTCGGGACGTTCACGGCCCTCAGGGCGCTCAATTCCCGCACAGGCAAACCGTTGAAGATCCAAGCTGGCAGGACCATGCGATTTAAAGCTAGTCCGATCCTAAAAAAAATGATGTAACAAAAACATATTGCGAGCGACAAACCTCGCTAAATTCAATTCTCAACCAAACGGAATCACTACATATGTCTTTGTCAGATGAAATAAAAACTGCACGAAAGCAGGTAGTAACCGATGGATACGAAATGTCCGTTGGAGAAATAATAAATTTATACAAAGAAAATGAATTAATAATCGACCCAGTTTTCCAGAGACTTTTCCGTTGGGACGACGAGAGAAAAACTCGCTTCATAGAATCCATTATATTGGGGATTCCTATTCCCCCTATTTTTGTTTTTCAGAATGAGAATGGTGTATGGGAGTTGATCGATGGGCTGCAACGCATATCAACAATTTTACAATTAACTGGTGATCTTAAAGGTGAGAGAGCGGACGAATTGGGACCGCTTGTTCTAAATGGCACTCGTTTCTTACCAAGCCTTGATGGGAAGAAGTGGAGTGATTCCAAGCATAACGCAAAAGACGGTATCGGACAGGCACTCCAAATCGAGATTAAACGTGCGCGCGTAAGGGTAGAAATACTCAAATCAGAAAGCGATACTTCTGCAAAATTTGAATTATTTCAACGATTAAATACGGGAGGTTCGTCTCTTACCCCACAGGAGGTAAGGAATAGTATCACGGTCTCTTTAAATCCGAAATTTTATAAATGGCTTGTCGAGCACTCGGAAAATAGACATTTCGTTAAAACTACTGGGCAAACCACTGTTTCGTTGGATGCACAGGCAGGGGTCGAGTTAGCCCTGCGCTTCTTTGCCTTTCGAGCAGTACCTTACACTGCTGGTCTGGACGTTCATGAATATCTAGATGATGCTGTAATTAAAATGGCACAAAACCAAAATTACAAGATGCAAGAAGAAGGTTCTATATTCAATGATACATTTAAATATATTGATGAAGCTTTAGGAACGAGTGCCTTTAAACGCTGGGATGGCAAACGCTTTTCAGGAAAATTTCTTATGTCCGTTTTTGAGGTTATTGCAACAGGAGTATCGAAAAACATAGTAGAAATAAAAAATCTTAAAGAAGAAAAGCGATCCGATTTCATCAAGACTGCGGCCAAAAATCTCTGGAGTGATGAAAAATTCACTCGTTATTCTGGTGCTGGCGTCAGAGGCACGACGCGCTTGTCACGCTTATTGCCCTTGGCAGAAACTTTTTTGAAGCCGTGAGATTGCAGTTATGGCTGATGTTCGCACACTCGCTCACTTACAGGACGCCTTGGACAAAGAAATGGGGTGGAGACTTAAGGAAATTGCCGCATTCAAAGTTGCATCAAACAGAAATGGGCATGAAAAGCGTTTTTTTATTAGAGCCGGCATTGCATTGGTATATGCACATTGGGAAGGTTTTATAAAAACCACTTCCGAATTGTATCTCCAGTTCGTGGATAACCGTGGCTGTACATATCAACAGTTAAAAAGTTGTTTTGCTGTTTTTGGCCTCAAGGGAAAACTTTCAACACTAAGTTCATCATTCCAAGCAGAAAAGAATATAGAAGTTTTTGATTTTATTCGCTCCGAACTTTCCAATACGGCAAGACTTCAGCTTTCTTCAGCAATAAATACAGAGTCAAACCTTACATCTAAGGTGTTCTCTAATATAGCAAAGTCGCTCAATATGCCAATCGGCAATTACACAACAAAATTTAACCTCATCGACGAAAGCCTTGTTAAAAGACGAAATGCCATAGCTCATGGAGAATATCTCGATATAGACCAACGAGAGTTCGAAAATCTTTCGGACGAAATTATAAAAATATTACGTGAATATAAGACTGACCTATTAAATTCAGCATCTCAAGAAACGTACAAATGTTAATTAATTTCAGATATTTATCTGTATTTATAATATATTTATTTATATTAAATCCCTACTTACTTCTTCATCCAAGTTCCTCCCTCGGGCCAGTCTGCGTCCCACCGCCTCAATGAACCCGTCATAGCGCTCCCGCCCCTTGCTCTGCGCCGCGGCCAGAGCCGCGTCGGGCAACGGGGGCGTGCTGGTCAGCCAGAACCGCACGAACACGGCGAGCGCTTCATTCGAGATCGTGACCCGTCGCTCCATGCGTTCCAACTGCCGCGTCATCCGGTCCAGTCGTCGAGCTAACGCCGCTTCTAACCGCTCCGGCCCGTCCGGTGACAGGAACGACGCCAACGCCGTCTCCACGATCAGCGCCTGCGGCACCTTCTTGCGGGCGGCGTAGTCAGCGAGCCTGACGCTGAGATCAGCCGGCAGCCGGATCGTGTGCTTGATCCGCATGGCAGTCACAGTCCCATCCTGTCGCCGGGATCAAGCGAGACCTGCCGTGCGAGAATTCGCTCGCCGCGCCGCAGGGTCTGCGCCCGTGTCGCATCATCTTCAGGCTCATCCTCTGGCGGATCGAACTCATGGACCGACTTTCTCGGTGCCTGCACCACCTCTTCCTGTTCCGGCAGCTCCGGTTCGCGACGGATGCCGGCATTGGCCGGATCATCGTCTCCGTTATCCTGTGTCGCCGGCTGCACTACGTCGGCCCAGTCGCCCGACGGTTGCGGTCCGATGGGCGGCGTTCCCTCTGGAGACGGGCGTGGTTCGAACCGGGGCGGCGGGAGGATGCGCGCGGTCAGTTCGGCATCCTCGAAATAGCGCGCCTTGCGCGCCCGGACTGGCGGGCAGCCAGACACCAGCACCAGTTCTTCGTCAGGAGGAAGCTGCATGATCTCTCCCGGCGTCAGCAGCGGTCGCGCGGTCTCATGTCGTGTCACCATCAGATGCCCGAGCCACGGCGACAGACGATGCCCGGCATAATTCTTCGCGTCACGGATCTCGGTCGCAGTGCCGAGCGCGTCCGACACCCGTTTGGCGGTTCGTTCATCATTGGTCGCGAAACTGACCCGGACATGGCAGTTGTCGAGGATCGAGTTGTTCTGGCCATAGGCTTTCTCGATCTGGTTCAGGCTCTGCCCGATCAGGAAGCTCTTGATGCCGTAGCCCGCCATGAAGGCCAAGGCGCTCTCGAAGAAATCCAGCCGTCCCAGCGCGGGGAACTCATCGAGCATCAGCAGCAGCCTATGCCGGCGCTTCGCCTCCAGTTCCTCGGTCAGCCGGCGGCCGATCTGATTCAGCACCAGACGGACCAGCGGCTTGGTACGGCTGATGTCCGAGGGCGGCACCACCAGATACAGGGTCGCGGGATGGGTACCGGCGACAAGGTCGCGGATCCGCCAGTCACAGCGGCGCGTCACATGGGCCACGACCGGATCGCGATAGAGGCCAAGGAACGACATCGCAGTGGACAACACGCCGGAGCGTTCATTGTCGCTCTTGTTGAGCAGTTCCCGCGCCGAACTGGCGACCACCGGATGCACGCCTTTCGCCCCGAGATGGGGAGTCGTCATCATGGCGCGCAGGGTGGTCTCGATCGCCCGCTTCGGGTCAGAGAGGAAATTGGCCACCCCGGCCAGGGTCTTGTCCTCCTCGGCGTAGAGGACATGCAGGATGGTCCCAACCAGCAGGGCGTGGCTGGTCTTTTCCCAGTGGTTCCGCTTCTCCAGGGCACCCTCGGGATCGACCAGCACGTCGGCGATATTCTGCACGTCGCGGACTTCGCGCTCGCCGCGCCGGACCTCCAGCAGCGGATTGTAGGCAGCACTGGCAAGGTTGGTCGGATCGAACAGCAGCACCCGCCCGAAACGGGCGCGCCAGCCGGCAGTCAGTGTCCAGTTCTCGCCCTTGATGTCATGGACGATCGCCGCACCTGGCCAGGTCAGCAGCGTCGGCACCACCAGTCCCACCCCCTTGCCCGAGCGGGTGGGCGCGAAGCACAGCACATGCTCCGGCCCGTCATGACGCAGATAGGCATCGGCCGAGCGGCCCAGCACCACGCCATCGGGGGCGAGTAACCCGGCGCGACGGATCTCACGCGGGTCGGCCCAATGCGCCGAGCCGTAGGTGGTGGCGCGCTTCTTCTCGCGGGCACGCCAGACGGACATCGTGATCGCGACGACGACGGCGGCCACATCGCCCGCCGCCGCGATATACCCGCCGGTGGTAAAAATATTCGGCGCGTAGGCGTCATAGGCGAACCACCACCAGAAGAACTCCGGCAGATAATAGACCGGCCAGCCGAGCAGCGTGAACCACGGGGCGCCGAGTTGCGGCTGGAAGCCGAGCCGCCAGGCAGTCCACTGCGTCGCAGCCCAGGTGAAGGCGAGGATCACGGTGCTGACGGCAAACACCGATCCCCAGAGGATCTTGGTCTGGTTCATGATGACCACCGATCAAAGGGTATCGGTGCCACCGACTTCAATTCATGAGTTGAAGCGGTGGGCTTCCCGGATAGATCCGGACAAAAATCGGATGTACCCCTGACACCAGACTACACAACACACAGCCAACCGGCGCAGCGATTCCCCACTCCGCGCGATCAGAGGTAGTGTTTCGGCTCCTGGCGCTGGTGCAGGACACGAACGACGAAAATTCCCTCGCCCGTCTTCCGATAGAATACAGCATGGCTGTCATGGACGAAGCGGAAATAGCCGGTCCGCAGATCGCCGATATCGGCTCCCATGTCAGGATAAGTTGCCAGCGTCTCGAAGGTCGCATGCAGGTCGAGGATATAGCGTTCGGCGCGCGCCCATCCCCAGTTCCGGATCGAAAGCGCGATGATGGCCTGAACGTCGGAATCCGCTTCGCCGGAAAGCGTGTAGCTAGGCATCCGTCGCGTCGTGGACCGTCTTCATCGCCGCGAGGATGTCGGGGATTGTCCGCTTGCTCACACCGCTCCGTTCGCCCTGAACCAGGGCCTCGACCAGAGCCTGCCGTTCCTCAGCCTGTGTCTGATCGCGCCGGATCAGATCCCGCACGTAGTCGCTCACGCTGGCATATTGTCCGCTGTCGATACGGCGCTGCACCCAGTCGCGCATCGGGTCCGGAACGGATACATTCATGGAAGCCATTGTCATATCTCCCTGCATTCGCATGATGGCAGATAATGGCATAATTTGCCATATCGGATTCCCATCATGTCGAGCCGCTTCATCCCTGCGCGCGGCGGCGAGCGATCACATCGCGTAATTCCGCGAAAACGGTTTCGGCCGGGATGCTCGACCCGCTTTCGTCGCCCATCCTGATCGCCTCCCGCAAGGCGTCGAGATCGCAGCGGTCGGTATCGCGCCGGCGCATCCATTCGCGTAACGCCTCGCGCACCACCTCACTGGTCGAGGCATATTCGCCGCCATCGACGGATTGGCGCAGGGTCGCCGCCATTTCAGACGGCATGGTGATGGTCATACGTTCGATTGTGGACATAAGGCGGCTCCTCCCAAGAGAGCATATTTTATCATACTTATGAAGCACCCGCTTTGTCAGCCGAAAACCCGCACGCGGGCCACCCGACATCAAATCCCGAGCCCGCGCTTGCGCCCGAAATTCCAGTCCACCGATCCACCCGGCGACATGGTGCCGGAAACCTGCCGTCCGAGCTTCTGCTCCAGGGCCGGGCGCCACGGCACGAACTGGAAGCCCAGCCCGTCATCGACCATGGCAAACCGCCCCGAGGACAGGGCCACCCGCTGGCGATAGACCCCCGAGACGATCTCGCCTTCCTTCGCGGGCCGGTGCTCCAGCCCGGTCTGCGCGGCGAGCCTGGCCGCCGCCTGATCGAGATCGCGCTGGCGCAGGGTGCCGATCAGGTCGGGCGCGAAGACCACGCGTTCGCCCTGTCGCCGGGCCAACCCCTCGGACGCCAGATGGTCGATCCGCTGCGCCATCGCGTCACGGACCTCCGAGCCGAAGCCCGCATTGGCCAGCACCAGGTCTTTGGCGAGCAACTGGCGGTCGAGCCAGGTCGCGCCGGGTGCCGTCACCTGCTCGGCCAGCGCGAAGTCCGAGCGCGTCGCCAGCGACAGACGCTGCGTGCCTTTGGCGTCCTCCCAGGTCCGGGTCTCGACGATCGCGCCGAGTTTCGCGTCGCCGGTCAGCTCCAGAGCGGGGAAGCGGACATGATGCGTCCGCCCGTCGGTCCCCGCGATCACCACGTAGCCCGAGCCCTTCAGCTCGTCATCCAGCCCACGCTCGACCAGCCGGCCAATGACGGGATCGGCCAGCTTCTCGCCATGGATCGCGAAACCCGCGACATCGGGTTCCGCCCCGCGGCCGGACATAGCGCGGTGCATGGTTTTGATGATGTCGCCCCGGATGGAAAGATCGCGCAGGGTCGCCTCCAGCCCCGGCTTGAGGGTCCAGCGTGCCACCCCGACCCGTTCGGCGAGACCAAGCCCTTCCAGTTTGGTCGCCCGCCCCACCAGCAGACGCCGCAGTTGCGGGTCTTCGGCACTGGCGCCGGGGCGGAGATCGACAATGCCGCCGCCCTCGTCGCTGATGTCCTGCAATGCACGATCGAGGCTGGTCCAGCGGTCAGCACCGATTTCGGTCTCCAGAGCAGTGCGGATTTCCTGCTCGCTGCGCGGGCCAAGTTCCAGCGTCACCCGCTCAGCGGCACGGTCGCGCAGGCCCTGACTGATATAGGCGCGGCTGATCACCAGATCCTTGCCGTCATCGGCGACCCCGCGGACCACGATATGGACGTGCGGATTGTCGGTGTTCCAGTGATCCACCCCGACCCAGTCCAGTTTTGTGCCGAGGTCGCGCTCCATGTCCTGCATCAGTTCGCGCGCGAAACCCCGCAGATCCTCCATCCGCGCCGCGTCCTCGGGCGAAACGATGAAGCGGAAATGGTGCCGATCATCTTCGCACCGTTCCGCGAAGGCCTTGCTGTCCGCCTCGTCGGACCCGGCATCGAACAGATGGGCCTTGGCACCATCACGGGTGACGCCCTCGCGCCTGAGATAGGCAATGTGCCGGGCGAGCGGAGCCGAGCGAAACCGCCTACCCTGCTGACGGACAACACGCGCCTTGACCACAACGCGGCGAGCATTGCTGCGCAGCCGCATGGAGAGTGCTGCGCGTCGGCCGCGCCCGAAGCGGGAACCGCCGCTGCCTCCCCTGCCCTTTGCTCCGAACCGGGTGCCGGTATGACCGGCCCTCTTCGCAGCACGCATGACCTCACCGACGAAGGATTTCGGTCGTGCGCCCTGATTGCCATGCTGGATGCGTCCGGGCCGGACGTTCAGACTGTCATCGCGCGTCGGCATGGCCCGCTCTCCGCTTCGATGTGCGCCTGACGGCGCCCGGATCGTTGAAAAGATTAGGAAAATGGTACGAAGAGCCGCGGGCGGGGCGTGGTGAGAGGACAAATTCCCCAATCAAACCAACCACATGCAGCCCCGAACGGGCGCTGCTTTTACCTTGCCGTCCTTCTGCCTGTCGCCCATCTCCCCCCAGCACCCCATCCCCAAGGCACCCATAGCCCGCCAGCGCCCGATGGACCGGAACGGGGATCATCGACCTGCTTCCCCATGCCCTGACGCGATGAACAGACCTGCCGATTGCGGTACGAGTGCCGTCCAGTCTGTCATTCGGGAACCAGATGAACGTGCCGGGTCGTGCGCACTGCCGACAGGCCGGGACGCATCGCCCGTACGCAGGAACGACGCCGGAAAGAGGGAGGAAATCTGCCAGGACGGTGCAGCCGAAGCACCAATCGCGATGTCATCGGCAGGCGGAAGAGCCAGCCGCGCGCCGACCGACGCGACGTAATTCAGCGTCTCGGCAGGCAGCGGTCGGCCGGTCGCGAGATGCTCGTCATAGCGCGCGGGACCGGCATTATAGGCTGCAAGAAAGCCCGCCTCGCCGTAGCGGTCCCGCATCCAGCGCAGATAGGTCGCACCCGCCAGAATGTTGTCGCGCGGGTCGAACGGATCGTCGCCGAGGCCGAGCGACGTACGCAGGCTGGCCCAGGTTCCGGGCATCACCTGCATGAGCCCCATCGCACCCGCCGATGACACAGCATGCGCATCGCCTCGGCTCTCGGCGTGCAGCACGGCAGCAATCCATGACGCCGGAATCTGCGCGCGCGTAGCCGCTTCCGCGATCATGTCAGCGTAGGGATCGGCAACCGCATTATGCGTCGGCACCGTCAATGAAACGACGGCCGGAAGCACGACACCGAGCAGACGGAGCGCCGCCTTACCGCCGGTCATCGCGCTTCACCGGACGGGTCCAGACCAGATGAAAGGCACGGCCCTGACGGTCGGACTGGAACAGGTTGGCACGGATCGGCTGCGCCAGCATGGGATCGTCGAGAACCAGCGAGAGGTAGGTCCCGGCCTTCTCGCCGGTGCGTTTCCAGCCCGCGCCGATCTCCGGTCCGGCATCGGCCTCGCCGAGATGGACACGATAGTCGGGCGCATGCTCGGCGTCCGACGATGTCGCCGGCACGATCGTCAGTTCGACGTCGAGGGCGAGCGTGCGCAGGCGACCGGCGAAGCCGTCTGCCGTGCGCACAAAGGTTCCGATCTGGGCCATGTCAGCCTCGTTTCTGGTTGGGGTTGGGAGAAATCGGTGACGCCATGAGCCACAGAGGCTGCGCGCGGCCGAGCACCGCATCGACCGGCAGGACGCCGAAATAGCGACCGTCAAGACTGGTCGGGACTGCTGCGTTCATGACGAAAATCTGGCCGGGCAGGACGTGCCGACAGCCTTGCCAGATCGGCAGCGGACGACCGCGATGATCGTAGGCGAGTGCCTCGCCAAGCGCCTTGCCGTCGACCGAAACAGCAGTACCGATCCGGCAGACCAATTGCCCCGGCAGTGCGGCAACCGGCTTGAGCAGCGGCACACCGAGGGGCAGATAGCCGCCGTGCGCCAGCATCGTGGCAATGTCGGCCGGTGGTCGGATCGCGATCAGGTCGTCGACATGCAGGGTGCTTACCGATTGCAGGCGATACAATCCGACCGGTGTACTGGCGGTGGCATTCCAGATCAGCCGGGGCGCCGGATGAATCGCCACTGATGTGCCAACACCGAGTATTGCGAAATACGTGGTGAAGAACCAACCAAGGCGCGTCATGACACCGCCCTCCGGCGCAGCCAGGCCTGATGGCGGTCGCGCGTGTAGGAGCGTGCCGCCTGCCCGGAGAGCATCCGATTGTGCAGATGCCGCCAATGCTCGGGCGCCACGTCGACGGGGTCGATGCCGATAGCTTCGATACGATCGACAGCTTCGAGCACCAGACGGACCTTCGGCCAACCGCTCTGGCGCAACAGGCTCTCCCCGCCGGGGCGCACGAACGGCACCGTCTGATACGGCTCGCCGGGACGGGTGACGCGCACGATGTCGATGCAGGACACCACCGTGCCGTAATCGTTCGCTGCCCAGCGCAGGAAGGCGAATACGGTGTCCGGCGGAAAGCTCAGTATCCGCCGACGACGATCGAGAATCTGCTCATGGGCGACAGAGCCGAAGCGGATCCAGTGCTCGATGCGCTTCTCGATCCAGGTCAGTTCGACATGAGCGAGGGTGTCGGTCATGGCACATCTCCAGCAGTATCGGGGAACTCGCGGGCCAGCAGCGCGCGCAGCATGTCGGCGACCGTGATGCCGCGCTGGAACGCCGCGACCTTGAGCCGCGCGCGCAGCGCCGGCGTGACGTCGATGGTCAGCCGGGCGGTAAAGCGGTTGATGGTCGAAGGCTTGTCCGGCGCCCTGACCCAGCGTTCGGGATCGGCGGGACGCGCCGCGAAGCCGGGCGGCGTGCGACGTTCCGTCATGGCGAAATTCCTTCGCCGAGCGGCAGCACGGAGGCGATGCGGTCGCGCGCCTTTTGCGCCATGACTGGATCGATCTCGCAGCCGACATAGCGCCGACCGGCGAGCCGGCAGGCGACACCGGCCGCGCCCGAGCCGGCGAACCAGTCGCCCACCAGGCCACCTGGTGGGCAGCTCGTGCGGATCAGGATCTCCAGCAGTGCCACCGGCTTCTCGGTGGGATGGATGGCGCGCCCATGCGCATTGCGGACCGGAATCACGGAGCGCATCAGGCGCGGGCCGCCATCCTCGCTCACGTAATGGCCGGCATCGATCCGGCCCATGTGGGGCGGCCGGTGTCTCCGCCTTACCGTGCGCGCCCGCGCATCGGACGTGGTGGGAACAACATTGTAGACGGCGCGCCAGGGCGTATCGTCGCGATAGAACTGGACGATCAGTTCATGCACGCGGCGGAAGCGATCGGCATGGAAGCTGGAACCGTTCTGCTTCTCCCAGACCAGTTCCTGAGCATATTTCCAGCCCGCATTCCGAAATGCCGCGTTGGATGCGAGAAAGCTCCGCAGGGAGCCGAAGACCCAGAGCGAGCCGCTCGGTTTCAGGGCGGCGAGTGCCTTGCCGGGCCAGTCCACCATGCGCCGGTCCCAGGCGAGCGACGTATCGCCATAGGGGGGATCGGCCAGGATCATATCGTAGGGGCCGTGCCAGGGCATCAGGAGCGCGCTGTCGCCAGTCAGGAGGGTCATGATACCAGCCCCCCGATCTCGGTCGTCAGAGCGGCGATTTCGCGGGCGGCAATCCCTTGGGGGCGAAGATCGCACACCAGACGGCCGGTGCGCGCAGCCTCGGCGAACGCGACCCGCTGACCGATCCGCGCCGCCAGTGCCGCCGGCTCGTGCCCAGCGAGCGCCAACCGGGTTTCGCGGGCGATGACCGTGCGCGCGGCGCAGCGGTTGAGCACGAAACGGGCGAGAAGGCCGGGACGGAAGAGCCGTGCCTCCGCCAGCAGCCGCAACATCTCGGCCGAGGCCCAGCCGTCGAACGGCGAAGGCTGCGCGGGGATCAGCACCAGGTCGGCGGCCAGCAGGGCGGAGCGCAGCAGCGCCGCCACGCGCGGAGGACCGTCGATGACGACGTGATCCACCCCCTGAGCCAGTGCCGGCGCCTCGTGGTGCAGCGTATCGCGCGCCAGCCCGATCACGCCGAACAGCCGTGGCAGTCCCTCCCGTACCCGTTGCGCCGACCAGTCCAGCGCCGAGCCCTGCGGGTCGGCATCGATGACCGTCACGCGCCGGCCTTCCCGAGCCCATTGGCCCGCGAGATGCAGCGCCAGCGTCGTCTTGCCGACGCCGCCCTTCTGGTTGAGGAAGGCCACGATCATGGCCCCTCTCCGGGGGTTATCCGCAGATCGGGCGGGGTGCCAACATCCTTAAAGTTAGACTCTTTTAAGTTAGATTCTAAGTTAAGGGCGTCATAACCATTTGATTCAACGCCCTGATTCGGCGTTTTCCGCAAATGATAGCACGGATGCCGTGGCAGTGATGGCACGGATAAATCCACAACTGATAGCACGGATGAATTCACAGCTTGTCCACAGGGGCCTGTGGATAGTTTGGCAGGCGCGAAGGCCAGTGTGTCGTTGCCGTTGCGGTCTGGGCGCACCGACAGCCGATAGCCGGCAAAGGGCTGCCGCTTCGCCATTTCGCGCAGCTCGAAGGCAAAGCGGCGATAGGGGGAAAGACTGGCGGATTTTTCGTAGAGATGGCGCAGGCCGAAGGCCCAGCCCGCACGCTGGCGACCGCCATGCTTGCGCACGATGCGATAGAGCCAGCGCTCCAGACCGCCTGTGAGGCCAAAATAGGCCGGGTCGATGGTCAGCACGAGCGCGTCATCGAGAACCGCCTGGTAGAACCAGTCGGGCAGGATCAGTTCGATCACGCGGGTGCGCCCCTCCCGCGCGGTATGCCGTTTCCATTCGTTGATCCAGGAAAAGCGGTGCAGTTGGCCCTTCCCGGTCTGCCGGAGCGAGGTCTTGATCGTGGTGGATTGCAGCCGGTCGAACGCCGCTTCCAGCCGCTCATAATCCCGCGCACTGTCGCCCCGGCCAATGAAGGTCAGGATCTCGCGCGGGCTGGCCACCATCAGGCGCGACGTGCGCCGACCGGCGTCGCGTGCGGCAACGAGATGGCTGGCAGCCCAGATCAGCACGTCGGCATCCCAGATCGTGGCCATGCCATGTTCGGCGGACGCCTCGACCCGGATGGTGACGTCCGGGGTCCGGTAATCGATCGGGACCATGCGAGGGGATTTGGCGAGGCTGAAGAATGGGAACGCCATCAGATCCTGGGCATCACGAGGAGCGAAATCTCCCGCGATAGCGTGGAAGAGTTCCAGTTGCTCGCGCTCGGAGCGCGCCCTGCCGGGCGGAGGCATCAGCGACGGCTCCCGCGTGATGTCGGCGGAATCAGCGGACTTTGCCGCGCGGCCGCCGGCACGACGCCGGCAGTGGTGTCCGAGGTATGGGCGCGGGCACCACTCTCGACCCAGGCCTGCAACTCATCCACCCGATAGACCACGCGGCCACCGAGCTTCGAGTAGCGCGGTCCGGTGCCGTAGATCCGGTGTTTCTCCAGTGTGCGAATAGATAGTCCGACGAAGCGCGAGGCATCGGGCGTGCGCAGATAGCGCGGCGGCAGATCGCTGTAATTGGCGGACATGAGGTGGCTCCGTGGTCGCTGGCTGGGGCCGCGGGACAGATGCGGCCAGCAGGGATCAGCGTGGCGGAGCGAGGTCTTCCGGGACTAGGACCGATCTCATCGGGGGGCGAGATCGGTCCTTGACTGGCGGGAGATGGCGACGCGGCCGCCTCGAACCGGGCGACCGAACCAACTGGATTTCGGCTTTCGCCCTCGTCCCAATCATACAAAGTTCTGCTGAAGGTTTCGGTAAGCGGACATCATGCTGCGATGACACGAGCCAGTCTGCCAGTTTCTGAACCATAACCCATGCCATATGGTCTGCTCTCAGCAAATTGCGAACTTAGCCCATGCCGGGCCCCATGACCCAGTAGCCAAGGACATGGGGCCTGGACCGCTTACTGCATCGTGTCGCCGTCCGGTTCAGCCAACAGAGAAAGAAAGCCGGGTTCAACAGTGGGGCAGCGGTCTACAGTCCATACGTTCTGGGACGTTGGGATGTCGGTCCTCACAAGACGATCACGCCATTGCAGCAGTCAACGTTGTGTTGGCTGGTCTGTCTTCTCGGGTTGCATCGACCTCACGACCTGACTACCCTGCAAGCACCATTGCCGCGTCGGGCCACAATACGACGAAACCTTATTGAGCGTGCTTACTACCTAGAGAGGTTTCGAAAAAACGCCATGAACTTTGCGACTTATCGGTCGCAGTGGGCTTATAACCCGCTGCGCGAAGTGCTGGCCGGAATGGTCGGCACCTTCGCCCTCATTCCCGAGGTCATTGCTTTCTCCTACGTTGCCGGCGTCTCTCCCGCCGTCTCCCTTTTCGCGTCATTTGTCATTAGCGTCGCCATTTCCATCACCGGTGGCCGCCCGGGAATGATCTCAGGGGCGGCGGGTTCCGTGGCCCTCGTAGCCGCGGCCCTCGTGCATAGCTACGGGCTTCAATACCTTCTCGTCGCGACATTACTGGCTGGCGGACTACAGATCATTTTCGGTGCGCTTGGCTTTCAGGTCATTATGCGCTTCGTATCGGCTGAGGTCCGCACCGGCTTTGTGAATGCTCTCGCGATCCTGATCTTTTCGGCACAGTTACCACAAATGCTTCATGTGACGTGGCACACGTATGCACTGATTGCCCTTGGGCTTGCCATCATCTATCTCATGCCACGGATATCAACCCTGATACCGTCGCCCCTGATCTGTATCGTAGTTCTGACAGGCATCACGATGTGGTATCCAATGCCGGTGCACACTGTCTCTGATCTGGGCACGCTGCCGACAGGCCTTCCTGCTTTTACGATCCCCCACGTACCATTCAATCTGGCCACACTGAAAATTGTGTTTCCCTATGCCCTTGCGATGGCATCTGTGGGCCTCCTTGAATCTCTAATGACAGCAGGTGTCGTGGATGATGAGACCGACACGCACGGTGATCCCAGAATGGAATGCGTAGGTCTTGGTGTCTCGAATGTGTTTGTAGGACTGTTCGGCGGCATCGCCGGGTGCGGTATGGTAGGGCAGACAGTCGGCAATCTTCGGTACGGCGGCCAAGGACGTCTGTCGACCTTTACTGCCGGCGCTTTCCTGCTGTTTCTGATGGTCATGCTGCATACTTATGTCGCCCGCATTCCAATGGCTGCTCTTGTCGCCATTATGTGCATGGTCTCAATCAGCACATTCTCGTGGTCATCCCTGCGTGATCTTGCGCGTTTTCCAAAGCTCTCAAGCCTCGTCATGGTCGTAACCGTTGCCGTGACTGTCGCATCCTCGGATCTGGCTCTAGGTGTGCTCGTCGGTGTTCTGCTCAGTGGTGTGTTCTTTGCCTGGTCTGTGACGCATTTGATGCACGTCAAAAAGATCAGAGAAGAGGGTACGGATATCTACGAGGTTGAGGGACAGGTTTTCTTTGCTTCGTCTGACCTTCTTCACGATCAGATCGACTTCAGGACCAATGCGCGCCGGGTCGTCATCAGGCTGAACAACGCCCATTTCTGGGACGTGACCTCGGTGGCTATGATTGAGAAGATCGTATCCAAACTCAAGGCTCGCGACATTGAAGTTGAAATCGAGGGCTTGCATGCGCTCCGGCATGGCATCGTCATGCGGTTGACCAGTGAAAAGCTCCTGACCACCTGATAAACTTCGAATAAATGTCCGGAAAAATTCGCCGTCAGGCCAATTTTTCCGGGCAGGTTTTCCATATCTGGGTTGCGATATTCGATTACAAAATAACTGCCCCTGCAGAAACATTCCCGATGCAAACATGCGATGGCTCGTGTCAACGTTATCTTTTGACGTATAATGTTCAGGAATGGACTATTTTCTCCTTATGTATCTGAAGCCTCACTTCTTCTTTTCAACGAACCGTCACGCGTCTCCAATAGCGGACCATTTTCGGTTTTCCTCGACACAAAGCACCGGAGCGGCCAGCAGTGAGGCCATGGATACTATCAGCCTCCTTGTTCTGTTCTTCCGGCCCTACAAGACATTCATCATCCACTATCGTCCCCGAAACGGGTGCAGTAGCAGGCGCCGATATCCTCCGTCAGTCAGTCCCCGCGCAAAACGCACCAGCCGTTTCATGCGGAAATGCAGATCGTGCGAGAGCCAGTCCCCTGCGGAAACCTCCCGACCGAACAGGACGCCGGCGATCTCGCGCTGCGACACCCCGTCGTCCAGGCCATCGAGCGTCCGGAGCGCCAGGATCAGCCTGCGGATGCGATCGGATGACAGGCAGGCCGGATCACGACCGGGACGCCGCTCCATCAGCACGCGCCAGAGCCGCAGGGCGGCCTGGACACGCACCTCGAACAGCGCGTCGAGCGGTAGAAGCACGCCGACCTGAGCCCCGTCCGGCGGCAGGACGTACAGCCGCAGGATCATCTCCCCCTGCTCGACCAGCACTTCTCCCGCCATATCAGGCGGCAGTTCTGCCCGAGCGAGGGAGACCGGATGATACGCCGCGTCAGCCAGTGCTGTCGGCAGGCGGACAACCGCAATCACGGCCGGCGATACCGCAACAGTCCAGCGGGCGGTACGCGGATTGAGGGCCGTGCGGACACTCTCGAAATCGCAACCCCCAGCGCCGGGCGAAGGCTTCGGCGTCTGTTGCGGATAGCGCGGCCCGGCGCGCGGCGCGCTGAAGGGCAGCCCGCTCGCGGATAAAGTCGCGGTTACGGCTGACAAATTGCAAGGCAAAGGCGGGGGCGTCGAGCGACCGCAGGCCCTCGTACGCGCCCGCCGACCGCCAGTTGGCGCGGCTCATGGCGTCGTCTCCGATGCGTAACGGGTGGGAACAGGGCAAGCACTTGCTTGCGAGAGTATGCCAGACCGTCCTGTTGCCCGCTACGTCCCGGTCCTGCAACAGGTCTTGCTGATAACGCAACGATTGAGGGTGTCAGTGGGGAGCACCGCCCCGCAGGAGATGCTGGTAGCCATGTTCGGTCATCCAGTGCGCCCGCGCCAGATGGCTGCGCCAGCAGCGGTGGACGCCCTCGGGATCGGCTGCCGGGTCGCGATGGAGCACGATGCGGGCGACCTCGCGCCAGTCGGCGCCGTCGGCCTCGGCGTCCAGCAGACGCAGATAGGTAATCAGATGCTGTTCGTCGTAGCCGGTGAGACAGGACGCTTCCGGGGCGTTGTCGGCGACGGACGGATCGAGCGGGGGCTTCTGCATGATGGGGCCGATCAGGTCGGAGAACGAACGCGACGCGCCCTAGCCTGCCGCGTTTCGGTGCCGGAAGTCTCGTTAAGAAACATGACGCCGCGTCCTTGTCCGGACTCGATGAACAGGATGCCCGCCGCCTCCAGCGCGCGGCGAACCTGGTCGGTTGTGCCCTCATGAACGCCGAGACCGCGTTCGGATTCAAGGCGCTTGAGCGCGGTCAGTGCTACGAGGGCCTTTTCAGCAAGCATCTCCTGTGTCCAGTTCAGGAGTGCCCGTGCCGCCCTTACCTGTCGGCCAGTGATCATCCATGATCACATCCGACATGCTCGGATTACACACCAGAAATACGACTATAATAGTCGCGTTAGAGCGATTCAATATCGTTCTTTCAGGATGATGGCAAAGAGGAATCGGCGTCTGGATTTCCAATGGCGCGGGCGACCATGCAAGAAAACCCCCGCCTTACGCGGGAGCCTCCCTGTCCGTGGCACCCTTGCGGGCCAGTTCCGCGGTCGCCCGCTTCAGCTCACGCTCGATCTGCGTCCGCTCGCCCCGGCTCAGGTAAAAGCTGGTCAGTTCGGCGCGCAGCATCTGGATCTGGTCGTGTAGCGTGGTCATCGTCCTGCTCCTTTCGTTTGTGGAAGACAGGCCGTCGCCTCATGCACGCGTGAACCGGGTCAGGGATCGCCGTAGGCGACCGCGCCAGCGGCGCGCGGGGGAGCCGATTTTGTTCGGGACGGCCGATAGGACGGCTCGGGCAAAATTGGGGGGACCGCGCGTCCTTGAGGCGGTTCACGCCGGGCATGGTACAATGGGAAGACTGAGGGAAGCCCTGTTCCCCCGGCCATGCCCGGAGACAGGCCGATCGGATCGAGGGCGATAAGCCACGCCCCCCCCCCCGCGCTTCCCTTCCGGTAATGCGAAGGCCCCGCCCGGATCAGCCGGGCGGGGGACCGCGGGTGCCTCAGTCGCCGTTGCGGCGACCGTTGGGGCGAGACCAGATCAGGCTGTAGGTCTCGCCGTCCTCGTCATTGAAGAGATTGGCGAAGATCGGGGCGTTGAAGCTCGGATCGTCCAGCTTGAGGCCCAGATAGCTGCGTCCCTCGTTGGACTGCTTGGACCAGGCCGCCCCGATCTCCGCCCTGTTGACGAACACCCTGTGGCTTGGGGCGTTGTCGCTCTGGCGTCCGGTCTCGGGAACGATGCGGACATTGCGGACCTGAACCGAGAGGGTGACGATTTCGCCGACATATTCGTTGCCGGTCTTTTTGAAGGTGCCGATGGTCGCCATGATACTGCTCCGTGATCTCTGTTACCGAGCCCGCACCATTGCGGCCTCGATGGCGATCGACGAGCCGGGGGCGATCGGCGGCGCACCCCCTGGGGCCGCAGCGCAGCGGAGGACGGCGGGGCGGAATTTTCTTGTTTCGCGAGGAATGACGGCGCAGCCGGCAGGGGAAGAAAATTATGGCTCGCCGTTGCGCCATGGACGATCGAGGCGCAGCCGACCTCGGCTAGATCAGCCATTTTCAGAGGCCGTATGCGTGCGCGGCCAGACAGAGCGACCATCACGGAGGACATGATGCCCCCGCGCCGTACATGATCCGGCAGGGAAGAAAACAGGCATCATCACCTGGCCGTTCTGGCCGTGACCCATTCCCATGAACCCGCCCTGCAGGCACACCGCGTTGGCCACTGTTTCTGTCAACCTGCGCGGGACAGGAGGATGGTCCAGAGCCGGCAACCCCGCGAGAGGGACCAGCAGGGGCGGATGCACGTTGCGGCAGCCTTTATCGCCTCACCCCGCCTTTCTCGTGACGACAGGACCCGCATCTCCACGAAATGCCTGATCCATGCCTGCCCCATCGGCTACCGTGCGGGCCGTCAGACCTGCGCGATGCTCCCGCCGGCCGGTTCGGACGGGGCCATGCCGGTAAAGCGGACGAAAGCGGTGATCCCGACCGCGATGGCGCCAATGACGGAGAAAAAGAGCTGCCAGACGGCGGAGGGCATCATCATCTGGGTGAGGCCGTGCGTGGCGCTATAACCGGCAATGACGGCGGGCACGGTATAAAGCAGGACGATCAGCCCTCTCAGCCAGATCCACGGCGCGCAGGCGAGTGCGATCTGACCGGCGACGAAAGTCGCTATCCCCGCCATGACGCCGACGATAAGCGCGCCGATCACTCCGGCGCCGGTATGGAACGCCCAGAGCCCGGCATACAGCCCGCCGGCAAACGGCAATGCGAAGACCGCGAGCGTGAACATGAGCCAGCAGAAAAATCCGATGCCGGCGACGATCAGGAAAGGTGCGAAGATCACCATGATGGCGGCTCCCGTAGAGATGACATGATCTGACGGTCACGCCTGCCACCACCACCACGGCGCAAGCCGCACCATAGCAAAAACGATGTGTCGACGGAACGAGAATCATACTGGCGTCCGGCACGCGGACGTGCATCGTGGGGCTGCTCAGGGAGACAACGTCATGGCGGACATCACGGGACGCGAACTGCATCTGGTCAAAAAGGCGCTCGCCATTGCAGTGCTGGCCATTGAACAGCAACCAGGGCCGTTTCAGTCCTATTCGGACATGCAGGACATGAAGGGCCTGCTCGACCTTCTGGCGCCCGGCGATACCGAACTCGCCTTCTATGCCCGTTCCGCGCGGATCGCCGTCACGGGTAATCCGGACTGAAGACGGCGCTCACGCGCCGCCTCCGAACCGCAGGACCGGGATACCGAGGCGCTTCGCCTTGTCGGCCAAATTCTCCTGGATACCGGTTCCGGGAAAGACGATGACGCCAATCGGCAAGGTATCGAGCATGGCGTCGTTGCGGCGGAAGGGCGCGGCCTTGGCATGCTTCGTCCAGTCCGGCTTGAAAGCGATCTGCACGATCTCGCGGTGATCAGCCCAGCGAGACGCGACGAACTCCGCGCCCCTGGGCGAACCACCGTGCAGCAGCACCATGTCGGGATGCTTGGCACGGACCTTGTCCAGCCGGTCCCAGATCAGGATATGGTCGTCGAAGTCCAGCCCCCCAGTCACGACGACCTTGGGGCCGGGCGGGACCAGCAATTCGCTCTCGGCGCGACGTCGGGCGTTGAGAAAGTCACGGCTGTCGATCATAGAGGCCGTCATGGTCCGCCGCGATACCAGCGAGCCGGTCTTCGGCCGCCACGCGCTCAGGGTCAGCCGCTCGAACTGCTCCTGCGCCTCGTCGCGGAAGATCTCGTAGGCGTTGCGGCGTTCGATCAGTGTCAGCCCTTCGGCGATCAGTCGCTCCAGTTCCACCGAGCGGATCTCGCTGCCATCCTGATCCTGCTGGCTGCGTTTCTGCGCCTGCTCGTTGCGGTCAAGCTCACGCTCGACCTGGCCGACCATGCGGTGGAAGATGTTCACGGTGGACCAGAGCAGCGCTTCGAGGTCCGGTTCCAGCCGTGTGTCAGTCAGCGTCGCGGCGACGGCGTCGAAGATGTCGGCCACAGCACCCCCGATGCGCGGAGCTTCGGGCAGCGGCCTTGGATCAGGCTCGTCCTCGAAGGGACGGTAGCCATACATCTGAAGTTCAGCCAGCACATGGGCGGTGGATGAAGCGGCGTGCGGCGGTTCAAAATCATCGGTGCGGGTCATGATGCGGTCCTCCCAGGTCTCCGGCCGCGCCCTTCGCGGCCTTTCCGGGGGCGGATAGCGGCAGACCAGGGACAGGCCGGAACCGCGCGCTCGCGCGCGGCCGCAGCGCAGCGGAGGATGGCAGGGGGCCGGCTATTTTGCTTCGCGATGTAAAGCGCCCCCACAGGGGCGCGACGGAAAATAGCCGGCTCACGCCATTGAAGACCCGGCCCGGCTGACGCCCGCTCCCCACCTGAAAGGCCGGGGCGCGGACCTGCCGGACGGGAGGCAGAACAGACCCGCCGAAAGAAGAACGGAACCGCCCGCCCCCCTTTCCGGCCCACTCAGGTGCCGGCGGCTTCCAGAAAGCGTGCCACGTCCGATGGAGCGAGCTGCGGGTGCAGGATCGCCCGCAGCGCACCGCGTCCCAAGGCACGGAGATCATCGTTGAAATCGCCCAGCCGGGGCGACAGGCCGATCAACTCGATCCCGGCGTCATCCGCGCGGGCGTGCAGCGTCGCCAGTGCCTGATCCCCGGCCGGATCATCGTCGCGCAGCACGTAGAGACGGCGCAGCAGCGGCGGAAAGGTCAGGGCGGCGAGGTGCGCCGAGGACAGGCAGGCGGCCAGCGGCAGATCGGGCAGAACCTGCCGTAGCGACAGCACCGTCTCGATGCCTTCCCCGGCGGCGAGCACGTCGGATGCCACCCCGAAGCGCACGGCATGGCCGAGCAGGCCCCCCAGGGCACGACGCGGATGATCGACCGGCGCTTTGCCTCGCCCATCCACCGCCAGCCAGGTGCGATGCACACCGGTCAGAGTGCCGTCGAGGTCAGTGACAGCGGCGATCATGGCTGGCCAAGTCTGGGTGGGGCTGTCCTCGTCCGGGCGGTAAAAGCACCGCGGATGGAAGCGCAGCGCGCCGGCTCCGTGCAAAAGCGTGATGTCGCGTCTACGGAGATACGCTTCTACGGGTGTGCCCGCGATCGGCCCGGACAAGGCCCAGAGCCGTCGTGCCGCTTCGGAAGAACTGGCGGAACCACGCTCACGGGCAGGCCGGTCCTGTGACGGCGGCACCGGATCAGGGCGAGACAGACTGAGGAAGGCACGCGCCTCGTCGGCCACGTCGCGGAAATCCACCAGGCCGAGGCTTTCGCGGATCACGTCCAGCAGGTCGCCATGCTCGCCTGACTGTGCATCCGTCCATTTTCCCGCCCTGCCGTTGGCGGTGTCGTGCAGCCGGACGAACAGCGACCGGCCGGGCGCATTCCGCACGTCACCGACCAGCCAGTAATTGCCGTGGCGGCGACCGGCAGACAGATACCGCCGGCACACCGCCTCCGCGTTCTCCGCCAGACGACGGACGAGATCGCCCGCGTCATGCAAGGTCATCGCCCTGCCCTCCTATGTCGGGATTGCTTCCTTCCAAAGCGATCGCCAGCCAGCGATCGGTGGTCATCCATGAAATCGTCTTGTGCCGGCCAAGGTCAAGCAGATGCGCACCGCCACTGAAGGCGTCGATCCGGGGACGTGAACAGCTATTGGCCCACTGGAATCCCCATCGGCCCCGTAACCGGAATGCCCGTGCGCAGCGTAGCACGAATTCCACGACCTGATGCGGATCGCCGGTTATCTCATCGTGCATCCAGAGTTTCGTGCCGCCATATTCAGGCACGATCGACAGGACAAAACCGTCAGAGGGCGGATCTTCCGCCGCCAGTTCATCCATGAATCCATTGTAGAGGTCGAGCGCCTTGGCAGCATTGGCCACCGTGCCCACATCGAGCACGCAGGAAAAATGCGTGAAGAAATCGGCCATCGGAAAAACTCCCGAAACGAAAAAGCCCGGCGCGATGGCCGGGCTCGTAAAAACGTCCTTACGGAAAGACAGAGAAGCGGCTTTTCAGGAAGCACGCTCCATCAGCCTGCGGGCCTTCTCTTCCAGATCCAACCGCGTATCCTGATTGGCCCTGGTGCGGGCCAGTGCCGTGATCCCCTGCACGAAATCGAACACGCTCTCGGGCTTGCGCCCTTCCTCGTGCAACACGGTTTCGATGATCTTTGCGGTTTCCGGTTTCGAGAACCCGCGACGACGCAGGAAACTTTCGCGGTCCTCATCGGTTCTGGCCACCAGCGCCATGCGCGAAGCCTGAATGCCGGAGACGAACGAGGCTGGGCTGGCCGTGGCGAAATTCCGTAGTGCTGGTGTCGCCTGATGCACGAAACGGGATGCTGCAAACTTGCTATGCCGGATCGTGATCTGTTCGAAATTTTCCACACCCCAGAGCATGCGGTTTTGACACACTCCGCGCAGGTAAAAGGAGGCGATGCCGAGGCTCTTGCTGCCGACTTCGGAATTCCAGGCGTAGAAACCCCGGAAATAGAGATCGGGATCACCGTTGGGCAGACGTCCCGCCTCGATCGGATGCGTATCATCCACGAGGAATAAAAAAACGTCCCTGTCTGACGCGTAGAGCGTCGTGGTTTCCTTCGTGATGTCCACGTACGGATTATGGGTCATGGTCGCCCAGTCGATCACACCCGGCACCTTCCAGTTGGTATCACCTGTGCCATCGCCGGCGATCTTGCGCACCGCCCCGACCAGCTCATGGTCCCAGATGCGGCCGTAATCCGGCCCCGTGACGGCGCGCAGTTCCACACGCCCGTCCTCGGTTTCCAGCGTCTTGACCAGTTCGGCCCGGTGCGACAGCAACCCGTGCTGCAGGTTGATTGCCGCCAGCGGAGCCGGAAGATTGCGCAGGTACGACGAGGGGGCACCAACCAGGCTGCACATCTGGCCAAAGGACCAGTGTGTGGGAGCAATCGGGTCATTCTGCCCCGGCACGGTCAGGGTCAGGCGCTCGGCATTGTCGCGGCTCGCCTCCACTCGGATGGCGCGGCTTTCTACCGTGCGGGCCGTGGCGCGCTCGGCACGGCCAAGAGTGGCCGCGTGCAAATCAGATAGGGACAGATACCGCTCGTCATCGGGGCGCGAGAACCATTCGGACGAGACGCGGGCACTACGCTCCCCGCGCGAAGGATCGATCCGGAAGCCGCCGGACGCCGCACCACGGAACGCAGGGGGCAGGATGGTGGTTGTGGTCATGGAAAACTCTCCTCTGATACCGGTTATTCGGCACCAGAGGCGAAACCACCCTCTTCCTCCTATGACTACTTCCCGCGCGGGACCCCATCCGACCACGGAGACACCCTGCCCCTCGTTCCGCAACACGGCGAGGCCGCAGCCTCGCCGAAATCACGACGGCAACGGGGAGGAGTGCGGCCACGATGCGGTCGCTCCACAGAGGCGTGACCCGCAAGGCGGGCGCCAGGTTGCGGCGGGTGACGACCGCGAAATCGATCTGCCCGCGCTGGAGCCGGCGCAGCAGCCTCTTGCCTGTACCCTCGGAATAGCGAAAGACGATATCGGGGTGAGTGGCGCGGAAGTCTGCCGTGAAGGTCGAGAGTCTTCCGGGCAGGACGCAGGTCTGGATACCGATAGAGATCTGGCCATTCTCGCCCTTGCCCGTCCGCCGAGCGCGGGTGTTCATGCCTGCCACATTGTCCAGGATCGTCTGGCTCCAGCGGATGAATTCCTGACCGAACGCAGTTGGTGCGGCACCGACCGGGGAACGGATGAACAGCCTGACATCAAGCCGCTCCTCAAGGTTATGCAGGGATCGGCTGACGGCCGATTGTCGGATGTTCAGGAAACGCGCCGCGCCGTGGATACTGCCGTGCTCGGCGATTGCCCGCACGCACAGCAGTTGCCACAAATCGAATGGCGGACGGCGCATGACCCGTCACACCGTCTTGCCACGGCGCGGCCTGATGACCGTATAGACCGAAGGCAGCACGAACAGCGTCATGCTCGTACCGACGATCATGCCGACGACGATCACCGTTCCCAGTCCGAAGCGGCTGTTCGCGCCCGCACCGGTAGCGATGACCAGGGGCGCAAGCCCCACGACCATTGCTGCTGTGGTCATGATAATCGGTCGGAAACGGATCGCGGCCGCTGTCTCGATTGCTGTCCTGCGGTCTACATTGTCACGATGAAGGATCTCGTTTGCGAACTCGACCATGAGGATGCCATGCTTACTGACCAGCCCGATCAGCGTAATGAGTCCGATTTCGGTATAGATATTTAAGGTCGTCACACCGAGGGCGAGTGGAATAAGGGCGCCGAACACGGATAACGGCACACTGACGAGGATGATGACTGGATCGGTGAAGCTGTTGTACTGAACCGACAGGACGAGATAGATCGCAATCAGTGCGAAGAGGAATGCAAAAATCAGAGCGCTCCCTTCCTGTACATACTGGCGTGAATCAGACTGCCAGTCATAGCTGTAGCCGGGCGGGAACTCCGCTGCCTTTGCCTTCAGGAAGCTCACGGCGTCACCCATCGTCACGCCTTTGGCGAGAATGGCCTGAAACGTGGCCGAGTTCTGCTGGCCGAACTGGGGTAGACGGTTGGGTTCGACATCGACCCGCACGCTGGCCAGGGCCGACAGCGGTACCTGATGGCCGTTCTGGTCGCGCATATAATAGGTCTTCAGGGCGTCAGGGGTCAGGCGGGACAGCGGAACGGCTTGCGGGATCACGTCATAGGACCGGCCATAATAGCCAAAGCGATTGACGTAATTTTCCCCGATGAGCGTATTCAGCGCGTTGCCGATCCGCTCCATACGGATCCCGAGCGCATTGGCTTTGGTCCGATCGACCGTGACCCGAACAACCGGGTTATCGAAGGCGAGGTCGCTATCGACCACGGCAAACAGACCGCTTTTAGAGGCTTCGTCCCGCAGGTGTGACATGACGCCGAAGACGTTGCGATAGCTGTCATCACTGCGGACGACCATCTGAACTGGCAGGCCGCCCGTTGAACCCGGTAGTGCCCCCATCTGGAACACGAAAACGCTGGTCCCCTGGATGGAAGCAACACGTTGTTGCAGGTCCATCTGGATCTGATCGGCGTTACGCCTACGCTTGCCCCAATCATCGAGATTGACACCGCCAACGCTGTTGGCGATCCCGTCAATTCCGTTCATCTGCCAGTGGCTATGGCCTTCCGGGATTTCAGACATCTTCTCGTAAAGCGCCTGGGCGTAGGTCTCGACATAATGAAGATTGGCGTATTGCGGGGCCTTGACCGCCGTATAGACGATGTCCTGGTCCTCATTGGGTGCCAACTCGCTCTGGGACACGTGCAGCATGACCGGAATAAGAAGGAAGATTACCGCCGCCGTGCCGAGCGGAACCCAGCGATGCCGAAGCGAAAAATCGAGAACGGTTTCATAGCGCGCAGTCATGAAACCGAAGGCATGCTCCGCCATCCGTTCCATGAAGCCTTCCTTCTCCTTCGCTTTCAGCAGTTTGGCGCTCATGAGCGGCGACAGAGTGAGTGCGACGACACCGGAGATAATGACGGACCCGGCCAGCGTGAGGGCAAATTCCCGGAACAGCGTGCCCGTCAGCCCACCCATGAAGGCGATCGGGGCGTAAACCGCTGTGAGCGTAAGGGTCATCGCGACAACAGGGCCTGCCACCTCACGCGCCCCGAGTAACGCGGCGTCGAAGGGGGATTTGCCCTCTTCGATATGGCGATGGACGTTCTCGATCACGACGATGGCGTCATCGACCACGAGTCCGATCGACAGCACCATCGCCAGCAAGGTGAGCAAATTCAGGCTGAACCCGAAGGTGTACATCAGCCCGACGGCGCCAAGCATCGAGAGGGGAATGGTGGCAATCGGCACGATCACCGCCCGCACGGTACCGAGCGAGAGGTAAATCACAAGGATGACGATGAGCAGCGCCTCAATGAAGGTCTCGGTCACTTCATCGATCGATGCCTGAATGAAATGCGCGGTCTCGTAAGGGACGCGGACATCAATTCCCGGCGGAAGCGTCGCCTTGAGTTTCGGCATGATCTCGTTGAGACGCGAGATGATCGTCAGCGGGTTGCCCGTTGGCGACGGCTCCAGACCCACAAAGATCGAAGGTCGGGGTGTCGGCTTGCCATTCGGCGGCCGAAGCGTGCTGGTCTGCGAACTGGTGTCCGTATTGTCCGGCCCCAGTTCCGCCTGCCCGATGTCACGCACCCGGATAACCCGGCCACCGGTCGAGCGCAGCACCATATCACGGAATTCCTCGACCGTTTTCAGATCCGTGTTGAGGTTGATATTGCTGATCGTATAAACGCCGCGGATCCGGCCAGGTGCTGCCTGGAAATTGTTCTCCCGGATTGCCTGCGCGACATCCTCGCCAGTCATGTCGTTGACGGCCAGCTTCTCTGGGTCGAGCCAGAGGCGCATCGAAAGGCGCTGCTCTCCGAAATAGCTGATCTCGGATACACCCTCTATGCCCGAGAGCATCGGTGCTGCGACCCGGTGGATATAATCCGAGATTTCGTAAAGAGGCCGCGTCGTGCTGGCAAAACCAATATAGGCGACGGCGGTGAAGCCGCCCGAGGTGCGTTTGATGACCGGGTCATACGCGCCTTCCGGCAACCGGTATTTGACCGCGTTCACCTTGGACATCACGTCGGTCAGAGCGCGCATGGAATCATAATTCAGCATCATGCGCACCGTCACCACGCTGAGGCCCTGCGTAGTGGTGGAGGAAAGATAATCAATGCCCTCAACAGAAGCGACGGCCTCGCTGATCGGCTGGGTCACGAAACCCTGCATGAGATCGGAGGACGCGCCCGGATAGCGGGTCGAGATCAGGATCGTGGAGGTTTCGAGGGTCGGATATTGACGTGTTGCGATGGAATTGAGGCCATTGATCCCGAAGAGAATAATCAGGATCGTCACGACGATCGCGAGGACAGGCCGCCGAAGGAAGCGATCAGTGAAACTCATTGTGCCAGCTCCCGCAGGCCGGCCAGAGGCAGGGCTTCCGGGATCTCGCGCACCTTCATGCCGGTGACGAGGCGGTTCTGGCCGCTGGTGACGACGCGGTCATCGGGCTTCACCCCGTCGTCGATGACCACCCATCCGTTGCGGCGGTCGCCCGCGCGTACAGCCGTCGCGGTGACGGTGGGGCCATCGGTGGATGGCTGCTCGACGAAAAGCGTCTCTCCGTAGGCGGTATAGGTGACGGCGGTTTCCGGGACCACGAGGTGTGGCGCCACCTTCGCGGCAATGGAGACATGGGCGTAGGTGCCAGGATGGAGATCCGCCGGCGGCGCGTCGAGCAGGGCCTGAATGGAGAGCGTATGCGAACCGTCGATGCGCGGGTCGATGGTGGTGACCGTGGCGGTGAAATCCTGCCCCGGTGTCGTGTCGAACGCCAGGTGGACGGTGTGTCCGAGCTGCACGCTGGCGGCGTTCTCTTCGGCGAGGATGAAGTTCACCCGCATCCGGGCGTAGGACGTCAGCGTGGCGATGGCATCACCCGGATTCAGATACTGGCCGAGATTGACCCGTCTGATCCCAATGGCGCCGTCGAAGGGCGCGCGGATATGCTTCTGGTCGATGACCGCCTGCACTCTGGCGACATTGCCTTTCGCGGCTTCGAAGCGCGCCGTGGCTGTCTCCAGATCCTCGTGGCTCTCCACGCCGGTGCGGATGAGAGAGCGGGCACGGGCGAGATCGGCCTCGGCCGCCCGCAGTTCACCGCTCTGGCGGATCAGCTCGCCCTGTTCCGGCGCGTCATTGAGGACCAGGAGCAGCTGGCCTTTCCGGACGGTCGCCCCGGAATCGAAATCCAGTTCGGTGATCCGACCGGCGATCTCGGGGGAGAGCGTTACCCCCTGGAACGGTTCGACCTGACCGATCGTCTCGATATGGGCGGCGAAAGGAACGGGTCTGACCGGCCAGACGGATACCGCCGTTGCCGGAGTGTCCGCAGCCCTGCCGGCGGCGGGCAGGGACATCAGCACCGCGAGAGCGGTGGCATGGTGCCAGGGGACGAAGAAGCGTCGCACAGATATCTCCCGAAGTTATTGTTATACGCGGATATACGTACCTAGAGGATTGGAAAGTCCGGACATTGGAGGCCGAACGTGCATTAGATGCCGGTCATTGCGCCGCGAGCCGGACAGATTGCCACTGATCGGGTGTGACATGGGCGTCGGCCAGTCCACCGCCCGTCGCCACCATGATCCGTACCGTCTGACGGAACATCTCGGTCTGTGCCCGCACTGTGTTCTGGCGCGCGAGCAGAACGAGCCGTCGGGCGTTGATCGGCTGGAGGATGGTCTCCCGGCCCGCCTGATAACCGGCCTGGCTCAGGGTCAGCGCGTCATCGGCCGAGGTCAGGGCCTGCCGCTGGTTGTCCAGCTCCGTCGTGGCGTTCATCAGGCCGTTCAGGCCATCGGCGACTTCGCGGAAGCCATTGATGACTACTGACTGGTAGTGATCGAAAGCGATCCGGTAATCCTCTTCCGCCTGCTTTTTCCGGGCCATCAGGGTGCCGCCATGGAACAGCGGCAGAGCTGCGCCACCGATCAGACGCCATGCCGCGCCGGCGGGTCCGCCCATCAACCCCTCGGCGGCGACGGCCGCGCTGAGGGTCAGTCGGGGATAGAGGTCGGCGGTCCGGACGCCGATTTCGGCATTCGCCGCGCGCATCATGGCTTCGGCGCCGATGATGTCCGGGCGGGCATGAACGAGTTCGGATGGCACCACCACAGGGATGTCCGACGGAAGCCTGAAATCTGCCAGGGTCAAGGTCGGTGCGGTCCAATTGGCGGGCGAATGCCCGGTCAGGACGGCCAGCGTCGTTCGCGCCGCCTCATGGGCATTGACCAGTGGTGGCAGGAGAGACTGGTCGTGCGCCAGTTGTGCTTCGGCGGTCACGACATCCAGTCGGGGCTTCTTGCCCGACTGCCAGGCGACTGTCGCCAGCCGGAGCGTTTCCCGGTCGGTGTCGATCACACCGTGGACCACGGCGATCTGGTCTGCTGTAGAGGCGGCTTCGAAGGCGGTCAGAACCGTGTCGCCAATCACCAGCAGCATCGTGACATCACGGCGCTCCCGTTCGGCATCCTTTTGTGCGCCGGCCATCTGGATCAGCCGGTGATTGCCACCGAAAATATCGGGGTCATAGGAAACGTCGAGACCCGCCGAGTAGGCGGAGAAGGCCGGGAAGGTCCAGGCCCAGGGACCGAACAGGGCGGCGCCGTATTCCTGTCGCCCCTCGCTACCGGTGGCGTCGATCTGGGGCATCAGGCTGCCCTGTGCGGCATGGAGTCCCTCAGCCGCCTTGCGCAGGTTGGCCTGGGCCGCCTGGATCGACCAGTTGTTCCGGAATGCCTCGGTGACGAGGTCATCCAGCCGGGGCGAGCGAAAGAGATGCCACCAGTCGGAGCCAGGTTTTCCGGAGGCTTGGTGCGAGGAGTTGACCGAAGCAACGGTTGCTGTTTCCGGCCGGGTTTCGCCGAATGTTGCGGCGTCCGGTGGCTGGGGAGCCTTGTAGGTCGGGCCGACTGTACAGCCTGTGAGGCCCGGCATCAGGGCAACGAAAGCCAGCCCAGCCGCGCGTGACGCGGCGGCGACTCGTTTTGGCCTCTGGCTAGGGGGCAGGAAATTGGGTGGCAAGGCGGCCTCCGGTCGTCATGAACGAGTCTCAACGATACGAACATAGACGTACATACGAACTAAAGGCCAGTCTTATTGAGACACAGGCTTACGGCGGGGGCTCAGAAGCAGCGTTTTCTTGACCGGCTCCCATGATACGCGTACCAATCCACGCATGATCGCACGCCATCCGAAACGCGAGGATATCCGGCTCGACGCCGTGCTGACGGCATTGGGTAATCCTATCCGCTTGGCTGCGGTGCGGACGATCGCCGTGGGGGGCGAACATCCTTGCTGTGATGTGCTGCCGCAGATTCCGAAATCCACCATGACGCATCATTGGCGCGCCTTGCGTGACAGCGGTGTGGTCTGGCAGCGCCATATCGGTCGGGAATACCGTCTTGAGTTGCGGCGCGAGGACCTGGACAGTCGCTTTCCCGGTCTGCTGGACTCCATCCTCGGTCCGCTCACCACCGACCCGCTCACGCAGGAGACGATTGCCGAATACGATCGCTCCCGCCAGGGGGCGCCTGCCTGACGGAAGCACTGGCGGGACGGCTTTGCTCAGGGAGTGCCGGAACCGGAAGGCGGGATGACGCATCCCGTGCTGTCACAGGTCATGCCGGCGGTAGGGTTTTCGGATGCCGTTTTGCGTGCCTCGTTCCATGACTGGCGCAGGGCGGCCAACAATTGTGCTTTCGGCTGCGCACCTGAAAGACCGTAGGCACCGTCGAAGACAAAGAAGGGCACGCCATGAATGCCGGTCTGCGACGCATGGGTTTCATCGCGCCTGACATCTTCGGCGAAGTCGGTGTTCGTCAGCATGGCGCGCACGGCGTCGCCATCAAGACCGACATCCTGCGCAAGGCCGACAAGTACGTCATGGTCGGCGAGGGGGAAATTGTCGGTGAAATAGGCCCGGAACAGCCGCTCCGTCATGTCCGCGCCGTGACCGTGCTGTTCGGCGAATTTGGTCAGCCGGTGTGCGTCGAAGGTGTTGGTGTAGCGGACCGAAGCATAGCGCATGTCGAGACCACATCTCTCGCCCATGGATGTGATGTGGTCGATCATGGCCTGGGCGTCGCTCTGGCTTTTGCCGTATTTCCGCATGATGCGGTCGAGTGTTGTGGTGGTCACTGCCGGACCCGATGTCGGATCGAGTTCGAAGGCCCGGAAGATGATCTCGACTTCGCGGGCATGTTCGAATTCGGTCAGGGCGGCTTCGAGAAACCGCTTGCCGATATAACAGTAGGGGCAGGCATAGTCGGACCAGATTTCGAGTTTCATGACAGCCTCCGCATGCTTGATAATGTACGATTATACCCGTACCATGGTTTCATCAAGCATTACGAACGCCAATGGTGAAGGGAGCAGGGAATGAAGCCGCTGAAAGCGCTGGAGGTCGAAACAGGGCCAAATCCCGTCGCGTCGATCATCCTTGTTCACGGCCTGGGGGCGAGTGGCCGGGATCTGGTGCCCATTGCTCAGGCGCTCGACCTGCGCTCCATCGGCGCGGTCCGGTTCATTTTTCCCAACGCGCCCGTCCGGTCGGTTTCGGTCTGCCGTGGTGAGCGCATGCCGGCGTGGTATGATCTTCTCGCGTCTGATTTGCTTTTGCGGGAGGATGAGTCAGGGTTGCGTGACGCCCAAGCCTATCTAGCCAGCCTGATCGACCAAGAAGTCGCACGCGGCATTCCATCCCGGCGCATCGTGCTCGGCGGGTTTTCCCAGGGCTGTGCGATGTCGCTGATGACCGGGCTACGCTATTCGTTGCCCTTGGCTGGGATCGCCGGTCTGTCCGGCTATCTGCCGCTGGCCGGGCAGACGGGAAGGGAGGCGACGGAGTCGAACCGCGCGACGCCGGTCTTTCTGGGACACGGTGAGGGCGACACGGTCGTGCCGCTGGCAGCGGCACGCCTCGCACGGGACTGGCTGCGTGCCGAGGGGCATGATGTTGCCTGGCATGTGTATCCGATGGCGCATGAGATCGTCGGTGCGGAGATCGCCGATCTCAATGGCTGGTTGGCAGAGCGTCTCGTGTCATGATGGTATCGGTTAAGGGGAGGCAGGGTCGGCGGACCGGCCTGATACCGAATTTTCAGTTTCTAATGATTTTGTCGGGAATGGGGGGGAAGGCGAACGGTCTGCTTTCCAGCAAGAGCTTTCAAAAGCAGACATCTCCGTGAAGCCCAAGACAATTAATACCTGTCTTCGCCCGGTTAGTCTGCAGTTCAGTGGGATGCAGAAATACAACCATAACGCATGTGCTGTTTTTCTTGGCGGGAAACGATGACGTTCTTAAGTTAGCATGCCATTGTGAAGACGCGTTTACGGTAGAATAGATTTGAAGAGGGTTACACATGGAGGGGTTTGTTGGACGTCAGCGTGAGTCTCAGGTTCTTAAAGAATTACTTATGGGTCCATCGAGTAAAGGATTAAAAATACAAAGCATTGAAGGTCCTAGCGGCATTGGAAAGAGTAGAGTTTTTGCCAAGGCAATACAATCAATCGATCTAGACAGCCTTGGCTACCTTCGAATCGAATTGGCTGGAGTCAATCGGGGGATAGACGGCTCAAGTGGGGATTTTTCTCCAGCCGCCATTGACCAATTGATCGGTTCGCTTGTGCGTTCCGCAGTGGGGCGCGGTGTCGGACTTAAGCCGCCCGGTTACTACTTCCCGCAGACGCGTGAAGCGATTGAGACTGTTTTCCAAATTCGAGGCGAGATCACGAAAGAGCTTTCGGAGCGAGGCATAAACACGGGACATATTGAGGGCGTTGCCAATCTCGTCGAGTTAGGTGGAACGATTCTTCAGCGTGTCGGTATGTTTATGCCTAAAGTTCGAGAGTACGTAGACGCGGAGGCTATTAAAGGCCTTGCAGATGATGTCCCACGAGCTGCCGAACAAATCAACGCTCTGTCAACGGGCTCTATTCGTATATGGGAAAAGCTTGGGCTCGGCTCAGCTTCGTCTCGACGGGAAGCCGCTAAGCAAGACCCAGAAGATGTTCTTGCGAGCGCCTTGGTTGCTGATCTCAAAGCAATTTTACTCGGTAATTACGAGGGGAATCTTGAGCCAGGGCATGGAAAGATCAAACACCTCAAAAGGTTGCTTTTTGTAATAGAAGACTATGAAGCACTTCATAAGCAGCTTGGTGGTTTCCTAATACCTAAGCTCCTCAACAAGCTCAAGAGCAGCGACATCGATACCACGTTGATCGTGCTCACTAGGTTCAGACTTAAGGCCACAAATCCCTTATGGAAAGATTATGACGCCCAACTCAAACGGGCACTAGTTCTCAAGCCCTTGGAAAAATCTGAGGTGAAAGAACTTCTTACCGAGTTGGGAATTGACGAATTGAGCGAGCATGAACGGGCGTGGACCGAATCATCCGGTCTCCCATACCATCTCTCCCTATTAATCGACGAGATCGACAGTGGTGGACGAAGCTCTACCAGTTTAAAGGAACTTTACGAGCGTGTTGTGATGTGGATGAGCCCGCGTGAGGTGTCTTGGTTGCATCAAATTCTTTACATGGATGTTGTTCGCATCGAGGCGCTTGAGCAGGTTTTTTCGGGTAAACAAGAAGCAAAAGAAGTTCGCGATTGGTTCGAAAGTGAGGGGTCAATCCTTGACCAATCTTCTCAGGAGCTAAGGATGCTACCCTTCGTTCGCTCACGTCTCCGAGAGTATTTGGAGAGCCGAGATCGAAGGATTACGAGGGAACTAAAAGCCCGTGCCGATGCCGTAATTATGGAAGATTGAACCGCGATGGTTAAATCCTTTCGCGTCGAATCTGCACGTCCGCTCCAGCGAAACAAAGGACTGCGGTCCGATGTCCAAAAAGAGGCGTAAGCCGACATTACGACGACGGAGACTGAGCTGAGATGGGCTCCACGTCACAAATCCAGATTGGCAACTCGCACCAGTCTGGTTCATTGTTTACCCGATGCGGCCATTCCATTCACCCAACGACGGCGACCTCCCCCTGTCGCATGCCCTCATACTGAAGGCCGCGCTGCTGACGATCGGCTATATCGAGGAACACGGCCCGATCGGCCTCACGCCCAGCAAGACGCTGAAACGCTATTTTGTCGCATGGGCCGCCGAGGCATTTGACTGGCCCGGCTATACGGTTGAAGACCTCTATGCCGTCAATAAAGTCCTCAATGAACATGATTTCCCGCCGCTGGTGATCCTGCATGAGGTTCTGCTCAGTGCGAAGCTCGCAAGGCATTTCAAGGGAACCCTGCGGCTGACCGACCTGGCGAGAAAGCTCAAATCGGAGCCAGCCCGGCTCTGGATGCTGTTGACGACTCATCTTCTCTTTGTCATCGACCACAGTCCATACACCCGAAGCGAAGAGCCACTGCTCGGCAACTGGGACATCTTTCTCAACGTCATTAATATCGAAGCTCAGGTTGCCGTCACCGAAGAGCGGCTGTGTTCGGTTCTCTACGGGGGCGAGGAAGATGATATCCGTCGCCGGGATTTCAAGCTGACCGCCAGTCTTTACGTCCATGTCCTGCGACCGCTGTGCTGGGCAGGACTGCTCAACGAGCACCGAACAGGCTCCGGCTTCAGCAGACCGGATTTCTATACCAAAACGCCTTTATGGCCAGTAGCCCTCAGCCTTGAAACGGACCGTCACCTGCAACCGGTGACCCATCACTAACGACTGCCGGCTTCCACTCCGGCGCGATATCGCTCCAATACAAAAGGCGGCTCCCGGAGACCGGAAGCCGCCCATGATATTCATCGACAGATCTCACTCGGCTGCGACCGCATCATGACTATCGGTCATACGCGCCGCCCCTTCTTCCCTTTCAGTTCGCTCCGGCACGTTCGCCGTCCGCAGAGCCTCGGGCAGCCAGCCGGCGCCCTCAAGCAGCCTTTCGGCCGCCTGCGCCATGTCGTTCTTTTTCAGATGTGCAATACGCTCGGCTGCCTCACTTCCCCGCGCCTCGCGCACGGCTTCGAGAATACGCGCCTTGGTGACGCGGCCCAGATAGTTCTCCACCGTCGGCTGCCAGCCCGCTTCGACCAGATCAAGCGTAAGCGCAGTGGCGAGGCGGTCGGCTCGCGCCAGCCGTTCCCTGACGCTGCGTGCCAGAGACGGGCCATGGGACGATTCATGCAACGCGTTGATCCCGAAAGACAGGCAATGCGCCAGCAGGGCCAGACGGCTGGTGTCATCCAGTCCGTCGATCCAGCGCCACAACGCGTCCTCATCCTCCGGCAGATCGTGCTTCCAACCCTCGTTGCGCTGGCGCAGCGCATGAGCCGGCAGGCTGCCCGGCATGTCGGGGGAATGCACCGGCAGGGAGATTTCCCGAACATAGGCTTCCAGGCAGTCCGCGCCCGAGACCTGCCAGTACAGGTCGCGCATCAGCGTGTGGAGCAGTTCCGTCAGCGCGATATGCGGATTGCCGGCAAACGCATCGCGCAGGGCCAGCGTGCGCCAGGCCGTCAGTTCGGTCAGCAGGCGGTCGGAAAGCGGCTTGAGTCCGTCTTCTTCTTCGGGCTCGGTATCGAAGGTATCTTCCATCCCAATTCCTTCGACATCGTCACCCGTGCCGTGATGAACGACCGTGTCATCATATCCCTCGGACTCATCGTGACCATCCTCGGGCTCCACCGGCATATCCTCGGGCAGAACGAAGCCCCGTTCGACCAGCAACGTGCCGTCGGTATCGAGACTGACAAAGACGCCGGCTCGCTGCATGTCCACCGGATCGAAGGACACAGGGCGTTCTTCCAGCGCCTCAATGGCCTGCTCGATCTCGCCCAGGCGGATATCAACGTCTTCGGGGAATTCATCGGCCTGCGCGTATTCCGCCTCGATCGTTTCCTGCTCGCTGTGCAGCGCGGTCAGGCGGGCGGCTTCTTCTTCCAAGAGCACCACTGGCACACCGTCGATCTCCGCTAAGTGCCGTGTGTGCCCCCAGGGGAAGGATAGCGCCGTCTCGACCCATTTCCAGCCTTCGGCACGGACCTGTTCGGCCGCCTCCTGCAGCTTTTCCATCACCAACTGATCGAGCAGGGTCGGATCCTGCAGCCAGCCGCCGTCGTCTGCCTCGAACAGGTCACGCATGACGGGACCGCCGGCGGCAAGATAGACGTCCAGCCCGACAAAGCGCACCCGGCGATCTGACGCCCGCACGGTTTTCTCCGTCAGCATGCGGCGGATCAGATAGGGTTCGCGATTGTGGCTCTGGGCAATAATCTCCCAGACCTGTTCCTGACGGGTGTGGTCATCGCTGATCGAAAAGGCCATGAGCTGGTCGAGCTTCATGCCATCCTGCTCGTAGATCTCGCGCAGTTTGTCGGACACGGTCATCAGGCGCAGACGCTGTTTGACCACGGTGGGCACGACGAAGAACGCGGCCGCGATTTCTTCCTCGGACATGCCCTTCTCCAGCATGTCACGGAAAGCCCGAAACTGGTCCAGCGGATGCAGGGCCACGCGCTGGACGTTTTCGGCCAGGGAATCATCCTCGGCGAGAATGGCCGATCCTGCCTCACGCACGACACAAGGCACCGGGGCGGTTTTCGCCAGTTTCTTCTGCTTCACCAGCAGTTCGAGGGCGCGGAACCGGCGCCCTCCAGCAGGCACTTCGTAGGTACCGGTCTCGGCCCCTTCGCCGTCAAGAACGGGACGGACGTTCAGGCTCTGGAGCAGCCCACGACGTTCGATATCGCGGGCCAGTTCCTCGATCGACAGGCCAGCCTTTACACGCCGCACGTTAGACTGCGACAGCACCAGCTTGTTGAAAGGGATATCACGGGACGCATTGAGGGCGATTTTCTGGATGGCGCTCGCCATGGCGAAACACTCCGTGACGGACGGGCGGAAGCCTCTCTCCCACCCCTGAATCCGTCACGAAAAACCCCACGTCCCTCTTCCTCTCTCCCGGCCCCACCAGGCGCCAGATCGTATCCACGGAACCGCGTAGATACGGCTTCACGGAATGCAGGTCCGTATCAACCAACCCGCGAGTCGATCCTCACCACGATAAATCGCGACTATTATAGTCGCATGATCACCAATTTGTGATAGTGCCGACAGCGATAGCCGTGAATGTTCGCGCCTATCCTCAAGCCCTCTCCGCACGAAACATCTCTTTGTTTCCATGTATTTTTCTGTTCGCTGACATCCCGTCCGACATCCACAGTGCCGTCAGAGCTGACCGATGGTCCATGCAGAAAGGACGGGAAGATGGCACGCCAACGCGATACGATAGTGGGCAAGGTGCGGCTCGTTCTCGACGCCCCGGACGCCAACATGACCCCATTGCGCAATGGAGCCGATCCTCGGCTGGTCAGTCTGGTCCGGCTTCTGGCCCGTCAGGCCGCACGGGATTTCGTCAACGCTGAAGTGGAGGCCGCGAGGCGACGCGATCTCCAGGATTAAGGAGATGGGATTGTGAAAGTCGCGCTCTACGCCCGCTACTCATCCGACAACCAGCGCGATGCGTCGATCGAGGATCAGTTGCGCCTCTGCCGGCTTCATGCGGAGAAACAGGGCTGGACGATCATCGACAGCTACACCGACCGTGCCATCTCCGGTGCTTCCCTGCTCCGCCCAGGTATTCAGGAACTGATCCAGGACGCTACGCGCGGCCGCTTCACGATCATCGTGGCCGAAGCCATGGACCGGCTGTCGCGCGACCAGGAAGATATCGCCGGCCTGTTCAAACGGATGACGTTCGCTGGCGTGCGGATCATCACCCTCTCCGAGGGCGACGTTACCCACCTGCATATCGGCCTCAAGGGCACCATGAATGCCCTGTTCCTCAAGGATCTGGCCGAGAAGGTTCGGCGGGGGCTGCGCGGGCGTATTGAGGACGGCAAGTCCGGCGGCGGCAATTCCTATGGCTATGATGTCGTGCGCCAGTTCGATGCGAAAGGCGAGCGCATCCGGGGCGACCGGACCATCAACGAGGAGGAGGCCCGCACAGTCAGACGGATCTTCACCGATTACACACGGGGAAAGTCGTCCCGCACGATCGCCATGGAATTGAACCGGGACGGCGTTCCGGGTCCGCAGGGACGTGATTGGGGACCGTCCACCATTCACGGCAATCGGGAACGCGGCACCGGTATCCTCAACAACGAGATGTATGTCGGGCGCCTGGTCTGGAACCGGCTGCGTTATCTGAAGGATCCGGATAGCGGCAAGCGCGTCTCACGCCTCAATCCTGAATCCGAATGGGTGATCCAGGAGGTGCCGGAATTACGGATCGTCGAACAGGATCTGTGGGATGCCGTAAAGGCCCGCCAGGCCGAAACGACGTTCAGCCAGCCGGCACGGGGAAACGAGGCCCTCAGCGCGCAACGGCGTCCCCGCCATCTCTTTGCCGGGCTGATCCGCTGCGGCTGCTGTGGTGGTGGTTACAGCATGATCTCAAAAGATCTGCTCGGCTGCTCGACAGCACGCAACAAGGGCACCTGCGACAATCGGCTCAACATCCGTCGCGACGCCCTCGAAGCATCAGTGCTGAGCGGGCTGCGCACGCATCTGATGGAACCGGACCTGTTCAAGGAGTTCTGCAACGAGTTCACCCGCGAGGTGAACCGACTGCGCATGGAACTGGGTGCCGATCTCGCAGCAATGCGGAATGAAATTCCCCGCATCGACAGAGAACTGGATAAGCTTCTGAATCTTATCCTTGCCTCAGATGACATTGAGGCATCCAAGCGGGTCATGAAAAAAATGACGACGCTCGAAGCCCGCAAGGAGGAACTGGAACAGAAAGTCGCCAATACCGAGGAGCCGCCTCCCCTTCTCCATCCGAACATGGCGGAGATCTACCAGCAGCGGATCACGTCTCTTTATGAGAGCCTTCAGGCCGAAGAGACGAAGACCGAGGCTGCCGAGCGCCTGCGCACACTGGTCTCGCAGATCACGCTCCAGCCGACCGACGGCGAACTGACGATCATCCTGCGCGGCGACCTAGCGGCGATCCTGTCGTTTGCGGCGCACAAGAAAAACGCCACGGTCCATCCGGACAGTGGCGTTCTTGATGCGTTCGTATCGCAAGTATCGTTGGTTGCGGGGAACCGCACACTACGATCCCGGCGAAATATGGCGAATGGTCATTCGCAAGTATCGT
>NZ_JBLHEN010000002.1:1237500-1279780 GCF_048695475.1 Gluconacetobacter brunescens | reverse complement strand
TGAATCCCATTTGATACCAAACGATTAGGCCGCCCCCAGGGCGGCCTTTTGCGTTTCCAGGCACACAACTGGAAGCATATGGGAAGCCGCCGCAAGCTTGCCTCGGATGATGTGCTGTTTTTAGGCTGTCAGAATGGCGGACGATGGGGAGCGCTGACGATATGGTGGACGCGCAACGTGTGCGGCTTGCGGTTCTGTCGCTTTGTGCCGAGCTATTCGTCGCAGGCGGCCTGTCCGCTTCGAGGGTTCAAGCCGCTCCGGCGTCGTATTCCCAGTGCATGGTTTCACAGCTCTCGCTCGGCTTCGATGATGAAGGGGGCGTATTCAACGGTATGTCGCAGAGCGGCACGCTGCTGGTGCTGCGGAATATCGGTATCGTGCCGTGCCAGGTGCGGGCTCTGCCGCATCTGCATTTCGAGGACGCCGATGGTCATGCAATGGACGCGGTTCGCCGTGCGCCGCCCGGGGTGCATCCCGGGCCGGTGCTGTTGCCGGCCCTCGTGATGCCCGACGCGGAACTGACGGCGCGGCTGCATTGGGTCTCGGGTGATGTCTATGACGGTCACCGCTGCATCTCGCCGGCCACTGCCGTGATTGACCTTCCAGGGGGCGCGTTGCGGCAGTCCTTCGGTCGGCATATGTGCGCCCCGGCCGGTTCAACGCAGTTTTTCGATCAGGCGCCGCTGCGGCCGGATCCGGTGCCCCCGGCGCCATAGGTCACAGGCCCTGCAGGCCGGAATCGGATCTGTGCCGCAAGCACGGCGGCTCAAAGCCGGGTTGCCCGGCGGGATTTGAAATGGTCATGAAGAAAATGCGCCGGGACGTTGTTCGAGAAACCATGCGGGCGAACAATGCCCCGGCGGCAGATCCGGGCCGCGATTGATCGCGGCCGGAGGTGGGATTGCCGGAGACGATCGTTTCAGGCTCCGTCAGCCTGAAACGATCGGTTGGGTTTTCCTGCGCTCCCGATCGTGGTCAGTGCGAGAGGGTAGCCAGCCACGGGGTCAGGTCCGCCTGGGCCCGGGCCGCGACGGCGGCATTGGCCGCGATCAGATCGGTGGCCTTGTGGGCCTCGATCTTGGCGCCGATCGATTCCGTGGTGGAGGGGTCGGTCGCCAGCGCCTTCGCGATGTCGGGATTGATCGAGTACGACGCAATGGCCGGCAGCAGGGCGGATTGCGACCAGGGGGCCAGACGCGCGCGGATCTGCTTCTGCGTCTGCGGGTCCTGCACCAGCGACCAGACAAAATCAGGATTGTCGCTGGCGGCGGCCACCCGGGCGAGCGAGCGGGCAACGCGGCCATTGGGAATGACGCCGCTATAGGCAAGCTGCACGCTCTGGCGGATCAGCGCGGGATCCTGCGCTCCGGCAAGAGCGTTGAAGAAGCGCAGCTTGTCTTCGGTACTGGTGGCCGCGTGCAGCTTCCTGGCCAGGATGGCATAGGTGGCGGCATCGGCATGCCGGCCGACGACCGAGGTGACGGGGTCGACCAGGCTGGCCGGCAGGCTGTCGGGGTTCTTCACATAGGCGGCAAAGCGCTCCTGTGCGCCGCTGACGACCGTCGGGTCGTCGAACTGGCCCAGGGCCGAGATCACCTGCGGACGCAGCAGGGTATCGAGGAAGGACTCATCCGCGCGCGGCGTCCAGCCCAGGCGCGCCAACTGCGGCCCCAGCAAGGCGCGGGCGAAGGCGTGGAAGGCGGGCCGTGACGGGTTGCCGCGCTCCATGGTGTCCAGATCCCTCAGGCGGCCGATCGTGTCCTGCCAGACGGCGATATTGTCCTCATGCGTGGCCGGCAGGGCGGCGACCAGATTCAGCCAGGTCGACAGCGGGGCCTGGCCGGCCTGGAACAGGGTGTACTGGTCGCCCAGCAGGTTGGCGCGATCGACGGCGCTCAACTGGCTGAACGCCTTGCCGAGCGCCGCCAGCGACGGTGCATCGTAGGCGACGCGATAATAACCGTTCTCGCCCGGATTGGCCTTCAGCGCCAGGTCGCAGCCGGCGAAGGTCAGGTGCGCCGGCTGGTCGGGCTTCAGGATCACGCGCTGCGCGGTGATGCCGGGACCCGCGACGGTAACGGGGATGATCCAGCGTGCCGGCAGCGGATGGGCGTCGCCGATGGAGAAGCGGCCCTCGGTCAGCGTCAGGGTCGTCTTGCCGGCCTCGCAGCGACGGCCCACGGTGACCAGCGGGATGCCCGGCTGCTCGGTGAAGCTGCGCGCGACGGTCGCCACATCCTGATGCGAGACCTGCGACAGGGCGGCCCACAGGTCGGCGCTGGTGGTGTTGCCGTAGGCGTGGGCCTTCATGTAAGCGCGCATGCCCTCACGGAACACATCGGGACCCAGCCAGTCCTCGACCATGCGGATGACCTGCTCGCCCTTCTGGTAGCTGATCCGGTCGAAGGCGGTATTGGCCTCGCTGACGTCGTGGATCACCTGCTGGACCGGATGGGTGGTCGGATGGGCATCCTGCGCCATCGCCTGCTCGCGGTCGGAATGCTGGCGGGGCCACATCTGCCAGGTCGGGTTGAAATGGTCGGTGGCCTTGGTCTCCATCCAGGTGGCGAACCCTTCGTTGAGCCAGATATTGTCCCACCAGCCCATCGTCACCAGGTCGCCAGACCATTGATGGGCCATTTCATGCGCCACGACGACATAGACGGCTTCCTGGGTCGTGGGCGCGCTGGTCTTGGGATCGAACAGCAGGTCGTCGTCGATGAAGGTGATGGCGCCCCAGTTTTCCATCGCCCCGGCCTCGTAATTTCCGGGAATGGCGATCAGGTCCATCTTCGGCAGCGGATAGTCGACGCCGAAATACTCGTTGTAATACGGCAGGATCTGCGACGCTGCGGTCAGGGCGTAGCGTCCCTTTTCCTGCTCGCCGGTGGGGGCGTAGACATTGATCGGCGTCTCGCCGCCCTTGCCGCTGACGGCCTTCATGTCGCCGGCCACCAGGGCCAGAAGGTAGGTGGACATGCGGGGCGTCGTGCCGAAGACGACTTTCTTGGCATGCGCGCCGGCCGGGGTGGACGATTCGATCGGCATGTTGCTGACGGCGGTGAAGTCGGCCGGCAGGGTCGCCGTCAACTGGAAGGTCGCCTTGAAGGCGGGCTCGTCCCAGCCGGGGAACATGCGGCGGGCATCCGCGACCTCGAACTGCGTCACGAGCATGCGATGCTGCTTGCCGTCTGACGTGCGGTAATCGTCGTAATAGATGCCGTTCGGCGTGGCGGGGATGGGGCCGCGATAGACGATCGCCAGCTTGTGCGCACCCATGGTCATGGGCTGCGGCAGGGTCAGCGTCGCGGTCTGGGCCTTGTCGTCCTGCGTGATCTTTGCCGGCGTGCCATCGAGCGTTGCCGAAACCAGCGTCAGGCCCGCCTGGTTCAGCGTGATGCTGGCGGTGGAAGACGTGACGTTGACGTCGATGTCCTCATGCCCGGTCAGGGCAAGGCGCTTCAGATCGGTGACGATATTGATCCGGTACGCGCCGGGAACGACATCCTTCGGCAATTGGCCGGGTGCGTGCGCGAAATCGAAGGGGGATTCGGCCAGGGCCGGTCCTGACAGCAGGGCTGTGCCTGCCAGCAGAAGGGCGGCGATGGCGGGTTTGCGGAACATGCGGAAAATCTCCGGTATCGTGGACCAGCGTGCCTGGTCATTGCCGTCGCATTGTCCGTTCATTGAACGGACAACGCAAATCGACCGCCATGTTTTATGGGAGGGTACGGACGGCGATGAAGGAGCCGGTCCAATTTTCTGGCATTGGCGGCATCCGGGTTAGAACCGGATGCGAATGACGGCCGGCCGGTTGTTACACCGGGCCGGCCGTCTGGTCTGGCCGACCCGCATGCCCGGCTGGGAATGCGGATCGGACACTACGATGGATTAGAAGTGCGCCCCGATATTCAACTGGAAGGAGCGACCGAGAACCGCCTCGTAGTAGCGCGTCAGGCTGACCGTGCCGGGATATTTCGGCAGGGCGTCGGTGATGTTGTTGATCATGAAGTTGGCGTCGATGTTCTTGGTGATCTTATACCCGAACGTCGCGTTGAAGTAGGCGAAGGCCGGCCGGTTGTTGGCCTCATAGGCCGTGGCCGGAACCTGCAATGCATAAACTGACTTACCGTAATAGACCGTCTGCCACTGAAAGGACAGCGGACCACGATAGTAGTTCAGGTTCAGCGTCATCAGGTTGCTGGGATTCGAGGTATCGCCGGTTCCGTAATAGGTGCTGCCCAGATAGGTCTGGTTGTTCTTTACATAATGCGTGAAGTTGCCACGGACTTCCACGGTGCCAGCATCCCTGGACAGGCCGAAGCGCGACAACGGCATGGCGTAGTCGAAATTGGCCTGGACCGCCTGCATATGCTGGTTGGCGATGTTGTAATAGCCTTCGTTGAAGTTCGTGATCTGGTGGGTTTCCGGATCGCGGGTGAAGGCGTTGCAATAGGCGTTGTTCGGGTAGCTGGACGAGTCATAGCATGCGTTCATCAGGTCGCCGACCGCGAGATAGGTGATCTCGTTGCCGACCTTCACATCCACGAACGAACCGGTCATATCCAGGCCCGGGATGAAGGTCGGACGGAATTCCAGCGTGCCGGTGAAGCTTTTCGATGTCTCGTTCTGAAGGTGGACGTTGCCGCCGGTCCGGCCAGGAACCGTCCCGCTCACGATGTTGGAGACGAAATCGGCGGGAACCCCGGCGCGGGCGCAGTTGGCGCTGCGAATGCCCGGGTTGGGGCCGGCATTAACGTAGGCGCCGTCGCAGGGATCGTCGGCGAATTCATAGGACGTGCTCTGGGGCGCGAACAGTTCGGTGACCGAGGGGTTGCGGACCGAGCGCGCATAGTTGCCCGACAGGCCGAAATCCTGCGTCGGCCACCAGGCGCCGCCGAACATATAGGTCCAGTAGCTGCCGGTCATGCTGTTGTGGATGTAGCGGCCGTTGGCGGTCGCCGACAGGCTGTAGGCGCCGGTCATCTGCATGCTGGGCGAAATGAGGGGAACGTCCAGTTCGCCGAAGACTTCATGCGTGCCGTAGGAGCCGGACGTACGCGGCAGCGAAGTCAGGTTGCCATACTGCTTGTAGGTGCCGTCCGGCTGCTGATCACCGGCGAAGAAGGAACCGGGATTGAAGGTATAGCCTTCGCGACGATGTTCGTAGCCCAGATCCCAGCGGACCTGACCAGCCGGCAGACGAACGACCGTGCTGTGGATTTCCGCCTGAAGGTCACGCTGCGCATTGGTATTCTTGTAGTGCGCGTCGGAAATGATGTAGTCGACCGCGGCCGGGGTGGATTGGCCGGTGCCGAACGGATTGAACGGCGCGCAGACCGAGCTGCGGGTCGGTGCCGACGAATTGACGTAACCGGGGGCGCAGACGATGTTGCCGGCGGCATCGGTCGTGGCGTTCAACGCGTTTGTCAGGTTCTGGGTATTGATCGACGGCTGGAACGTGTCGTTCATATACTTGCTGTATTCGCCCTTGGCCGACCATTCGAAATGACGGCCGACCGCGTCGAAGTCGCCGCTCAGGCCACCCTGGAAGCGGAACATCTGCAAGTCGGTGCGATACATGCCCTGATCCAGGTCCTGGTTCAGGCGCGACAGGTAGAACGTATCGGTCGGCTCACCTGCAGCGGCCAGCGCGTTCTTGATCGTCGTCTGTTCCGCGGGCGTCAGGAACGGATTGTTGGTGCTCATGGCAAAGCCACCGTTGACGGTCGTATAGTCCTGATAGTTGGCTGCCGTCAGCGGGTTGGAATCGAAATATGGGGTGTTCCAGGTGCCCTGGCCGACCAGGCTCGATGCCTCGCCGCGCGCGTACCAGCCCTGTCAGGTGGCGTGCAGATGGTCGGTAATGTCGTAATGGCCCAGCGTCGTCAGGTTGAGCTGCGAGGACGGGGCGTAAAGCTGGCTGTAATTCTGCAGCGCGGTGCCGTTGCCGCCCGACGAGTTGAAACCGCTCTTCGTCGCCCAGTTATAGGTCAGCGGCACCAGCGACTTGCCGTCCTGGCTGAACATCAGCGGCTGGCCGGCGGCATTGGCGATGCCGGCTTCGACCTGCCCGGCATAGATCGGTACATCGTCGGGTACAAGACCCGGAACGCCGTTCGGGGATGCGATCAGGTTGCGGACCTGCGGCGTCAGGACACGGGAATAACCCGGATTCGTGCCGATCGGGGCGTACTGATAGGTCGTCGCGTTGGCGCCCGTGATGTTGGGTCGGTCGCTGGCGAGCATGCCGCCCATGTTACGGTATTCCACGTCGAAGACGGCGCCGCCCCGGCCGTGGTCGAATTCATGCCCGAATTTGAAGGTGATCTTCTCGCCGGGGGCATCCAGCTTCTGGGTCCAGTTGCCCTGCGCGGTGAAATCGACGCCCGTGAAATGATCGTCGAGCTGATAGTTTACGACGCCAGCCACGGCATCCGCGCCGTAGGCGGCGCCCGCGCCGCCCAGCCGGGTATCGACCTGCTTGATCAGCGAGGTCGGGATCGTGCTGACGTCGACCTGCGAACCGGAACCGTTGCCGTACAGCGAGGCCGTTTCGCCGCCGACCATGCGCATGCCGTCGATCAGCGTCAGCGTGCGCTGGGAACCAAGGCCCAGCAGAGAGGAGAAGGACTGGCCGGCGGCCATCCCCTGCGTGCCGATCGGCGTCTGGTCGCCGAGCGAGAACGCGGTGTTTTCACGCAGCAGGGCGATGCCCATGTCGGTATAGCCGCGCGTGCGCAACTGCTCCGCGCTGACCGTCGAGCCGGCCATGACATTGGTCAGGCGGCTCTGCGACAGGCGGGTGCCGGTCACGGTCACGGCTTCGGGCTCCGCTGTGGGCACCTGCAGCACCGACGAGGTGGCCTGTGTCGAGGTCGCGGGAACCGTCGTTGCCGGAACGACCGTCGCCGGAGCCGCCGTGGCGGGCGCCGTGGTTGTTGTGGCCGTCTTGGCCGTCTTGGTCGCCTTCTTGCCCTTGGTGCTGTGCTTGTGCGTCGTGTGGGTCGCGGGTTCGGCCGTCTGCGCGAAGGCATGAGCGTACATCATTCCGCTCATGGCCGTGAAGGCGAGCAGAATGGTGTTCTTTCGGCGGAAGGCGCGTGCGGTCGTCTGCTTTATCTGGCGATCGCCCATGAATTTCTCCAGAAGGGTTAACGTGAAAATTGGTAAGCGAGTGTCTCGATAAGAATTCGGCGCCAAGGGCCATGCCAGATCATCCCGAACGGAGAATTGGACGGAATCGTAGCGATTCCGACACGATTCAACGGTCGGCCACGTCTCATGCTGTTCCGGACTTCCGGGTGTTGCGATGTCGCGTAGAACTCTCCTGGCCTGTGTCATTGCCCTGTTACGGCGCGTTAATAAAAGTTACACATGATCGGAACGAGCCTGTCGACCGCGTGCGTGCCGTCTGTTACGAATTTCATGCAATATGTTGCTCGTATGCAACATGGGTGCCCGTTGATATTCGCAGGGCTAGCGTCCAATACAGGCGCAAATATTAGAAATTCATAAATTCAATTAAAATATTCGGGAAGTTTCATGGAGGAATCTTCATGAAGGGGCTGCGGCTTCTCCCCGGAGCGATGACATGGAGCGCGCGTCGGGATGTGGTATCCGCGCCACCGTGCCGTCTGGCCGATCATGATTCTGTTGCCGCTGCCTATTGGTTGCCTATTTATCGCGATCTTCGGGCGATGTCGGCGCCGTCTCATAGCCGGGGCGCTGGATCAGGACGCCGGCGATCGAACTCAGGACGATGCACAGGATCCCGGCCCATTGCGCGGGGGCCAGATGCTCCCCCAGCAGCAGCAGGCCGGTGATGGCGGCCACGGCCGGGTCCAGGCTGGTCAGGATGCCGAACTGGCGCGCGTGCAGCCGCTTCATGGCCAGCATCTCCAGCGTGTAGGGCAGGGCGGACGACAGGATGGCGACGCCACAGGCCACCAGGGCGGCATGTGGATGGACGATGGCGACGGGTGTGGTCGCCGCCATCAGCGGTGTGACCAGCACCGCGCCCACGGCCTGGCCGAGCGCCGTGGCGCGCGCCGCGTCGATGCGCCGGCTGACCCGGCCGCCGGCCACGATATAGGCGGCCCAGCCCGCCGCCGCCATCAGTCCGTAGGCCAGGCCCAGCAGGTCGAGCGGCCGGCCCGCCAGCGCCGCGCCGGGTTGCAGCAGCAGATACAGCCCGCCGACGATGACGGGAAACAGGAGCAGTTCGCAGGCGCGGCGCGCGCTCGACAGGGCCAGGATCAGCGGCCCCAGGAATTCGACCGCCACCGCCACGCCCAGAGGCAGACGCGCCAGCGAGAGATAGAACGCCATGTTCATCACGCCGATCGAGGCGCCGTACCACAGGATCAGCCTGAGAGTCGCCCGGTCGGGTGCCGCGCGCCACGGGCGGACCAGGATGGCCAGCACGATGGCGGCGATCCACAGGCGCAGGCTGACCGTGCCCAGCGGCCCGAAGACCGGGAACAGCAGCTTGGCGAACGATCCGCCCACCTGGAACGAGAGCATGCCCCCGACGACCAGCAGCGTGCCGGCCAGCGGGTTATGCGTCTGTTCGTCTCCCGCCGCAGGATGCGCGGCCGCGCTCATCGGCGGCCCGGAGGCATGTGGGTGACGCCGGCGGCGGGCAGCGGGGCGGGCAAGGGGTCAGACGTCCAGTTCTTCGACCAGACGGGCATGTTCCTGAATGAACTGGAAGCGCGACTCGGCCTTTCGGCCCATCAACTGCTCGACCCGGTCGCTGGTCAGCGCGCGGTCTTCGGGCCGGGTGACGACTTGCAGCAGCGTGCGCTTCTTCGGGTCCATGGTCGTCTGCTTCAGGTCGCCCGGCGGCATTTCGCCCAGGCCCTTGAAGCGCGAGATCTCGACCTTGGCGTTGGGCTTGAAATCCGATTTCAGCTTCCGCTCGCGGTCGGCGTCGTCCATCGCATAGACCGTCCGGCCGCCCTGGGTCAGGCGGTAGAGCGGTGGCTGCGCCAGATAGATATGCCCCCGGCGGATCAGTTCGGGCAGTTCGCGGTAGAAGAAGGTCATCAGCAGCGACGCGATATGCGCGCCGTCCACGTCGGCGTCGGTCATGATGATGACGCGCCCGTAGCGCAGGCGCGTGGCATCGAACCGCTCGCCGATGCCGCAGCCCAGGGCCTCGACCAGATCGCGGAGTTCCTGATTGGCGCGCAGCTTTTCGGTCGAGGCGCTGGCGACGTTCAGGATCTTGCCACGCAGGGGCAGCACCGCCTGGGTTTCGCGGTTGCGGGCCTGCTTGGCCGAGCCGCCGGCGGAATCGCCCTCGACCAGGAAGATCTCGGTCTCGGCCGCGTTCTCGCGCGTGCAGTCGGTCAGCTTGCCCGGCAGGCGCAGGCGCCGCGTGGCGCTCTTGCGTGGCGTGTCCTTCAGGTCCTTGCGGCGCAGCCGTTCCTCGGCGCGCTCGATGATGAAGGCCAGCAGGTTGTCGGCCTGGGCGGGGTGTCCGGCCAGCCATTGCTCGAACCGGTCGCGCAGCGCGGTCTCGACCAGGCGGCCGGCCTCGGGCGAGGTCAGTTTTTCCTTGGTCTGGCCCTGGAATTGCGGATCGCGGATGAAGACCGACAGCTTGGCGGCGATGATGCCCATGATGTCGTCGGCCGCGATGGCCGAAGCGCGGCGGTTCGACCGCTGCTCGCCCCACGCGCGGAAGCCCTTCAGCAGCGCGGTGCGGAACCCGGCCTCGTGCGTGCCGCCCTGCGGGGTGGGGATGGTGTTGCAGTAGGAGGCGAGGGTGGACGACCCCGATTCCAGGAACGCCACCGCCCATTCCATCCGGCCGGTCTCGGCGCCGTCCGAGGCCACCGGCAGGTCGGCATCGCCCGACCACATCTCGGCCAGCAGCGCGGCCGAGCCCAGTTCGTCGCGCAGGCTGTCGGCCACGCCGCCGGGGAAATGCAGCACCGCCTCGGCGGGAATGGCATCGTCACGGATCAGCGCCGGGTCGCAGGCCCAGCGGATGGTCACGCCGCGATACAGGTAGGCCTTCGACCGGCACAGCTTGTACAGGCGGGCCGGCGAGAAATGGAGGCGCCCGAAAATCTGCGGATCGGGGGTGAAGCGGATCTGGGTGCCGCGCCGGTTCTGGGTCGGCCCCACCTTTTCCAGCGTCGTGACCGGGTGGCCGCGTTCGTAGGCCTGGCGCCACAGGGTGCGGTCGCGTGCGACCTCGACCTCCATCCGCGCGGCCAGGGCGTTGACCACCGACGAGCCCACGCCGTGCAGGCCGCCCGAGGTCGCATAGGCCTTACCCGAGAATTTCCCGCCTGCGTGCAGCGTGGTCAGGATGACTTCCAGGGCCGAGCGGTCCTTGAATTTGGGGTGGGGGTCGACCGGAATGCCGCGTCCGTTGTCGCGGATGGTCAGCCAGTCGCCAGCTTCCAGCGAGACGTCGATGGTGGTGGCGTGGCCGGCCACCGCCTCGTCCATCGCATTGTCCAGGATCTCGGCGGCGAGATGATGATACGCGCCCTCGTCCGTGCCGCCGATATACATGCCGGGCCGGCGCCGGACGGGCTCCAGCCCCTCCAGCACCTCGATGGCGCTGGCATCGTACGCCTCGGCCGCGTTGGCCGGAGCCGGCGCGGCGGCCTCGGTCGGGCGGGGGCGGGGCCCCCGCTTCGGGCGCGGCGCGGAAAAGAGATCGTCGTTCATGGACTGTTCTTTGTTCCGCGCCCCTGTTCCCTGTCAAGCAGGCGCATGCCCAGGGTCGTGTCCAGGGTCGTGTCCGGGGTCACGCGCCACGCCCCGGAAACGCCGTGTGTCAGCTCCGGGTGGTGCGGGCGGCGCGGGTGCGCGAGCGGCTGCGGATCTCGGTATGCAGCACGCGCTCGGGCGCGGCGCAGGTTTCGTATGACGCCGGCTGGATGATGTCCTTGGCCTGGGCATAGCGCGAGAGGTCCTGCGCGCTTTCCAGCACCGCGACCTCGTCGAACATTGCCGCGCGCTGGTTGCAGAAAGCGGTGCCGGCCTTCAGCCCGCGCTCGGACTGCACGTTGGCGAGCTGGGTGATGTAGTCGTCGTGCTCGCGCTGGGCGCCGCGGCCGTAGGTGGTGCGGAAATAGGCGTTCAGCGCCCCTTCCTCGTCCAGCAGCTTGGGGCGGAAGCGCGTGACGAAGGCGTTGTAGCGGTCCTGCATGCTGCACGACAGGGCCGTGACCATCAGCTCGCTTTTCAGGCCCTGCACGTCGAAGGCCTCGTGCGCGGGCGACGATGTGCAGGCGCCGGCGGCGAATGCGGCCTGGCCGTTCACGAGCCCGGCAAGGGCCAGGCCGGCGACTGCGGCACGCCAAATGGGAAACGTCATGATAGGGTTTCTCCCGACCGACCGGAAAGCTGCGCCGGGTCGTGGTCGATGACATGAACCGGCATGTGAACTGGGCTTGCTAGCCTTCTATAATGGCAGCATAACCCTGACCAGAGCGTTGGCAATCAAATTTTGGGGGCGCGACCGGTCGCCGCATCATGGCGCGTTTCGCCGCCCCTTGCCATCCATGGATTGCCGATCCCTGGGGATCGGCTAGGGTCTTTGTATGCATCCCGGTATTGCTCTAGAGCGTTGCCGGACGATTCGCGGCCGCGTCTGGGGCGTGCCGGTTTCTTGAGCGAGCGGAGTTGACGAGTGCGCGTGCGACTGTCTTCTGCAATTCTGGTGGCGGCGACAGCCGTGCTGGCCGGATGTCAAAACAAGCCTGCGCTCCAGGTCGCGGGTCCTCCCGATCCGTTCGGCTATATGAAGCGTTCGGCGGTCTGCCAGGTCGGCCCCGTCAAGGCGTCCGGGCCGGCCCGAAAGACGACGATGGCGGTGCGCAGCGATGACGGCAATTGCCCCGTGCTGGTCCAGGACGGGGAGCATGCCTATGCCTCGTTCGGCGTTTCGCCGGCTCCGGAGCACGGCAAGGCCTTCCTGTATAATCACAACGATCATACGGTTGTGATGTACACGCCCAACACCGCCTATGCCGGGCAGGACCATTTCGGCGTGACGCTGATCCGTGGCCCCGGCCAGCCGCGCGACACGCTGGATGTGACGGCGACGGTCGATGCGACGGGCGTGGTGGTGCCGACCCCCATGGTGACGGCGCCGACTCCGGCCCCTGCCCCCGCGAAGAGCACGGCCAGGACCGCGACCAAGCGTCGCGCCAAGACCGCGCACTAACGGGACAGGCGGGGGTTTGCGCCCCCGCCATCCGCGCACCCAGCGCGGAAAATCAGATTGAAAAGGTGATCGGCTCGGCCAGCGGACGGCGCATGCCGCTGGATTCCGCCCGGTGGACCAGATCGTCGAGCGTCAGCTTGCGGCACTGGGCCGATACCGTCTCGTTCAGCTTCTGCCAGCACGGATCGATGACGCGGGTGAAAAGCTGGCCCATCGGGCCGTCGTCGGACGACGAATCGTCGGCCGTTGCGACCTCGACGATGTCGGCCACGGTGATGTCGCGCCGAGGGCGCCCCAGCCGGTAGCCGCCGCGCGGCCCGCGTACGCTTTCCAGCAGGCTGGAGCGCGACAATGTCTGGAGCAGCGGTTCGATCCCCCGTCGGGCCAGGCCGGCGCGCTCGGCGATGTCGGCGGCGCTGACGGTGCCGGTGCGTCCGGCATGGAAGGCGACGTCGAGCATGATGAGCACCGCGATCATGGCCCTGTCACGCCGAAGCAGCATTCCCGATTTCCCCTGCAATTCATGGTGCGTCCGACGGCCGGATGCCCGCTGGGCGCGAGGCTAGCAGGATCGGCGGCGATGATCCACGCTTCTGTTTGGTGTGATGATGGATTATGTCAGCTATTACGATTAAATCTGCGTCAATGCGTTGAGGGGAAGGAGCGACCCATGGATCATTCAGTGGCGGCGGACGGCCATCTGGGCCTGGCCGGGCCGCGTGGGCGGGTGTACGACTCGATCGTGGATACGGTCGGCGGCACCCCGCTGGTCGCCCTGCCGCGCCTGATGCGCGAGGACGAGGTGGCCTGCCGGATCCTGATGAAGCTGGAATTTTTCAATCCGCTGGGGTCGGTCAAGGACCGGATCGGGGCCGCCATGGTGCTGGCCGCCGAGCAGCGGGGCGACATCACGCCGGGTCGTACCATCCTGGTGGAGCCGACATCGGGCAATACCGGTATTTCACTGGCGTTCGTCGCGGTTGCGCGGGGGTACCGGCTGATCGTGACCATGCCCGAGGGGGCTTCGATGGAGCGGCGCAAGATGCTGCGCCTGCTGGACGCGGAATTGCAATTGACCCCTTCGCGGCTGGGTATGGCCGGTGCCATCGCCAGGGCCGAGGACATCGTGAAGAAGACGCCGCATGCCTGGATGCCGCGCCAGTTCGAAAACGCGGACAATCCGACGATCCACGCCCTGACCACCGCCGAGGAGATCTGGACCGATACCGCCGGCGCGGTCGATATCGTGGTGGCCGGCGTGGGAACCGGCGGCACCGCCAGCGGCATCGCCCACGCCCTGAAGCCCCGCAAGCCGGGGCTGGCGGTCTATGGCGTGGAGCCGGTGGAGAGCGCGATCCTGAACGGGGACGAGGCGGGTCCGCACGGTATCCAGGGGATCGGGCCCGGCTTCTGTCCGCGCACGCTGGACCTGCCGGCGTTGGACGGGGTGCTGACGGTGTCGGAGCGCGAGGCGATCGCGGCCGCGCGGCGGTGTGCGCGGCTGGATGGCGTGCCGGTCGGGATTTCGTCGGGGGCCGCGCTGCATGCGGCGCTGAAGCTGGCGGAACTGCCGGAGCACGCGGGCAAGACGATCGTCGTCATCGCCCCGTCCTTCGCCGAACGGTATCTCTCCACATCCCTCTTCACCGGCCTCACCTAGGTTCAGGCCCGTAAACGCGCGCTGGTGGCGATCCGGCGCGCGTTCCCTGCGCTTCGATGCTCACGGCCATCAAGGCCGCTCCGCTTCGATGCTCGGTAACACACGACGGCCGTGCCGCTGCGCGGCACTCTCGCTCACCAGCCCACGTTTCCGGGCCTGAACCCCGCGGCTTCAGGCGGAATTGGGGTCAAGGGGCCGACTGGCCCCTTGCGGGTTCGGGCGGAGCCCGAGTTTGACCCTATTTCAGGATGATTTCGACGCGGCGGTTCTGGGGTTCGCGGGTGTTGGGGCCGGTGGGGACCAGCGGGTGGTCTTCGCCGAAGCCGTGGATGTCGATGGCGGTGCCGGGCACGCCGTCGCGGATCAGTTCGGCCTGCACGGCCTGGGCGCGGCGGAGGGACAGCGCCATGTTGTAGCGCGCGCCGCGCGGGCCCGGATGGGCGGCGGAATTGTCGGTGTAGCCGTTGACCTCGATCCGCGTGGTCTGGGTGTGGGTCGAGGCCTGGGCGGCGGTGGACACGATGCCCCGCGCGCGGTCGGAGAGGCCGGATTTATCCCAGTCGAAGAACACCAGGTAGGTGCGGGTCTGCGCCGGGGCGGGGGCCGCGGGCTCCACGGAGGGGGGAGCCGGGGGCGGGGCCGGGTTGAACTCGTAGCGCAGGCCGAGCATCAGCGAATGGTTGAAGTCGGTCATGGTGTCGCGATTGCCCGTCGCGGCGCCGTAGGGGCGGCTGGCGTTGTAGCCGCCGATCGTGCCCACCGAAGTCGCGCCGTGGGATTGCGGGCCGAGCATCGTCCAGAACCGGTATTCCGCCGTCGCCGACAGGCCGACGACCCATGGCACGGGGAAGGCGAGGCCGAAGATGCCCTGATAGGCGAAATTGCCGAACGTGCCGCCGATCTGCTGGTTGAAGCTGTTGCCCGGCCCCATGACGGAGGCGTTCATCGACTGCCAGGCATAGCCGATGCCCGCGCCGAAATAGGGGTAGAGCCAGCTCTTGCCGATATCCATGTCGAACAGCGCGTTGGCCATGACGCCGTAGGTCTGCTGCCGTCCGCCCACATGACTGTTGGCCATCGCGGCGGAGTTGAAGTTCTTCAACCCGCTGTTGCGGTAGTCGCCCTCGACCTCCACGCGGAAGCCGTTGCCCAGGCCCCAGCCGATGCTGCCGATTCCGACCGCGCCGGTATGGTATTTGTCCCGCCCGTCAGGGAAATTGGGCGACGAGCGCACGCGCTCGTCCTGGTTGAAGGTGGCGCCGCCCTCGCCGGCCACATACAGGCCCTGGACGGGTTGGGCGAAGGCCGGGGCAACGGAGAGGGTGGAACCGAAAGCGAACGCCGCCGCCAGAATCGTTCCTCCGAGCAATCCGTGCCGCACTGTCATGGTCTGGTTTCTCCCTTAGCCGGGTATGCTGACTGTGCGGCCCGGTCGAATGAACGCGCGTCGCCCTTTATATTTCTGTCTTCTTTGCCGAAAGACGCGCCGATGGCAATCCATAGGGTGGCATGCGCGGCGGCCTGACCGGCGCCGGACAGTCGAGAGGGGACGGGTGTGGAGCGCACGACACACCCCGTGGGTTCCCGCCTGGGGGGTCAGAGCAGGGTTGCCTCGAAGGGCGGGGTGAGGTCCGGGGCATCGAATTCCAGCACCCACAGGTCGGGGTCGCGCCCCACCTGGCGGGCGACATAGGCATCGGCGGCGGCCTGGTCGACCGGGTCGGGCCCGGTGCCGCGAATCCACGCGGGACTGCCGTCCGGCGCCCTGGTCTGGGCCAGCACCGACAGGCGGCCGTCGCGCCCCAGCAGGACGGCCAGGATGCCGCCGGCGTCGGCGTCACCGCGCCGCAGGACCATCGCGGGGTGGCCGCTCTGGTTCGCATGCCGGACCACGGCGGAAGCCCACAGGCCGGCGCGCAGCCGGGCTTCCGTCACGATCCGCGTTCCGGACGGGCGGCGCGTATTTTCTTATTCGGCCTGGGGGGCATAGGCGCTTTCTTCCGGGATGGCGGACAGGGCCGCGCGATATTCCGCCGGATTGTCGATCAGCGAGCGGGCGGCGTCGAGGTCGGAATCGGTGCCGATCGCGGCGGGGCACGCCTTGCGCAGGTCGAGGATGCGCGACACGGCGACGGGGAAGCGGACGGCGCGCGTGGCCTGCACGGTCTCGCGCATGTCCACCTGGCCGGCCGCCAGGTTCTGGAGCTGCCGTTCCAGGTCGGCCTCGCCCCGGCTGGTGCAGACCTGCGGCATCACACCCAGCCCTTGCAGCGGCCAGCCCAGCGGCGCCAGGACGCGGCTCCAGGTCACGAACAGTTCGCCGCCGTCGGGCATCTGGCCGATCGTCTGCACCAGCCCCTTGCCCAGCGTGGCGCTGCCGACCACCACGGCGCGCCGGTGGTCGGCCAGCGCGGCGGCCAGGATCTCGGCGGCGCTGGCGGTGCGGCCGTCCACCAGCACCACGATCGGCACGCCGCCGGTCATGTCGCCGCCCTGCACGGCCCAGACATGGTTGGCCTGCGCGTCGCGCCCGTGCGTGACCACCGCCACGCCGCGATCCAGCACCAGGGCGCTGGCCGTGACCGCCTGTTGCAGCACGCCACCCCGGTTGCCGCGCAGGTCCATCACCAATCCGCGCAGGTGCGGGTCGTCGCTCGCCTGGTCCAGATACTGGCTCATTTCCTGCGCGGTATCGGCGGAAAAGGCGGTGATGCGGATGACCACCACATGCCCGTCGGCATAGGCGAAGACCGTCTCGGGCGGTACCGAGGCGCGGTGCAGCGTGATGGTGCGGCGCGCGCGCTCGTCGCCCACCAGCAGCGTCACCTTGCTGCCGGGGTCGCCCAGCAGCCATTGCGTGACGGTCTGGGGCGTCTGGTCGCGGGTGGACCGGCCGTTGACCGCATAGAGGCGCTGCCCGACCACGAGGCCCGCCGGCCAGGCCGGCCCGTTGGCATTGACCGCCGTGATCAGGATCGAGCGCGCGTCATGCCCCAGCGTCAGGCCCGTGCCGGCCTCGCCGCCGGTGCGGGTATCGCGGTCGGTCGTCGCCGGGGCGGGCGCGACGTAGCGCGAATACGGGTCCATATGGTTGAACAGTTCGTCGAAGAACCCTTGCAGCAATCCGCCGCCGCCGGCGTCGCGCACGGCGGAGGACCGGCCCCACGCCGCCTGCATCAGCCGCACCGTCACGTCGGTCCAGCCGGCCTGGTCGGTCTCGGCCGGGTCGGGCACGCGCAGGAGCACGTCCTGCCCGAAGGCGAGCTGCACGGTGCCGTCGCGGTCGGTCACGGTCAGGGACGGGTCGATCGCGCTCAGGCCGTTCAGGCCCCACAGGCAGAAATCGCGCGAGGTGTGACTTTCCAGCGTGCGGGGCAGCAGGAAGGTCAGGGCCGCGTTGAGCACGGCCTGCGTCATGCTGGTGTCCAGCGCCGGACTGGCCGGCTCGGCTGCGGCCAGCCTCGGCGTCATCAGGTAGATGACGACCAGCATGATCGCGATCGAACGGGCCGGCAGCCGCAGACGGCGGCCGATCCACCGCGATGAGGCGGCGCGGGGGCGCATCAGCGCGGGCGCTGGCTGCGGGCGCGGCGCGCGGGCAGCGGCGGCGGGTCCGTCAGGGTGAAGAGCAGGCCGCCCGTCACCGGCGTTGCCTCGGCCAGCCGCACCGTGACCGGCTGGCCCAGCCGCAGAACCAGTCCGCTGTCGCGGCCGCGCAGGGTGTGGGTCTTGTCGTCATGGGTCCAGACATCGTCGGGCAGGGTCGATACCGGCACCAGACCGCTGGCCCCCGTCCGCGTCAATGTCACGAACACGCCGAACCGGGTCACGCCCGACACATGGCCGGTAAATTCCGCGCCGACCCGGTCGGCCAGCCAGGCGGCGACGTAGCGTTCGGTGGTCTCGCGCTCGGCCGTGATGGCGCGCCGCTCGGCGGTGCTGACCTGCGTACCGATCTCCTCCAGCTTCGCCGCGTCGGCGGCCGGCATCGCATCGGGCGGGTGGGTGCCCATGCCGATCAGCGCCCGATGCACCATCAGGTCGGCATAGCGGCGGATCGGGCTGGTAAAATGCGCGTAGGCGGACAGCGCCAGCCCGAAATGGCCGATATTCTCCGGACTGTATTCGGCCTGGCTCTGCGCCCGCAGGATGGTCTCGCTGACCAGCGTGGGCGCGTCGCCCTCGGCGGCGCGGGCCAGCACCCCGGCCAGATCGCGCGCATGCAGCGTGCCGACCGGCGGCACGGTGAATCCCATGGCGGAGAGATTGTCGCGCATCGACTCGGCGCGCTCCGGCGAGGGCGGGGCGTGGATGCGGTACAGGCACGGCCGGCGTCGGCGTTCCAGTTCCTCGGCGGCGGCGACGTTGGCCAGCACCATGAAATCCTCGATCAGGCGATGGCTGTCGTGGCGGATGCGGGGCTCGATGGCGGTGATCCGCCCGGTTTCGTCGAGTCGCACCACCCGTTCCGGCACGTCGAGTTCCAGCGTGCCACGTTGCGTCCGCGCCGTCGACAGGGCACGCCACGCATCGAACAGCGTTTCCATCATGCCCTCGGGCAAGGGGTTGTCCTGCGCGCCGTCCGCGATCGCCTGGACCTCGTCATAGGTCAGGCGCGCGGCGCTGCGCATGAGGCCCCGGCCGAAGCGGTGGCGCAGTTTCCGGCCCGCCGCGTCGATATGGATTTCGACGAACAGGCAGCCGCGATCCTCGCCGGGGCGCAGCGAGCACCAGCCGTTCGACAGCGCCTCGGGCAGCATCGGCACCACGCGGTCGGGGAAATAGACCGAATTGCCGCGCCGCCTTGCCTCGCTGTCCAGCGCCGAGCCGGGGCGCACGTAATGCGCCACGTCGGCGATGGCCACGATCAGGCGGAAGCCGGTGCCTTCCGGCCCGGACCAGGGCTCGGCATACACGGCATCGTCGAAATCGCGGGCGTCGGCGCCGTCGATCGTGATCAGCGGGACCCCGCGCAGGTCCTCGCGGCCTTCCGCCGGGACGCCGCGCGCGCGCTCGGCCTCGGCCAGCGCGTCGGCGGAGAACTGGTGGGGGATGGCGTGGGTGTGGATCGCCAGCAAGCTGACCGAGCGGGCGTCGCCCATCGGACCCAGCCGTTCGACGATGCGGGCGGGCTTCAGCCCATGCCCCGCCATCGGCAGCGGCTCGGCGACCACGATCTCGTCATTTTCGGCGCCCATCGTCTCGCCCGCCGGGACGATCCATTCCGCCTTGGCGCGCCGGTCGGCGGGCACGATGCGCCCGGCCTCCTGCACCCGGCGCGGCGGGGCCGCCGGGTCGGGCGCGGTGGCGCGGAACAGGCCGACGACCCGGCCCGGTGCGTCGGTCAGCCGACGCAGGGTGCGGCCCTCGTAGCGGCCGGGGCCGACGCGCTTGAGGCGCGCCACCACCCGTTCGCCCGGCGCCAGCGCGGGCCGGCCCTTCTGCTCGGGGTGCATGAAGATGACGGGCGCGGGGCCGTCGCCCTCCCACACCACCGGGCGGGCGATCGGGTCGCCGTCCGGGTCGGTGCCGGTGACCTGCACCACCGTGGCCTCGGGCATGGCGCTGGACGCGCGGAAGCGGCGCGCGCCGGCCGGGACCAGCGCGCCGTCCAGTGCCAGCTCGCGCAGCATGTCGCGCAACGCCGCCTTGTGTTCCGGGCCCAGGCCGAATGCGCGCGCGATTTCGCGCTTGCCGACGCGGCCGGTGGCCTCGGTCACGAACCGGCGCAGGGTCTCGCGATCCGGAAGCCCGCCGGCCCGGGAAGGGGCGGCGGGTTCGGGCAGCGTATCGGGCGGCGTGTCGGGCGACGACTGGGGGTCGGAAGGCTTCCTCCCCGCCATCGTCACTCGGCCTTGGCCGCCGTGCGCCGGCTTCGCTTCGCCGGGCTTTCGGCGCCCTCCGCCGGGGCCGCCTTTTTGGCGCGGGCGGGCTTGCGGGCCGGGGCTTCGGCTCCGTCGGCGGTGGGCTCTTTCTTCGTGGTCTTAGCTGCTGTCTTGCGGGTGGCGGTCTTGGCGGTCGTCTTCTTGGCGGCGGCCTTGCCCTTGGGCTTCAGCGGCTTGCCCTTCTCGGCCAGCAGCGCCACCGCCTGGTCCAGCGTCACGTCTTCCATCGCCTCGCCACGGGGCACGTTCACCACCATCTGGCCGTGCTGGATGTAGGGCCCGAAGCGGCCCTTGCGCACCATCACCGGCTCGCCGTCCCTGGGATGCGGCGCGATGGTGCGGACCGAGGCCAGCTTGCGTGCCAGCACGTCGACCGCGCGGTTGAGCCCGACGGTCAGGATGTCGTCATCCTTGTCCAGCGACCCGTAGATGGCGCCCATCTTCACATACGGCCCGAAGCGGCCCAGCCCGGCCTCGATCAGCTCGCCGGTCTCGGGGTGGATGCCCACCATGCGCGGCAGGGACAGCAGGCCCAGCGCCTGCTCCAGCGTGATCTTGTCGCCCTCGATGCCGCGCGGGATGGTGGCGCGCTTCGGCTTGGCCTTCTTGTCCTCGGGATTGGGCTCGCCCTGCTGGACGTAGAGCCCCCACGGGCCGCGCTTGACGGTCACGTCCTCGCCGCTCGGGGCCTGGCCCAGCACGCGCATGCCGTCCTTCAGCGTGTCGGCCTCGCCTTCCTCCTTCGAATCCACCACCAGGCGGCGGGTGAACTGGCAGGTCGGATAGTTCGAGCAGCCGATGAAGGCGCCGTAGCGCCCCAGCTTCAGGCCCAGCCGGCCGGTGCCGCAGGCCGTGCAGACGCGCGGGTCGGTGCCGTCGGGGCGCGGCGGGAAGAAATGGGGCGCCAGGTCGGCATCCAGCGCGTTGATGACGTCGGAGATCTTCAGATCCTTCGTCTGGTCCACCGCGTGGGAGAAATCGCGCCAGAAGGCCGACATCACGTCGCGCCATTCGGCCCGGCCGCCCGAGATGTCGTCGAGCTGCTCCTCCAGCCCCGCCGTGAAGCCGGTATCGACATAGCGTTCGAAGAACGAGGTCAGGAACGCCGTCACCAGCCGCCCCCGGTCCTCGGGCACGAAGCGCCGGGCCTCGAGTCGCACGTAATTGCGGTCGCGCAGCACCGAGAGGATCGAGGCATAGGTGGAGGGACGGCCGATGCCGATCTCTTCCATCTTCTTGACCAGCGACGCTTCCGAATAGCGCGGCGGCGGCTGGGTGAAATGCTGGTCGGCCGCGACGGCGCCGGTCTTCAGCGGGTCGCGCTCGCGCATCGGCGGCAGCATCCGGCTTTCGTCGTCCTGGTCGTCCTTCGCGGCGTCGTCGCGGCCTTCGCTGTACAGTTTCAGGAAGCCGTCGAAAGCGATGATCGAGCCGTTGGCGCGCAGGGTCGCGGCGCCGGCGGCATCCGCGATCTCGACGATCACCTGGTCCAGTTCCGCCGACTGCATCTGGCTGGCGACCGAGCGCTTCCACACCAGTTCGTACAGCCGTCGCTGCTCGTCGCTCAGATAGCGGGCGACCTCGGCGGGGGTGCGGGCGACGTCGGTGGGGCGGATCGCCTCGTGCGCTTCCTGCGCGTTCTTGGCGCGAGTGGAGTAGATCCGTGCCTTTTCCGGCACGTAGGGGGCGCCGAAGCTGCTGCCGATATGCGCGCGGATGGCGGTAATCGCCTCGCCGGCCATCTGCACGCCGTCGGTTCGCATATAAGTGATCAGACCGACCGTCTCGCCGCCCAGGTCGATGCCTTCGTACAGTTGCTGCGCGACGCGCATCGCCGCCTGCGCGCCCATGCCCAGCTTGCGCGAGGCTTCCTGCTGCATGGTCGAGGTGGTGAAGGGCGGCGGCGGGTTGCGGCGGACCTTGCGCCGCTCGACCGAGCGCACCGCGAATTTCCCGCCCTCGACGGTCGCCTTGGCCGCCATGGCCCCGGCTTCGTCATGCAGGTCGAACTGGTCCAGCTTCTGGCCGGCCAGATGGGTCAGGCGCGCGGTGAAGGGCGCGCCCTCGGGCGTGGTGAACTGGGCGGCGACCGTCCAGTATTCCCGGCTCTTGAAGCTCTCGATCTCGGCTTCGCGCTCGCAGATCAGCCGCAGCGAGACCGACTGCACGCGGCCGGCGCTGCGCGAGCCCGGCAGCTTGCGCCACAGGACCGGCGACAGGGTGAAGCCCACCAGGTAATCCAGCGCGCGGCGGGCCAGATAGGCCTCGATCAGCGGCTGGTCGAGGTCGCGGGGGTGGGCCATCGCGGTGCGGATGGCGGATTTGGTGATCTCGTTGAAGGTGACGCGCTGGACATCCACGCCCTTCAGCAGCTTCCGCTCCTCCAGCATCGCGCGGACATGCCAGGAAATCGCCTCGCCCTCGCGATCCGGGTCAGTGGCCAGATACAGGGTCTTGGCCCCGCGCAGCGCCTTGGCGATGGCCGCGATCTGCCGGTTGCCGCGTTCGTCGGCTTCCCAGTCCATGGCGAAATTCTCGTCCGGGCGGACGCTGCCATCCTTGGGCGGCAGGTCGCGGACATGGCCGAACGACGCCAGAACGGTAAAGCCGTCTCCCAGATACTTGTTGATCGTCTTCGCCTTGGCAGGCGATTCGACCACGACCACGTCAGTCATTCTGTCTCCGGATCACGCATCTCGTTCCGGCGTCCGTCAGCCTCCGTCGGACAGGGATGGTAGGACGACACTCCCGCCGGGAAGGGTTTCAATGTCGCCTGCCAGTTCCAGTTCCGACAGTACGGTCAGGATCGCCGATGTCGAGAACTGGCAGCGCCTTACAAGATCGTCAACCGGCGTTGGTGTGAATGACAGCAGAGTCAGGACCGCCTGACGGATATCGGAGGCCTCGCCGGGGGTGTCCGGCGGGGGTTCGGGGCCGGCCTGGGGCGGCGGTTCCGGCCAGGGTGCGAGGCTTTGCGCCAGCCCGCCGGGCCGGGTTGGCGCGCCAGTCGATGCGTCGGTGGAAAAGAGATCGCGCGCTGCCGCATCGGGCAGTTCGGCCAGGATATCGTTTTCGCTTTCGGTCAGGATCGCGCCGCGCCGCAGCAGGGAATTGGCGCCCCGGCTGCGCGGGTCCAGCGGCGATCCGGGCACGGCGAAGACCGTGCGGCCATAGCCCGCCGCCAGATCGGCGGTGATCAGGCTGCCCGAGCGCAAGGCGGCCTCGACGACCACGCAGCCCAGCGACAGGCCGGCGATCAGGCGGTTGCGGCGGGGGAAATGCCGGCTCTGCGGCGCGATACCCAGCGGGGTTTCGGTGACCACCGCGCCGTATTGCGCAATCCTGTCCTGCAATTGTGTGTGTTCCGCCGGGTAGGGACGGTCCAGCCCGCCGGCGACGGCGGCGATGGTGGTGCCGGCGCGCAGCGCGCCGACATGGGCGGCGGCGTCGATGCCTCGCGCCAGGCCCGAGACCACGGTGATGCCTTGTGCCGCCAGCGTCGCGGCCAGGCTTTCGGCCATGCGCGCGCCGTTGGAGGAAGCATTGCGCGCGCCCACGATGGCGACGCAGCATCCATTCAGTCGGGCCGGGTCGCCCAGGATCGAGAGGGCCGGCGGGGCGTCATGGATGGCGGCCAGCAGCGGCGGGTAGTCGGGGTCGCCCAGCATCAGGATCCGGCCGCCGAGCGCCGCCGTGCCCTCGATTTCCGCCGCGATCTCGTCTGCGGGGGGAATGCGCAGCACCCGCGCCCGGCCGGCGGCGCGGGCCCGTGCCGGCAAGGCGGCCAGCGCGCTTTCCGCGTCGCCGTAATCGAGCAGCAGCTTGCGATAGCCGACCGGGCCGACGCCTTCGCTGCGTGCCAGCCGAAGGCGCGCGGCCAGCGGCCCGGCCGGTGTCACGGATTTTTCCGTCCGATTCGCGGCTCGGTGCCGTTGAGCAGGCGGCGGATATTGCCGTGATGCCGCGCGACGACCAGCAGCGCGATCAGCAGCCCCGCCACCGGAATCGGGCCGCGCGGGTCGCCGCTCAGCACGGCCAGCAGCACCGGCATGGCCACGAACGCGGCCAGCGCCCCGGCCGAAGAGATCTTCGTCAGCTTCGCCACGCCCAGCCACAGCGCGCAGCAGGCGAGGCCGGTCAGCGGCGAGAGCGCCAGCGCCGCCCCCAGCCCGGTGGCCACGCCCTTGCCGCCCTTGAATTTCAGCCAGATGGGAAAGCAATGGCCGATCACGGCGAACAGGCCCGCCACCGCCATAGCCGGGGCGGTGTGGAAGGGCGAGAGGATGAAGCCGCACAGCACCGCGAACGCGCCCTTGCCGCCATCCAGCAGCAGCGTTGCCGCCGCCAGCCCGCGCCGGCCGGTGCGCAAGACGTTGGTCGCGCCGATATTGCCCGACCCGATGGCGCGGATATCGCCCGCGCCGCCCAGTTGCGTCAGCAGCAGGCCGAAGGGAATGCTGCCGATGCCGTAGGCCAGCACGGCGATGGCGGCGAGCAATTGCAGGACGTAGTTGGGGAGTGTCTCGGCCATCATGCCGCGTCCTGGCCGAAGACCTGCCGGCCGGCCTTCCATGTGCCCAGCACCCGGCCTTCCACCGCCCGTCCGTCGAAGGGCGTGTTGCGGGCGCGGCCCGGCAGGGCGTCGGCCATGATCTTCCAGGCGCGATCGAGGTTGAACAGGCACAGATCGGCGGCGGCACCCTCGGCCAGCGTGCCGGCGTTGCTGCCCAGCAGGGCGGCGGGCCGGTGGGTCAGCAGGCCCAGCGCGTCGATCAGCGCCAGCGTGCCGCCATGCACCTGCGCTAGCGTGACGGCCAGCAGGGTCGCCAGCCCGGTGCCGCCGGCCGAGGCCACGGCGAAGGGCTGGCGCTTGTCGTCGGCGTCGCAAGGCGCGTGGTCGGACGCGATGGCGTCGATCGTGCCGTCGGCCAGCGCGGCGCAGACCGCCAGCCGGTCGGCTTCGCCGCGCAGCGGCGGCGACAGCTTGGCATAAGTGCGGAAATCGCCGATCGCGGTTTCGTTCAGGTCGAAATAGGGCGGCGCGGTGTCGCAGGTTACGCGCAGGCCGCGCGCCTTGGCGCTCCGGATCAGCTCCAGCCCCTCGGCCGTCGAGACATGGGCGAAATGGAGCCGCCCGCGCGTCAGTTCGGCCAGTCGCAGGTCACGGGCGATCATGATCGCCTCGGCCGCCGTGGGAATGCCTGGCAGGCCCAGGCGCGTTGCCAGTTCGCCATCCGTCGCACAGCCGCCGCGCGCCAGCGACGGGTCCTCGGGATGCTGGACGACCAGCGCGTCGAAGCCCCTGGCATAGGTCAGGGCCAGCCGCATCATGCGCGCGTCGGCCAGCGCCCGCGTGCCGTCGGTGAAGGCGACCGCGCCGGCTTCGTCCAGCAGGCCGATCTCGGCCATTTCGGTGCCCGCGCACCCGCGTGTCAGCGCGCCGTAGGGCAGGATCGAGACCGTGCCCGTTTCCTCGCCGCGCGCGCGCAGGTGCCGCACCAGCGCCGGGTCGTCGATCGCCGGCTGGCTGTTGGGCAGCACCGCCATGGTGGTGATGCCGCCCGCCGCCGCCGCCCGCGCCGCCGAGGCCACGGTTTCGCGATATTCGAATCCGGGTTCGCCGATCGCCACCCGCATATCGACCAGGCCGGGGCACAGCACCGCGCCCCCGCCATCGACCACATGGGCGCCGTCGGGCACGCCTTCGGCGTCCGGCAGGTCGATGCCGGCGATCACGCCGCCTTTGACCAGCAGGCGTCCGGGCCGGTCCAGCCCCCGCGCGGGGTCGATCAGGCGGACATTCTCGAACAGGACGGGTTGGGCCGGGTGGGAAGCGCTCACGTCTGGTCTCCGGCGCGCGACAGCAGGTCCAGGACGGCCATGCGCACGGCCACTCCCATTTCGACCTGCTCGCGGATCACGCTCTGGTCTGAATCGGCGACGCGGCTTTCGATCTCGACACCGCGATTCATCGGGCCGGGATGCATCACCAGTGCGCCTGGGCGGGCAAGGGCCAGCCGCTTGAGGTCCAGCCCGTAGAAACGGAAATATTCACGCGGGCTGGGTACCTGCCCGCCATTCATCCGCTCGCGCTGCATGCGCAGCATCATCACCACGTCGGCGTCGCGCAGCCCGTCTTCCATCGTATAATGGATATCCACGCCCAGCGCGCCGATGGCGCCCGGGATCAGCGTCGGCGGGCCGACCACCCGCACCTTGGCCCCCATGGCCGTCAGCAGGTGGATGTTCGACCGTGCCACCCGGCTATGGCTCACATCGCCGCAGATCGCCACCGTCAGCCCGTGCAGCGTGCCGAAATGCCGGCGGATGGTCAGGGCGTCCAGCAGGGCCTGGGTCGGGTGCTCGTGGGTGCCGTCGCCGGCATTGATCACGCTGGCCTCGACCTTGCGGGCCAGCAGCGCCGGCGCGCCGGACTGCGAATGGCGTACCACCAGCAGGTCGGTGCGCATCGCGTTCAGCGTGGCGGCGGTGTCCAGCAGCGTCTCGCCCTTGTTCACCGACGAGGTGGCCACCGTCATGTTGACCACGTCCGCCCCCAGCCGCTTCGCGGCCAGTTCGAACGAGGTGCGGGTGCGCGTGCTGTCCTCGAAGAACAGATTGATGACCGTGCGCCCGCGCAGCCGGTCGCGCGGCGTCTGGCGCGAGCGGTTCATCAGCGCGTAGCTCTCGGCCAGGTCCAGGAAGGGCACGATCCGGGTCGGATGCATGCCCTGAAGACCCAGCAGGTGCCGCCCGTGCTGCGGGAAGAACCGGGGCGGCGCCGCGCGCGGGCTGTCGTTCATCGGGCGACGGCTCCCAGCCGGGCCATCACCTCGTCCCGGCCCAGGGCGGCCAGCGTGGCGTCGATGCCCGGCGAGGTCGCGCCGCCGGTCATCGCGGCGCGCAGGGGCTGGGCCACCTGGCCCAGCTTGTGGCCGTGGTTCTCGGCGAAATGGCGCAGGGCGGCGTCGATCGAGGGTGCATCGAATTCCGCCAGCACCGCGAGGTCGCGGGCCAGCTTGCCCAGCATGGTGCGGGCGTCGTCGGTCAGCAGCTTCTCGGCCTTGGCGTCGAACGCCAGCGGCACATGCCGGCCCAGGAAGGCGGCGCTGTCGGCCAGTTCGACCAGCGTCTTGGCGCGTTCCTTCAGGCCGGGCATCAGCGTCAGCACGCGCGCGCGCAGCGTGTCGTCCACCGTCACGCCCTCGCGCCCCGTCAGGCGTTCCAGCACGTCGTTGGTCAGGCGCGCATCGTCGGCCTGGCGCAGCCACACGCCGTTCAGGTGCAGCAGCTTGGCGTAATCCATGCGCGAAGGCGACCGGCCGACGCCGTCCAGATCGAACAGCTGGATCTGCTCGTCGCGCGACAGGATCTCGGCGTCGCCATGGCCCCAGCCCAGCCGCAGCAGGTAGTTGTTCAGCGCCTCGGGCAGGTAGCCCATGTCGCGGAATTCCACGACCGACTGCGCGCCGTGCCGCTTGGACAGCTTGGCGCCGTCCGGCCCGTGGATCAGCGGCAGATGCGCGAATTTCGGCAGGTCCCAGCCCATGGCGCGATAGATCATCGCCTGGCGGAAAGTGTTGGTCAGATGGTCGTCGCCCCGAATGACATGGGTGATGTCCATGTCATGGTCGTCCACCACCACCGCGAGCTGGTAGACCGGCGTGCCGTCGGCGCGCAGGATGATCATGTCGTCCATCTCGGCATTGGCGACGCGGACATCGCCCTGCACCAGGTCCTGGATCACCGTCTCGCCCTCGCGCGGGGCGCGGATGCGCACCGTATAGGGCGCGCCGGGCGGGGCTTCGGACGGATCGCGATCGCGCCAGTAGCCGTTGTAGCGGGGCGGCCTGCCCTCGGCCATCGCCTGCTCGCGCATCTGCTGCAATTCTTCCTGCGTGCAGTAGCAGCGATAGGCCAGCCCCTGCGCCAGCAGGTGGTGCGCGATCTCGGCATGCCGCGCCTGGCGCGTGGACTGGAACACCGGTTCCTCGTCCGGGGTGATGCCCATCCAGGCCAGCCCGTCGAACAGCACGTCGACCGCATGCTGGGTCGAGCGTTCGCGGTCCGTGTCCTCGACACGAAGCAGGAATTTTCCCCCATGGTGGCGGGCATAGAGGAAGTTGAACAGGGCGGCGCGGGCGTTGCCGATATGCAGCAACCCCGTCGGGCTCGGTGCGAAGCGCGTACGAACGGTCATGAGCCGGCTCCTTACCATGAGACGATGTTTGCCGACAGGGGGCGCCGGTATGGGAGCGTTGCGGGGTGGGGGTGTTTGTCTCTTCTTTTTCTGAAGAAAAAGAAGCAAAAAGACTTTTAATCTGTTGTCGGCATTCCGTCTGGTCCGGCGGTTTTCCCCCCTTAAAAGGCTAAAAGTTTTTTGGTTCTTTTTTTCAAAAAAGAACGGGACAGGCTCGTCGGGCTGCTGCTGGCGGAGCAGAGGCGTCTGGCGCTGTGGCTGCCGGTCGGGCTGGGGCTGGGCATCGCGTGGTATTTCCGGTTGCGGCACGAGCCGGGGATGCCTGAGGTGCTGGCCTGGGCCGGCATTGCGGTGTTGGGGCTCGGCTGGATCGGGTGGCGGCCGTTCGCGCTGGCGCCGCGCCTGCTGGGCGGTGGTGTGGCGACGCTGGCTGTGGGGTTTCTCGCCGCGTTCTGGGCCACGCATCGCCAGCCGCCTTTGCCCGACCTGCCGGCGCGGGCGACCATCGTGACCGGCCGTGTCGTGGCCGTGGCGTTGTTGCCGGGCGATGGTCCCTCCGTCCTTCGGCTGGATCTGGCCAGCGCGGTGCTGGACGACCCGCTGGATTCCGGCATGCCGCCCCTAAGGCGCATCCTGCGCGTGCGTTTGCGCGCCGACGATCCGCTGGTGCCCGTTCCGGGCATGGTGGTGCGGGTTCGCGCTCTGTTGCGGCCGCTGGCCCCACCGTCCTTGCCCGGCGGCCCCGACCGGCAACGCCGCGCCTATTTCGACGGGACCGCCGGCAGCGGAACGGCATTGGGCCGGGCGGAGGCGCTCGGGCCCGTGCCGGGTGCGTCGTCGCTGGAGGGATGGCGCGAACTGATCTCGGCCCGGATTGTCCGGGTTCTGCCGGGTGCTGCGGGCGGGGTGGCAACGGCGGTGCTGACCGGCTCGGCCGTCGGCATGGCGCAGGCGGATCGCGATGCATTTGCCGATGCGGGGCTGGCCCATCTGCTGGCGGTGGCGGGCCTGCATCTGGGTATTGTCATGGGGGTCTCGGTGGCGGCGGCGCGGCTGCTGCTGGCGTGTTCGGAACGGGCGACGTTGTACTGGCCGTGCCGCTCGATTGCCGCCATCGCCGGGCTGGCGGCCGGTATCATGTATGTGGCGCTGACGGGCGCGCATCTGCCCGCCCTGCGCAGCCTGACCATGGCGGCGCTGGTGGTGCTGGCGATCGTCACCGGCCGGCGGGCGCTGTCGCTGCGCGGGCTGGCGGTCGGGGCGATCCTGCTGCTGCTGACCGGGCCGGCCGATCTGCTGGAGACTCCGTTGCAGATGTCGCTGGCCGCCGTCATGGCGCTGGCGGCGGGTGCCGAGGTCACACGTCCGCTCATGGCCCGCCTGATCGAGCAGCCCGGCTGGTGGCGGCGCTTCCTGCATCATGTCGCGCATCTGGCGCAGGCCAGCCTGCTGGCCGGCGGAGCGACGGTGCCAGTGGTGATGGCGCATTTCGGTACGCTCCAGCCCTGGTTCGTGCTGGCCAATCTGCTGGCGGTGCCGCTGATGGCCATGTGGGTCCTGCCGCTGGGCTTGCTGTCCCTGTTTCTGATGCCATGGGGGATCGAATCCGTGGCCCTGGTGCCGATGGGCTGGGGCATCGGGCTGATCCTCGATCTGGCGCGCATGGTTTCCGGCTGGCCGGCGGCGCGGCTGGCGGTGCCGGCCATGCCGGGATGGGGGCTGGCGATATGGGTGCTGGGCCTGTGCTGGCTTTGCCTCTGGGTGGGCCGATGGCGCTGGTGGGGTGTGGGCCCGATGGTGCTGGCGCTGACCGTGCCCTTTCTGGTCGTGCGGCCGGATCTGCTGCTGTCACCCGATGGACGGACGGTGGCGGTGCGTGATGGCGCCGTGTTGCGCGTCGGCCCCCATCCCGGTAGCGAACGGCTGGTCGAAGACGATTGGCATCAGGCCCTGGCGCTGCCGATCGTGCCGTTGGCCGGTAATGGAAACACAACCTGTCGCGACGGATTGTGCGTGCTGAATGGAGGGCGTGTGGCGCTCCGCCTGCGGGGTGCGCCACCGGCCAGATGTGTCGGGCTGGACTTGTTGATCACGCTGGCCCCCGATGATGCGGGGTGCTCCGGCGCGCGCATGCTCGACACGCTGGAGACCTGGAAAAGCGGTGCGCAGGCCGTCTTTCTGCACTCTGCCGGCCCGGTGGTGATCTCGGATCGTGACTGGCGCGGGGGACGGCCCTGGGTGCTGGCGCCGGGGCAGCACGGGATGCCGGTGCTGCCGTTGGCGCAGAGGGAGTAAGTCTTCTTTTGTCTTCCGAAAAAGAAGCAAAAAGACTTGGGGCTGGCATAGGTAAGCCGACAGAGGCTTGATATGTCGCATGAAACTACGTCGCCGCAGCCGCCTACCTGTCGGCACCCAAAAACGGCTCCTGGAGCACTTCGTTGCTGGCACGCCGGCGCGCAGTGCTGCAGAACTCGTGGGCGTCAATCGCAATACGGCAACACTATTTTATCGCAAATTGCGTGAGACGATCGCAGAACAGATCGCCCATGAGGCACCCATCGAGGGTGAGGTCGAAGTCGATGAAAGCTATTTCGGCGGACACCGCAAAGGCAAGCATGGTCGAGGCGCTGCGGGAAAGGTTGCAGTCTTTGGCCTGCTCAAACGTCGCGGTCGGGTCCACGCCGTGATGATACCCAACGCCGGCCATAAGACGCTCATGCCGATCATCAGGGAGAAAGTTCAGGCTGATTCAATTGTCTATAGCGATTCATGGCACGCATACGACAAACTCGATGTCTCGGAGTTCCATCATTATCGCATCCATCATGGCACGCGCTTCGCTGACGGCACGAACCATATCAACGGCATCGAGAATTTCTGGAGCCAGGCCAAGCGTCACTTGCGTCGATACAACGGAATACCACGGAAAGACTTTCATCTCTTCCTCGCGGAATGCGAATGGCGCTTCAACTACCGCTCGCCCGCAAAGCTCGTGAAAATCCTCACCCAATGGGTTAACCTGCCACCACCGCGGTCCAGATAAATCGCTTACCTATGCCAGCCCCAAAGACTTTTATCCGTTCAGGGGCATCGTGTGCCCCAGCCAAAAACTCCTGAACAGATCAAAAGTTTTTTGGTTCTTTTTTTTCAAAAAAGAACAACCTCAAGGCGCAATCAACACCTTCGCCGTATACTGGCAAGGCTCGATCGCCGGGCACCGCCAGCAATCCGGCCGGCGAGCCTTGCACACATAGCGTCCGTGCAGGATCAGCCAGTGATGGGCCGGGCGCAGCATGGGCGCGGGGATGCGCGCCACCAGTTGGTCTTCCACCGCGCGGGGGGTCTTGCCGGGGGCCAGGCCGGTGCGGTTGCCGATGCGGAAGATATGGGTATCGACGGCCATGGTGCTGTCGCCGAAGGCCACGTTCATCACCACGTTTGCGGTCTTGCGGCCCACGCCGGGCAGGGCTTCCAGCGCCGCGCGGTCGTGCGGCACCTGCCCGCCGTGCAGGTCTAGCAGGGCCTGCGACAAGGCGACGACGTTGCGGGCCTTGGTGCGCCACAGGCCGATGCTGCGGATATGCTCGCCGACTGCCTCCTCGCCCAGCGCCACCATGGCGGCGGGGTTGGGGGCGTCGCGGAACAGGCCCTTGGTCACGCGGTTGACCGAGACGTCGGTGGCCTGCGCGGACAGGGCGACGGCGACCAGCAGCGTGTAGTCGTCGACGAAATCCAGTTCGCTTTCCGCGTTGGGGTGGGCGGCGGCCAGCAGGGTGATGAAGCGTTCGACTTCCTTCAGCGTCATGCGGCGGCGGGCGCCGGCGGGGCGGGCGGTTGGGGTGCGGGTCATGCCGTCTCTGCGGAAGGTGGAAGGTGAGGTGCGATCCGTTTTCGGCCGGATGGCGCGATCTGTAAATCGTCGGCCGCGCGGACCTGCTGCGCCGCCTTGCGTTCCGGGGGCGGCACGGCGATAATTTGGCCTGAAAACCGGGACAAGATCAGAATGCCCATCGTGCGGCGCGGGCGCGCGCCGCGCGGCACGCGACGGCCTGCGCCGTCGCCGCGGTTGGGGCTGACGCATAAGGATGGCCGGCAGAACCGGCCGGAGCATCATGACAGACCAAAACGCCGCCCCGGGCCAGGAACGCCCCGCGCGCAACGAATTCGCCGAAGTTCTGGATTTCGTGATCCGCCGCTGGCTGCGCCATCCCGGCGCGCTGGCCTGGACGCTGGCGGGCGTCTCGGTGGCGACGGTGGCCGATGTGGCCACGCCGCTGCTGGCCGGCTGGATCGTGGATGACGTCTCGCACGCCGCCGGTGGGGCAGGCGCGGGCGCGGTTGCCACCCCGGCAATGGAGGCCGCCCGGCACGGTGCGCTGTGGCTGGTCGGCGGTCTGGTGCTGCTGGGCCTGCTGGGCGTCGCCGGGCGCCGCATGTCCTATCTGGGCATCACGCATCTGACCGCGCGCACCATGCGCGGCATCGCCGAGAGTGCCTTTGCCCGCGTCCAGCGTTTTTCGACCGACTGGCACGGCAATACCTTCGCCGGCTCGACCGTGCGCCGATTGACGCGCGGCATGTGGGCCACTGATACGCTGGCCGACACGCTGATGCTCATGCTGCTGCCCAGCGTACTGGTGCTGGCTGCGACGACGGTGGTGCTGGCGGCGCACTGGCCGTCGATGGGCCTGCTGCTGGGGGTGAGTTCGATCCTGCTGGTGGCGATGTCCACATCGCTGACCTTGCGCTATGTCGCGCCCTCGGCCCGGCTGGCCAATAAATGGGATACCCGCATGGGTGCGGCGCTGGCCGATGCCGTCACCTGCAATACCGTCGTCAAGGCGTTCGGTGCCGAAGAGCGCGAGGACGCCAATCTGTCGCGCATCCTGGCGCGCTGGCAGGCGCGGACGGAACGGTCGTGGATCCGGGGTACCAATTCAGGAAATCTACAGAACGTGGCAGCCCTGTTGATGCGGGTTCTGCTGATCGGCGCGGTGCTGGCGCTGTGGTGGCGCGGCCGCGCCGGGCCCGGCGACGTGGCGTATGTGCTCACCATGGTGTTCCTGGTGCAGGGCTATCTGCGCGATATCGGGCAGCAGATCTCGATGGTCCAGCGCTCGGTGAACGAGATGGAAGAACTGGTCGCCATCTATCGCCAGCCGCTGGGCGTCGCGGATCGGCCGGGGGCCGGCACGCTGCACGTCACGCATGGTGCCATCCGCTTCGATCATGTCGGGTTCGGTTACAAGGCACAGACCCGGCCTCTGTTCCATGACCTGTCGATCGACATCCCCGCCGGCAGCCGCGTCGCGCTGGTCGGCCCGTCAGGCTCGGGCAAGACCACGCTGATCAAGCTGTTGCAGCGGCTGTATGACGTGACCTCGGGCCGGATCCTGATCGACGGCATCGACATCGCCACCGTCACGCAGTCCAGCCTGCGCTCGCAGATCGCGATCGTGCAGCAGGAACCGGTGCTGTTCCATCGCTCGCTGGCCGAGAACATCGCTTACGGCCGCCCCGGCGCCTCCATGGCCGAAATCGAGGAGGCCGCGCGCCAGGCCAATGCGGCCGGCTTCATCGACCGCCTGCCCAAGGGTTACGCCACCATGGTCGGCGAACGCGGCGTCAAGCTGTCGGGCGGCGAGCGCCAGCGCGTGGCCATCGCCCGCGCCTTCCTGACCAACGCCCCGATCCTGATCTTCGACGAAGCCACGTCCAGCCTGGACTCGGAATCGGAAATCCTGGTGCAGGAGGCCATGGAACGGCTGATGTTGGGCCGCACCGTGCTGGTTATCGCCCACCGCCTCTCCACCGTTGTCGGCCTGGACCGCATTCTGGTCTTTGCGCGCGGCGAACTGCTCGAGGATGGGTCGCATTCGGAACTGGTAACGCATGAGGGCGGGTTGTATCGGCGACTGTTCGAGTTGCAGTCGTTGGATGGGTAGGGAGGAAGTCGCAGGGCGCCGCCCTGCACCCGGAAGGGGACAGTCGTCCCCTTCACCCCTGTTCGTTTAGGCGGCTTTGCGGGGAATACGGAACGTCCGCTGTCGGCAAAAGAAGAGCAATAGCTGCCGTTAAATCACCCGCCAGAATCCGGGCGCCACACGGCAATCACCGTCGAACAGTGTTCCTCCGTGGGGTGCCAGTTCCGCTTCGACCAAGTCAATGACCGGACGGGCATCGCCGGTCGTGAACAGCGTTTGGAAGGCTCTATCGAACTGGTCCGCCAGCTCGCTATCTATCTCGCCGAGCAAGCGCGGCGCCCATTTTCCCGTACCATTCCAGCGCCCCCGTCCGCGCAATGCGAGTTCTACAAGCTTGGGATGAAGCGAGGCACCGATCGCTATCACCTCTCTCAAAGTTCGATTGCCGCGAAGGTCATCGATTGCATCCGTTAATTCATAGCGCAACGCATTCAAGCCGGTGGGCGATAAAGGAGGCGGACCCTTTGCCAAAAGATCTGACATCTCTCTGCGCAGTGCCTCGGCTCTCTCATGCTCTCGACCGATAATTTGGCCTTCTGCAATCATACTCACAATACTGGGGCGACCTCGCGACACGTCTTCTTTAACGAACCAGGCCAACGTCTCGCAATCGTGAATGAAAGCCTCGATGGGTGTGTCTCCTACGATGAAGCTCTCTCGGCGTGCGGCCTCGAGATGATCGTAGATGACAACGAGATCTATATCGGAAAGATAAGTGCCTTCACCGCGCATGATCGAGCCAGCGACATAAGCGAAGGATGCCGCCTCATAGCGAGCCTGGAATACAGTTCTTGCTGTCGCTAGGGCTTCAGCCGGATTAGGACAGTAGCGGTCTACCATACGGCAGCATCTTCGACCGGTTCCGACAGGTAAGCAATAGAAAATGAACAACTGACATGAGGGCCTAATGGGTCTGGCCGGGAGCGGCAAAAAAATAGCAGCTGTTGCCAATTGAGATGGACGGCCGATACGAGACGCTGTAGCCGGGCTATCTTTACAAGCGGCTAGGTGTGCCGATGACAGAGGATTGTATCTCCAGTCGTCAACCGGTTGCCATCACGACTAACGGCCCAGTCAATCTTGAATGTGTTAGGGGCCTGGAATTCGTAGGAAAATTGCTCAGCCACTGTCCCATCTTCTATTCGGTTCAGCTTCAGACTTTTTCCATCCCATCCCTGGGACGTGAACCAACGCATGCCGTAAGCGTCACTAATTGAGGATTTTAACGAGCCATCCTTATTGGCACTCCAGATCTCCAGGGAATGGTATGAACCAGGAGCACGATCATCATGATGGAGAACTAGCGCGCCACTCCGGACGTCGTGTGTGATAGAAATGTCTGCAGAAATCGGACGTTTATTTCGAATGAAATATCCCTCACATGACCAGTTCCCCTCAATTTGAGGCAAAACGACATGCGCTTCATCCGCTCTGGATGCACGAAACTGAAATGTCGTACATAGAACTATAACAGTTACTGTAATAATAGAGCGCATCGGAAACCACCTCATCCGTTCAAGAATAATATTCTTCACATTAACTGGTCATATTTCTAATTTTTTTCCATAATAAAAGACTTATTTTTAGTTCCTGCGGCATTGCGCGTCAAGCCATTAACACGATAAAACTCATCCAGAGCTTCGGGAGAAGCGAGTTGCACTTTTGGAAAACTGATATCCCTGAACATTCGCTTATATCGCTCGCGATTGACGCGGGTAGTGCCGATCAGGTGACGTATCATGGTCCATTTTACGGTGTCACTGCCGCCCTCTAGAGCGCCCGGTCTATCTCTCCTGATCCAGCAGCGCCGAACATAACGATAAAGGCTGACAGTGGTGGGAGCATCAAGAAGGATAAACCCACTGGCGCGCTCCAACCGTTGTGGAAGCAGACGAGAATAATTACCTTCAATAACCCAACTTAAACCTAAAATTTCCGTGTCATGAAGTGCCATGAACTCTTCTGGGCTTCTGGAGACCCAGTCAGTGTGAGGAAGGTGGCTCAGTTGGTCGAGGTGTACGGTTCTCAGCCCGCGCGCCCGTGATATCGCGTCCGCCAGTGTGGACTTCCCGCTGTTGGATGGTCCCATAATGCAAATGCGTGGTCCAAGATCATCAAGCATCATGATCGCCACTCTATGGCTGCTTTAGGGGAAGCAGCAAACTTTATATAACGGCAACATTGAAGGCAAAAACCGTCAGTTTACGGCAAATATACTCATGTAATTGAGGTGCAGGAGGTAAGCCCCTGCCGGGGTGTCGGGGCAACGCCCCGACGAAAAGCCGCGGCATGTTTCTTCTATGACGGCACTTGGTATTCATCGCCCTCGACAGAGCTGCGACAAAGAACAGAACCGCTCCTCCGGCAATGCCCGATCTTGCCTACCACCCGGCATTATACTGGCCCATGCCGGGGTCCCAATTGCCCCAGGAGGGGTTCCAGGCCGGATTCCACCCGCCCCAGCCAGGGCCGGTCATCGGGCCCCATGCATTCCAGTTCCACATGGTGTCCTGGTATTCGCCGGCCGTCATCTCGTGCTCGTCGGCCATCATCCTCTCCTGGCGATAGCTCTGGTAATTGTCGTAGGCGGCCTGGTCGCCCACATACAGGCAGTCGCACACGGTCGGGTCGGCGAACACGTAGAACACGCTGTTGCCGTGTGTCCGGCGGACGAAATGGTGCGGCGGAAGACGGTTCAGCATGGTCTGCTGCTGCTGCGACGTGACGGGTTTCAGCGCAAAGCCCGCGGCGGCCAGATGGTCCTCCTTCTGCGCGATCCGCTGGGCGGTCGTCGCGCACGACGGCAGGCCGGCCAGCATGGCCAGGACGGCAAGGCCACGCACCGGCGCGTTCTTCCACACGATCATTCCCGCTCGCTTCCATCTTTGGCAATGTTTTGAAATATTTTATCCACTATCGCGGCCGGCGCCACCCCTGAAATCGCGGTGCGGCAGGCAAGCCTCCTGCCGGGATGTCGGGGCAGCGCCCCGACGAAGGGCGCCCGTTCAGCCCCGGTGCAGCATCGGCCCCAGCGCGGCCCCACCGAACAGATGAACATGGAAGTGCGGCACTTCCTGCCCGGCGGCGGCGCCCATATTCGCCAGCAGACGGTAACCGTCTTCTTCCAGTCCCAGCAGCGCCGCCACATGGCCGACCGCGCGGGTAAAGCCCGCGATTTCGGCATCGCCGGCGGTCTGGCTGAAATCGGCGAAGGAGACGTAGGGCCCTTTGGGGATCACCAGCACATGAACCGGTGCCTGGGGCGCGATGTCGTGGAATGCCAGCGCGTACTCGTTTTCATAGACCTTGCGGCACGGGATTTCCCCGCGCAGGATCTTGGCGAAGACGTTCTGCGGGTCGTAGGGACCCCGTCCGGAAACGGCCATGGACAATGCCTCCTTGCGTTATACCGCCAACGGGTCGCGGGGGCGGGCGGCTTTTTCGGCAATGCCGCTGATGCCCTGGCGGCGCGTCAGTTCGGACCAGACATCCGACGGATGGATGCCGGCATCAACCCACATGACGATGAGATGGTACAGCACGTCGGCGCTTTCGCCGATCAGTTCCTCGCTGTTGCCGGCGACGGCCTCGATCAGGCATTCGACCGCTTCCTCGCCGAATTTCTGGGCGATCTTGCGCCGGCCACGTGACAGCAGGCGTGCCGAATGGCTCACGGCGGGGTCGGTGCCCTTGCGCGAGACGACGACGTTGAACAGCCGATCCAGAATCTCCGCCGTTGCCGCCGGCTCGGCGGGCAGGGAAGGGACCGCCTTGATGACGGCTTCAGCGGGGGCGGCCTTTTTCCGGGCCGTCTTCTTGGCGACGCTCTTCTTGCCGGTGGCCTTGGTGTCGTCGTTCTTGCGCGTGGTCTTCGGGATTTTTGGCATCGTGCCCTCGCTTGCGTATCGGCGTCGTTCAGGATCTGGCGGCTGGCGTGTGGCGCACCGGCAGGCCGGCATCCGCCAGCGCCTGCTTGACCTGCGGGATGGTGAACTGGCCGAAATGGAACACGCTGGCGGCCAGCAGGCCGGTGGCGCCCGCGCGCGCGCCTTCGACGAAATGTTCCAGCGTGCCGACGCCGCCCGAGGCCACGACCGGCACCCGCACCGCGCCGCAGGCCGCGCGCAGCAGCTCCAGGTCGAACCCGCTGCGGGTGCCGTCGCGGTCCATGCTGGTCAGCAGGATCTCGCCGGCACCGCGCTCGGTCACCTCGCGGCACCAGTCGATGGCGTTGCGGCCGGTGGGGGTACGGCCACCATGGGTATAGACTTCCCACGAGCCGTGCCCGTCCGACCGGGCATCGACGCCCACCACAACGCACTGGCTGCCGAATTTGCGGGCGGCCTCGTTGACCAGTTCGGGGCGGCTGACGGCGGCGGAATTCATCGCGCATTTGTCGGCGCCGGCCAGCAGCAGGCGGCGCATATCGTCGGTGGTGCGCACGCCGCCGCCCACGGTCAGGGGCAGGAAGATTTTCTCGGCTGTGCGGTTGACCACGTCCAGGATGGTGTCGCGGTTCTCGTGGCTGGCGGTGATGTCCAGAAAGGTCAGCTCGTCGGCGCCGGCGGCGTCATAGACCGCCGCCTGCTCCACCGGGTCGCCGGCGTCGCGCAGCGAGACGAAATTGACTCCCTTCACCACCCGTCCGTTCTTCACGTCCAGGCAGGGGATGACCCGCAGTTTCAGCATCAGGACAGGATCCGCAGCGCGTCGACGGGGTCTACCCGGCCGTCATAGAGCGCACGGCCGACGATCACGCCCTCGATGCCCGGTGCGGTGACGGTCGCGGCCCGCAGCGCGCGCAGGTGCTCGACATTGCCCACGCCGCCGCTGGCGATGACCGGAATCGACAGGCTGTTCGCCAGTTCGGCGGTCTGGGGGATGTCGATGCCCGTCAGCATGCCGTCGCGGCTGATCTCGGTGAAGATGATCGCGGCGACGCCGGCATCCTCCATCCGGCGGCCCAGCTCGATGGCCTTCATGTCCGAGGTCTCGGCCCAGCCTTCGGTGGCAACCTGTCCCGAGCGGGCGTCGATGCCGGCGACGATCCGGCCGGGGAAGGCGCGGCAGGCGGCGCGGACCAGTTCGGGGTTCTTCACCGCGACGCTGCCCAGGATCACGCGGGTGATCCCGGCGGCCAGCCAGCGCTCGATGCTGCCCAGGTCGCGCAATCCGCCGCCAAGCTGCACCGGCACGGTGGCATTGGCGATGATGGATTCGATGGCGGCGCTGTTGGCCGACTTGCCGGCAAAGGCGCCGTTCAGGTCGACCACATGCAGCCAGCCGCAGCCCGCCGCGATCCAGGCGCGGGCCTGCGCGCCCGGATCGTCGGAATAGACCGTGGCATCATCCATCTCGCCCCGGCGCAGGCGCACGCAGGCGCCGTCCTTCAGGTCGATGGCGGGGTAGAGGGTCAGGCTGTGGCCGGTCACGCTGGCGGGTCCTGTCGCGGGAATGGGAACGGAAGAGGCCTGCGGGTGGGCGGGCACGACCCGCTCATTGTCCTGCAGGCGCTTAGTGAAGAACAGGCCCCGCATCGTGCGCCCGTCGGCGCGGGCATAGCTGGGATGGGTGCCCCATTGATAGAAGCCGAAGGCGCGAAACAGCCGGATCGCGGCTTCCTGGGTTTCGCGCACATCCAGGTTCAGGATCTGGTAGCCCATGGCCCGCGCGCATTGCTCGGCTTCCAGAAGCAGCAGCCGGCCAAGCCCGCGCCCCCTGGCATAGGGTGCGACATAGAGATGCATCAGTGTGGCGCTCATCGCCTGCGCTTCGTTGTTGCGTGGCGGGCGGACCAGTTGGGCGCCACCGACGATGATGCCGTCCAGCCGTACCACGAACAGCATGCGTTCCGGCACCATCAGCAGGCCCCGGAAGTAACGCTCCATTGCCTGGCGCCCCGGCACGTTCAGCCAGCCGAACCCGCCGCCATCGAGGATCGCGGCGTCGGTGGCCTCGCACAGCGCCTGAAGCTCGTCTTCCGTCAGCGACTGGACCCGTTCGGCACGCGGCTGGTCGTGGGTGGATTTGCCGATACCGGTCATGCGGGGGCTCCTTCGCGGGCTGGGGTCCAGCGCAGGAAATTGGACAGGATGCGCAGGCCGACCGTCTGGCTCTTCTCGACATGGAACTGGGTGCCGGCGCGATTGCCGCGGGCCACGATCGCCGGCACCGCGCCGCCATAATCGGTGGTCGCCACCAGTTCGCCGGGCACGCCGTGGCGCAGCGCATAGGAATGGACGAAATAGCCGTGGGCGTCCGCATCCAGCCCATCGGTCAGCGGATGGGCGTCTGGCACAAAATCCAGCCGGTTCCACCCCATCTGCGGCAGGCGCAGGCCCGGCGCGTCCATCGGTGCGATCTCGCCGGCGACCCAGCCGAAACCGGGGGTGACGGCGTGTTCCAGCCCGCGCTCGGCCATCAACTGCATGCCCACGCAGATGCCCAGGAACGGCGTGCCGGCATCCGTTGCATCAACGATGGCGGCGCGCAGTCCCGGCACGGCATCCAGCCCGGCGGCGCAGTCGGCAAAGGCGCCCTGTCCGGGCAGCACGATCCGGTCGGCGTTCCGCACGGCCTGCGGGTCGGCCGAAATCGTTACCTCGGCGTCGATGCCGCTATCCGCCGCCGCGCGGGTCAGGGCCCGTGCGGCCGATGCCAGATTGCCGCCATTATAATCAATGACCACGATGGATTGCGTCGCGGATGTCATGCTCAAGCCTCAGCCATATTCCCGCGGGTGCGTGCCAGCGTGGGATTGCGCTCCAGCAGGCGCAGCAGTGCGGCTTCACGCCCCTGCGCCACGACGACCGGCCCGGCGATCAGGCCATTCAGCCGCAATTCCCACGCCCTGATATCAGCGGCGCACAGGCCCAGCAGCAGATGCAGCCCGGCCCAGAAAGGTAAAAAGGGCAGATGTGTCGCCTGCACGGCACCCAGCAGGATCAGGCTGCCGGCGCCGCCCAGCAATCCGGCGATCCAGCTTCCCTGGATCACCAGCCCCAGCCAGCCCAGCAACAGCACCCGCCAGGACAGGCGCTCGGCGACCAGAACGGGCGGCCGCCGGTCATCCGCCCGGAACCATGTGGTATAAGTCGTCACAGCACGCCTTTGGTCGAGGGAATGCTGCCCGCCGCGCGCGGATCGGGCTCGGCCGCCATGCGCAGGGCCCGGGCCGCCGCCTTGAACGAGGCCTCGGCGATATGGTGGCAGTTCCGCCCGGCTTTCTGCGTGACGTGCAGCGTCAGCAGCGCGCTCATGGCGAAGGCGCGGAAGAACTCCTCGAACAGTTCGGTGTCCATCTCGCCGATCTTGTCGCGGGTGAAATCCACCGACCAGGCCAGGAAGGGGCGGCCGGAGATATCCACCACCACTTCGCTCAGCGCCTCGTCCAGCGGCACCAGCGCGTGGCCGAAACGGCGGATGCCGCGCTTGTCGCCGATCGCGCGGACAAAGGCCTGGCCCAGCGCGATGCCGGTATCCTCGGTGGTGTGATGGAAATCGATATGCAGGTCGCCCTTGGCCTCGATTTCCAGATCGAACAGGCCATGGCGCGCCAGCGCCGTCAGCATATGATCGAAGAAGCCGATTCCGGTCGCGATCCGTGACTGGCCGGTGCCGTCCAGGTTCAGGCGGAGCGTGATGTCGGTCTCGCTGGTGACGCGATGAATCGTGGCTGTGCGGGCGGTATCCATGCCCGTTCTCCTACAGGAATGGGGCGCGTTAGGCCACTCTCCTATATATGTGCGCGACGCGCCGCCGGCCGGGGTTCGCGCCTCTGGTTCGCAGGGGATGGATATTGGCTTCCCCTGCCTTCTGCTGCATGGTGCCGGCCAGGGCCGCGCGACCGCTGCCGGGGCCCGAGACCAAGGAGGCCCCATGGCCGTGCTCGACAGCCTGCTGTCCCGCTCTTCGACCGACGCCCTGTCCGAACCCGCGCCCGAAGGGGCGGTGCTTGAGGATATCCTGTCCACCGCAATGCGCGCGCCCGATCATGGCCGCCTGCGGCCATGGCGCTATGTGCTGATTCGCGGGGATGCCCGGCCGAAGCTGGCTGAGCTGGTGGTGGCTGGCATGCTGGCGCGCGACCCGGACGTGCCGGCGGCCAAGATCGAAAAGCGCCGCAGCCGCTTCTCCACCATGCCGTTGACCATCGCGCTGGGCATGCATCTGCGCCCCGAAGACAAGATCCCGCTGATCGAGCAGGAAATGGCGGTCGCGGCGGCGGCGATGAATATCCTCAACGCCCTGCATGCGACCGGTTTCGGCGGGGTCTGGGTCACCGGCGACATGGCGGTCGATCCTGCACTGGCCTCGGCGCTGGGGTTCGAGGCGCCGCACCGGCTGGCGGGG
>NZ_JBLHEN010000002.1:1110000-1232500 GCF_048695475.1 Gluconacetobacter brunescens | reverse complement strand
AAGGATGTGGGGATTCCAAAACAACCAGGAGGTTGGCTTAGAAGCAGCCATCCTTTAAAGAAAGCGTAATAGCTCACTGGTCTATTAGAAACCCTGCGCCGAAAATGTAACGGGGCTCAAGCCACGTGCCGAAGCTGTGGGTGCATACTTTGTATGCGCGGTAGCGGAGCGTTCCGTAAGTCTGTGAAGGAGACGGGGTGACCCTCTCTGGAGATATCGGAAGTGCGAATGCTGACATGAGTAGCGACAAACAGTGCGAGAAACACTGTCGCCGAAAGTCCAAGGGTTCCTGCGCAAGGTTAATCCGCGCAGGGTGAGCCGGCCCCTAAGGCGAGGGCGAAAGCCGTAGTCGATGGAAACCAGGTGAATATTCCTGGGCCTGCCAGAAGTGACGAATGCAAGATGTTGTCAGTCCTTATCGGATTGGGCTGGCTTTTTGCGCATTCCAGGAAATAGCTCTGGCATATAGACCGTACCCGAAACCGACACAGGTGGACTGGTAGAGAATACCAAGGCGCTTGAGAGAACGATGCTGAAGGAACTAGGCAAATTACTCGCGTAACTTCGGGATAAGCGAGACCCGTCATTGGGCAACCATTGGCGGGTGGCACAAACCAGGGGGTAGCGACTGTTTAGTAAAAACACAGGGCTGTGCGAAGTCGAGAGACGACGTATACGGCCTGACGCCTGCCCGGTGCCGGAAGGTTAAGAGGAGGTGTGCAAGCACTGAATTGAAGCCCCGGTAAACGGCGGCCGTAACTATAACGGTCCTAAGGTAGCGAAATTCCTTGTCGGGTAAGTTCCGACCTGCACGAATGGCGTAACGACTTCCCCGCTGTCTCCAGCATCGGCTCAGCGAAATTGAATTCCCCGTGAAGATGCGGGGTACCCGCGGTCAGACGGAAAGACCCTATGAACCTTTACTGCAGCTTTGCAGTGGCATCAGAGACATTCTGTGTAGGATAGGTGGGAGGCTTTGAAACCGGGGCGCCAGTTCCGGTGGAGCCATCCTTGAAATACCACCCTGACTGTTTCTGATGTCTAACCGAGACCAGTAAGCCTGGTCCGGGACCCTGCATGGTGGGCAGTTTGACTGGGGCGGTCGCCTCCCAAAGTGTAACGGAGGCGCGCGATGGTGGGCTCAGGTCGGTCGGACATCGACTGTTGAGTGCAATGGCATAAGCCCGCCTGACTGTGAGAGTGACAGCTCGATCAGAGACGAAAGTCGGCCATAGTGATCCGGTGGTCCCGCGTGGAAGGGCCATCGCTCAACGGATAAAAGGTACTCTAGGGATAACAGGCTGATCTCCCCCAAGAGTCCACATCGACGGGGAGGTTTGGCACCTCGATGTCGGCTCATCACATCCTGGGGCTGGAGCAGGTCCCAAGGGTTCGGCTGTTCGCCGATTAAAGTGGTACGTGAGCTGGGTTTAGAACGTCGTGAGACAGTTCGGTCCCTATCTGCCGTGGGTGTTGGAGACTTGAGAGGATTTGTCCCTAGTACGAGAGGACCGGGATGAACAGACCTCTGGTGTACCGGTTGTCGCGCCAGCGGCACAGCCGGGTAGCTAAGTTTGGACGGGATAATCGCTGAAAGCATCTAAGCGAGAAACCCACCTCAAAACTAGGTCTCCCTGAGGGCCGTGATAGACCATCACGTCGATAGGCCAGATGTGGAAGCGCAGTAATGCGTGCAGCTAACTGGTCCTAATCGCCCAATAGGCTCACTCACACCGCCAGGTTAATCCTGGCAACACACATGCACAGAAATCATCCACGCACACCACACACTCACAAAACACCAACCTCACACGCCCAAAACACCCCTACAGGGTGGACTGGACGACCTGGTGGCTATGGCGGGGAAAGATCCACCCGATCCCATCCCGAACTCGGCCGTGAAATGCCCCTGCGCCTATGATACTGCGTCTTAAGACGCGGGAAAGTCGGTCGCCGCCAGGTCTTCCAGTCCACCTACACCCCCGCGGGGTGGAGCAGCCCGGTAGCTCGTCAGGCTCATAACCTGAAGGCCGCAGGTTCAAATCCTGCCCCCGCAACCATGAATCCCATTTGATACCAAACGATTAGGCCGCCCCCAGGGCGGCCTTTTGCGTTTCCAGGCACACAACTGGAAGCATATGGGAAGCCGCCGCAAGCTTGCCTCGGATGATGTGCTGTTTTTAGGCTGTCAGAATGGCGGACGATGGGGAGCGCTGACGATATGGTGGACGCGCAACGTGTGCGGTGACCTTGCCCCCTGAAATGCCCTCGAATTGAAGTAAGGTCTGTCCCTTGGAGACAGACGATGAAGAAAGCGCGTTTCACGCAGGACCAGATTATCGGGATCCTGAAAGAGCATCAGGCGGGCGCGACGGCTGCGGATCTATGCCGCAAGCACGGGATTAGCGACGCGACCTTCTACACCTGGCGGTCGAAATATGGCGGGATGGAAGTGTCGGAAGCGCGGCGGCTCAAGGCTCTTGAAGAAGAGAACGCGAAGCTGAAGCGGCTCCTGGCGGAGAGGGTGATGGACGTCTCGACGCTGAAGGAACTGCTGGCAAAAAACTCGTGACGCCCGGCTTGCGGCGGGAGGCCGCGACCTGGGCGATTACGGAGCGGGATTACTCGCAGCGGCGCGCCTGCCGGCTGATCGGTATGGATCCGAAGACCTGGGGCTATGCGTCGCGACGGCCCGATGATGCTGATGCGCGCGTCCGACTACACGCGCGAATGCCTGGCGCAGGTAGCGGATACATCGTTGTCAGGCGAACGGCTCGGCCGGGAACTCGACCGGATCGGGGAACATCGCGGCTGGCCACTGATGATCGTCAGTGACAACGGCACCGAGATGACTTCGAACGCGATCCTGCCTACCTTGCGGTCGTGCTCGACCTCCACTCGCGCCGCGTGGTGGGCTGGTCGATGCAGAGCCGACAGACCACTGATGTGGCGTTGCAGGCGCTCCACATGGCCATCTGGCGGCGAAGCTACGAGATGACTATTCGACCTCTGACCTGAGGCGACTTGCGGCACGCAGCCAGCAGGCGAATGCTGCGCGCCGGCTTCTGGCCCTGGCGTCGATCCGAGAGGGCGCCAACCGGACGGATGCGGCCCGCGTGGGCGGCATGGAGCGCCAGACGCTGCGGGACTGGGTCCACCGCTTCAATGCCGAAGGGCCGGATGGCCTACGCGATCATCAGCATACGGGGCCGGCCTGCCGTTTGAACGGAGCACAGCAGGCCGAACTGAAGGCCCTGGTCGAGGCCGGGCCCGATCGGCAGCGTGACGGTGTGGTGCGCTGGCGCCGGATTGATCTGCAACGCGTGATCAAGGAGCGCTTCGGCGTCGTCTACCACGAACGGCATGTTTCCACTTTGCTGAAACGTCTTGGTTTTTCCCATGTCAGCGCCCGGCCGCGTCATCCGGGGCAGGATCCTGCCGTCATGGAAGCGTTCAAAAAAACTTCCCCCGCATCCTGAGTGCCCATATCGGCCATCTGCCGAAGGGAAAGCCGATCGAGATCTGGTTTCAGGACGAAGCCCGCATCGGCCAGAAGAACGGCATCGTCCGGCAATGGGCCCGGCGCGGCACGCGACCACGCCAGCCGGCTGACCAGCGCTACGAGAATGCCTGGCTGTTCGGGGCGATCTGCCCGGCGCGCGGCAAGGCTGCCGGCCTGGTGCTGCCGTTCGTCGGCACTGCCAGCATGCAACTCCATATCGAGGAGATCTCACGCTGCGTTGCCCGCGGTGCCCATGCCGTCGTGCTGCTCGATCGCGCAGGATGGTATACCACCAGTAAACTGAAGCTACCCCGCAATGTCAGCCTGATCTTCCTGCCGTCCCGTGCCCCCGAACTGAACCCGGTCGAGAATATCTGGCAGTTCCTGCGCGCCAACTGGCTGTCCAATACCGTCTTCGACGACATCGACCATATCATCGACGCAGCCTGCTGCGCATGGAACAACCTTGCCGCACTCCCCCGATACCATCCGCTCCATCGGGCTCAGGAAATGGGCTCACACAGGTCAAAGGCTATAGCCGTTGGTATTAGTAACGCCTCGTGTTGCGAAGATCTCGACAGGCCGAAGAATTTTATGAGGATCTTCTGCAACCGACTGGAATGACCAGAAAAAACGCTGCCAAATGCGTCGTCTGTGGGGCATCGCCCCGAAAAGAAGGCCGTACTGTTCGCAGGCTCCAATCGCGGTGAACGGGCCCACGTCATCTCCTTTGCCTTCCATTGCGCATACGCATTGACTTAGGCGTAAAGCTTTTCTAAAGTATGCCCATATTCACGTGACGATGGGCTTATGGGGCTGATCCACATGATTCCATGTTCGTTAATGGCCGGAGGCGACGTCGTTCAGGGCGTCGAACCTATCCGTTATCGCGATAACTCGGGAAATGCGCTTGCCTTTTATGGTGATGCGAAAAATGGAGGGTCGGATGCACAATAGAAAAATATCATTCTTTCTGCTTCTTATGGCAGGAGTGGTTGCCCTGCCGATGCCCGGGCGTGCCGCGGAAGCGGGCGAGATAAAATCAAAAGAAAAGAAAGGCGACGTTCAGCTGAAAAAGCTCGACGCGCAGCCGAATGAGGCGGAACAGGTAATCGCTACGGGAACGCGATCGTCAAACAGGAAAATATATAAAAGTCTCAGTCCTATTGATGTCATAAGCAGGCAACAATTGTTGCGTACGGGCCAGACGAATTTACGCGATGCTCTTATCGTGACGTCTCCGTCGGTTACGACGCCGGCATTCGGTACGGCCGTTGGTGGCCTGACCGACTCCATATCATTGCGTGGTTTAAACCCTGATGACACGCTTATTCTGGTAAACGGAAAGCGGCGTCATCCGACCGCGAATATTTACGCGTCGTCCGGCCCCCAGCAGGGAGCAACCCCTGCTGACCTGGATATGATTCCGGCGTCCATGATCGATCATATTGAAATTCTTCGCGATGGCGCCGCGGCCCAGTATGGCTCTGACGCCGTGGCCGGTGTCGTTAATATCATATTGAAATCGCAGGATCATGGCATATCGGCGCAAGCTCTGGCCGGGAACTACGGAAACGATCAGGGCTTTACCGCAGGGGGGATGTTCAACGAGGGATTCCGCATCGGCAATGGCGGTTCATTACAGCTCAGTTTCGACTACCGGCATCAGGATCCCACGCATCATGATGGCGAGGATCAGCGCTTTGGCAGATATGCCGACCATCTTTTCGGGATCCCCGCTAGCGACCGAGAGACATTAGGCGTCAACTTCAATCTGCCCCTTTCGTCGGCCGTCTCCTTTTACGGGAATGCGACATATGCCCACAGGGAAGGAAAGGCCTGGGCATTCTATCGGACCATGCCCAGCGGTTATCCAAATATCTATCCCAATGGCTATACGCCCGTCCAAACGTCGAATGAGAATGACATGGGGGTGACTGTCGGGTTCAAGGGAGACGATTTTCTCGGATTTTCATGGGACATCAGCAGCACCTACGGCTCGGACTGGTTTGATTCGGGCCTGACAAATTCGATCAATCTGGATCTCCTGGCTGATGAAGGAACGTCGCCAAGGAACTTTGGCGTGGGCACCTATCGTAATGCGCAATGGGTCAACAATATTGATCTCCGGCGATCCTTCGCCGTGCCGTTCTTTGCTTCGCCGCTGTCACTGGCGCTCGGCTTCGAGAATCGTAATGAGCAATATGAAATGGGCGCGGGGGATGCGGCGTCTCTCTATGGATCGGGCGCTTCGGCACTTCCCGGCCTTCCGACTATCGCAGCGGGTGAGCACGGTCGTCATATTTATGCCGGATACATTGATGTAAGCTTCAATCCCATAAAGGCGTGGGAAGTGGATTTTACCGGCCGGTTCGAGCATTATACGGACGTCGGCAATGCGGAAAGCGGGAAGATTTCCTCTCGCTACGAGTTCAATCGATGGGTTTCCGTTCGCGGAACAATCAGTAACGGCTTCCGAGCTCCCACGCTTGCAGAGGAATATTTCACTAATCTCGGTGTCAATCCAGATGCTGCCAGTGGCGAATTGGCTGTCAACTCCAAGGCCGCGAGTGCGCTGGGCGCGAAGCCGCTGAAGCCGGAGCGTTCAACGAACGCAAGTGCTGGTATTGTCATCACGCCGCTCAAGAATCTGCATGTTGCGGTCGACGTGTATCAGATCAACATCCGCGACAGAATCGTGAATGGCGGATACGCTTACGGTGAGGAGGCTCTTGACGCTATCAAGCTTGCTGGCATACCGGTTCCGACAAGCTTGGACCCGTCTGCCGTTTCGGTAAATTATTTTACGAACGGTGCAAGCACTCGTACTCAAGGGCTTGATATCACGGCATCCTATCCGACAAACTTCGGAAGATATGGCCAGGTGGACTGGTCTTTGGGCCTGAACCTCAACAGAACCCGTATTTCGCACCTGTCCTATAACGCAGACGGTACGCCGGTCCTGAATGCTCAACAGGTGGCATTTCTGACGACGACGACCCCGCGCAGCAAGATTATCATGTCAGGACATTGGTCACTTGGGCGATTCGATGCGACATTGAGAGAAACCCGCTGGGGAGCCGTTAGCGACGAGTTGCAGTATGCTGCCGGCCCCAACGCCTGGTCAGTCACCGAATTTATGCCATTTGAAGCAAAACCCCGCTGGGTAACGGACCTGGAATTTGGTTACGCGGCGACCCAGAACCTGCATTTGGCGATTGGGGCCAACAATATCTTCAACACTCATCCGACTGAAGTGCCGGCGATAACACGCGCATATGGGGTGACAAAATATGATTACTATGCATCCCAGTTACAATTTAATGGTGGTTTCTATTACTTCAGGGCAAACATGAGTTTCTGACAATATAAAATGCGATCTGAGATGTAGACTGTTGTATGCGGATCGTATTTTTGAAGTGTTGAGCAGTGGCGCATTCATTCCGCTGGAGCGCACTGCTCGATCTTCATAAGGCCGGCGTGGCCGGCGCTGCCGGGTAGGCCTAGTTCAGGCATCAGTGCAGCTTGTCTGCCATTACCCGGCACGATCCCATTGATATCGGCTTGACAAGGATATCCGGCACTTATGACCCAGTTCAAATCTCGTTCGATTGGACGGATTATCGCCCTGTTCCTAGGTTCGGCCTGTGCTTCCGCTGCGGCACCCCTTCCTTCACCGCACAACACGAGTCCGGACGATGTCGCCGACCGTTTGTTGGCGAAGATGACACGCGACGACAAAGTGGCCATGATTCGCGGACTCGAGGAGTCTCACCCGCAAAATGAGGGTGAAGCAGGCTATCTGGTCGGAGTGCCACGGCTGGGAATACCGCATTTGCGCATGGCGGATGGTCCGCCAGGCCTGTTGCTTCGTGATGCGTCTGCGGCGGAAGTCGCGACAATGGGCGTGGCGGCCACATTCGATCCGGAAATAGCGCGCCAGAACGGCGTGGTCATCGCGGATGAAGCTCGCCGTCTGGGGATCGACGTCGTTCTGCAACCCTTTATCAATTTCGACCGGGATATCACCTATTCCCGCGCCTACAATACTTTTGGAGAAGATCCTCTGCTGACTGGCGCCATCGGCGCGGCGGAAATCAGAGGGATCCAGGAACGCGGGGTTCTGGCGGACGCCAAGCACTTCATTGGTTACGACACAGATGGACAAAACGTCTTCATTGACGAGCAGGCTCTGCATGAAGTCTATCTGGCGCCATTCGCAGCCGCCATCGACGCGGGCGTTTCCTCCATCATGTGTTCCTACAACAGGGTTAATGGCCCATACGCCTGTGGAAACGCAGCGACCTTGACGACGATCCTGCGCGGGGAACTCGGCTTCAAGGGATTCGTCATCTCCGATTGGGGGGCGGTTCACGATAATCTCGGGTTAACCGAGGGGCTCGATATGGAGATGCCTGGGCAGTTGACGTCCGACAATCCTTTCGCCGGTATCCTGCCGTCCTACTATGACATGGCCAGGCCACCGCATCATGTTCCGCCGCCCGATTACGACAAGATGCGTGCCATCTTTGAAGGAACGATCCCGGAAGAGCCGCAGCCCCCGGCGGTGAAATGGGCCGCGTTGTTCCCGGCCAACACGAATTTTCATAACCTTTATGATGCGCTGCATGATGGATCGGTCACGGATGGCCAGATCGATCTGGCCGCCCATAGGGTTCTTCGGGAGATGGCGCGCTTTGGCCGCGTGCCCGGTGCCATGGGCCGGCAATGGCCGGACCGTCTGACCCAGGCGCAGATCAATGACATCGACCAGCGTACCAGTGAGGAATCCGCGGTACTGCTGAAGAACGACAATCATGCTCTGCCATTGGCCCAGGCGGACCTCGATGATCTGGCGATCATAGGACCTGGCGGCCGTCAGGTCGTCGCGGTCGGAAAGTCGAGTGAGCGTTCGCTCGGCGAATGGAGCCAGCAGATCGGACCGGCGGAGGCGTTCAGCCGGCTTGCCGGGCCGAACGGCCGTGTCGTCACGGCTGTTGCCGACGAGATGGACGGGCATCCGATTCCGCCGGCTATGCTAGCCGACCTTTCCAGGGCTGTTGATGGCGGTAAGGCACAATCGGCCGCGGATCTCCTATCTACCACCGGTACGGTTCTGCCGTCGGCGAGCCACGGCCGTTGGCGGGGCGTGTTGCGGATCAGCCAGCCAGGCGACTATTGGCTGGCAGTTCATGTAATGGGTGCGCGGATTGATGTGCTGGTGGATGGTCGGAGGATCGGTGGCACGCACACGCTGCCTGGTGGCCTTCACGGTGATATCGTGCAGCCCAATCAGGATAGCCTGCTCCCCTCGACTGACGGGTATGACAACGTGCGTGTACCCGTGACATTGTCCGCCGGGATGCATAGGCTGGAGCTTGTGAGCCAGCCCGATGGCTCGGGCAACGCGCAGCGCCTCAAGCTGGCCTGGACGACCCCGGGTGATCGCCGGGCAGATTTTGCCCAGGCAGTGCGCGCGGCCCGTGCGGCACGCAAGGTCGTACTGTTTCTCTGGAGTCGCGGCCAGCCGGTCTTTGGCCTTCCCGGAGATCAGGACGCCTTGGCTAGGGCGGTGCTGGCGGCCAATCCCAATACCGTGGTGGTACTCAACACAAGCCAGCCGGTAGCCTTGCCCTGGCTCGCTCATGCGGCCGCTGTGGTGCAGATGTGGTGGGCAGGCGACCGTGGTGGCCTGGCGACGGCAAATGTTCTGACTGGGCGCGTCGATCCTGCCGGCCGTTTGCCGGTTACCTGGGCGCGGGCGTTAGCGGATTATCCGGCGAACGATCCGGCCCACCCGGAGCGTTCGGCGGAGGGTGTGACAGGCCGTACAACGTTTACCGAAGGGTTGGATTTCGGTTATCGCGCCTTCCTGCGTCATAAAGTCGCCCCTCTGTTTCCATTCGGATATGGCTTGTCTTATACGCATTTCGGCTACAGTGACATGAAGGTCGTGCACACAACCGATGGCGGCCTGAACGTAAGCCTGATTCTGTCCAATCTGGGAGATCGGGATGGTGACGAGGTTCCACAGCTCTATCTCGGCGCTCCTTCCGTTGCCGTGGCTGGAGCGGCCTTTCCGGTTGCCCAGCTGGCCGCGTTCTCTCGCGTGCATTTGAATGTCGGCGAACATCGACCGATCACTCTGCATGTTTTGCCGCGTCAGCTGCTATATTGGTCGGTTTCCAGCCATGCTTGGCGTCGTGCGCCAGGGACACGCCCGATCATGGTTGGCGCGTCCTCCACCGATATCCGGCTGCGTGGCACGGATTGATGACGGACGCGTCAGGACCGACGCGGTCAGAGTACCGCGTCGCCTCCGCCGAGCAGGTAGCCGAGGCCGAGGGGGTCGCGCTGGTCCCGCATCAACTGGCCCCGGCCGGTAATCCAGGCGCTCCCTCTCACCTGAGGTACGATGCCGCCATCGACCGTTTCATGCGTGCAGGTGGCAATACCGAAATAATGTGTTCCCAGAATGCTTTCATTGATGAATGTCTCGCCGATTGCCAGTTTGTCCTGCGCCACCAGAACGGCCATGCGCGCGCACGTTGCTGTGCCACATGGCGACCGGTCGAACGAATGACCATGCGAGATGGGAACGTTTCGGGCGTGTGCCTCGGGAGAGTGGGCGGGAGATGTCCAGACAATATTGCCGATTTCCGGCACCTCTCCGGTAACGGGATCAATGATGGAAAATGCCGTGTTCAAGACGTCACGTACCGGCTTGGCGGCGGCCACCAGTTTATCAATGGCATCCGGCACGACGGCCAGGCCGACTGAATCCGCGGGGAGAAAAGCGTAATATTGTCCGCCATAGGCCACATCGACCTGAACTGGTCCGGCATGACCAATGTCCAGCGTAATCGAACCGACATAATAAGCGAGGGGCGTGCGAAACGTGATCGCCTCGCACCGCCCCCCGACCATGCTCGCTTCCAGTTCCAGAAGGCCGGCGGGTGTCCGCAAGTCAAAGACAAGTCGTTCGGTCGGCGCAGAATCAGGGGATTTGATGAGCCCGATTTCACATAAGGTTGTTGCGACACCGATCGTCGCATGACCACACATGTCGGGATAGCCGTTTGCATCCATGAAGACGACGCCGAAAGAGTCTTCAGGGTGTGCCGGTTCGATCAGCGCGGCGGCAAACATTGACCGATGGCCGCGTGGTTCGAACACGGCCAGGCGCCGCACCCAGTCGCGCGATCCAGCAAGGAGGTAACGAGCATCGACGGGCGAAAGCCCGGGCATAAGCCCTGTTCCATTCAAAATGACGCGTGTCGGCTGACCGCAGGTATGGGAGTCGACGATATCGAGCGTTTCGTCAGATTCCATAATCGAGATATTCTTAAAGTCTGCTAAGCGTGGCATCGTTTATCGCGAATCCTCAATTTCGTGTTGCGCGGCGAAATGGCATCGTCACCACGGTGACGTCATGTCGCAAGCCCTGCCGGTCGATGTCATGAGATATATCCGCTATTGCGTGTATTCCAAAGACTTGTTTTAAAAATCATAGGATTTTCATGACGGATTATCTCACCCGGCCGAAACGCCACTCGCAAGACGGCCTCTTCCGGTGTTATAAAGCAACACCACGGTGTCGAAGGATATTCCTCTTGGTCAACACGGCTCTTTCCTCGGATTCTGACTCTTCTTCGACATCTTCCGGGACGGCCAATGTCGGCACCCGGGTCGATCGCGTCCGTCCGGCCGCGGCGGCGGCGATCGGGAATGCGCTCCAATTTTATGATTTCTTCTTGTATGCGACTGCGGCGGCGATTGTTTTCAATACGGTTTTTTTTCCGTCCGGCCGCCCGGTCGTGAGCATGATCGGCGCCTATGCCAGCTATGCCGTGGGGTTCGTTTCCCGTCCCCTGGGTGGGATCGTCTTCGGTCATGTCGGTGATCGCTTCGGGCGAAAGATCACCATGGTCTGGACCTTGAGTCTGATGGGCGTATCGACGGCATTGATCGGTCTGCTGCCGACGTTTGCACAGGTGGGGCTCGGAGCGCCGGTCATGCTGGTCTTACTCAGGCTTATTCAGGGCTTTGCCGCCGGGGGCGAATGGGGCGGTGGAATCCTGATGTGTACGGAGAATGCTCCGCCGGGCCGGCGCGGCTTTTATGGCGCATTCAGCCAGGCGGGTGTCGGCTTCGGTTTCGTCCTCTCCTCGGGGGCGTTCTATGCCATGCAGCGCATGAGTGGGCATGGCTTCCTGACCTGGGGATGGAGGGTACCGTTCCTGTTGAGTGTCGTCGTGGTCGCGGCCGGACTCCTGATCCGTTCCCGGGTGCCGGAAAGCGCGGAGTTCAGATCCGCATGCGATGAAGTGTCTTCCAGGCAGCCTGTTCGGGAGGTGCTGCGTGAACACGGGCGGGTATTGCTCATATCTGGCGGCTTGCTCCTTGCCGAAATGTGCGGTCCATTACTGACCACGACGTTCGCTTTGGCCTATGGCGCGCTGTGCGGCGTCACGAGCGATATTCTGCTTCTGGGCGTTTTGCTGTCGATGATCGTTGATACCTGCGCGATGCTGGGATTCGGCTATCTGTCTGATCGAATCGGACGAGGGCCGGTTTATGCTTTCGGGATCTGTGGTCTGGGCTTATTCATCACGCCGTTTTTCCTGTTCGTCGGCAGCGGCCATCCCGTACTCATCGTGTTTGGCTTTATTCTGGCGAATGGCCTGTTCCATGCTGCCATGATCGGCGTGCAGCCGGCTCTGCTGACAGAATTGTTTCCCGTGAGCGTTCGGGCTTCGGGGCTGGCCCTCACGCAATCCATCGCTTCGGTGTTGGTCGGTTTTCTACCGCTCGGCGCGACGGCGCTCTTCTATGCAACAGGAAGTATTCTTCCGATCTCGGGAGGGATGATTGCAATCTGCATGGTGTCCCTGCTGGCGTTGCGGGCCGCGTTCAGGCGCTTGGCGACGAGCCGCGTCTAGCGCTGGCTGCCCGCATCCGGAGAATCAAAGTCTTGGAAGCTGTTTGCAAAGTTGGCCGGCCGAATGAGAGTGCCGCGTGTCGGATCGTTGGCAGGATGACTTTGCAAATAATTGCTTACGCCGTACACCTGACGGCGGTGCCTGCCTGTGCCCAGGGACGACCGGGCGGCCGCCTACTCGATCGATAGTTTGGCGAGGTTCTCACCGATCTGCTGAAGGGTCGTGACAAGTTGGTCAAGCGCCGCATCACTGATCCCTTGCATCGCGCGCTTGACCTGGCGTGCGACAACGGGTGTGAGCGTGTTCAGCAGCGTATGTCCATCCGTGGTCAGCGTCACGATCGTGATCCGATTGTCCGCCGGGTCGGGCTCTGTCGTGGCGAAACCGAGTTCGACCATCCGCTCCACGATCCGGCTCACGGTATTACGCTTGATCAGCGCGTGCTCGGCCAGGTAGCTGATGCTGGTCGGCTCCGCTTCCCGCAGCACGGTCATGATCCGGTACATGCTCTTGTTGACGCCGTGCTTGAGCAGTACCGCACTGACATCTTCATGGTAACGGAAGTCGGCGTGCGCGATCAGGTAAAACGGTGAACGAAAAAGCTGATAGCCCTCCTGGGACGGGTCATAGACCATGCGCTGATTGGTATCGATCTTCTTGGACTTCATCCTCGCCTACTTGATTAGGATTGCAATGCCATCGCCAAAGATCTAGCCGATCTTGCGGCGATGGTCATCTTCTCATGGAGGTCACAGCCGGTTGAAAAAGCTTGTCAGCCGGATGGCTGCTTCCTCGAGGCGCTCGCGCGGCTGCGAGCCGAAGCAGATGCGCAGATTCCGGTCGGCCAACTGTCCATAAAAGCCACCTGCCTCGACCACCACACCGCACTGCTCCAAGATCGAATCGGCCAGGGCCTGCGAGGTGCGGCCGGTGGCCGAGATATCGGGGAACGCGTAGATTGTTCCCTCCGGCGGGGTGCATGTCACGCCCGGCATCTGGTTAAGGGCCGACACGATCAGGTCCCGCTTCTTCTGGTCGTCTTGCACCATATGCAGAAGTGGTGCCTGATCGCCTGTCACCGCCGCAAGCGCGCCTTCCTGGATGAAGGTGTTGACATGCGTCACCTCGTTGGCGGTGACCTTCAGCATGCCGTCGATGAGTTCCGGACTTGCCATCGCGTAGCCCAGCCGCCATCCGTCCATGGCGTAAGCCTTGGTGAAGGCATACATGGAGATCGTCCGCTCGGCCATGCCGGGGAGGGCCGCAATGCTGATATGACGTGCATTATCGAAGGTGATGAAGTCATAAACCTCATCCGAGATGACAAGCAGATCGTGGCGGATAGCCAGCGCCGCCAGGTCTTCAAGTTCCTCGCGCTTATAGACGCGTCCGGTCGGATTGCAGGGATTGACCAGCACGATCGCCTTCGTGCGCGATGATATGAATGGCTCGATCAGGGCCGCGTTGAGTGCAAACCCGTTCGCCCGATCAAGCGGCGCAAGGACAACCTTGCCACCGGCAAGTTCGATTTTGCCGACATGCTGAGGATAATAGGGTTCGAGCAGAATGACTTCGTCGCCAGCTTCAACGGTGGCCAGGAATGCCGCGAAGGACGCCTGCGTCAGCCCATTCGTCACCAGGATTTGCTCAGGCGCCGCGTCAATCCCATTGAAATCGCGCAATTTTTCCGCGAGTGCCGTCCTGAGCGTACTGATTCCCTGCAGATCGCTGTAATGCACCTTGCCGGCTTGCAGGGCGTCGATCGTCGCACGTTTGATATGTTCGGGCGTATCATGCACCGGCCGGCCGAGTTCGAGATGAATGAGCTCAGCGCCGCCTGCCGCCAAGGCGGCGGCCTTGGCGAACATGCCGTAATTCTTTTTGGAAGAGTGCGTGATCCGCTTGGCGAGAAATGACATTCTCTGAAACTCCTGAGGCAGATGTACGAAATCGAAATTGTTAGTCGCGTGGGATCAAAAAGCGTCGGATCCGGGCCGCTCCCATCAGTAATTTCGGTACGTGGCGAGCAAACGCGAAGCCGGCAACGGACCGTGGCGGTCGCATGGGTAACAGGGTGCGGTAGCCGCATGCGCCGGCCGATGCCCAGCGCGCGGCTTCCCTTCCGGCGATCGTATTGATCGCCAGACCGCGGCCGTTGCAGGCCTGGATGGCGATAGCGTTGTCAGCCAGCACCGTGATGCGCGGAAGCAAATCCGTGTTGAGCCACGCGGTGCCGACCCAGATATGTTCAAGCGGCATGTCCCGCCAGACAGGCAGCATGGATGCCAGGCGCCGATTAATAGCCTTTTCGATCTGGATCCGGTCGATTTGCTCCGGTGCCGTGCAGGCGGTGATAAGCCGGCCGGCCGTATCATAGCGAATTGAGAACACATCTGTTGATAGATCGGTCAGCATATGCTGGCGCGGGAGGATCCATTGCCGCATATCGGCTGGAAGGGGAGGAGTGGCCACCTCGCAGACAGAAAGCGGAAGCACACTGTTTGCCAGCCGGGCGTCTAAAAGCGTATTGCCGCCATTCGCGCACAGTACAAGCTTTTTGGCGGTGATCGTGCCGTCCGCAACGCTCAGATCCCAGCGGCCATCGACACGTTGGCTGATCGCGGTAACGGCAGTGTTACGGTGAACAATGCCGCCGCGCTCCATGACGCACCGGGCCAGGGAATCCACGTAGGCGACCGGATCGATTCCGCCGCCGCTGCTATCGAGCAGCGCGCCGCCATATCCCCGGCAGCCGGTCAGCGCCCGTGTCGTCTCGGCATCGATGAGGGAGACGTCATTGCGAAACGGTGTCCAACCCGCAGCCAAGGCGCTTATCGCGCGGGCGGATCTGGCGGGGAAAGGGGCGAGAAAGCCGGTCTGCATCGGGGCACAGTCCAGTGCTTCGTCCCGGATCAGATCAAACGTATAGCGGGCGGATTCCGCTACGGCCTGAAGCAGTGCGCGACCGATATCCGGACCCAGTCGGCGCAGCACCGCGGCCGGGGTCTTTCGGACGATCTGTCCGGTTACGATGCCGGCGCTGGCCCCCGTGGCGCCCTCGGGACGGTCGGCAGCTTCTAGAACAATGACGTCTCGTCCCTCGCGGGCCAAATGCAGGGCGGTGGACAGGCCGGAAACCCCCGCGCCGACCACGGCCACCTCGGCCTGCGCCTGCCCGACGAAGCGTCCGGCGCCGGGGGCTGGTCCATTTTGAGATTCCCAAAGGGATGGATCTGCGCCGTGTCGGCCGACATGTGCCACCTTCATGTCAGGCATTGCGGACGAACGTGAGTTCGCAGGCGCCCTGACGGCGGATCGTGCGGCAAGCCTGCTGAAAATCGGCGAGATCGGCCGGCGCGATGCGTGCGCAAACCGACCCCATGATCCAGCCCATTGGCATGAGCAGGCGGGCGCCATCGCCATAAAACAGGCCGATGTCAAAGAAATCGGCTTCCGGCATACCTTTCCACGTGCCACGCCGCGCAAATACGGTTGCGATTTCACCAGCGGCAGGGTAGCTCGTTGCGTTTTCGAGTGGAATATTGAGCGTGCGTTCGGGGTCGGGCAACGCCGATCCGAAGATAGGGCAGGATATTTCTGGACCGGTCCACATGGCGTGGATTGCTTCGTGAGCACGGGCAATGCCCGCGATCTGCCATAAAAGTTCGGCGTTCTCGGGCGCGAGATCGTCGAGCAGATCGACCTGGACATCCAGGTGGGAGCGGCTTTCACGCAGGCGGATGCTACGGGGCATGGGAGACTCTTTAAGGTAGATGACGATATGGCAGTAATTAAAGCACCCATAATCACGTGATGTCGAGGGTATTTCGTGAGCGGTGAGAGCAGGCAATATCCTGGCGAATGATGGTCGGCCCGCGTGCCGCGCTTCGACTTGTAGACATAGAGGAAACGAACGATCTGCGGCACCGCAAAGGCGCGCCGGCGACAGATGTACCCCCGTTGGCCTGTTTCAAAACAAACGCGATCTGCGCCGCGGTGAACTTAGAGGTCTTCATGAAATTCTCCTCATCCTGGATACCGAATCATAAGTGGAGAATTCCGACTCAAAATAGCCGTGTTTTTCGGGGAGCACGCAGTGCTTTGGCATCGTCACTCTGTCATGCGGAAAGGAAGGGTATTTTGTGGTCCATCGATCACACATATCGTTGGCTGCCCTCTTCCGTAACCATGAAATCACGAGAAACCCTACGAAACCAGAAGGTTCGTGGGGTTTCTCGTGTGCGCGTGCCAGACTGGATGCAGGACGTAGGTCATCCGAAAAGGGCTCTTAAACCGCAGAGACTTTCAAGTACCGTTTCAGGCCTGTGACCGGTGGGTACTTCGACAAAATAGAACCGGGCCATGGTCGGGCGAGGCGGGATCCTTCCGTTCCATAAGTCGTTGCTGATGTCCAGACCGACACTGGTGCCGTTGGACGGGACAGGCTCGTCCGAAATGATCGCATCGACATCATCGGACCAAAAGACAGGACCCTTGGCCAGGCGCAAAACCACCGGCCAGCGATAGTGACGCGCGACATTGATCAGGGGTTTGTACAACTCGACTCCTGCGGGAGTCAGAGCCGTGTCTTGTGCATCTTCCTCGATCAGGATACCGCCAATGGCTTGCGAGGAAACGGTGCGCACCATATCGGCTATATACATGGATGCATCCTCGATCGCATCGTCGTCGATCTGCTGATGGTTGCGTCCGAGCGCCGTATCAATCCATCGAAGCCATGCCCGCGGAGATGGCAGGGCCAGGACCAGTGGGGCGCGTCCTCCAACATTGGCAAGTACCGCCTCCACCACTTCGAACAGAATCTGGCGCGGCCCGACATCATCGAGAAGTTTGCGCAGGCCGAAAGACGGGCGGGTTTTTGCGGCCGCGGCCTCCTTGAGTGCTGGATTGCGCGAAAGCCAGGAGGCGTACAGTTCGGCCACTTCGATCACCGCCACATCCGGGCGCAAAAGCCCCTGCGCCTGGCTGAAATAAGCCAGATACTGGGCGGCGCCGACCCATGGGTCGCTGCCGTCGGAAAGGAGGAGTCGTCGGGTATAACCCGACGACTTCAGCCACAGGCGAAGCCCATCGTCACCGGATGGCTTCGATAGGATATTGCTGAGACCCTGGCTCATTTTCTTTCATCTCCCGAGGCACCCGTTGCCGCGAGCCGTGCCTCGAGTTCCGCAATGCGCACATCTTTGGGATGGGGCATGTAGTTCGGCGCGGGCGTATCGGCATGCCGGGTCCGGTCTGGGCTGCCCAGATAGAGCGTATCGACATCATCTCCCCAGCAGCCGAAATATTGCAGATGTGCGGGCGGTACGGGCTTGTTCCAGCTCTTGACGAATTCGTTGAAGGGCATGCTGCGCGCGATGCGTGCCTTGCGCTCTTCGGTGCGTGCGACTTCGGTCGCTTCGTGATTGATCGCCAGTGTCACCGGATCGAACACCACCTTGTAGAGACGGGCTGCGACACCGGCGGACATCAGGCCGTCCTCGATATCGCGGATGACACCTTGCGGATCGCGTTCAAGAAGATCGCCATATCCCGCACCAGCGCCCTGGCTGATCATGAACAGCTCGCCACGCTTCGAAATCTCGAACCCCATGCCCATGTGATGCGTCGTGTAGCTGGCGCCTTCGAAGGGTTGGTCATTCATCATTTCCTCGATGGAATGACGAAATTTCTCCGGATTGCTCAATAGCGTCTCATACGTATCGACGCCCTGGATCTTGCACAACGGATAGGTGCCGCAGGCATAGCCGCCGAACAGGCCCTGGAGCGGCGGCACCTTCGCACCCTGCGCCGTGGTCATGAAGCCCCATTCCGCGGAATCCTTGGTGGCGACCATCATGGTATAACCCTGTCCGCCACGATACTTGCCCGGTGCGATGGCATCGCGCGTCATCTTCTTGGACACGAGTTGCAGGAACGGCACGTCCTCCTCGTTCAATTCCTGCTCGCCGATATCGGCCATCGTCGCAAAAATCGGGGCCAATGCGTGTTCACCGTCCCGATCGGACACCGCGCCAGCGCCCATGCCGTTGAGGTCGGCGCATAGATTGCCAAGCGTTTCGCCATGCTGGCTGACCCCACCCCAGATGAAGGTGTTGATCATGTTGAAGGTCGGTGCATGAACCTTCGTGTATTTTTCCGGGCAGCTATAAAGGAACTTGGCGACCGCATGCTGGCCAGCGGTAAAGCCCGTAAAGATCGACATCAGGCTTTGCGAGTTCGGTGCGTTATAGGAACTGTTGAGGATCGAGTGCGGATCGGCGATGACTTCGATCGGGGCAAAGGCGGCCTGGCCTCGTGGCATGTCGGGCCAGACATAGCAGAGAAAAATCTGCGACAGCATGCCTTTGAGGCTCGCCAGGACCGTATTCGTCGCGCGGTTGGTGAATTCCGGACTCGATCCGCGAAAATCGAAAATCAGCCGGTCTCCCGTCTTGGTCAACTGGCAATTGACCTTGACGATGCAATTTTCACGCAAGGTCGAATCCTGAATGATATAGCTGCGGACGGTCATGTCCGGCCATTCCGAAATTCGCCGTTTGACCTCGCTGCGGATGTTTTCCATCGTCAGGCGCAAGGTCGAGATGACCGCCTCCGGGCCGTCGGATTCGAGCGACTCCTCCAGTCGCTGCTTGATACGCAGGCAGGCAAACAGCTTGACCTTCATATCTTCGTATTGAAGTTTTGGCTCGCGCACGGAGTTCTGCAGAAAAGTCAGAAGATCGCGTTTGATCTGGTAGTTCTCGACGACCTTGAACGGCGACATCTTCAGCCCTTCATCAGAGGGACTCTCGGCCATCGACGGCATTCCGCCCGGCTCGATAGCGCCATTCTCGCCTTCATGCACGGTCGAAGCTACCCAGCAGACCAGCCGTCCGTCATGGAAAATGGGCAGGATCATGCTCTGATCCGTGTTGTGAACGTTGCCGTAGCGCGAGTCATTGTGGATGAAGCCATCGCCTTCGCGCACGCCCACCGTCGGGTCGTTCATCCAGTTCTTGATGATGAATTTGATCGGATGATGCACAAGAGCGGAGAACAGCAATACACCGCCGGAACTGGCGATCGCGAGGTCGCCGCCGGCCGAATAGACACCGGTGATGACATCGCCCCATTTCGCGCCGGGAGCCGCACCCATCTGTTCGACCATCTCATAGCCTTCGTCGCAACCGGCCTGGATGCGATCGCGGATCTTTGCGATCGTATGTGCATCGCTGACCTTGCCGATGGCGGCATCTTCCTCGGCAGAGCGCGGCAGGATATCGTGCTCCTGCATGATCTCGGGATCTGGACCGAGGAAGAGTGTCGTGTCGTTGAGGAATTTCTTGACAAGTGCGGCGTCCTGTTCGCTCAGAACCTTGGACCTGCCCGAGAGATTCATGTTGTTCATCGTATTTCACCTGTAAACGCTGTTCGAACCGGATCCTTCAGGACAATACCGTCGCGGTATCTGGCGTCTCTTCCTTGATTCTCAGGAACCACGATGCATTCTGCCGGGCAGCTACGAAATTCCAGCCCGGATTGACCAGAAAAGTGGTCACATCCGAGGCGATGACGGCAGGCCCCGTGATCTGCATGCCCGGTTCGATTGCGCTACGGTTCCAGACCGGCGTCTCGAAACTCTCCTTGTGGCCAACGAACCAGCAGGTGCGGGTCGTATGTGGCGCCGGCGGTGCGGTGCGGAAGGCTGGCTCCACCGGCTTGACGTCATCGAATTGTACCGTCTCGTGATGAACATAGGCAGCGACGCGAACGGTATTGATGCGGATACCGGCTTCGGGAGCCTGCGATCCGTTTCCGAACCGTTTTCCGTAATCTTCCGAGAACTGGGAGATGATTGCCAGAACATCCGCCGGCCCACGCAGATCATGATTGGGGATGACTGCCGTGGTCTGTACGAGCTGGTTGCCATATCGCATGTCCAGCTCAAGATTATGACGGATATCCTCCAGGGAGACGCCCTGGCGCAGGAGGTCCTGGGTTCCGCGTTCCTTCAGGTCCTCCACGATGGCGTTGAAGCGGTTATAGTCGTCGAAGATCTGACGCGAATTGGAATCATACAGCACCATATAGAGAGATTGTTCGTGGATATGGAGCTGATGCATGTTGCCTGCCCCCACCGCTGAGAAAACCGAACTTAGGGGCGGTGCCAGAATCCGGTCGATATTCAGATTCTGGGCGATGCCGCAGCAATGCAGGGGGCCATTGCCGCCATAAGCCAGCATGGCGAAATCCTTGGGATCGTAGCCACGCGCCCGCAATTCGGTAAAGAGGCCGTTGGCCATGTTGGCATCGACTTTCTCCCGGATCAGGAGCGCGGCTTCGATGACCGAGCAATCGAGTTCATCGCACAGAGCGTTCTGGATGGCCGATCTCGCCCGGCGCGGATTGAGCGGAATCGACCCGCCTGCGTAATTGGCCGCGTCGAGATAGCCCAGGACCAGATCGGCATCCGTCACGGTCGGGCGCAGGCCGCCACGATCGTAACAGGCTGGTCCCGGATCGGATCCCGCGCTTTCCGGGCCGCATCGGACGGTCTTGTACATCCGGTCGTATGACGCGATGGAACCGCCGCCGGCCCCGAGCGTGACCAGGTGCACCATCGGCACCGATACCAGCCAGCGGTCGATGACAGGATTGAAGTCGTAATGTTTCACGCCACCATCGACGACGATTCCGATATCGTAGCTCGTGCCGCCCATGTCGGTGGCGACGACATTGCCGAGCGCCGCCTGGAGCGCCAGATGTTCGGACGCGGCGATGCCGGACACGGGGCCGGAATGGATGGTTTGCAGGGCGTCGGTGGAATTGAGCTGCGCCATGCCGCCCGAATTATGAACCACCAGCATGGGCCGGGCATAGAGATGGGCGCGGAGATTCTGTTCGAGTGCCGACAGCGCGTGATACATTGTGGAATGCAGATAGCCGTCGACGATCGCGGAGGTGGCGCGCACATATTCGCCTTTCCGGCCGGCCACCTGGTGCGACAGGATGACGGGAATGGCGCCGAGCAGATGCGAGGGATATTCTGCGAGCAGAATTTCCTCGATGCGCTGCTCATGAACGGGATTCACGACGCTGTTGACCAGGGCGACCACGATGATCTGCGCGCCTTTATCGACGAGTGCCCTGATCTGGGTGCGGACGTCGTCCTCGTCGAGCGGCATGACCAGGTCCCCCTGGAAATCCAGGCGTTCGCGTATGCCGCGGATCATGTGGGGTTCCACCAGCGGGTCGGGGCGCTGCGCATTGGGCATGTCCTGCTGGCCCAGCCTGTCCAGCCCCTCGCCATAGCCACGGGCGCGGCTGAGCGGTACGGTGGCTTCATACCCTGCGGTCACGAGCATTCCGATGCGCGGACCCTTATGCTCGATCAGCGCGTTTGTGCCGAGTGTCGTCGCATAGCGAACGGAATCGACGTCATCGAGAATGTTCTCCAGGCCCAGTCCGAGAACGTCGCATGCCTTGCCCAGCGCCTCGTTGAAGCCCATGGCGAGGTTATGGTGGGTGGTCAGGGCTTTCGCCTCGATATATCGGTCGCCCCAGACGACGAAGCAGTCGGTGAAGGTGCCGCCGATATCAACGGATACGCGCTTCATGGTGTTTATCCCCATTTCTTCTTCTTGAGGCATCGGCCCCCCGCGGCGAGCCGCGTCCCGTCGTTGCGGGAAGGATATTCAGTGTTGATGTCCTTTGTCGGCCAGAACTTCGGGGCCTGCGGCAGGCGCCACCGTGCCCCGTTGCGCCCATTGGGCCTTGAGGGCAGTCAGATTGACCTCCATGTCGTACAGTGGCGGATGACCGGGGATAGCGTATTCCGTTTCGACTTGCGTTCCGCAGCCGGGGCAGCAATATTCGAGAATACGCACCCACTCCGGGTCAGGGCTGAACGTGTAGCGGTATTTCGTCTGATCGATGATGGGCGGATGGATTTCGCCGGGATCGCGGTCATGGACCAGCAGTCCTTCCTTGTAGTTCCTCCGGGCCGGCCCGATCACATGATCGCACACGCGGCATTCCCAGTTCTCGGATTCCAGATCGATGCGGAGATATTCCGTCATTTGCACTTTCATGATGCTCAGGCCTTTCTGTTCAATATGATATCGCCCATGTCACTGATGACGAACTGCCAGCCTTCGGGTATCCGGCAGGTGAAATAGTCTTCCTCGAGAATCGATGGGCCGTCGGAGAAATCGCCGGATTGAAGGCGGTCGAGTTGATAAACGGGAATATCAATGCGGCCCCGGTCGCGGATCAGCACATTGCGGTGTCCAGCCGCCTGCGCCTGCCTGGTGGGGGTGGCGGCAGCCGTCCTGCTTGACGTATTTCTCATGCTTTTGACCGCTGCCAGCTCGAGTTCGATGGACGATGCCGTCGACAGCTCGGGCGGGAATGGCGTTTCGTCATTCAAATCCGCAATCTGCAAGGGAAAGATGGTTTCCTGACCAGCAACATCGGCCACCAGGCGGGCACTGATCGTATAGCTGCCCTCGGGAAAGCCTTCGGCGAACATGTCGCGCGTTGCCTTGACCTTCAGCGCCCTGAGCGCTTCGGAAAGTTCCTCCGACGTGCGCTGCGCAAGGATGACGCCGTAGCGTTGCGAAATATCGCAGGCTCCGATGCCGTAAGCCGAGAACACGGCGGCCATTCTCGGTATCGCAACCGTCCTGATGCCGACCTTTTCGGCGACGCCGCAGGCGTTGAGTGGTCCCGCTCCGCCGAATGCCAATAGGACCGTTTCGGGTGATATTTTGGTAAAACGATTGAGTTCGACGGCAATCTTGTTCTCGTAGGCATATTCCATCTGCAACAGCGCCTCGTCGAGACCGATGCCCAGGGGTTTGGCGATATTCGCTGTGACAGCGGCCGCCGCACGTTCGCTGTCGAGGGTCATGCCGCCGCCGAAATAGGAGGCGGGATCGAGCAGGCCGCTCAGCAGACTGGCGTCCGTGATGGTCGCTTCCTTGCCGCCGCGTCCGAAGCAGGCCGGCCCTGGCACCGCGCCCACACTTTCGGGCCCGATGACGATGCGGGCATCGACGACCCTGAAGATCGAACTGCCGCCGGCGCCTGCACTGACGATTTCACAGAGGGGCAGAGAAACACTGATGCCCTCGACATTGCCACGACTGACCTCGGCCACGGTACCATCGCGATATTGGCCGATATCGGTGGTGGTACCCCCGACGTCGATCGACACGCTGTCGGTAAAGCCATAGAGTTTCGAAAATGTCTTGACGCCCTCCATGCCGCCACGCGGGCCGGAGGAATAGGTCTTGATTGCCACCGTCTTGGCCACGCGCGAGGCATCGCCATCATTGCGGAAGATCAGGAGCGGGTTCTTGATGCGGTAGTCGCGCAGGCGATTTTCGGCATTATACAGGAACGCTTCCATGGACGGATGGAGGAAGGAATTGATCAGCGCTGTCCAGGTGCGCCGCTCCACCGCCTGATCGGTGGTCAGGTCGCTGCCATACAGGATCGGTACGGCGCCCAGAAGATGCCTGGGATATTTGCGCAAGGCAATTTTCTTGAAATGGTCTTCGAGCGTACGGAAGTTCGTGCCGCCGAAACTGACGACCAGGCGGTTTGCCCCGGCGGCCGTCAGCCGATTGATCGCCCTGACCACCTCGACATTCGCGGCGTCACCGGTGATGGATGCGGGATCGAGACGCTCGACCCGGTCGCCGACGAGCGCTTCGAACAGTTCGGGATCGTGTTCCGCCAGGCGGGCTGGCAGTTCGTCCGCGCAGGTGTCTGTAATCAGCCCCAACCGCGGCCCCTTGCGTTCGCAGATGGCGTTGGTGCCCTGGGTGGTCGAATAGCGGATGAGATCGACTTCCTCCAGAAGCCGTTTGACATCAGGCGCGCCATAGATCACGCTCGATGCCTTCTGTAGTCCCTCGAAGAAGCATTTACTGAGATCGTAAGGTGTGGTCAGCACCTTGGTCTTTCTGACGGTATCATCCGTCATGATGCAGATATCGGTTAGGGTGCCACCGTTATCCACGTTGATCTGCAATGTCATCGCGCATGCCCTCCGCCGCTTGCCCTTGCGGGTGCGGTTATTCTTGTTGAGTGCGAGGTCTTGGCTGGTGTTTAAGATCCTGCTTGGAGACCATCGATACTGTCGGGCAAGGATGTGTCTGTATGCAATGGAATCTTCCTGTAGCCTGAATTCTTGTTAGATCATTGATTTATAATAATATGTCGCGGGTGAGGGCGTTGTGGTCCGTCTGTTTTGCGGAACGGCGTCCGGTTTTCGGTTGGAGCATTGCAAGGGGGGCATCGTGTACAAGTCGACGTCTGGCATCGGGAAGCATGCGGCGGGAAGGGTGAGCTTGTCGTAGCCGAGGGACCGTCTACGGTTGCTCACCGATCGCGCCATTGATGACTGCCCAGGTGAGGCTGTTGTTCGGGATTCTCTAGAAAGTATTTTTTATTCTATAAAGAATTCATAATGGGAATATAAGGTGGATCGATTTTGCGTGCTAATGCGTCGTGGCGGAATGAGACGATGTTCCGTCCCGCAAGCGCCGCGACGTACCGACATAGGATTCGAGACCAAACTGCTTGAGCTTCACATAAACCGTGCTTTTGGCGATTCCCAATTCGCGCGCCACCGCGGTCATATTTCCATCGCAGGATTTGATGACATGCAGAATGGTGTCACGCTCTGCTATTTCCATACGGGTCAGAGTGCCGTGCGTATCGTGCTCGCCGATGGCGTGATCGCTTCTGTCGTCAAGCGCGCTCCAGAGTTCGGTGGGCAGGTCCACTTCGGTCAATAGAATCTGATCCGAATTCAGAAGCATATTCTCGATGACATTCCGCAGTTCGCGAACGTTTCCGGGCCAGCTATAATGCTGCAGGAGGCGGATCAGTCCGGGTGACAGGCGGCGTGGCTCAAGATTATGCTGGCGTGTCAGCGATGCGCTATAATGTGCGGCCAGGAGTGCAATATCTTCCGTACGCGCCCGCAGGGGTGGAATATCGATGCTGGTGACCGCGATACGATAGAACAGGTCCGTGCGGAAACGCCCGGTCTGGATGTCGCGGCGCAGGTCGCGGCTGGTGGCGGCGATCAGGCGAAACGAGATCTTGCGGGGACGATTTTCGCCCAGGCGGCAGATCTCGCCCTCTTCAAGTGCCCGGCGGAATAATGGCTGAAGTTCGACTGGCATGTCTCCGATCTCGTCCAGGAACAGGGTGCCCCCATTGGCGGCTTCGATCTTGCCGGCCATTCCCCCGCGCCGCGCACCCGCGAAAAGACCCTCGCTGAAGCCGAGGAGTTCGCTTGCTCCCAATTCATGCGACAGGCTGCCGCAGTCGAGCGTCACGAACGGCAGGACGCGGCTGGCGCTTGAATCGTGAATGGCGCGGGCCAGCATGTTTTTGCCGGTGCCGGTCTCGCCCGTCAGCAGGATCGGCACACGACTGCGTGCCAGGTGCTGTGCGCGGCTAATGACGGCATTGAGTGCCCCGGATTCTCCCACCAGTCTCTCGAATTCGCCCTTTTCCCGCCTGTCGGCGCTGGCGGTGGGCTCGGAACGGCCCGGCATCAGCGCCGGCGCGCGACGGCCAGGTAGCATGAGGATGGCGCCAATGCGCTCGCCGTTCTCCATGACGGGTTCCAGCCAGTCCGCCTGGAGCCAGTTCGGCAATGTGTCGGGATGTTCGTGCCCGCGCGCCCAGGAAACGGTGATGCCGACGCCGTCTGGCGCTGTGGGGGCGAAGTTGACGCCCATTCGGCCCAGAAAGCGTTCCGCATGCGCGTTGCAGCGGATGGGGCGACCGCGACGATCGAGAATGATCACGCCGTCCGAATGGTGTTCCGACAGGCGATCGAGGCATTTATCGAGAAGACGGCAGCGGATTTCCGCCTCCAGGCAGGCCAGGCGATTTTCGATCTGCCCGGCTGTCGCGATGACGAGTTCGAGGCTGTGGCGGTCATAGGAATCGCTCAGGCCCGAAACATCGATCACGCCGATGATCCGTTTGTCACAGGGATCGCGTATGACATTGGCCGAGCATGACCAGTGTTTGACACCGCTGCAATAATGTTCCGACGAATGGATCTGCACGGGCAGACCGACGGCCAGGGCGGTGCCGATGGCGTTGGTTCCGATGGCTTGCTCGCTCCAGTTGGCCCCGGACAGGAGATGGACGTTTTCAGCCGCCCCCCGTGCGGACGAGTCGCCTTCCAGATTGAGGATGGTGCCGTCCGGGTCGGTCAGGACCATGACCGTACCGGCCTCGCTCAGATAATCGCGCGCCGATGCCATGATCGCGGCACTGGCCTCGACAAGGTCGGCGCAGTCATGGCGCAGGGAAAGCAGCGATGTCTCGCTGAGGGGAGGGGGCGCCTGATCGCGGGTCGGGTCGACATTGGCGTCCAGGCATCGCCGCCATGATTGGCCGATCAGGCGCCGCAGGGCGTTGTTGCCGGTGTCATTCCCATTCAGGAAGCATTTCCAGGAGGTCATGATCAGCTGGTCGTTTTCGGGAACGGAAAATAGCTCGCGTCCAGCGGCATCAGGCATGGTCGTCTGTCCTCGTGCGTTCTTCGAACGCCACGCGCCGCCTTGAAATCTGTGCCATTGGCGGATCGCGGCGTAGGCTCTGTTTCCGGATGCGGTACGGCGCCGGGCCATCCCGCCAGTTCAGGCTTCTTGTTTTTTATTGCTCTTGATCTTCGTGCAGCCGCGAAGCCACGACCCGATCGCGTCCAGCATAGCAGAAAAACGCATTGTCGCTGATCCGGTTCGTGGTCGGCGACAATCGGAATGCCATCGTTATGTCATTGTATTGTCGGAAATTCTGACCTGAAGCATCGGGAGTGGGCGCGCCGGACCGTCCGGAAATCGGACGGTCTTACAGCCGGGTCGGACGGTATTCGAAGTCCGCATCGGTCTTGGCGCGAACCTCCTCGACCGAAACGCCGGGGGCCAGTTCCTGCAGGATCAGCCCCTGGGGGAACCGTGCGAGGACGCAGAGATTGGTGATGATCAGGTCGACCACCCGCACGCCGGTTAACGGCAGGCTGCATTGCCTGACAATTTTCGAGCGTCCCTGGGCTGTGTGCTCCATCAGGACGATCAGCCGTTTGACCCCGGCCACCAGATCCATGGCGCCCCCCATGCCTTTGACCATCTTGCCGGGCACCGCCCAGTTGGCGAGGTCTCCCGTCTGCGACACTTCCAGCGCGCCCAGGATGGACAGGTCGATATGGCCGCCCCGGATCATGCCGAAGGAGGCCGCGCTGTCGAAAAAGCTGCTGGTGGGTAGTGTGGTGATGGTCTGCTTTCCCGCGTTGATCAGATCGGCATCCTCCTCGCCCTCCCACGGAAACGGCCCCATGCCGAGCATGCCGTTCTCGCTGTGCAATTGTATGGTGATGCCTTCCGGTATGTGATTGGCCACGAGGGTCGGAATGCCGATGCCGAGATTGACATAATCGCCGTCGCGCAACTCTGCCGCCGCGCGCGCCGCCATCTGGTCGCGTGTCCATGCCATGGTCTCAGGCCTCCTGTTTTTCGCGTTTTTCACGCACGGTGCGCTGTTCTATGGGTTTTTCGGCGACCTCGACGCGGAGGAGGCGGTCGATGAAGATGCCCGGCGTGACGATATGATCGGGTTGCAGGGCGCCGGCGGGCAGCAGGTGCTCGACCTCGGCAACGGTGGCGTCCGCCGCCGTTGCCATCAGCGGATTGAAATTACGGGCCGTCATCCGATAGACGAGATTGCCTTCGGTATCGCCCTGATACGCATGAATGAGCGCCAGATCGGCGCGCAGGCCGCGTTCCAGGATGTAGGACACGCCGTCGAATTCGGCGCTGGGTTTGCCGTGGGCGATTTCGGTCCCGACGCCGGTGCGGGTGTAGAATGCCGGGATGCCCGCGCCGCCCGCGCGGATGCGTTCGGCGAGTGTGCCCTGCGGCGTGAACGTGACCTCGATTTCACCCGCGAGATACTGGCTGGCGAAAAGGGCGTTCTCTCCGGCATAGGAGCAGATCAGCTTTCGCACCTGACGGGTGGCGAACAGCTTGCCGAGCCCATTTCTTTCCGAACCGGGATTGTTGGAGATCAGCGTAAGCCCGCGCACGCCCGAATGCAGGACAGCGTCGATCAGGGTCGCGGGAATGCCGCACAGGCCGAAGCCGCCGGACATGATGGTCATGTCGTCTCGCAGGAGGTCGCCCAGCGCCTGCGTCGCCGTCGTCCGGATTTTGTCGGTCATGTGGGTCCTCGCATGCGCTCTTATTATGTGGAGGAACGGGGCGCTTATTGTCTGGTTCGTGTTTTATATCCGCGATGCATAAGCCTCTGCCATTATCTGCGGCGGGATCGGATGGATTTGTTTAATTGTGTTGTTTCAACAGGTTGATCTGGTCCGGGGAGGCGGTAAACGTCGGATTTACGGCCAGGGCGGCCTGGTCGGCGTCTGAATAAGAAACGGTCCTCATGGTCCTGATGCGTCGCCCGGTCCCTGCCGGCGCAATGTCCGTAAACACGTCGCCATGCGTATGGAAACCCGACGGTTCCGGTCGTCAGGATAAGACCAACCATCTGAAACAAATGGATAAACGATACAGACAATCGAAGGGGTGCCGACAGTGATCCCGGCATATGATGAGGGCACATCCATTATCGGACGATGCCTCATGACCCACTCCCTTTTTCCACCGAGCGCGTTCCCCGCCCCGGCACCTGTGGGGCGTATACCGGTGACCTTGCTGACCGGGTTTCTGGGGGCCGGCAAGACGACCTTTCTCAACTGGCTGACACGCTGCCCCACGATGGTCGGCGCCGCCGTGCTGATCAACGAATTCGGCGAGGTCGGACTGGACCACCATCTGGTGGATTTCGTCGATGAATCGCTGGTCATCCTCGAATCGGGTTGTCTGTGCTGCACCATGCGCGGCGATCTGGTCGCGGCCCTGAAGGGGCTGCATGGACGGCTGTCGCGGCGCGAACTCCCGGCGTTGACCCGCATCGTGATCGAAACGACGGGCCTCGCCGATCCGGTTCCCGTCATCAATACTCTGATGGAAGACCGTTTTGTTGCCGCGCGTTTCGTCTGTGACGGTATCCTGACCGTAGTGGATGCCACCCGCGCTCTCGATCAGATCGCGCGGCATACCGAGGCGCGGCGTCAGGTGGCCGTCGCCGACCGGTTGCTGATCAGCAAGACCGATCTGGCCGACCGCGCGACAGGCCTGGCCCTTGAAAGACGTCTGAAAGACATGAATCCGGCCGCCACGATCCTCGATCTCGATACGATCCGCCGGTCCGGTACGGGTGATCCGGCCTGTTTGTTCGGTGCCCTCGACGGTCTTGCGGATAAAGGCGCGAACCTCGCGCGCTGGCTGGGCGAAGAGGGCGCTCAGCGCGCGTCGGACGATCGCCATAATGGCCCGCCTCGGCAGGGAAGGGATTTATCCGGGCATCATGATAACGCGGTCAGAAGCTTTGTCGTGCGTTTTGATGATCCGGTTCCCTGGTATGGTTTCGCCGTGACCATGGGTCTCATTCTTCAGACGTACGGCGCGAGGCTCCTGCGTATGAAAGGGCTCATGAACAGTATCGCGGATATCCGCCCCGTTATCGTTCAGGGCGTACAGGCGGTCGCTTATCCCCTTGCACGCCTCTCGGGATGGCCCGCGGGCAATTTTGCGGACCAGCGGGGCTGTCTCGTCTTCATTTGCGACGGATTGCATGAAACGGAGGAGGCGGAGATCCGGGCAGCGCTGTCGAATCTGCCGACCGATTCGGCAGCGTTGCGCATGGCTGCCGCGACCCCGCTGTTGCCGACGCGGTGTTGGCTTAAAGACCGTCTGCCGATGACGCTTGATGGATTGCCCCGGCATGATGCCTTCGTCATCCAGGCACCGCCCTTCAGTCTGGGACGCAGGCGCTCCGCATGATGAACGCGGCCGGGTTATCGGACTGGATCTCTCAGAACCTGACCGAACATGAGTTGAGTCATTTCAGAAGGTTGTAATGATAGGATTGCGACAATCCGCGAGATCCCAATGGCGCCCCGGATGCTGGAGCGGAAATAGTCGGGTCCGTCGCTTCCGGCGGATAAGTTTGTCCAGCGTCAGGTTCGAGGCCGCCCGACGAAGCCGCGCGTTCTCCTTCTCCTGTTCCATCATCCAGCGAGCCTGATCGGTTCTCAGGCCGCCATAGCTCTGCTCGTCCGCCATTCCTTCCAGTCTGCAAAATGCGCATAGCAGACCAGCAGGATACGCCAATGTTTCGGTTGTACATCCGATATTCGTGGCTCTGAAAAGCAGACTTGGCTTTGCCCTGTCAGCCTGCTCGCCTTGGCTTCCGCTCAATCACCTCCATAGGGTAGTCGTCACCGTGCTGGGATATCTACGACGCAGGGCGCATTATCGTGCCTGCTTGTCCTAAAATCTCCCAGAACATTTTGACATATTGCTGTAGTATAATATCGAACGAAGAAATTTTACAGGAAATGCCTCTTAAATCGAGGATAAAATGGGGCTGTTTCTTTTCATTATTGGTCTTCTCCGGTGAGGAATCATTCCGAAGATGTCGAATGGCAATTGAAGACCATCGTGCAACCGATCAATTTTCAATATGTCGAACAGACGGCTTCAGCCTCTTTATGAATCGTGCCGATAGATTGCCAGTGCCGGAAAGTTGAAATGACAAATGCCGCGTCATCGGTCAAATCGGAAAAGCCGAGTGAGGTAAGATCGGTGATTTATGTATTCCTATTCAAATAAGCATGCGGGTTGCTGTCTTTTAAACGGTCAACACTGAATTCAAGGGGCTGTTTTGCTGAAATGCCGTGTCTTGTCAGTCGGCAGGTGTTGGCGTAACTGGGATCCATCAGAACCTTGAGCCGACTTGACCATATCCGGTTTGCGGGGCCGCGCTTCAGGTCCATACACCTCAAAGACGTTGGGATTGCGATGAACGCCTATTCAGATTACCTGACCGAAATCAAGGACAGAGCAAATCAAGGGCTCGCTCCCAAGCCGATCGACGACGGCGCTCTCGTCCGTGACATTATCACATTGATTGAGGACGCCGGTAACGAGCACCGGGCGGATGCCCTCAAGTTCTTCATTTACAATACGCTGCCCGGCACCACGAGCGCCGCCGAGGTCAAGGCGGCCTTCCTGAAGAAGATCGCCCTGGGCGAAACGATCGTCCCGGAGATCACGCCCGTCTTTGCGCTCGAACTTCTTTCGCACATGAAGGGTGGCCCGTCGATCAAGGTGCTGCTTGACATCGCCCTCGGCGATGGCCCGCTGGCCAAGCAGGCGGGCGAAGTGCTGAAGACCCAGGTCTTCCTCTATGACGCCGACATGTTCCGGCTGCGCGATGCCTACAAGGCGGGCAATGCCATCGCGAAGGACGTGCTCGAGAGCTATGCCAAAGCCGAATTCTTCACCAAGCTTCCGGACGTCGAGGACGAAATCCAGGTTGTGACCTTCGTCGCGGCCGAAGGCGATATCTCGACCGACCTGCTGTCGCCGGGCAACCAGGCGCATTCGCGCTCGGACCGCGAACTGCATGGCAAGTGCATGATTTCGCCGGAAGCACAGCAGGAAATCGTCGCGCTGCAGAAGCAGCACCCCGGCAAGCGGGTGATGATGATCGCCGAAAAGGGCACGATGGGCGTCGGCTCGTCGCGCATGTCGGGCGTGAACAATGTGGCGCTCTGGACCGGCAAGCAGGCCAGTCCCTACGTTCCCTTCGTCAACTTCGCTCCGATCGTCGCGGGTACCAACGGCATCTCGCCGATCTTCGCGACCACCGTCGACGTGACCGGCGGCATCGGCCTGAACCTGAAGAACTGGGTCAAGAAGACCGACGCGGACGGCAAGCCGATCCTCAATAACGACGGCAACCCCATCCTCGAGCAGAAATACTCGGTCGAGACCGGCACCGTCCTGAAGATCGACGTGAAGAACAAGCAGCTCCGCGACGAGGACGGCAAGGAGCTGGTCGACGTCGCCGCCGCGTTCACGCCCCAGAAGATGGAGTTCATGAAGGCGGGCAGTTCCTACGCCATCGTCTTCGGCAAGAAGCTCCAGACATTCGCGGCCCAGACGCTGGGGATCGAAGCGCCCCCCGTCTTCGCGCCGAACAAGGAGATCACGGTCAAGGATCAGGGCCTGACCGCGGTCGAGAAGATCTTCAACCGCAACGCCGTCGGTGTCACGCCGGGCAAGGTCCTGCATGCGGGGTCGGACGTTCGCGTGAAGGTGAATATCGTCGGCTCCCAGGACACGACCGGCCTGATGACGGCGCAGGAGCTCGAGGCGATGGCGGCCACCGTCATCTCGCCGCTCGTGGATGGTGCATACCAGTCGGGCTGTCATACGGCATCCGTGTGGGACAAGAAGGCGCAGGCCAACATCCCGAAGCTCATGAAATTCATGAACGATTTCGGCCTGATCACCGCGCGTGACCCCAAGGGCGTCTATCACGCGATGACGGACGTGATTCACAAGGTCCTGAACGACATTACCGTGGATGATGCGGCCATCATCATCGGCGGCGACAGCCATACCCGCATGTCCAAGGGCGTGGCCTTCGGCGCCGACTCCGGCACCGTGGCACTGGCGCTGGCCACGGGCGAGGCGACGATGCCGATCCCGCAGTCGGTCAAGGTCACGTTCAAGGGCACGATGCAGCCGCATATGGACTTCCGTGACGTCGTGCACGCGACCCAGGCGCAGATGCTCAAGCAATGCGGCGACAACGTTTTCCAGGGCCGCGTCATCGAGGTGCATATCGGCACGCTTCTTGCCGACCAGGCCTTCACCTTTACCGACTGGACAGCCGAGATGAAGGCGAAGGCGGCCATCTGCATCTCGCAGGACGAGCCGCTGATCGAATCGCTGGAAATCGCCAAGTCGCGCATCCAGATCATGATCGACAAGGGCATGGACAATGCCGCAGGCACATTGAAGGGCCTGATCGCCAAGGCCGACAAGCGCATTGCCGAGATCCGCTCGGGCGAAAAGCCCGCGCTGGCGCCCGACAGCAACGCGAAATATTTTGCCGAGGTCGTGGTTGACCTCGACCAGATCGACGAGCCGATGATCGCCGATCCCGATGTGAACAATCCCGATGTGTCCAAGCGCTATACCCACGACACGATCCGCCCGGTTTCCTACTACGGTGGCACCAAGAAGGTGGACCTCGGTTTCGTGGGCTCCTGCATGGTGCATAAGGGCGATATGAAAATCGTGGCCCAGATGCTCAAGAATCTGGAGAAGGCACAGGGAAAGGTGCAGTTCAAGGCCCCGCTGGTCGTCGCCGCGCCGACCTACAATATCATCGACGAACTGAAGGCCGAGGGCGACTGGGAAATCCTGGAGCGCTATTCCGGCTTCGAATTCAACGACCTGCTGCCGAAGGCCACCGCGCGGACCGAATACGAAAACATTCTCTATCTGGAGCGTCCGGGCTGCAACCTGTGCATGGGCAATCAGGAGAAGGCGGAAAAGGGCGATACCGTTCTGGCGACGTCGACCCGTCTGTTCCAGGGCCGTGTCGTCGAGGATTCCAGCGAGAAGAAGGGTGAATCGCTTCTGGCTTCGACTCCTGTCGTTGTGTTGTCGGCTATCCTTGGCCGGATGCCGAGCAATGATGAATACAAGGCTGCCGTCGAAGGCATCGATCTGACCACGTTTGCTCCGCCAAAGGTTGCTCCGATCGATTCCGCGTCTGTCCATTACTAAGGCGTGTGGTCAGTCGGCGTCGGGGCTTGCCAGCCCCGCACGTCTGTTTGATCTGCGAGGTTTCTCCCTGTTTTCCGGGAGAAACCTGAAGGCCTCGATATTGGTCCAAGCGATGACCAGTGCAGCGGATAAAGGATCTTCTCCCGGGGGCGCGAGCCTCCGGGTGTCCGTTCAGGCACAAGGAAAAGAAGGGGCGGTCTGGCTTTTTCCGTTCCGCCCCGTTCCTGTCAGGCCGGGGTAGCCACCCCCGGCTTAAAAGGCTGGGTATTCGGCGTCCCGGCTCCGTCCGCCTCGAGTGCGTCTTCGGGCAGGCGCTCCGCCAGCAAGGCGCGGCGTTGTCCGAGCCATGCCCCGTCGAGCATGTGGTCCCGGCGCGGGAAGCGTGTGTTCGGATGGATCAGGATACTCAGCCCCTGATGATTGAGCATCAGCCAGGGCACCAGCGTCGCGAAGAGCGTGGTCTCGAAGGCCACCTGGTACATGGGCAGGGTATGAGGCCCGACCGGTACCTCATGCCAGCGGCCGAGGCGCACGACAAAGCGTTCGGCGATGGCGGCGCGCAGACATTCGGCGGCCGCGCGCTCGTTCGATCCTTCGAAATAGACGTGGGCATGGTAACTGGCGATCGTTTCGACCTGCCGGATCGGCTCGGGCATCAGCGTCATGTCGCCTTCCATTGGGCGGCCCGCTCGGGCCGGGCCTCGGACAGTGCCTTTTTCACGCCCGCCATGTCGAGATCCGCCGCATAGACCGGCGTGCCGGGCTGCTGCCGCCAGGATTCGCTCAGTCCGCCGGCATCGACCGGATCGAAGCCGAGATCATTCACCAGATCCAGTACGATGGCCTTCGCGGTAGGGTCGTCACCGGCGACCGGCAGGGCGATGCGCCCGCGTGTTCCCTGCGGTTTGCCGTTTTCCAGCAAATGCAGGAAATATATGGTGTTGAACACCTTGATGACCGGATGGCCGATTGTCTGCTCGACCCAGCGGCTTTCCGGCTGGCCGTCCTCGATCGCCGCAATCCGGCCGTCCCGTTGCTGTGGGTAGTAGTTCCCGGTATCGACGACCGGCAAGGCTGGCGGCACATCGGCGAACAGATCGTGGGGAAGGTGCGGGACGTTCTTCTCCGGGATCGTCAGCACGATCAGGTCGACGTCCTTCACCGCTTCCTGGGGCGTGACCGCAGTCGCGCCGGTTTCGGCTGCGAGGTCACTCAGGGTAGCGGGGTCGCGGGAGTTGGCCACCAGAACGGTATGTCCCAGTGCCGTCAGGCGCCGGGTCAGGGTGCTGCCAATGTGGCCGGCACCGATAATGCCTATTTTCATATGCGTCTCCGGTGGCTGGGCGTCAGTCGCCATGTGGAACTATGAACGGCAGGCTACCGGAACAAGACCCTCGCAAGAGGGGCCCACACATCTTCCCCGTTCAGGCGCAGCGAGCGCACAAGCACAAGGGTTCCAAACGGATCAGACGTTTTTTGGTTCTTTGTTTTCAAAAAAGAACAACCGGCTTCTATCCCTCCTCCCCAACCAACTGCCGCTCCGCCGGCAGAATGGCTTCCAGCGCGCCTCCCCATGCCAGCACCTGCTCGTCGGCGAAACGATGGCCGACGATCTGCATCCCGACCGGTAGCCCATCCCTCGCGTGACCGATGGGCACGGACAGCGCCGGCAGTTGCGGCAGCAGGTTGAAGGGGCAGGTCATATCCAGCCCCCGGAAGCGGCCATCGGGCCGGATGGCATTATAATCGTCGTCGGTTTCGGTCACGGCGGGCGCGGTGATGGCGCAGGTGGGGCAGAGCAGGGCGTCGTACTGCGTGTAAAGCCGCGCCATGTCCCGCCACATGGCGGTGCGCAGCAGTTCGATCCGCTTGTAGGTCGTGGCATTCATCTCCAGCCCGCGTGTGATCATCGCCACTACCGCCGGGTCCATCCGGGCGTGGCCGGTGGCCAGCGCGTCGCCGAAATAGGCCGACATGAACACGCACCACAGATCGAACCACTGGTCGTTGACCGCGCGGGTCCACGCCATGGCCACGTCGTCGACAACGGCACCGGCCCGGCGCAGGGCATCGGCCGCCTGCCCGACCACGGCCGCGACCTGCGGCTGGACGGCATAATAGCCCAGGTCGCGCGACAGCGCGAAGCGCCGCCCCCGCAGTGTTCCCGCCCGCGCCGCCGCCCCATCGAAGTCGATCGGCAGCGAGGCGATATCCTCGTCGCTGGCGCCCGCCGCCACCTCCATGAAGGAAACGGCATCGCCCACGGTGCGGGCCAGCGGCCCGAAATGGGAAATGCTGTCGAACTGGCTGGGCAGGATGGTCATCGGAATCCGCCCGATACTGGGCTTGAAGCCGACGACGCCGCAGAAGGCGGCGGGAATCCGCACCGACCCGCCCATGTCGGTGCCCTCGGCGAACGGCACCACCCCCGTTGCCACCGCGACGGCCGAGCCGCCCGACGATCCGCCGGGGCTGCGGTCGGGGTTCCAGGGGTTGCGGGTCACGCCCCAGCGTGGGCTGCTGGTGAAGCTGGAATAGGCGAATTCCGGGGTCGTCGTCTTGCCGATCAGGATCGCGCCCGCCGCTTGCAGGCGGCGGATGCACAGCGCGGTTTCCGCCGGCCGCCAGTCGGGCCGCGTCCAGGAGCCCAGCGTCGTCAGGTCGCCGGCGGTGGGGGTCAGGTCCTTGGCGACGAACGGCACGCCGTGCAGCGGCCCGGTGGGGCCGCCGCCGGTCACCGCCGCATCGGCTCGGCGGGCGGCATCCATCGCCTGTTCGGCACGGATCAGGGTGAAGGGATTCAGCGTCGCCTGGGCAATCTCCGCCCGGCGGATCGATTCCGCGACGACCGCTTGGGCGCTGAACCGGGCGGCGCGGATGCCCTGTGCGATGTCCCGCGCGGTCAGGTCCAGCGGATGGGTCATGACGGCACGCCGGCCACCGTGCCCGCTTGCCTGCGGCGGGCGGCTCTGCTCCCCTGCGCGGGGCGGCAGGAATGAGGAGGCGGTGTTTCATGCATTCGGTATCCGGGCCGCCCGCCGACGATCTGCCCTTCGCGGCCTGGAACGCGGCCGTGGCCGCCACTGCCGCCGCAATCGGCACGCGCCGGTTTCCCGATGCCCTGATGGCGATGCTGCGAATGCTGGCATCGGCGCAGATGCTGAACGGGTTTTTCTACGCGCCCGACGGGCGCGCGTTCGACCTGTATAACGAAAGGCTGGCCGCCGACCGCGCCCTGATCGTGGATTGTTATCTCGCCGGCACCTTCGTGCTCGATCCGTTCCACGATGCCGTCATGGCGGACGGCCGGGCCCGCATGATCGCGATGGACGAATGCGCGCCCGACGGATTCACCGAGACCGAATATTACCGGCTGCATTATGCGGCGACACGGATCGTCGATGAGGTCGGCTTCGTCATCCCGCTGGCCGAGGGATGCATCGGCGTGCTGTCCCTGTCCCGTCTCGTTCCCGCGCCGCCTTTCACCGGCGCGGAACGGGGCCGGCTGCGCGCCGCCGCCCCGATCGTCTGCGCCTTCGGTCACCGGCACTGGTTTCACGCGCCCAGTCGCGTGCGCCGGGGCGGAGGCACGGGGCCGCTGGCCAGCATCGAAGATTCGCGGCTCACCCGCCGCGAAATCGAGATCGTCACCCTGATCCTGAAGGGCCATTCCACCCCGTCGCTGGCGGCGGTGCTGGGGTGCGCGCCCAATACGGTCAAGGTCCATCGCCGGCGGATCTACGCCAAGCTGGGCATTTCCAGCCAGACCGAACTGTTCCACCTGTTCTGGCACTAGGGGCGGCCTCACCGTGCCTGTTCCGTGTCGAGATGCATATCGGGCGGCACACGGCGAAACCCCCGTGTCCGCCAGCCCAGCCAGCCGATGCCGAGCACCAGCCACACCAGGCCCAGCACCCGCGCATGGCGGTCGAGATGCCAGAGCAGAAAGAGGTCGCAGAGCGTCCCCAACGCCGGCAGGACCACGCCCGCCAGCACCCCCAGCGCGCGCAGGGGTCGGTCGCCTTTCAGATACAATGCGATCACCGAGAGATTGACGGCGGCAAATCCCAGGAAGGCCCCGAAATTGATGAAGGAAGCCGAGGTCGCGACATCCATCGCCAGCGCCCCCAGCCCGACCGCCCCGACCAGAAGCAGATTGGCGACCGGCGTCCGCCAGCGCGGATGCAGCCGGCCGAAGAAGCCCGGCGGCAGGACCCGGTCGCGCCCCATGGCATAGAGCAGGCGGCTCACGCTGGCCTGCGCGGCCAGGCCCGAGGTGAATTGCGCCACCACCAGCGTCGCCAGAAAGACGACCACGAACAGGTCGCCGCCGATGGCCCGGGCGATTTCGACCCCCGCCGCGTCGGGCGCGGCGAAATCCGCCCCGGGATGCGCCAGTTGCGTCAGATAGGCGGACAGTACGAAAATCACGCCGCTGCCCAGCGCGATGATCAGGATTGCGCAAGGCATGGTGCGCCGTGCGTTGCGGGTTTCCTCGGCCAGCGTCGTCACGGCGTCGAAACCGAGGAAGGAATAGGCGGCGATGGCCGCCCCGGCCACCGACGCCGAAAACGGCACACCCGCCCTGAAGAAGGGGGTCACGGCCAACAGCCCGCCCGGGCCGTCCAGCACCAGCACGTAGCGGGCCGCCAGCGTCAGGAAGGCCACGAGTATGGCGAACTGCGCCAGCATCAGCAGGATATTCACCCGGTTTGCGCAGGCGATCCCGACGACGTTGATCACGGTCGTCAGCACGATAAAGCCGATGATCCAGGCCCAGCCCGGAACGCCCGGAAAGGCGGAGGCGAGATAGGCCGCCCCGATCAGCCAGATCACCATCGGCAGGAAGATGTAATCCAGCAGCACGGCCCACCCGACCAGAAAGCCGATGCGCGGACCGATCGCATGCCGCGCGTAGCTGTAGGCCGACCCGGCGACCGGATGGGCACGGGCCATGACGCGATAGCTCAGCGCCGTCAGCAGAATCGCCGCCGCCGCGACCAGGTAGGCCATCGCCGCCGTACCCCGGCTGGCGGTCGCCAGCGTGCCGAAGGTACCCAGCACGATCATCGGCGCCATATAGGCCAGGCCGAACAGCACGACGGACCACAGGCCGAGCGTACGGTCGAGTTTCACATTGCCGCCCACCGCGTCCTCCCTGCCTTGGCAGCATGGCGCGGCCGTGCGGCGGTGGCCATAATCCCAAAGGGGTATGGCCCGGGGCAGGATCACAGAAGACAATCAAATCACGAAGGATGTTCGTATTAATAATATCCACATGACATCATGAATAAAGTCTGATCAAACGACAGTGCGTGATGATACGTCAGGAGGCGACGATGGTCTGGACGGGCCGCGCCCGCCCGGCGTCTATGATGATGACTGTACATCCGCTTTGTGATGCATGTTGTGAAAGAGGCTGATCACCATGGCTGAAACCTCCGGGGCCAAACCATCTGGGGCTGGATCGACCGGCCGCGTGTCCGAAACGCCCGTCGAGCCGTTGATCCTCGACCGCTGGTCCCCGCGTGCCTTTGCCGCCGCCCCGATTGCCGAAGCAGACCTGCTGGCCTTTCTCGATGCCGGCCGCTGGGCACCCTCCGCCTATAATTCCCAGCCCTGGCGCTTTCTCTACGCCCGGCGGGACACACCCGACTGGGAACGCTTTCTCTCGTGGCTGATCCCGTTCAACCATTCCTGGGCGCAGCATGCCTCGGCGCTGGTCTATGTCGCCTCGCACACGGTGACGAACGCGGCGGGGCAGGCCGAGCCCCTACCCGCCCCCACTCATGCCTTCGATGCCGGCGCGGCGGCGGTTCTGGTGCAGCTTCAGGCCGCCCGCGCCGGCTGGGCGACGCATCCGGTCAGCGGGTTCGACAAGGAAGTCGCCCGCGCGGGTCTGGAACTGCCGGACGATTACGCGCTGAACGCGGCGATCGTCATCGGCCGTCAGGGACCGGCCGACATCCTGCCCGAGGGGCTGCGCGCCCGCGAAACGCCATCGGGCCGCCGGCCGCTGTCCGAATTGGCCTTCGAAGGGCGGTTCCCGGCTCAAACCGACGCATAGCCCGGTCGGGGGGCGGTCGTTCAGGCCGCTCCCCTTACTGTGTACGCGCCTGCGGCCTCCAGCGGTTGAGCAGCAGGGAATTGCTGACCACGGAGACGGAACTCATGGCCATCGCGGCGCCGGCCACGATCGGGTTCAGCATGCCCAGCGCGGCCAGCGGCAGCCCCAGAATATTGTAGATAAAGGCAAAAAACAGGTTCTGCCGGATCTTCGAAAGCGTGGCGCGCGAGAGCGAAATCGCATCCAGAACGCTGGTCAGTTCGCTGTTCATCAGCACCACACCCGCCGTATCCAGCGCAATGGCCGAACCGCCACCGATCGCGAAGCCCACATCGGCCGCCGCCAGCGCGGGCGCATCGTTGATGCCATCCCCCACCATGCCGACCACCTGGCCCTGGGCATGATATCGTTCCACACCCTCCGCCTTGTGGCCAGGCAGCACGCCGGCCAGATAATCGTCGACGCCGACCTGCTGTGCCACCATCGCCGCCGCGCGCTGATTGTCCCCGGTCAGCATCACCACCCGGATTCCGGCCTTCTTCAGCGCCGTCACGGTCGCAACCGCGTCCGGCCGCAGTCTGTCCGCCAGGGCGATATACCCCAGCACCCGCGCGGCAAGCGCCACGCCGATAACGGTCTTGCCCTCGCTCTCCAGCCGCCCGACCAGGGCCTCATCAACGGCAAGCCCGGCATCCGCCAGAAAGCGTGGCGAACCCAGTCGGGCAATGGCGCCGTCCAGCATGGCCGTCACCCCCAGCCCGGCGACCGCCTGAAAATCCACGACGGCCCGTTCGGCACTGTGGGCGGCCCGTGCATGCTCCACGATCGCGCGCGCCAGCGGATGTTCCGAATCCCGCTCCAGCGCGTAGGCCACCCCCAGCAACTCGTCCTCGCTGCTTCCCGGCGCCGGGTGAATGTCGCTGACGGTCGGCCGGCCTTCCGTCAGCGTGCCGGTCTTGTCCATAATGATGGTCGTCAGCTTCTCCGCCTGTTCCAGCGCGTCCGCATTGCGAAACAGAATGCCCGAACGCGCCCCCAGCCCCGTTCCGACCATGATCGCGGTCGGCGTGGCCAGGCCGAGCGAACAGGGGCAGGCAATCACCAGCACCGAAACCGCCGAAACCAGGGCCCAGGTGGCATTCCCCGTCACCCCCCAGCCGGCAAGAAACGTCACCAGCGCAATCGCCACCACGGTCGGGACGAAAATGTTCGAAACCCTGTCGGCCAGCCGCTGCACGCTGGCCTTGGACCCCTGCGCCTGCTCGACCATCCGCACGATGTGCGCAAGCGCGGTATCCGCACCCACACCGGTCGCCCTGGCCCGCAGCACGCCGTTGGCATTCATGGTGCCGCCGAAGATCCGGTCCTCGGGCTTCTTGAGCACGGGCATGCTCTCGCCCGTCAGCATGGCCTCGTTGACGTCCGACGCGCCCTCGATCACCGTCGCATCGACGGGCACGCTCTCGCCGGGGCGGATGACGACAACATCCCCCACCCGGATCTCGGCCACTGGCCGGTCGATCACCGTGCCGCCGCTTTCGACATGCGCGACCGGCGGCTGAAGCTGAAGCAGGCGCTCGATCCCGGCGCTGGCCTTGTTCTTCGCCCTTGTCTCCATCAGCTTCCCGAGCGAGATCAGCGTGAGGATGGACGCGCTGGCCTCGAAATAGACGGGCTGATGAAGCTGGAACAGCACCACCACGGCGCTGAACCCATAGGCAATGCCGGTGCCCAGCACCACCAGCACATCCATGTTGGCCGAGCCCCCGCGCAGCGCGTTCCAGGCCCGCCGATACAGATGCCACGCACAGAAGACCTGCACGGGTGTCGCAAACACCAATTGCAGCCAGCCGGGCATCATCGCCATATGCCCGGCGAGCATCCCCAGCATCTGCACGAAGAAGGGCAGGGAGAGGACCGCCGTCAGGATGAACAGGTTGCGCTCGGCAATCCATGTCTTCGCGCGCTCGGCCTTCGGGTCCTCGCGTACGCCGTCATCCAGCCGCTTCGCGCCGAAGCCGGCCTTTTCGATCCGGGTGATGAAGGTCTCGGGCTCCACGATACCGGGCACGAACATGATATGCGCGCGCTCGGTCGCGAAATTCACGGTTGCCCGCGTCATGGGCAGCTTGTTGAGGATTTTCTCGATGCGGGCGGCGCAGGCCGCGCAACTCATGCCCGAGAGGGAAAGGTCGATGCTGCGTTCCGCGACATCGAACCCGGCCTTGCGCACGGCCGCGACGACGGAATCAATGGACGTGGAGGGATTGTCCAGAACGACCTGCGCGCGTTCGGTGGCAAAATTCACCGTCGCCGTCACGCCCTCCTGCCGGTTCAGCACGTTCTCGATGCGGGCGGCGCAGGCCGCGCAACTCATGCCGCCAACCGGAAAACTGACCGTCACGGACACTGTTTCTCTCCCCGGGAATGCGCTCTGGATATCATACCCCATCCCGGTATGATCAAGAGGATGATTTTCAGCGCCGACAGGAGGCAGGACAGGCATGGCAACACAGCGTCGAAAGCCGACTGCCGCCGGCCCATGCACGGATTGCGCGGTCGCGACGGATGACACAGGCAAGCGCGTTCGTCAGCCGCAGAAAAAGGCCCTGATCAACCGCCTGCGCCGGATCGAGGGGCAGGTCGGCGGCGTGCTGAACATGGTCGAGAACGACCGGTATTGCGTGGACATCCTGATGCAGATCTCCGCCGTGAAATCGGCGCTGGATGGCGTCGCCATCCAGGTCCTGTCCACGCATGCCAGCGGGTGTGTCCGCAAGGCGGTGGAAGAGGATGGGGGCGAAGACGCCATCGACGAACTGCTCGGCGTCGTCAGGCGCATGCTGCGTTAGCACCCGCCCGACCTTCTCAAAGCCTGTTTGGAAATGTGCGCTGGCGAGCGAGAGCGGCCCGGAACGGGCCGCGCCCGTCGTGTGTTTCCGAGCATCGGAGCGGAGCGGCCTTGATGGCCGTGAGCACCGAAGCACAGGAAACGCGCGTCGGATCGCCGCCAGCGTGGATTTCCAAGCAGGCTTTCAGCGGTCCAGGGTCGCTTTAGGAGAAGCCTGCGTCGATGCCCCCATTGCCATGCCATGGCAGGTGGCACTCTGCTGCTTCATTTTCGCCGACAGGGCCTTGCCCTGCTTTTCCTGGCTTTCAAGGCTGGAACAGAGCGCCATCTGCTGTTCCATCGACATCCCGGCCATCGGGTCGGGCGCCTGCGTCGCAGACGATGTTTTCATGGAATCCATGGTCATGCCCGGTGTCATCCGCATCGGCGCGGCATGGGCCGTGCCGGCGAAGAACGCAGCCATCAGGATGAAGAGAATATAACGCATGGAAATTTCCTTTCTTCGTTTGTGAATATTCAGAACCAGCTTCGGATACCGAAGGTAAAGCGAAGGGCGCCGGTCTCCCCGCCCTGGTCGCGGACGATGCGCCGGGCCTGGGTCAGATGCCCCGCATAGGTCACGGCCACGTAAGGCGCGAATTTTCGCCAGATCTCGTACCGCAGGCGCAGCCCGGCATCGACATCCGACAGCCCGGCGCCAACCTGCCGCCCCGCATCGGCCTTGGTGTACAGATTGAATTCGGCCTGCGGCTGAAGGATCAGCCGGTTGGTCAGCAGGAAATCGTAAGACCCTTCCAGGCGGGTGGCGAAACGCCCCCGGTCGCTGACATAGGCCGTGGCCTGAACCTCGAACTGATAGAGCGCAAGCCCCTGTATGCCCAGCGCGCCCCAGGTGCGGGTCGGCCCGTCATCGAGATCCGCCCGCACACCGCCCTGAAGATTGAAATAGGTCGAGATCGCGCGGCTGTAGAGAAGCTCGTGGTCGCCATCGCCCAGCTTGCCGTTCTGGACCGTCCCTTCGGATTTGAGCCAGATCCGGTTATAGTCCGTGCCGTACCAGGCCTCTCCATCCCAGCGGAAAGCGGAGCCGGCGGGCGCATACCGTCCTTCGAATTCATCAAGAATACCATGGAAATAACGTGCCTGGTCCATGACGGGCGGCATGTTGCCCAGATAGGCGACCGGTATCGCCGACGGCGCATCGGCGGCGACATAATGCGTGCCCGAATCCTGCGCCCAGGCCGGCCCTGCGAGCAGGAGCGGCACAAGCGCCGCGCCCAACACTGCGCCCCTCATGCCACGATCACCGTGCGGAACATGCCAAGATCCATGTGGTACATCAGATGGCAGTGATAGGCCCACATGCCCGGCACATCCGCGGTCACGAGATAGCTCAGGCGCGACCCTGGCTGCGAGATGATCGTGTGTTTGTAAGGGCGATACGTCCCCTGGCCGTTTTCCAGCTCGCTCCACAATCCGTGCAGATGGATCGGGTGCTCCATCATCGTGTCGTTGATCAGCGTAAAGCGCACCCGCTCGCCCAGTTTCAGCCGGATCGGCCCCGATTCCGAGAATTTCCGGCCGTTGAAGCCCCAGATATAGCGCTCCATGTTCCCGGTCAGATGCAGGATGATCTCCCGCGTGGGCGGGCGCGGATCGGCGCCCGGCCGGGTGGCTCTCAGTTGCCTGTAATTCAGGACCCGCCGGCCGTTATCCTCCAGCCCGTCTCCGGGGCTGCCCAGGCGGTCCACCGGCATCGCGGCGACATTCTGGTTCTCTACATTGATCGGCGGCGGCCCGGGATCATCCACCTCCATCTTCGGCATGGGCATGTCGCCCATGGAGGGCATGTCCATGCCCTTCATGCTCTCGCCCGGCTTCATGTCTCCCATGCCCATGTCGATCATCGTGCGCACGGGGCGTGGATCCATCGGCGGAATCGCGCCGGCCATGCCCGCCCGTGGCGCCAGCGTGCCGCGGGCAAAACCCGTGCGGTCCTCGCTCTGCGCGAAGATCGTATAGGCCCGGTCCTCCTTCGGCCGGATGATCACATCATAGGTCTCGGCCACGCCGATCCGGAATTCGTCGACCGGAACAGGTTCCACGTCGTTGCCGTCGGCCTGCACCACCAGCATCTCCAGGCCGGGAATGCGGATATCGAAGAACGTCATGGACGCGGCGTTGATGAAGCGCAGGCGAACGCGCTCGCCGGGCCGGAACAGGCCGCTCCAGTTCATGTCCGGCGCATGGCCGTTGAGCAGATAGGTGTAGATGATCCCGCTGACATCCGAGATGTCCGTGGCGGCCATCCGCATCCGCGACCATGCCAGCCTGTCCTTCAGCGCGGCGATCGCGCTGCCGGCCTTGCGCGCTTCCGCCGGAAAGGACGCGGCAGTACGCTGGCGGAAAGTGTAGTAATCCCCCTGCATCTTCAGGTTGCTGACGATGTCCGACGGCGCCACATCGGTCCATTCCGACAGCAGGATCACATAGTCCCGGTCACAGGGTTCCGGGCCCGGCTCGCGCGGGTCGATCACGATGGCGCCGTACAGCCCCTGCACTTCCTGCATGCCGGAATGGCTGTGATACCAGTATGTCCCGCTCTGATGGACGCGAAAGCGATAGGTAAAGGTCTCGCCCGGCGGGATGCCGGTAAAGCTCACGCCCGGCACGCCATCCATGTCTGCCGGCAGACGGATGCCATGCCAGTGGATGGAGGTGTCTTCATCCTCCAGCCCGTTGGTCACGTTGATCGCAACGCTGTCGCCTTGTCGCCAGCGCAGGACGGGGCCGGGAACCGTGCCCCCGATACAGGGCGCGTTCAGGGATTTGCGGTCGATTTCGATACGCGAACGGCCGACATTCAAATTCCAGGTCGCCGAGGCGGCAGGCGGCAGCATGCCGGACGGCATGGCCTGCGCCTGCGACGGGCGCGGGAGGGCGGCCAGAAGACCACCAGCCCCCGCACGCGCAACAAAACGGCGACGTGTCAGGCCGCCCGCCATGCGGGACGGTATGGACATGATAAAGGATCCGCTAGGAGGCTGTTTGCAAAGTCACCCTGCCGGCGATCCGACGTGCATTTTCTGCGCGTCGGTGCTCACGGCCATCAGGGCCGCTCCGCTCCGATGCTCGAAAATACCCGCCGGCCGTGCCGCTTCGCGGCACTCTCGCTCGGCAGGCCGACTTTTCAAACAGTCTCTGAAAGATTGTCAGAACCGGCCATCAACAAGGACGGCAGGACGCAAGACGCCCGTCAGGCGTTCAGACAGCGCGGATTTTCGGTGGCTTGAAAGACGGCATCCCGTCAGTGCTGGGGGGAACCGCCAGATTGTACGCCACAAAGGGCTGCTTCCGCATTCCCGGTTGCGGCCCAAGCGATAGAATCGCCGCCGGTGGCGAGAGATCGGTCGATGCGGCATGGACATGACAGCATTTGTCGCTGTGGTTCATGTCGGCGCAATGGTGCGTCACCATGGTGGCCCCGTGATGATGCATCACCGGGGGCGCTTCCGCGCGGGCGGGAACGAAGCCGACCAGCAGCCAGACCTGCATCAGCAGGCAGACCAGAAGACCTGTCGAAATCCGGGCATGTGTCCTGACCATTCAGGGCTCCTGTGCTCCGACGCGAAAACGCGGCTTCAACGGCCCGTATACCCTCTGGGGGCATACGGGGAAAGTCTTTTCCGGGATGGGTTTCGTTCAGGCGTCCTTGCCGAACAGGGCGGTCAGGCTGGCCGACCCCAGGGAATGGCTGTGCAGGAAGAAGCCGACCATCGCGCCCGAGGCATCGCTGGGCACGCTGAGCGTCTCGGTATCCAGCGCGTGGACGGTAAAGATGTAGCGGTGCGCCGGTCCGGGCGGCGGGGCGGCGCCGCCATAGACATTCCCGCCGAAATCGGTGCGGGTCATGCACGCGCCTTCGGGCAGATCGGCGTCGCCCGACCCGGCACCGGCAGGCAGGCTGGCGACGGTGGCGGGAATATTCACCACAACCCAGTGCCACCAGCCCGAGCCCGTGGGGGCATCGGGGTCGTACATCGTGATGGCGAAGCTGCGCGTGCCCTCGGGCGCGCCGCTCCAGGCCAGCGGCGGCGAGATATTGCCGCCGCGATAGCCCATGCCGTCAAAGACCTGGGCATCCGGCAGGCGCTCGCCGTCCTTGAAGGCCCGGCTGGTCAGGGTGAATGTCATATGGGTCTGTCCTTCGCTTACCAGTTCTTGCTGACCAGCCAGAATTCTTCCGACGTCAGGGTGATGACGGCACCGCCGGCCGGGGATTCCGAGGCCGCTTCGGCCAGGGCCGCGATGCGCTGCACCATCAGCGTCTTGCGCACATGGGCCTCGGAGGTTTCATCGCTGCTTTCCAGGACGGTCAGCGCGGATTTGCAGGCACGGGCGACGCGGGCGGCGTCAAGCGCGGCATAGGACATGGCTCAGGCTCCGGTTTGCATTGCAAGGGCACCATTCTGACCGCCGCCGCCGCCGCTGTCCAACCGTCGCATCATGCTGGCCACGCGGCGCCGGATTCCGTAAACGGGGCATCCGATGAGTGATCAAGTCTCCGATTTCGATTTCGACCTGCCCCACACGCTGGTCGCCGAGCACCCGGCGCGCCCGCGCGATGCCGCACGCCTGCTGGACATCATGCCAACGGGCCCGTTCCACGACCGGGTGGTGCGCGACCTGCCGTCGCTGCTGCGGCCGGGCGACCTGCTGGTGGCCAACGACACGGCCGTCATCCCCGCCCAACTCGATGCCAGGCGCGGCGAAGCGAAGATCGGCATCACGCTGGACCGGATCCTGCCCGACGGCACATGGCACGCGCTGGCCCGCAACGCCCGCCGCCTGCGCGCCGGCGATGTGCTGACCTTTCCCGGCACGCCCAACACGGCGGCCATCGTGTCGCGTGACGACGAAGGCGGGGTGATCCTGCGCTTCGATACCGGGGGCGCGGCGTTCGACGCCTTTCTCCAGCAGGCGGGCGTGCTCGCACTCCCCCCCTATATCGACCGCCCCCAGGGACCCACCGAACAGGACCGGCAGGACTACGCCACCATCTTCGCCGCCCATCGCGGCGCCGTAGCCGCACCTACCGCGGGCCTCCACTTCACCCCCCAGCTTCTGGCGGCGCTGGATGCGGCGGGGGTGGAGCGCTGCACGCTGACCCTGCATGTCGGGGCCGGCACCTTCCTGCCGGTACGCGGCGACAGCATCGCCGGCCACCGCATGCATGCCGAACGCGGCGTGATCACCGAGGAGACGGCCGAACGGCTCAACCGTACCCGCCGCGCGGGCGGCCGGATCGTGGCCGTCGGCACCACCTCGCTGCGCCTGCTGGAAAGCGCCGCCGACCCCGACGGCACGATCCGGCCCTTCGACGGCGACACTGCGATCTTCATCCGCCCCGGCTACCGTTTCCGGGCGGTGGACCTGCTGATGACCAATTTCCACCTGCCGCGCTCGACCCTGTTCATGCTGGTCTGCGCCTTTGCCGGATATGACAGGATGCGCGACGCCTATGCCCATGCCATCGGCACGGGGTACCGTTTCTATTCCTATGGCGACGCATGCCTGCTGCATCGCGCGCCGACGCCGGGGGAAACGGGAGCATGAGCACGTCATTCCGCTGGGTCGAGCAGGCCCGTTCCGGCCGCGCACGGGCGGGGCATCTGCATACCGCCCACGGCGTGGTGCCGACTCCGACCTTCATGCCCGTGGGCACTGTCGGCACCGTCAAGGCGATGACGATGGATGCGGTGCGCTCGACCGGCGCCGGCATCGTGCTGGGCAACACGTATCACCTGATGCTCCGGCCGGGGGCGGAACGGGTGCGCGCCCTGGGCGGCCTGCATCGCTTCATGGACTGGCCGGGGCCGATCCTGACCGATTCCGGCGGCTTCCAGGTCATGTCGCTGGGCCCGCTGCGCAAGCTTGACCAGGACGGGGTAACGTTCAGTTCGCATATCGACGGCTCCAAGCACCGGCTGACGCCGGAACGCTCGACCGACATCCAGCACGCGCTGGATGCCACCATCACCATGTGTTTCGACGAGTGCCCGGCCCTGCCGGCCGCGCCCGAGGTGATCGCGCAATCGATGCGGATGTCGATGCGCTGGGCCGGGCGCTGCCGCGAGGCCTTCGTGCAGCGCCCCGGCTACGCCCAGTACGGTATCATCCAGGGCGGTACTGAAGCCGAGTTGCGGGCCGAGAGCGTGCGCGCCCTGACCGGAATCGGCTTCGAAGGCTACGCCATCGGCGGCCTGGCGGTGGGCGAGGGGCAGGACCTGATGTTCTCGACCCTGGACGCCACCACGCCGCTGATTCCATGGGACAGCCCGCGCTACCTGATGGGCGTCGGCACGCCCGACGACCTGCTGGGCAGTGTCGAACGCGGCGTGGACATGTTCGACTGCGTCATGCCCACCCGGGCCGGGCGCACGGCGCGCGCCTATACCGAGCGCGGCACGCTGAACCTGCGCAACGCGCGGCACGCGGTGGATTCGCGCCCGATCTCGCCGCATTGCGATTGCCTGGCCTGCGCCCGGCATAGCCGCGCCTATCTGCATCATCTGTTCCGGGCGAACGAGATCCTGGGGCCGATGCTGCTGACCTGGCACAATCTGGCCTATTACCAGCGACTTATGCGCGGCATCCGGGCGGCGATCGTCGAGGGCACGCTGGAGGCGCATGCGGCATGGCTGCGCGCGCAATGGGCGATGGAGGACTGGACTCCGGACGAGATGCCGCTGCCCGACATTCCGCCGGTTCCGTGATGGCAAGCAGCCTGCCGACCGGCCGGGCCGTCGCGCTGCGCAATGCCATTCGCGACAAGGCGCTGGCGCTGGGCTTCGACGCGGTGGGCTTCTGCGCAGCCGCGCTGGGGGACGATGCCCGGCGGCGCCTGGCCGATTTTCTGGCGGCCGGCCATCATGGCACGATGGGCTGGCTGGCCGACCGGGTGGAGCAGCGCGGCGATCCGCGCGCCTTGTGGCCCGAGGCAAGGAGCGTGATCGCGCTGGGCCTGTCCTATGCCCCACCCGGCGACGCGCTGGCAACGACACGTCTGGCGGACCGGGGAAACATCTCAGTCTACGCCCGCCATCGCGATTATCACGATGTGGTCAAGGGCATGCTCAAGCATCTGGCCCAGTTCGTGGTGGCGCAAGGAATGCGCGCGGGCGTCACGCCCGAGGTCAAGGTCTTCGTCGATACCGCGCCGGTGATGGAAAAGCCCCTGGCCGAGCAGGCGGGGCTGGGCTGGCAGGGCAAGCACACCAATCTGGTCTCGCGCCGGCATGGAAGCTGGCTGTTCCTCGGCGAGATCTACACCAGCCTGGACCTGCCGGCGTCCGACGAATCCGGCGGGCGGTGCGGGTCGTGCCGCCGCTGCCTGGATGCCTGCCCGACCGATGCCTTTCCCGCGCCGTACCAACTGGATGCGCGGCGCTGCATTTCCTACCTGACGATCGAAAATCCCGGGCCGATTCCCGAGCCATTCCGTGAGGCGATGGGCAATCGGATCTATGGCTGCGACGATTGTCTGGCCGTCTGCCCCTGGAATCGTTTTGCCACGGAGTCGCGCCATATGAAGCTGCGTGCGCGTGAGGATCTGACGGCACCGCGCCTGGCCGAACTGGCGCGGCTGGACGACGCCGGGTTCCGTGCCCTGTTCTCGGGCTCGCCCGTCAAGCGGATCGGCCGGGACCGGTTCGTGCGCAATGTGCTGGTGGCCATCGGCAATTCGGGGCAGGCGGCCTTGCTGCCGGTAGCGCGGGATTTGTGCGAGGACGCGAACGCGGTGGTGGCCGAGACCGCGCGCTGGACGGTCGGGCGATTGGCCGAATGAGTGGCGGTCTGGTCAAGCGCAGCCTGATCCTGTCCGGACATCGGACCAGCGTGGCGCTGGAACCCGAATTCTGGGCGGCGTTGGAGGCCATGGCCCGCACGCGCGCAATGGGCTTGCCCGCGCTGATTGCCGGGATCGATGCCGCGCGCGATCCGGCTCGGCCACTGGCGTCGGCGCTGCGGGTCGCAGCGTTGCACGCGGAGCAGGCACGCGCTGATTTGGGGGGGACGCCACCCGCGTGCTAGACCGTAATCGGTCCGGACATCTGGGCGGGAAAAATGGCGATCTGGGGTAAATTATTCGGTGGTGTGGCGGGGTTCGCGGTCGGCGGCCCCATGGGAGCCGTGGTGGGCGCGGCCCTTGGTCATGCGGCCGACAACGGGTCGATTCTGGAAACGCCCGTCGGCGGTTGGACCGACCGCTGGGCCCCGAGGATGAATGCCGACCCGAACGGGGCGGCGACCTTCGTCGCGGCCAAGCTGGCCTCGGTGATGGGCAAGCGCGACCAGCTCTATGGACTGGTGATGGTGGTGCTCTGCGCCAAGGTTGCCAAATGCGACGGGCCGGTGAATCGGGCCGAGATCGATGCTTTCAAGCGACGGTTCCAGATTCCCGCCGAGAATGCGAGCGATGTGGGGCGCCTGTTCGACCAGGCGCGGCAGCGGGTCGACGATTTCGAGGCCTTCGCTACCGAGCTGGGTCGCGCGTTTCATGATAAGCCCGAGATGCTGGAAGAGGCGCTGGCCGTCCTCTTCGTGATCGCACGCGCCGATCTGGGCCAGGATGAGGCACTGCATCCGGCGGAAATCCGCTTCCTGCGGCGGGTGCATCAGGCCTTCGGCCTGAGCGCCGGCGCGTGGGACCGCGCTGAATCCGGCGGCGCGCGGCCCGATGTCAGCGAGATCGACGCCTATGCCGTGCTCGGCGTGGCACGCAATGCGACGGACAGCGAAGTGCGCGCGGCCTGGCGCGTTCTGGTGCGCGAACATCACCCCGACGCCATGACGGCCCGTGGTGCCGACGAAGCGGCGGTCGAGGCGGCAGCCGGGCGGATTGCCCGGATCAACGCCGCCTGGGACCGCGTTAAGCGCGACAGGAAGCTTTGAGGCTCATACCGTCGGCTTATTTCACGCGCCTGACGGTAGCCGCCACCGTATGGGCCAGGGCGCGATAAGCCTGGCCAGCGGGGCTGTCGGGCGCCGAGATCACGATGGGGGCGCCGGCGTCGGCGCTGGCGCGGATATCGGCCAGCAGCGGGATTTCGCCCAGGAAGGGCACGCCCAGCGCCTCGGCCTCGGCCCGGGCGCCCCCATGGCCGAACAGGTCGGTGCGGTGGCCGCAGTTCGGGCAGCAGAAATAGGACATGTTCTCGACCATTCCCAGGACGGGGACGTTCATCTTCTCGAACATCGCGATCCCGCGCCGCGCATCCAGCAGCGCGATGTCCTGCGGGGTGGAGACGATGACCGCTCCGGCCAGCGAGACCTTCTGGGCCAGGGTCAACTGTGCGTCGCCGGTGCCGGGCGGCATGTCCACCACCAGCACGTCCAGCGCGCCCCATTCCACCTCGCCCAGAAGCTGACCCAGCGCACCCATCACCATCGGGCCGCGCCAGATCATGGCCTGGCGCTCATCCACCAGCAGCCCGATGGACATGGCGCGGATGCCCCACGCCTCCAGTGGCGCCATGCGGCCGTCGCGGACCTGCGGCGGCTGGTGCAGGCCCATCATGCGCGGCAGCGATGGGCCATGGATGTCGGCGTCAAGCAGGCCGACGCGCAGGCCCTCCATCCCCAGCCCGACGGCCAGATTCACGGCGGTGGTCGACTTGCCGACCCCGCCCTTGCCCGAGGCCACGGCGATCACCGTGCGCACGTCCGGCAGGATCGGCCCCTGCGCGGGCCGGCCGCCGGGGCCGCCGAGATTCAGCGGCCGGTGGCCTCCGCCCGGCGCCGGAGCGGGAGCGGCTGCCGGGCGATGGGCGGTCAGGATCACGCTGGCGGCGACGACGCCGGGCAGCGCCCGCAATGCCTGTTCGGCCGCCGGCAGCAGGGGCTGGATACGCCCGGCTGCTGCCCGCTCGGTGGCCAGGGCGACATGCAATGTCCCGTCGCGCAGCATCGTTGTGTCCAGGGCCGCATGGTCCAGGATTGTGGATCCGTCCGCGTCGCGGACCTGGCGCAGGATATCGGCGATCCGCGCCGGCGTGGGTTCCGTCATGGTCTGTCCTTCCGTGGCGGCCGCGCGGAGCGTGGTCGCGTCGTTGCCCGGACATAGGCGAAAACCGTCTGCGCGCAAATCGGAATGGTCGCGCCCGCGTCTTCGGGGCATATGTAAGAAATCGCAACGGGACTGGAGTGGCGGGCGGTTCCGCTCCATTTGTCGAAGATACCGCATGTTCGCGGCGGGCAGGAGAACCGGCTGATATGACTGCATCCGTGCCTTGTCCGCAGGTCTCGTCCGGGTCAGGACAAGGGGCGACGGTGCCACCAAAGCCGCCGGGCAGCCGGCGCGATCATCGGATCGACGCGCTGCGCGGGGTCGCGCTGCTGATGATGTTCGTCGATCATATTCCGCAGAACGTGCTGAATCGCTTTACGTTGCGCAATGTCGGCTTTGCCGACGCGGCGGAGATCTTCGTGCTGCTGGCGGGCTATGCCTCCTGGCTGGCCTATGGCCGGAATTTCCAGCGGGTCGGGTTGCGTGCCGGTGTGGGCCGGGTGTGGCGGCGCTGCGTGCGGCTATATGTCTTTCAGGCCGTCATGGTGGTGGTGACGACGGCCACCATCCGATACTGGCGCGCCTTCTGGCCAGTGCCGGTCGATTTTCTGGAGCCAGAACTGGCCCATGGACTGAGTTCCTTCTGGCGGGTCCTGTTCCTTGACGCGCTGCCCAGCAACCTGAATATCCTGCCGCTTTATATGGTTCTGCTCGGCGTTTTTCCGCTGATCTACCTGATGATGCGGACCAGCCTGTGGCTGACGCTGGCGCTGAGCGCCAGCCTGTGGCTGCTCATCAACCTCGACCCTTCGATCAATTTCCCCAACTGGCTGGACCCGGATGGCTGGTATTTCGACCCCCTGGCCTGGCAGTTCCTGTTCACGCTGGGGGCCTGCGCTGCCGTGGTGGCAGGGCGGCATGACGGCAGCCTGCCGCGCCGGGGCTGGCTGCGCTGGGCCTGCGGCCTCTATCTGGCAGTCTCCGCGCTCGAGGCCTTTCCCTGGCAGCAATGGGGCCTGCCCGATCTGCGGCCCTTTGCCATCACCGCGCCGGACAAGAGCGTGCTCGCTCCGCTGCGGCTGCTGGATGTGCTGGCGATCTTCTACCTGGTGCAGTCCTCGCATGGCGTGCGTGGCGCCGCGGAAGGACGCATAGGACGGGTGATGGCGCTGTTCGGGCGCCATTCGCTGGAAGTCTTCGCGGTCGGGACGGTGATCGACCTGTATGCACGGTTGATCTTTACCTCCTTCGGCTCGGGCTGGATGTTGCAGATCGCGGTGAATGTGATTGGATTCACGATCCTTTGGGAGCTCGCGACGGTTCTCGATCGGGTTCGCGTCAGGCAGAAACAGCGTCAGGCGGCACATCCTCCAGCGGCGGAGGCACGCGGCAATCCGGCCCCTGCGGGGACCGTAATGGAAAGAGCCCATTGATGAATGATGCGACCGAACTTCCGCCCTCTCCCATCCTGCCGCGCCTGACCGACCGGCTACGGCGCGGCCGGCCGGTGCGCGTGACCCTGTTCGGGTCCTCGACCACCGAGGGGATCGGTGCCAGCAGTCCGGAACATGGATTTGCTGCCGTCTTCGAACGCACCCTGGCGCCCTTCGTGACCGGCGGGCTGACGGTGATCAATCGCGGGATCGGCGGCAACGGCGCGCAGGAAATGCACGACCGGCTGCCCGGCGTGCTGGCCGACGACGCGGACCTCGTGATGTGGCAGACCGGCAGCAATGATGCCTGGCAGGGCGTGAAGCTGGAAACCTATGAGGTTCTGACACGCCAGGATCTGCTGGCCACCCGCGCCACGGGGGCCGACCTGGCGCTGATCGACCCGCAATATTGCCGTATGCTCGAGGAATGCGCGGCCTTTCCGCCCTTTGTCCCGGAGGTGCATCGTATCGGCGCGGAACTGGGGATTCCGGTCTTCGGCCGCTATGCCCGCATGAAATCCTGGTGTGCCGAGCTGGGCATGGACCGCGACGAGCTGTCGCCCGACGGGCTGCATATGGGCGATCGGGGCTACCTGCTGCTGGGCGAGGCGGTCGCGCGCTGGCTGGTGGAACTGACGGGGGCTCCGGCGGGTGCATTTCCTCCCAACCATTGATCTCCCGCGCGGGGCGCGGGTCAGCCCTTCCGATTCGGGCGGGATCATGCTCTAGGATAGTCGGGTCACGACGACCTGACTGCTGGAAGCGCTTTACCCGATGTCTTTGCCTGTTCCGGTTTTCCCTCGCCCGTTCGCCGCCGTCGGGCTGGCGGTTTCCCTGTCCCTGATCGCGGCGGGCGTTGCCCGGGCCGAGCCCGCGATGGTGGCGCCCCCGCCGGCACCGCCGCAGGCTGACGCCGCGCCCGCGATCCGCCTGCCCGCGCCGGGCCGGGGGACCCCCGACAGTTTTGCCGATCTGGCGGCGCGGTTGCTGCCGGCGGTGGTCAATGTCTCGACCACCGAGACGGTCAAGCCCGGGGATGACGATGGGGAATCGGACGGCGACGGCGAGGATGCGCCGCAGATCCCGAATTTCCCCGAAGGGTCACCCTTCGAGAAATTTTTCCATGATTTCATGAGCCACCAGAATGGTCCGGAGGCTGCGCCGCGCAAGATGCAGGCCCTGGGGTCGGGTTTCATCATCGATGCGTCGGGGATCGTGGTCACCAACAATCATGTTATCCGCCACGCGGACCAGATCACGGTGACGCTCCAGGACAATACCGTTCTCAAGGCCAAGGTGCTGGGCCACGATGACAGGACCGATCTTGCGGTGCTGAAGGTCGAGACGCCCCATCCGTTGCCGGCCGTGGTCTTCGGCGACAGCGACCATGCGCGGGTTGGTGACTGGGTGCTGGCGATCGGCAACCCGTTCGGCCTGTCGGGTACCGTGACGGCGGGTATCATCTCCTCGCGCGGTCGCAACATAGAGCAGGGGCCGTACGACGATTTCATCCAGACCGATGCGCCTATCAACAAGGGCAATTCGGGTGGCCCGCTGTTTGACATGCAGGGGCAGGTGATCGGGATCAACACCGCGATCTATTCGCCTTCCGGCGGGTCGATCGGGATCGGGTTCTCGATCCCCTCGGCCGAGGCGCGGGGAATCATCGATCAGTTGCGCCGTACCGGCAAAGTCTCGCGCGGTTGGATCGGCGTGCGGATTCAGGACGTGACGCAGGACATCGCCGATGGGCTGGGGCTGAAGGCCGCTCATGGTGCGCTGATCGCGGGGGTCGAAGCCAAGGGACCGGCCGCCGCGGCGAAATTGCAGGTCGGTGATGTGATCCAGACCCTGAACGGCAAGGAGATCGATGGCCGTGCCCTGCCGCGCCTGATGGCCGATACTGCTCCCGGACAGGTGGTGAAACTGGGCGTCTGGCGGCATGGCCAGGCGGTGACGGCCTCGGTCACGGTCGGTGCGCTGCCCGAGGACCCCAAGGAAGCGCCGGCCCCCAAGCCTGATGCCAAGACGCAGGGCAGCGTCCAGCTTCAGGGCCTGGGTCTGACCGTGGGGGCGATCGACGACGTGGCTCGGCAGAAATTCAATCTGGCCGAAGGGCAGAAGGGCGTGGTCGTGACCAACGTAGCCCAGGATGGGGCGGCGGCGGATCGCGGCTTGCGGGCCGGCGACGTGATCACCCAGGTTCAGCAGGCTGAGGTGGCGACCCCTGCGGACCTCCGGCGATTGGTCGATGCGGCGCGAGCCAAGCACCGGCGGTCGATTCTGTTCCTAGTCCAGAATGGTGACGGTCTGCGCTGGGTGCCTCTGTCGCTGGCGGATGATGCGAAATAACATTCGTAGCTCATCATGGACCATGACGCTCTGAATGCAGCGGGCAGCCCGGCTGTGCCGCCGCCCGCGCGCTGGGCGGCAATCCGCCGGGTGCTGGAGCCCAGAGGGGCCGAGCTCCGCCAGGCAGCGCGCCTGCTGGTGTCGGTGCTGCTGTCGGACCTTCTGGCGCGGGCGGTGCATCTGCATGAACCGGTCTGGTCGGTGATCACCTCGGTTATCGTCACGCAGAGCCGAATCACCCAGACCCTGACCACCGGGCGGGACCAGATCGTGGGTACGCTGGTCGGGGCCGGGGCGGGGTTGCTGGCCATCCTGCTGGTTCAGACCGGGATACTACCGGACTGGATTGCGTTCTGGTTGGCGCTGACGCCGCTGGCACTGCTGGCGGCGGCGCGACCGAACCTGCGCTTTGCCGCGGTGACGCTGATGATCGTGCTGCTGTTTCCGATCAGCGGTGACCCGTTCCTGCGGCCGTTGGACAGGATCGTCTCGATCCTGATCGGTGTCGTGACCTCGCTCGTGGTGACGATGTTCGTGCTGCACGACGCCGCGCGGGGTGACGTGCTGACTGCTTCCGGCCGGCTGATCGCCGACATCGCGGATCTGCTGGACCGCGCGCTGCGTGGCGAACTGGATCACGATACGATCGAGACGATCGACGAGGCATGCCGCACCCATTTGCAGGAAATCTACGGCGCGGTGGCCGAGACCCGGGTGGAGGGGTTGAGCGTCCTGCGCCGGCGGGCCGATCCGCTTCTGGATGTTCTGCCCGGCCTGCTACGGCGCCTGCGCGGCAGTGCGGTCTTCGCCGCTCGTGCGGCGACCGAGGCTGGGGAATTGCCGACTGTGGATGCTGCCCTGGATGCCGAACGGCGGGCGCTGGCGCGTGTGCTGTCGCAGCTTTCGCGCCGCTGCGCGCGCGCAGCGCGTGGTCGCCGGCGGATATCGCGCGAGGATGCGGCGACCATATTGGCGGTGCTGCATCCGCCGGGGCCTTCATGGAGCCCGCCCATGCAGTTCACGCTGGGGATGCTGCATGAAGATCTGGAACGGGCGGTCGAGGCGGTCTGGTCTGACGGTACGGCGCATCCATATGCAGAGGCGAAGTAAAGCGGAGGGCAGGCCCCATGCTGAACCGGACGATCCTGAAGACCCTTCCGGCTGGCGTGTCCGCCCCGGGCTACGATCCGGCCACCATCCGGACCGGCATCGTGCATTTTGGTGTCGGCAATTTCTTCCGCGCCCATGAAGCCTTCTATATTGATCGCTGCCTGGCGCTGGCGGGGCAGCAGGATTGGGGGATCGCCGGTGTCGGGCTGACGGCGGGGGCGCGGTCCGAGCGCAAGGCCGGACAGTTCATGGCGCAGGATTGCCTTTACTCCCTGACCGAGACCGCCCCGGACGGTGCGCGGGCGGTACGGGTAATCGGTGCCCTGCATACCTATCTGCTGGCGCCGGCCGATCCGAAGGCTGTGCTGGACCTGCTGGCCGATCCATCGGTGCGTATTGTCAGCATGACGATCACCGAGGGCGGCTACAACATCGACGAGACGACAGGCGCGTTTCGCCTGGATAGTGATGCGGTGCGGGCTGATCTGGTCGGTGATACCCTGCCGACGACCATTTTCGGCTTTGTCGTGGAAGCTCTGGGCCGTCGTCGGGCCGCCGGGAGCGGGCCGTTCACCGTGCTTTCCTGCGACAATCTGCGCCATAATGGCGATGTGGCGCGGACGGCGTTCCTGGGGTTTGCCCGGGCGCGCGATCCGGATCTGGCGGCGTGGATCGAGGCCCATGTCACCTTCCCCAACGGCATGGTCGATCGCATCACGCCGTCGGTGGACGACGCGATCGCCCGCATGCTGAATATCGCCAGCAGGCTGGACGATGCGCTGCCGCTGGTGGCCGAGGATTTCACCCAATGGGTGGTGGAAGACCGGTTCTGCGCCGGCCGGCCGGCGTTGGAGAAGGCGGGCGTCCAGTTCGTGGCCGACGTGACAGGCTATGAGCACGTAAAAGTACGGATGCTGAATGCGTCACATATCCTGTTGGCCTTCCCCGGTATCTTGCTGGGCTATCGCCAGGTGGATGAAGCATTGCGCGACCCGGATCTGGCGCGATTCGTCAATGCCTATCTGGAACTGGATGTGATTCCGCGTCTGGATGCGCCGTCGGGCCTGGACCCGCAGGATTATCGGCGCAGCATATTGCGGCGCTTTTCCAATCCGGCGATGGCGGACCAGTTGCTGCGGATCGGCGGCGATGGATCGTCCAAGATTCAGGTTTTCTGGACCGAAACGGTGCGGCGTGTGCTGTCCGATGGGGGCGACCTGCGGCGTATCGCCTTCGGCATCGCAGCATATCTGGAGGCATTGCGCGGCGTGGACGAAACGGGCGTGCAATACACGCCCGCAGAACCGTCGCTGGATGCCACGCAACTGGAGCTGGCTGATGCCGAAGACCTGCATGCGGCGCTGGCCCTGCCGGCCTTCGATGGTTGGCGCGACGTGCGGAGCCTTGCGTTGACCGATGCCATCGTCGCTGCCCGTGGGGCTATTCGCGCAATCGGCGTGCGGGCCGCGATGGTGGAATGTGGTGGCTTGCCAGGTTGAAGGCGTTCCCGTGTTCGCGCATTAGCCCGGTTGCACGGCACGGGTCATCAACCGTGCTTTCGGGTCGTAACTGGCTAGAATGGCGGCGGCCTTGGGCTTGTCGATCGGAGTGAAGCCAACGCGCAGCCAGTAGGTTCCGGCACTGCCGGTCGCGATCAGTGCAATCTGCGACAGGCCGGCCGATGCCGCGCGTTCGGCCAGGATTGCCAGCGCGGTGGCGGGGGCGCCCTGGCCTCGGGCGTCGGGCAACAGTGCGATATCGTGCAGGTACCAGCAATCCGGTCGTGCCGGTAGCGCGCCCAATGCGCAGTCCAATGCCGGCGGCGCGGCGGCGCACCATGGGTGACTGAGGACATAGCCTTCCGGCCCAAGGCCCCGGTCGAGGACCAGACAGCCGATGGGGCAGAGGGTCAGCCGTTCGGAGAAAACCGCCTCGTCCTCAGGATAAGCGGGGTGTACGCGCGCCGCGATATCCAGCACGGCAGGCAGATCGTCCAGACGCATGGCGCGCCAGCTTGGCTGGCGGGAGCCTGATGTGGGAGTGGCGGTCGGCATGGGCGGCAAAAACGCTCTCGACAGGCGGGCGACAACTCCAGCATAGCATGCGGCGCGAGGGCGGACAGTGCTGGCGCTATCGGGAGCGGGAGACGGTGGGATGGAGGATGCGCGTCTGACGGTGCGGATCGACGCGCATGAGGCGCCGTTGCTGGGTCATGGCAAGATCCGCTTGCTGGAAGCCATTGGTGCCAGCGGTTCGATTTCCGGCGCCGCGCGGGTGATGGGGATGTCTTACCGGCGCGCGTGGCTGCTGGTCGAAGCCATGAATGCCGCCTTTGCGGAGCCGGTGGTCGCCACCCGTCCGGGTGGGGGAGGCGGTGCCGAACTGTCGCCGGCGGGGATCGAAATCCTGCGTCTGTATCGCGAGATCGAGGAGCGGGCAGCACAGGCGGCCCTGCCGGCTTTGCGGGAACTGGTCGCGCGTCTCGCACCGCGCTGAGGGGCATGTGTCGTTGCGTGGGTAATTTCGTGTTTGGGAATTGTAACAACGCGCCGCAATATGGCCACAGGCCTTTGTCACAATTAACAGATTGCCTGTATGGCTTTGGGAGCGCCGACGTCAGCGGCGCTGAAACGCAACCCGCTGGTGCCTTGGTGCCGGTGACAGATCATGGATGGCGCCGCGGCGCGCGGCATTCGGGGAGCAAGGATGTTAAGACGCGATCTCGTGAAGACCGGAGCGGGCGTGTCCCTGCTGTCGATGCTGGGGGCTGGCGTACGTGCCGCTCATGCCGACGTGCCGGGCGCGCCCGCACCGACCGGTGCCTTCGAGGCCGGCACGGTGCGGCGGATCGCTCAACAATTGTCGCGCCGGCCTTATCGCGCGCCCGAGCAGACCCTGCCATCGGCGATTGATTCGCTGAATTTCGATCAGTACCGCTCGATCGCCTATCGCGAGGACCAGGCGCTCTGGCACGGACAGAACCTGGCCTTCGATGTGGAATTCTTCCCGCGCGGCTTTCTCTACCGGCCCCGTATCGAGATCTATGAGGTTGTTGATGGCAAATCGGCGCCGGTGCCCTACAACCCTGATCTGTTCACCTATGGCGACCCGAAGCTGAAGGTACCGGACAATGTCGGTTTTGCCGGGCTGCGCCTGCGCTATGCGATCAATACGCCCGGCGTAATGGAGGAGTTCTGCGTCTTTCTGGGGGCGTCTTATTTCCGCGCCGTGGCCAAGGGACAGAATTACGGCCTTTCGGCCCGGGGATTCGCCGATGGGACGGGCAATCCAAAAGGTGAGGAATTCGCGCTGTTCCGTGCCTTCTGGTTGGAAAAGCCACAGCCGGGCGTCGATTCCGTGGTGGTGCATGCGCTGCTGGACAGTCCGTCGGTCGCGGGGGCTTTCAGCTTTACCATCCGCCCAGGTGACATGACCGTTTTCGATGTGCAGTCCTATGTGTATCCGCGGACGAAGATCGACGAACCGGGCATCGCGCCGCTGACGGGCATGTTCTATTTCGACGCCAACGACCGCAATCATGTCGATGACTGGCGCCCCGCTGCGCATGACAGCGAGGCGCTTTCGATCTGGACCGGTAGCGGCCAGCAATTGTGGCGGCCGCTGCGCAATCCGCGCGACCTGCAATTCTCGGCGTTCTCCGACAATTCGATGCGCGGCTTCGGGTTGATGCAGCGCAAGCGGGCTTTCGCCGATTTCGAGGATCTGGCGCTCAATTACGAAAAGCGTCCGTCGCTGTGGATCGAACCGATCGGCGACTGGGGCCCCGGCGCGGTCGATCTGGTGGAAATTCCGACGCCCAATGAGGTGAACGACAACATCGTTTCGTTCTGGCGCCCCGGTGGCGGGCTGGCGGCGGGGCAGGAATATGCCTTTACGTACCGCATGTACTGGGGGTGGGATACGCCCTGGCCGACCAAGCTGGCGCGGATTGCTGCCACCCGTGTCGGCGCGGTGACCGATGACCCGGCCGCGCGGTTCTTTGCGATCGATTTCAGTGGGGCCCCATTCGAGAATCTGCCGCCGGATGCCAAGTTCCATCTGGTGCCCAGCAGTTCGGCCGGGACGATCCGCAATGTCGTGGTCGAACCCGATCCGGCCATCCAGGGTTGGCGCACGACGTTCGAATTCGCGCCCGGCGACGCCAAGATCGCTGAGCTGACCTGTGCCCTGGCCAATGATGCCGGGCCGATCTCCGAACAATGGACCTACCGATGGACACCCTAGGCCAGCGCGCTGAGATGGGTACGGGTGGTGGTTCCCGGCCGGGCGATGATGGCGCGTTTCGGGCTCTGCCCGACGAATCTCCGATGGAGATGGCGACGCAATCGTTGTCTATGCCGCCCCTGACGCATGGCCGGCCGCGCGTGCCCGTTACCGAGCCCTCGCTGATGGCGTTGCGGCGGCTGGCGGTGATCGGTTCGGCCACCCTGCTGACGATCTATGGTGCCTACGAGATGAACCGGGTGCTGAACTCGGTGGGATACTCGGTGCTGGGCGTGATCGTGCTCGTCCTGTTCGTGCTGCTGTTCCAGTGGATCGCGCTGGCCTTCACCTCCGCCGTGGGCGGTTTCGTCTCGCTGTTGCGCCATGGTGGCCTGGGGCTGGGGATTGCATATGACGGGGAATTGCCGGCGCTTTCGAGCCGCACAGCCCTGCTGATGCCGACCTACAACGAAAGCCCGGGGCGGGTGATGGCCGGCCTGCGCGCCATGTATGACAGCATGGCGGCAACCGGCCGGCTGGATTCGTTTGATTTCTTTATCCTTTCCGACACCACCAATCCGGATGTGTGGGTCGAGGAAGAGGCCGCGTTCCTGGCCCTGCGGGCGGCGACGGGCGGAGACGGGCGCATCTTCTACCGCCGGCGGCCACTGAATACCGAGCGAAAGGCCGGCAATATCGCTGAATGGGTACGCCGCTTCGGCGGGGCCTATGCCCAGATGGTCACGCTGGATGCCGACAGCCTGATGGCGGGCGGGACGGTGGTGCGTATCGTGGCCGCCATGGAGCGCAATCCGGGCGTGGGCCTGATCCAGACCCTGCCGGAAATCGTCAACGGCACGACGTTGTTCGCGCGCATGCAGCAATTTGCGGGCCGGGTCTATGGTCCGCTGATCGCCCACGGCATTGCCTGGTGGCACGGTTCGGAGGGCAATTACTGGGGGCATAACGCGGTGATCCGCACCCGTGCTTTCGCGGAGCAGGCGGGCCTGCCCCATCTGCCGGGGCGCAAGCCGTTCGGCGGCCATATCCTCAGCCATGATTTCGTCGAGGCCGCGCTGATGCGCCGGGGCGGCTGGGCCATTCATATGGTGCCGGGCCTGCCTGGATCTTACGAAGAGAGCCCGCCGTCGCTGACCGACATCGCGATCCGCGACCGTCGCTGGTGCCAGGGTAATCTGCAACATGCCAAGGTGGTGGGAACGCGGGGCCTGAATTGGGTCAGCCGGATGCACATGCTGATGGGCATCGGCTCCTATGTTACGTCGCCGCTGTGGCTGCTGTTCCTGCTCGCGGGTATCCTGATCTCGTTGCAGTCGCGCTTCGAGAAGCCGGAATATTTCGGCGATACCAAATCCCTTTATCCGAACTGGCCGCACGTTGATCCGGAGCAGGCGAAATATGTGTTCATCGGCACAATGGGGATCCTGCTGGCCCCCAAGCTGCTGGCCTATGTCGCGCTGCTGTTCGATCCGGCCACACGCCGAGGCTGTGGCGGCGCGGTGCGGGCAGCGCTGTCGGTGCTGGTTGAGACGCTGATCGGTGGGCTGGTCGCGCCGGTGGCGATGCTGATCCAGACCTCGGGCGTGCTGTCGATCCTGCTGGGGCGGGATTCGGGCTGGAACGCCCAGCGCCGCGACGATGACGGGGTGCCGTTCATGGATACGGTGCGGGCCTACTGGATCTATATGCTGTTCGGCCTGGTCCTGGGCGCATGTGCATGGACTGTGTCGATCCCGCTGTTTCTGTGGATGACGCCGGTGCTGCTGGGGTTGGTTTTTGCCATCCCGCTGGCAGCCGCAACCAGCAGCCGTGATGCCGGCCAGGCCCTGCTGCGGGCCGGACTGCTGCTGATTCCCGAGGAAACGTCGCCGCCGGACATCCTGCGCCGTGCCGCCGCCACCAACGCCGCCCGGCCGAAGGCCGAGGGTGGCGAGGCCATCCATCTGCTGCTGGCTGATCCGGGACTGATGGCCGCGCACCGCGCGATGCTGCCGCCGCCACGCCGGCCGGGCGACCCGATCAATCCCGACCTGCTGGTCGGATTGCTGAAGCTGTCGGAAAGCCCCGATCCCGACAGTGCGGTCACGCGGCTGGGTCGGACCGAAAAGGCTGCGGTGCTGGGCAGCGCGGATGGTCTGGAGCGGCTCGACGCCCTGCGTGGCGGTGAACGGCGCGGCTGAACGATCTGGCAGGACACGCCGCTGTCCCGCCCGGCGCGTCTTATTTCGGGGCCGGGCCGGGCTGGTCCAGGATCATGCAGGCGCGGGCTATCTTGGGATCGTTGCTATGCTTCTCGCACAATGCGGTAGCATCGGCAGTGCAGGACTGGACTGCGGTTTCGAAATCGGTTTCCAGTACGTCCCGTGCGACTGCGACATCGGGGTCGTTGGTCCGTTTCTGTTCGGCTTCCAGCGTGTCCTGGGTCTTGTGCAGTTCGGTCAGAGCATCGACGCATGACTGGCTGGTCGAGTTTGGATCGCTCTGCAGCACCGCCACGACCTTCTGCAACTGCATCGCAGTTGGGGGGGAGGCTGCCTCATCGTCGTCCTGAGCGAAGGCGGGAGAAACGGCGAGGATGCCGGACAGGAACAGGACTGCTAGCCGGCCGGGATGGGTAATCGTCACACTGGGTATTCCACTGGTGCGAGGCCCCGGGGACGCGACGCGCGCTTCTCGACGGCGATCCCGTGCTTTCCCCGGGAAACGCCGGGCCGGTCGGGCGGCGGCGCCGCGGGATCGGTCGGACTATGGCAGGAAGTGCCGGTGGACGAAAGGGCGCCCAGCGCGGCACCCCTCTGCGCCTGGCGATGCGCTCAGGGAACGGCCGGGTTGATGGCGGCATGGCTTTGCAGCAGCAGGGCCTGCATCTCCGCATCGGGATTGCCCAGCCAGCTTTGCAGGAACGGCTGCCGTTCGTCCGGCCGGGTATGCAGCAATCCCCAGGCGGCGTGGCCGTCTGCCGCGAAAACGATATCGAGTTGGTTGTTATTGCAATCGTGGGGCTTGCACAGGTGCCCCAGCAGGTAGCTGTGACCGCCGGTGACGATCCGCGCCACGGGTGTCGAGGTCGCCTGCCCGTGACTGACCCAGTCCGGAAAGCGCTGCATGACGACATAGGCCCGGCGGTAGGGAGCCTCGAGCAACAGGTCGGCGGTCTGCGGCTGTTCGGCCGCCCGGGTGGAGTGGCTGATCAGGAGCAGCAGGGCAGGACAGGCATGGATGAAATGCATAAGGCGGCATGGCACGTCGGCATGGCTCCCGGGATATGGCGAGATGGCATGATGTTTCTGGCGGTTGAGTGTCTTCGGGTCTGGCGGATGCCGTCGCCGCACCACATCCATGACAGGGTCATCGGTCGTCCGGCATGATGGTCATGCCGCCACAGGTCAAAGACGCTTATCTCGGGTGGAGGTTTAAAATATCCTTCCCACTCCCGATTTTTTACTCAGGAAATGCCTGCCGGGACGATCACCGGATCGCTAAAAATCGCATCGTGACGTCCGGCGTTATCGTCATGCCCATTCTGGAATGTCGGTTTCGGGCCATTGGGGCCGGTCTTCCGGGTTATCCGTTGCCCGTGCGTGGCAGGGTGCGCCTGCCTAGTGTATGACTTCTCTTCACCAGTTGCGCGTTAGCGCACCCGCCAGTTCAGGAATATCATTCCCGCCATGCGCCTGCGTTCCGCCCCCTCATCCATTCTGCCCAGGCTGCCGAACCCGAAAAAGCTCAAGCTTGGGGTGCTGGTCGTGCTGGCCGTGGCCTATGGCGTGCTGTTTCTGACCATGTCGCGGCATCCCAAGCCGTTGCCGAAGCCGCGCTATACCGCCATTCCCGTGGCGGTGGTCAAGACGGCTCCGCCAGTCGGGGCTGCGCCGCCGGCGCCGGCAGTACAGCTTCAGCCCGCGCCGACGGTGGCGCTTCCGCCGCCGTCCGTGACGATCCGCTAGCTGGGGGCCTGGCAGATATCGACCCAGGCGGCCTGGGTCAGTTCGACCAGACGGTCGGGCGACAGGCGCACGGCGCTGTTGATTGCGCCGGCGGCGGGAATGACCGTCTCGAACGCGAGCAGCGACACATCACAATAGACCGGCAGCGGGGCGGGTAGCCCGAACGGGCAGACGCCGCCCACCGGGTGGCCGGTCAGGGACTCGACTTCCGCGCGGTCGAGCATGCGGGGCTTGTGGCCGAAGACCTCCTTGGTCTTGCGGTTGTCGAGCCGGGCGGTGCCGGCCGCGACCACCAGCACCACCTGTTCGCCCAGTCGCAGCGAGATGGTCTTGGCGATCTGGGCCGGATGGGTGCCGTGTGCGGCGGCAGCCTCGGCCACGGTCGCGGTCGGCTGGTCCAGCTCGATGATATCCAGTTCGGGCGCATGCTCGGCCAGGAAGGTGCGGACGGACTCCAGGCTCATCGGGCGGAATGAGGGCGGGACGTGGACATGGACGACGGCTCCTTGGGCTCCCGAATGCGGATAGAAGGTGCATCCTGGCCCGCATGCCGGGCGCCGTCGAGAGGGAGCGCGCTCATGCCTGGCGGCCGCCGCCGAAGAGGCGGAACATCGGGCCGGTCAGCACGGTCGAGATCACGGCCAACAGCATGAGCGAGGCGAAAGCGAAGTTCGAGACCATGCCGCGCTGGTGCAGAATGGTGGCGGCCACGATTTCCATCAGTCCCTTGCATTGCAGCAGGGCACCGGCCGCCAGCGCCTGCCGGCTGCGCAGGCCGGGTGCCGGCGGATACAGCCATACCGCGCCCAGCTTGCTGGCGATCGACACCCCCACCAGCAGCAGCGATGCCAGGACGGATGGGAAGGTGAGTGCCCGGCCATCGATATGCATGCCGCTATGGCCGAAGAAGAGAGGGGCCAGCCAGATCAGCGCCAGGCTGCCCGCTCGCTCGACCGGCAGGCGACGGACCCAGCGCGGTGGCATCAGCGCGCCAGCGGCATAGGCGCCGATCAGTTCGTGCAGGCCCAGTTGCATGCTGGCCCATGATCCGGCCGCCAGCCAGACCGGCAGCACGGCCCAGATCAGCCACAGGGGCGGCGAAGGAAAGCGGCGGGCCGCCCAGCCGCCGACCGCCATCATCGCGCCCATCAGCAGCATCGCCAGGATCTGGACATGGCTCCATCCATGCAGGGCCGAGGCGCCCTTGGCCGCGAATTGCAGCGCGGCCAGCCCGGTCCACAGGGCCATGTCGTCCACCACCGCCAGCCGCAGCGCCAGTTGCCCGATTCCCCGTTGGGCGGGGGCCAGTTCGCGGACGATACCGATCAGCACCGGCAGGGCGCTGACGGCGATGCACAGGCCGATTGCCATCGCACCGATCCAGTTCTGGCCGTCCGGCGTCTGCCAGTCGGGCCGCGGCATCAGCACCGCGTGGACCAGCAGCGTGCCGATGCCGAATGGAACGGCCAGAGCGACGAAGGCGCTGCCAAGCAGGCGGGGCAGCGAGGTTTCGGGCATGGCTGCCGCGGGGTCTTCGCCGGGGTGCTGCCACATTTCCAACCCGGCGGTGAAGGCCAGGATCAGCACGGCTATCCAGCCGATCATGTCTCCGATGGCCGAGGGCACGCCCAGCCGGCCGATGGGCCAGCCTGTCACGGCGATCAGGATACCCACGACGATCGGCAGGACCACGATCGGAATCGTCCGTCGCAACAGGCGCCAGATCAGCCAGGGAATCACCACGAACACCCCGAAATCCGCGATGACATTCATGCTGTCTCTGCCTTCCAGCCCACTGATGACCGTTATTTATGCGTACCATGAATATATGAGGGGAGGGCCCGGGATCAAATCGGGGTGCTCGATGGTCTGGAAAACTGGGGAATGCTGCAGGTGGCGCCGACCCATGCGGCAGACCCGGTTCTGCCATACGATGGACCTATTCCCGCCATCGCGGCATGGTTCCGTGCGCTGTTGTCACAGAATATGAGAATCGACCGATGACGATCCGGAAATACCTGCTTGCTCTCTCCATGCCCATGACCGTTCTGGCTGGGCTCTCCATCGCGATGCCGGTTGCCCGTGCGGCGGATGATGCCGCCTGCGCCCAGTCAGGCACCCAGTCCAAGTCGCCGGGATGGGATGTCGCCGGTCGGCTGGCCCAGCGCGAAGACTGCCTCGCGGGCCGTGGCAAAGCCTATCGCGACGGGGTGACCAAGGGAGTGCAGCAGCGCGTGCAGAGCGGCCGCGATACGGTCAATGCGGCACGCAACCTGCCGCAGACCCAGATGGATCGTGTGCGCGCTGCCGGCACGACTGAACAGAACAGCCTGAACGCCCTGGGCCAGAAGACCAGTGCAAATGCTGCCGGCGTGCTGACGGGCGGGCTGTAAAAGCCGGAGTGGAAATGCGCGCCGGGGTGAACCGGCGCGCATTTCATGTTCCGATGACGTCGGCGCTCCCGACGCCATGCCCGCTGTCATGTGCCATGATCAGTCGGTCTGCGACCTGCGCATCGGTGTTTCCAGTCCGATCGTCCATGCCACCGGGAAGACGCCATTTTCAGTGATGGAAGGTGGTCATGACATGTCGTTTGAAATCATAACGAAAAGGGCTCTCTTTTTTCTTCTGGCCCTGAATGCCGTTCTTGCCCTGATCGTGGGAGGAATGTGTTTTTATGGTTTCGGCGGATATGCCTGGTTTCTGGCCAGCATCGGCTTGAATGCACTGGCACTCGCCCTCATGCTCGGTGGTGCCGCGTCTTCCTGGATCTCGTCGGCGGCCAGTCTCGGGATCGTTTCGAACATTTCGGCCATCATCGCGTTGCTGGCGGGCAACAAGCTCCAGGTCGATGTGCATATGGGCTACTTTGCCGCGCTGGCGTTTGTCGCGGCGACCTGTGATTGTTCCGCCATCGTGATAGCCGCCCTGATGGTGGCGGTGCAGCATATCGGCCTCAATTTCTATCGCCCCGACCTGCTTTATCCCGGCGGCTGCGACAGTTTCCGCCTCGTTCTGCATGCGGTGATCCTGATCGTGGAGACGGTGGCGCTGGTCTGGCTGGCAGCCTCGCTGCGTCAGGCGTTCAAGGTATCCGATGCCCTTTCGCGGGATGCCGACCATCGCCGCGCTGAAGCGGAGCGGCGCAAGCAGCAGGCGGACGATGCCCATGCGGAGCAGATCAAGCTGAGCGCCAATCTGGAAGCCAGCATGGAGCGGATCCGCCGGAAGGAAGTCGAGACGACGGCATTCATTGCCGAACTCGACAGGGCTCTGTCGGAGGTTGCCGGCGGCAATCTGCTGGTGCGGATCGAAGGCGAGATCGCGCCGGATTATGCGTGCCTGACGCAGGCCTTCAACGCATCCATCGCGCAATTGGCCACGGCATTCAATGAAGTGAAGCAGAGCATCCAGGCCGTTGCCGCGGCGTCGGCGGAGATTTCGTCAGCGGTTGGCGATCTTGCCGGCCGTACCGAGGGGCAGGCCCGGGATGTCGGCAGCATGTCGGCCGGCATCGCCACATTCTCCGACGGCACGCGCGATGCCTCGCAGGCGGCGTCCGAGGCCGGGAAACTGGTGGAGACGGTGGGGCCGTCGATGCGTGTGACGATCCAGGCGATGGACAAGGTCACGGAAACGATGACGGTCATCAAGAATTCGTCCCGCGATATCGAGACGATCATCGGGGTGATCGACGATATCGCGTTGCAGACCAATCTGTTGTCGCTGAATGCGGGCGTCGAGGCGGCGCGGGCGGGTGAGGCCGGGCGTGGTTTCGCCGTGGTGGCAACGGAAATCCGCAATCTGGCGACCCGCTCGACCGAGCAGGCCCGGGACATCCGGCAGAAGATTCGCGAAGCGGTCCTGTCCATCGACCAGGGTGTCGGCCTGGTCGGCGAGGCCGATGGATCGCTGGGACGGGTATCGGCTGTTATGGACGGTATCACGCGGCATCTCGGGGTGATCGTCGCGTCCGTGCGGACGCAGGCGACCGAAGTCCGGCATATCGCGGATAATGTGCGGGAAATCGACGCCTCGACCCAGAAGAATGCCGCGATGGGCGAGGAGGTCACCGCCGCTTCGTTGAGCCTGGTGCGCGAGACGCGGCGCATGCAGGGAACGGTCGCCCGCTTTACTCTGGGCGAAATGTTCGATCGTATTCTGCCAGCGACGAAGCCGGCAGCGGCAGCGGAGGTCGTGGACTCGGTGGCGTAAGTCCCTCAATCGGGTTCTGCCCGGATATTGTGATCCGGGCAGATGACGATTTCTGGCGGTTTTATGCGCCGCGCTTGCGCGATGACGGGCTTGCCGCCGGACGACGCCGGGGAGCGCCTGACGGGACACCACGGGGACCTCCACGTCCGCGCGGGGCGCCGCCGGGGCCGCCCCGGCCACCGCCGCCGCCGCCGGCCGGAGCTTGTGCCGCGCTGATCTGGACTTCGTCGGAATCCGTGGCGGCGACGCAGGCGCTGAAGCGCTCGGCCGAGGCCGTGGCGATTTCGAACAGCGTATGGTCGCCGGCGATGCGGATCGAGCCGATCTCGTTCTTGCGCACGCCGCCCAGGCGGCAGATCAGCGGCACCAGCCATTTCGGATCGGCCTTGTCCTGCCGTCCGACACTCATGGAGAACCACACGCCGTCGCCGCGCGGGCCCTGTTCGTCGCGGGCCGGGCGCTCGCGGCGGGCGGCGGGTTCGCCGTCACGCGCCGGGCGGGGGGCATCGACGCGCAGGGGGCGGATGTCCTCCGGGTCCGGCAGGCGGGCGCGGTACATTTGCAGCAGGGCGGTCGCCAGCTGTTCGGGCGTGCGGTCGGCGGCCAGGCGGGCGACCTGTTCCTCGTCGCCGGGGGCGGCGGCCTCGGTCAGGCCCGGGTCGGTCAGCAGCCGTTCGAAATCCTGGGCGCGGATGGCGTCGGCGGTGGGAACGGCGGTCCATTCCGCCGTGACCTTGGCCATGGCCAGCAGCCGCTCGGCGCGGCGGCGCATCGAGACCGGCACCACCAGGGCGCAGACGCCCTTGCGGCCGGCGCGGCCGGTACGGCCCGAACGGTGCAGCAGGGTGGCGCTGTCGGTCGGCAGGCTGGCATGCACCACCAGGGCGAGTGCCGGGATGTCGATGCCGCGCGCCGCCACGTCGGTCGCGACGCAGACGCTGGCCTGGCCGGTGCGCAGGCTGTCGATGGCGCGGGTGCGCTCATTCTGGCCCAGTTCGCCCGACAGCGCGACCGAGGCGAAGCCGCGCTCCAGCAGCGCGCCCTGCATGTGGCGCACCAGTTCGCGGGTGGCGCAGAACACCATGGAGGTGGGGCTGTCGGTATAGCGCAGGATGTTGACGACCGCCGGGATGATTTCGCGCGGGTCGGTCAGCACGGCGCGATAGGTGATGTCGGCATGCTGGCGGGCGCCCGACAGCGTGTCGATGCGCAGCGCGTCGCGCTGGTAGCGCCGTGCCAGCGAGGCGATTTCCTTGGCGATGGTGGCCGAGAACAGCAGCGTGCGGCGCGTGGCGGGCATCGCGTCCAGCAACTGTTCCAGTTCCTCGCGGAAGCCGAGGTCGAGCATCTCGTCGGCTTCGTCCAGCACCACGACGCGCAGGTCGGACAGGACCAGACGGCCGCGGCGCTGGTGATCGCAGAGCCGCCCGGGGGTGCCGACGACGATATGGGCGCCGAGTTCCAGTGCCCTTGCCTCGCGCCGCGCGTCCATGCCGCCGATGCACGAGACGATGCGCCCGCCCGCCGGCGCGTACAGCCATGTCAGTTCACGCTGCACCTGCATGGCCAGCTCGCGCGTGGGGGCGACGATGACGGCCAGGGGCGCGCCGGCCGGCCCGAAGCGTTCCGCCCCGCCCAGCAGCGTGTCGGCCATGGCCAGCCCGAAGGCGACCGTCTTGCCCGATCCGGTCTGGGCCGACACCAGCAGATCCTTGCCGTCCGCCGCGACATCCAGCACGGCCTGCTGGACCGGCGTGGGCTCGTCATAGCCGCGCGCGTCGAGGGCGCGCCGAAGGGCGGGATGGGTTTCGGGAAAAGGCATGGGGCGGATCATCCGGACAGAAGAGGCCACGTCGCGACGTGGCGCGAGACAGGCGAGGGCACGGTGGCGGGATCGCGCTCCATAAAGAATTGCCGCCGAAAACACCAGAGAGAAAGCACTCTCGCCGCGCAGGGCAGGGCTTCTGCCGCCGGGATCAGGGAACCAGGACGGCCGCGCCCTCGAACCGTCCGGCGCGCAGATCGTCCAGCGCGCGGTTGGCGTCGCGCAGGGGATAGCGCGTCGTGCTGGTGCGGATGCCGATCTTGGGCGCCAGGGACAGGAAGTCGATCCCGTCCTGTCGCGTCAGGTTGGCGACCGAGACCAGTTGCCGCTCCTCCCACAGCAGATCGTAGGAAAAGGCCGGGATCTCGCTCATATGGATGCCGGCGCAGACCACACGGCCGCCCTTGCGCACCGCGCGCAGGGCGGCGGGGACCAGCGCGCCCACCGGCGCGAAGATGATGGCGGCATCCAGCGGTTCGGGCGGCGGTTCGTCCGATCCGCCGGCCCAGACCGCGCCGAGGCCGCGCGCGAAATCCTGCGTCTTGCTGTCGCCCGGACGGGTGAAGCCGTAGACCTTGCGGCCCTGCCAGATGGCGACCTGCGCAATGATATGGGCGGCGGCGCCGAAGCCGTAGAGGCCCACCGTCCGGGCGTCCTCGCCGGCCATGACCAGCGATCGCCAGCCGATCAGGCCCGCGCATAGCAGCGGGGCCAGGTCGACATCGTCGCCTTCCTCGCCCAGGGGGAAGGCGTATTGCGCATCGGCGATGGCGGCCGTGGCGTAGCCGCCGTCGCGGGTGTAGCCGGTGAAAAGCGGGTGGTCGCAGAGATTTTCGTGGCCGCTGTGGCAGTAGCGGCAGACGCCGCAGGTATGGCCCAGCCAGGGAATGCCGACCCGCTGCCCCAGATGCAGGCCCTGCACCCCTTCGCCCAGCGCGTCGATCCGGCCCACGATCTCGTGCCCCGGGATGACCGGGTGGCCGGGAAAGGGCAGGTCGCCATCGACCACATGCAGGTCGGTGCGGCAGACGCCGCAGGCGCAGACCCGCACCCGGATCTCGCCGGGGCCGGGCTGGCGGTCGGGCAGTTCCACCCATTGCAGTTGGGTGTGCGGGGCGTCCAGTCTCATCGCATGCATGGTCGGGCCTCCGGCGCGTGGTCGGGATTGCCCGCTTACTCCATCATGTCGGCATGGCCCTGCGCTATGATCTGGATCAGCGCGCCCAGGGGATGACCCGATCGTGATCCCAGGGGGGTGCGCGAAGGGTGCGGCCAGGGCGAGGGGGAGGGATGGCGGTCGGGGGTGGTGTGGTCGGGCGGGTTGCCCGCGCGGTCGCGGCGGGGGCATGAGCGGCCGGTCCGATCATGGGCCAGCAGGGCGGCGATCAGGCTGGAACCGGTCGAGAGATGGCGCTGCATCCGGGACTCCATCGGGCAAGGTGTGCTGTCCATTATATTAAAATGATAATCATTCGCAAGTAGAATACCGCGATCGTCATAACAGAGTTGCGAGGACTGCTAGGCAGTCTCCTTGCGGGCCGGTATGACATTGGGCCCGGATTTCGCGGCTGGCGCATCGCGCGGCCAGGATAGGGCGGGGGCAGGCCGGGGACCGTCAGGTTCCTCCGGCCCCCACGAAGTGTTCGCCCCCGTAGGCAAGCAGAACCAAGAGGAAAAGCCGTATGGCCAAGATCAAGGTGAAGGAACCGGTCGTCGAACTCGACGGCGATGAGATGACGCGGATCATCTGGAGCTTCATCAAGGAGAAGCTGATTCTCCCGTACCTCGATATCGACCTGAAATATTACGATCTGGGAATCGAGCACCGCGACGCCACCGACGACCGGGTGACCGTCGAGGCCGCCGAGGCGATCAAGAAATACCGGGTCGGCGTGAAGTGCGCGACGATCACCCCCGACGAAGCCCGCGTGACCGAGTTCGGGCTGAAGAAGATGTGGCGCTCGCCCAACGGCACGATCCGCAACATCCTCGACGGGACGATCTTCCGCGAGCCGATCATCTGCTCCAACGTGCCGCGCCTGGTGCCGCACTGGACGCAGCCGATCGTCATCGGCCGCCATGCCTATGGCGACATCTATCGCGCCACCGAGACCAAGATCCCCGGCCCCGGCAAGGTGACCCTGACCTACACGCCGGCCGATGGCAGCGCGCCCGTCACGCTCGACGTGCATGATTTCAAGGGCCCCGGCGTCGCGCTTGGCATGCACAATACCAAGGCTTCGATCGAGGGTTTTGCCCGCGCGTCGCTGACTTATGGCCGCGACCGCAAGCTGCCGGTCTATCTCTCGACCAAGAACACCATCCTGAAGGCCTATGACGGCATGTTCAAGGATGTGTTCCAGGAGATCTACGACGCCGAGTTCAAGGCCGATTTCGAGAAGCTGGGCCTGACCTACGAGCATCGCCTGATCGACGACATGGTGGCCTCCGCCCTGAAATGGAGCGGCGGCTATGTGTGGGCGTGCAAGAACTATGACGGCGACGTGGAGAGCGACATCGTGGCGCAGGGCTTCGGCAGCCTGGGGCTGATGACGTCGGTCCTGCTGAACCCGACCGGCGACGTGGTGGAATCCGAGGCCGCGCACGGCACGGTGACCCGCCATTATCGCGAGCACCAGAAGGGCCGGCCGACCAGCACGAACCCGATCGCCTCGATCTTCGCCTGGACGCGCGGCCTGGCCTATCGCGGCCGGTTCGACAACACGCCCGACGTGACCCATTTCGCCGAGACGCTGGAACGTGTCTGCGTCGAGACGGTCGAGGCGGGCCAGATGACCAAGGACCTGGCCCTGCTGATCGGGCCGGATGCGAAGTGGCTGACGACCCAGGAATTCCTGGCAGTGCTGGACACCAACCTGCGCAAGGCGATCGCCGCCTGACGCACAGGGCGGCCGGGCTTGATGGCCTGGCCGCTTTTTTTATTGGTCGAGGATTGCGATTGCTGTCGCGAAACTCGGCGCCAGGGGCAGGAGCGGCGTCAGCGTCGCCTGCCAGGCGTGGTAGAGATCGGCCTTGCCTTTGTAGACCACGGCCGAAGGGCGGTTGTTCCGGTCCAGTTCCTGGAGCCAGCCGCCCTGCCTGCGGTCGATCATGTGCAGGTCGATATAGTCCCAGATCGTCTGGTACCATCGTTCATATTCGGCGTGACCCGTGCGCTTCAGCAGCGCGGCGGCGGCGGTCAGCGCCTCGGCCTGGCACCAGTGGGGGCGGTTGTGCACGACCGGCTCCCCGGACCAGTCGATGGTATAGAGCAGGCCCGGTGCGCCGTCGCGCGCCCAGCCGGCCTTGATGCCGCGATGGAACAGGCCGATGGCGTCTTCCAGCAGCCATGACGGCGCGGTGCCGTCCGCGCGCAGCAGGGCGGCTTCCAGCTTGAGCATCAGGTGCGACCATTCGACGAAATGCCCCGGTGTCATGCCATAGGGACGCAGGTCGTCGGTTGGTTTGTCCTTGTGGAAATCCTTCAGGATCGTCCAGTCGAGATCGAAATGCTCCGGGACGGCATAGGCGGCGTTGCGGGCGAAAGTATGGATGAAGCGTTCGGCGACCCTGAGGGCGCGGTGGCGCCAGAGCGGCTTGCCGGTGACGTCGGCGACCGCCATGCAGGCTTCCACCGAATGCATGTTGGCATTGGCGCCGCGATAGGCTTCCTCATCCGTCCAGTCCGCCGCGAAGCTTTCGCGGAAGACGCCTTCTTCCTCGCTCCAGAAATGCCGGTCCCATATGGAGAGCGCGTCGTCGAGCAGGCCGTCGGCGCCTGGGATACGCTGCACCACCGCCGAAGAGGCGGCGAGCGCCACGAAGGCGTGCAGGTAGGCCTGCTTGCGGCCGTTCCCCGGCCTTTTTCCGTCCTGTTCCGCGCCTTCGAACCAGCCGCCATGCGTCTGGTCGCGCAACGGGCCCAGCAGGCTGGCGACGCCGTGGGCCGCCAGCGGGGCGCATCCGGGCAGGCCGCGCCCGGCGGCGACCGCGTAGACATGCGTCATCCGCGCGGTCAGGATCGTGTCGGCCGGTTTGCCCGGCGTCAGCCGGCCGTCATTGTCCAGGGGGGCGAAGCCTGCATCGACCCGCGAGGGTTTGGAGAAATCCAGCAGGCGCTGGCCCTGAAGGTCGAGCCAGCGGCGATGCGTGGACGCGCGCAGCCAGCTTGAGGCCGGCAGCATCAGCGAGGGGAGCGGCTCAGCCATTGATGATCATGCCGCCATTGACGTGGACGGTCTGGCCCGTGACGTAGGACGCATCCTGCGACGCCAGGTAGACATATGCCGGGCCGAGTTCGCTCGGCTGGCCGATCCGGCCCAGCGGTGTGTCCTTGCCCAGGTCGGCCACTTCCTGTGGGTCGATCGGCCCCCAGCTTGCCGGTTGCAGCGGTGTCCAGACCGGGCCGGGTGCGACGGCGTTGACCCGGATGCCCTTGTCGGCGAGTTGCAGGGCCAGCGCGCGGGTGAAGCCCATTTCGGCTGCCTTGGTGGTGGTGTAGGCGACCAGGGATTTGTTGCCGGCGAAGGCGTTGATCGACGATGTGTTGATGATGGCGCTGCCTTTGCCGAGATGGGGCAGGGCAGCGCGCGTGATGTAGAAATAACCGTTGATGTTGACGTTCATGTGGCGCTGCCACGTCTCGTCGGTAATATCGGTCAGGTCTTCGCTGACATATTGGACGCCGGCATTGTTCACCACGATGTCCAGGCCGCCGAATGCCTCGACCGTGCGGGATACTGCGTCGTTGCAGACGGTGCTGTCTGACACGTCGCCTTCGATCGCCAGGCCTTTTGCGCCTTCGGCCTCGACGAGGCGGATCGTTTCCTGCGCGTCTTCGGTTTCTTCCAGATAGAGGATTGCGACATTCGCACCCTCGCGTGCGAAATGCAGGGCTGCCGCGCGGCCGATGCCGCTGTCGCCGCCCGTGATCAGTGCGCGCCGCCCCTGCAATTTGCCGCTGCCGCGATAATCGGCGCGGATATGCTCCGCCTGGGGTTTCATCAGGCGTTCGACGCCCGGCTGATGGTCCTGGCTCTGGGGTGGAATGGTCTGGGTCATGAGGGTGTCTCCTGCGGGAAAATCGTGGACTGGCAGGTAACGGTCTCCCCTCTGGCAACCGCTGCCTCACCGTGCAAACACGCTGGGGGCGGGAAGCGTTGCCTAAACTCTTGTTCAGGTTCCTTGATTGTTTCTTAATTTGGGGACGTTCGAAGATGTTCTTTCCTGAAAAAAGAGAAGCAAAAAGATTTCCCGCTTATCATCCAGGCAGCACCGGATTTTCGTTGTATGCGCGTTGGATCGCCGACAGGATGACTTTGCAAACAGCTTCTTATACAGACTCGCACTGATCCACGTAGTGAGGCATCATGATCGCAGTTGTTTCGAAGTCGCTTGCTTCGGTCAGACGGAGGTGAACGTGCTATCAACAGAACGGGAAGCGATCATGCTCTCAAACGTTCGGAGGGATTGGGCTAACGTCGGCTTATGGCCCGAAGATCTTGATTCTCGAGATGTACATCTTTCTTTGTCAGTCAAAAGTTATATTAAAACTCATAAATTAGACGATTCATTTATCGATAATGAGTATAATAACTACGTTACGTTAAAATCTGAAGAACTCAAGAGGGTGATAGATAGCTATGCCGAGATGTATTGGAACAATATCTTCAATGGCAGCTATCAAGCGCGTGATCCGTCGACCGGGCTCTACCAAGAAGTACGGAGACCTATCGTGAATGACGAATATAAGAAACGAATATTCTGCAGGATCGTACGCGCGATGTTTTGTCATAACTTACAGATCGTCCGACCCGAAAACATGGACGAACTCGATCGGCAGCAGTGATGTGAGGCGTGAGGAGCTGCCCCCACGAGGTCTGCTCCGTCTCGGTTTCGTAGCGCACCAGCGCATCCCGGAGTGCCTCGACGCTGAACTCCGCATCCATCGTGCGCGGCTTCTGGTAGATCGCCCGCAACCTTACGGGAACATTCCATCGGCGATGCTGACGGAACCTTGGTTCCTTCCGCCCATTCTCGCCATGCTCTCGATCGCCTGGCGCTTCCATTGGGCGATCATCGTCTGACGCACGCCGTGCTTCGACGCCAGTTCCGCCAGCGTCTGCTCACCCCGGATCGCCTCCAGCGCGACCCGCGACTTGAACTCACCCGAATACCGTTCCCGCGTAACCTTGCCCATAAACCCGCCCTCACTCAGGTCGGATTACAGCTTAGCGCCCTGTTCGAAAAACGGGAGGCACCGCTGGTCTGTCATCTGAAAGCTTAACTCTTCATATCGCAACGAGCATCATGCGAGCGAGCAAATATCTGAACATCGGATTCCGTCGCGATGACAAAACTGAAACTTGTATCAGAAAACCCATAAGCGCGAATATCGCATACGTTGTGTGTGCTTACGCACACCGCTCTGCCATCAGGATAAATCAGATCGACGTCTGGTGCGGGCCAAAGCGCATCCCTTTTGCACAACGAAAATCCGTCAGATGTCGTGATAGGAAGATATCCGCCCCAAATGCCAGCTGTGGGAATTATCTCTCCGGCCATGCAACCAAAACCCGACATCTTCAAACGACGGTAATGCTCAACACTTACGAACTCGTCTTGTCCAACAGCAAGCCTTTCTCCAGTAATTGTATCGGTCAAAGTCACCTTGCTCGCGGAATGAATCAGGATAACGTCGCGGCCTTTGGCGTAGCCTACCTGGTAGAGTCCTCCCACCAGGACGGTACCTACCTTGAACCAGGGCTCAGGAGGATCCTGTACCAGATTGTTTTCAATCATCACCATGTCAATTTTACCTTTGGTTCTCTACAGGTCAAAGCTCTACCGACTATACGCGAACGTATAGATGATATATCTGGTGCCGAACTTTCAATCTGAAAATAATAAAGAAATATACAAGATATTTTCGGGAATAGGATTGATGGAAATAAAGATCGGGGCGCGGAAGATACAATTCGGCCGGCACCTCGATATAGGGCAGAGGTAGGAGCCTGTTTGGAGATACGCGTCGGATCGCCGCCAGCGTACATTTCAAAACAGGCTCTAACGTTATTTCGGTCGTTCCGGAAGGTTTCCGGACCACTGACCAAAAAAACGAATAAAAGTCTTTTTGCTTCTTTTTCTTCAGAAAAAGAAGAGGCTTTCAGTCCTCGCCCGCAGCACGATAAGGCGACTGCGCGTCCAGTTCCGCCATTTCGTGCAGCATGGCTTCGCGTTCATGGACCACGAATTCGGCGACCGCGCGGCGCAGGCCGGGATGGGCGATCCAGTGGGCGGAATAGGTGGGGGTGGGGCGGTAGCCGCGCTGGATCTTGTGGTGGCCCTGGGCACCGGCTTCGACCCGGCGCAGACCGTGGGCGATGGCGAAATCGATCGCGCGGTAATAGCAGAGTTCGAAATGCAGGAACGGATAGTCGCCGTCGCAGCCCCAGTTGCGGCCATAGAGCGTGTCGGTGCCCATCAGGTTGAGCGCGCCGGCGACGGGGGTGCCGTCGCGTTCGGCCAGCATCAGCACCACGCGGTCGCCCAGCCGTTCCGACAGCAGGGGGAAGAATTCGGGCGTGAGGTAGGCGCTGCCCCATTTGCGATCGACGGTGGCGGTGTAGAAGCGGTAGAAATGCGCCCAGAGATCGGGCGTGATTGCGCGGCCCTGCACGGTGCGGAAGGTGAGGCCGCATTGATTGGCGTCTCGCCGCTCGCGCTTCAGGACCTTGCGCTTGCGCGAGGCGAGGGTGGCGAGGAAATCGTCGAAGCTGGCGTAGCCGGCATTGTCCCAGTGGAATTGGACGCCCAGCCGTTGCAGCCAGCCGGCTTCGCCCAGCAGCGTGTAGTCGTCCTCGGTGCAGAAGGTGACGTGGACCGAGGAGACGCCCAGTTCGGTGGCGGCCTGACGCAGGGCGCCGGCGAGGGCCTGGCGCAGGCCGGGCTGGTCCGCCGCGTCGTGGCGTACCAGCAGACGGGGACCCGGTACCGGCGAGAAGGGGACCGCAACCTGCAATTTGGGGTAGTAGTCGCCGCCGGCCTGCTCGAACGCGCGGGCCCAGGTGTGGTCGAAGACATATTCGCCGTAGGAATGCGATTTGGCGTACATCGGCGCCGCCGCCAGCAGGCGGCCGGCGGGATCGCGGATGGCGGCGTGCTGGGGTAGCCAGCCGGTGCGGCGGCCGGTCGATCCGCTGTCTTCCAGCGCCGAGAGAAAGGCGTGGCTGACGAAGGGATTGTCGGGGCCGGCGCAGGCATCCCACTCCATCGCCGGGATGTCGGCGATGGCGGGATGCAGGCTCAGGGTCAGGGCGGTCATGATCGGGCCGCCCCTGGTCAGGCGATCTCGAACAGGCCTTCGACCTCGACGGCGGCATCGAGCGGCAGGGACGGGACGCCGATGGTGGAGCGGGCGTGGCGCCCGGCCTCGCCGAAGATCGCGACCGCGAGATCGGACGCGCCGTTCATGACCGTGGCATGCTGGGTGAAGCTGGGGACGCAGGAGATGAAACCGCCGAGGCGGACCACGCGGCGGACCCGCGAGAGGTCGCCCACGGCGGCGCGGACCTGGGCGATGACGTTGATCATGGCGTAGCGGGCGGCCTCGACCCCGACCTCGACCGCGACATCGGCGCCGAGTTTGCCGGTGGCGAACAGCTTGCCGTCGAGCAGCGGCAACTGGCCGGAGACGACCAGCAGCGAGCCGCTGAGGACGCTGGCGACATAGGTGGCGACGGGGGCGGGGGGCACGGGCAGGATGATGCCGTGCCGGTCCAGGCGGGTTTCGGGGGTGTCGGTCATGAACGGGGCTCCTTGTCCGAAACGGGCGGCGTGGCGCTTAGCCGACCAGGCGAAGTTTGCCGCGCCGGGTGGTATTGTCCCCTTTCGTCTCGGGGAAATCCAGCGGCAGCATCGGAGACGGGATGTCGGTCAGGTCGTCCTGATGCGGTGCGTCGGGCAGCTTGTGGCCCAGATAGGCATCCGACAAGGCCCTGAACGCATAATCCAGCATGGAGGTCGCATAGGAGGCGACCGGATCGCCCTCCACCGTGCCGGCGGGGCCGAAGCGGGTATAGGCGAAGGCATCGACATAATCGTTCAGCGGCGCGCCATATTGCAGGCCGATGCTGACGGCCTGGCCCAGTGCGTCCAGCAGGCCGCGCGTCATCGGCCCCTCGCGGGCCGGGGTGATGGTGACCTCGCCCAGCGAGCCGTCTTCATATTCCGCCGTGCGGAGGAACAGGCGGTGGCCGCCGACGCTGGCCTTCTGCGTGAAGCCGCCATGGCGGGCCGGCAGGTGCCGGCGGACGCCGCGATCGAGCGCCAGGCGGGCGCGCAGGGTCGGCATGGCCGTCGGGTCCGGCCGGGCGGGCATGCGGTCGACGAAGCCGGCCAGCGCGCGGTGCATCGCCTTGTGGGCCTCGATATCCGGCAGGGGCAGCACGCTCTCGCCCGCCAGGGCGGCGGCGAAGGCGGCCTCGGGCGTCAGGCCCCGGGCCGTCAGGCGGGAAAGGGTGCTGGCGGCCAGCCGGCCGTCGGGCCGGAGCGGCGAGAAGATGGGGGCGAGGCCGCAGGCTTCCACCCCCAGCAGGGCGTCGATCGGGCCCGGCGCGGAAAAGCCGGTTTCGATGCGGGGCAGGGGGGTGTCGGTTTCGACCGCCGCGTCGCGCCAGACGGCGCGCGCGGTTTCGGCGAGGCCGGGCACCGTGCTGCGCGCGGGGGGAAGCAGCAGGGTTTCCGCCCCGCATCCCGCATGGGCGACCGAGGTGGCCAGCGATGCCAGGCTGCACGCGACGTCGCGGCCGGCGTCGCTGTCGTAATCCAGCCCCAGCGCCGCGAGGCAGGCGTCGAGATTGGTCATCAGCAGGTCGCCGGCGATCGGCGGCGGCTCGGCCGGCTGGGCCTCGGGCCGGGCCTTGCGCCCGCGTGACGGCGGGGGCGGCGCGAGGTCGGGGAAGGGGAGTTCGCCATTGCGCAGCGCCGCCTTGCGCTCGGCCACGTCGCGCAGCACCTGGCAGAGCAGGCGCAGCGCAGCCACGAAATCCTCGGCCAGGAAGCCGCTGCCGGGCTGCACGAAGCCCGCCAGATTGACGACGAAGCCCGGCCGCCGGTCGTGCTGGCCGGTCCACAGGGACTCGGTCGGGGCCGCCTGGCGCAGCATGAGCAGGCAGGAGAGCGAGCGGGCCTGCGGGGCCAGCGGGCCCACGGCCACGTCGTCCACCCAGCGGGCCGCCTCGGTTGCCAGGCGCGCGGCCCCCCGGCCGGGCGCGAGGCGCGCCAGGGCTGCCGCCGCCTCGTCATCCCAGTCGGCGGGGAGGGTGACGGCGCGGAGAGCGTCGTCCGGGTCCGCGGCGGCCTGCGTGGTACGCATGCGCACGCCGTTCCAGTGGCTTCGGGCTGTCATGGCATTCACTCTAGGCCCGCTTCGGGACGGGGCGGAAGCCGTATATGGTGGGTCCCAGACTATACAGACCACTGTATATTGTGGATATGGGGGATAAGTCGGTGGTTTCCCGATCCCGGAGTTGTGAACGGGCGAGTCCCGCCGCACCGGGTGGACCGGCCGCCGGAAAGGGGGTTATCCTCGGCGCATGGCAAATCTCGGCACCCGCATCTATACCAAGTTCAAGGGTCGGCTGGTCGGCAAGGATGCCGATGGCCGGTGCTATTACGAGGCGCGCACCGCGAATCGTACCGGCGGCGGCCTGAAGCGGCATGAACGCTGGGTCATCTACCACAAGGGCGAGGATGCCTCGGTCGTGCCGCCCGAATGGTGGGGGTGGCTGCACCATGTCGATGATGCACCCCTGCCCGAGAGCGCGCGCCAGCCGTGGCAGATCCCGTATCCGGGCAACCGGACCGGGACGGTGGATGCTTACCATCCGCCCGGAAGCGACTATCGCGGTGGCCGCCGTGCGGTTTCGACCAGCGATTACGAGGCCTGGATTCCCGAAGGGTGAAACGGTGGGCGGAACCTGTTAAGGTCCGCCCTGATACTGCCTGAATGCTGTTGATGCTGGGTCGCGCGCGGCCTGAATCGGCGGTGGCCTGCGTGTGTCTTTGGGTGTCGGAGCGGCCTTTCGGGCCGTGTGCCGGGGCCGCGAGACAGGCGTCGGGTTGTTGGCGGCGGCCGTTTTCAAGCAGTCTCCGTGCTGTGAATTGGGGAACAGAGTCAGAATGGTCAGTGCGGTTGCAGGCCGGGTGAGCCGGAGTTCGGCCGAACTCGCCGCCGGGTGCGGGGTTCTTGTACTGCTGGGCGGGCTTCTGGCCCTGGCGGTGGTCGACAAGGGGCGCCGGCATGAAACCGGCTATCGGCTGCATGCGTCCTTTGCCCATATCGACGGGCTTTCGGTTGGGTCCGATGTGCGGCTGGCCGGGGTGACGGTGGGGCAGGTGGTTGACGAGCACGTCGATCCATCCAGTTTCAAGGCGCAGGTGACCTTTACCGTCCGCCCCGATGTGCAGTTGCCGACCGACAGCGCGGCCATCATCACCAGCGACAGCCTGCTGGGCGGCAAATATGTCGCCCTGTCGCCGGGGGCCGACAATGCGATGCTGAAGCCCGGCGGCGCGATCACCGAGACTCAGGGGGCGATCAGCCTGGAGCAGTTGCTCAGCCGCTTCATCTTCTCGGTGACCGATACGATGACCAAGGCCAACCAGCAGCGCGCGAACCAGGGGGCGGCGACTCCGGATAGCGGCCAGCCTTCGGCAGGGCATACCGGAGACAGCGACCAGCCATGAGCGGGGCCGCGCTTCCGCCGCCGCCCGCGATCTGGCACCAATCGGATGGCGCGCCGGTTTCCTGCCAGGACAAGATCCGGGTGCTGAACGAGAATTATGCCGAGCTTTGCGAGGTCATGCGGGACACGTTCGAGGACGCGGTGCTGATCGGTGTGGACGAGGAAGGCATGCGCCAGGTGATCATGGAGGTCGCGGCCGCGTTGCGAAGCCCGAGATCGTGAGGCGGGACAGGTTGCGCCTGTTGCGCCCGGTATCAGGCCGGACGGGGCCCTTGCGTGCGACGCTGGCCGCCTTGCTGGTGCTGGCGGCATGGCGTGGCGGGCCCGGCGGCATGGCGGCCCGCGCGCAGGAGATCGTGGCGCCGCCTGCGATCTATCCCGCCGATACCTGGCAGGGACGCTCCGTCGCCACCGTGCGGGTGCTGGATACGCTGGATTCCAGCGTGCAGGTGCTGACCATTCCGGTGGGGCAGGATGCGACTTTCAGGGCGCTGACGATCCATGTCGGCGCCTGCCGCGACCGGCCGGCGACGCTGACGCCCGATGCGGCGGGATGGCTGGCGGTACGCGATACCAGGCAGGACGGCCCCGGCTTCAACGGATGGATGCTGGCGGGCGAACCGTTCCTGGGCGTCTTTCAGGACCCGATCTATGCCGTGCGCCTCATCGGCTGCGCGGGCGACCCGGTGGCGCCCATTCCGCCTCCGCTGGCGGGGCTGGCGGCCGCCGCGACGCAGCCGGGCGATCAGCCGGTGGCGGGTGCGCCGGGCCAGAATACGCCGCCCGTGCCGGGCGCGCCGGGGCCGCAGGTGCCGACGGTTCCGGCGGCACCGCCGACGGGCCAGCCCGCCGCGGCCTCCGCCCCGCCTGCAGCGGCGCCCGCCGCGCGTTTCGGCGGGGCGCCGCTCTCCCTGTCGCCGCCTGACGAGGACGCGCCGGTGCCGGGTGCCGCTCGCCAGCCTTCCGGTGCCGCCATGCAGCGGGCGGGGCGGCCCATGGCCTTGCCGCCGCCGGTGCCTTTTGCAACGGGTAATGTCGCGCCGTCCCGCTCGCCGCCCGCGTCGACCGCCCCACCGGCATCGCAGGCCCAGCCCGGGCAGCCGCAATCCCTCCTGCCCCCCTGACGGGGGCAGAAAGCAACCTGTCCCGCCGGTGTCGGTTCGGGATGAATGACAAGCCTTCGGTCCCAAGGAGTCCAGAATGCCCATGAGCCCGACGGATTATGCCGGTCCGGCCGGCCGGTTCATGCCTCCGCCCGGCGAAGCGGCGCTGCTGCTGGATTTTGACGGCACGCTGGTCGATATCGCGCCGACGCCTGAATCGGTGGTCGTGTCTCCCGGCCTGCTGGACGTGCTGCGGCGGCTGCGGGCGAAATGCGGCGATGCGCTGGCGGTGATTTCGGGCCGCGCGGTGGATCAGATCGACCATTTTCTCGGCGACGTGCCGTTTGCCGTGGCCGGCGAGCATGGGCTGGCGGTGCGGCATCGTCCGGACGGCCCGATCGTGCGGGCCGAACTGCCGGCCATGCCGCCGACCTGGCTGCCGGCCGCCGAGGCCCTGGCCGCGCAGCATCCGGGCGTGCGGATCGAGCGCAAGCCCGCCGGCTTCGTGCTGCATTACCGCGCCGCGCCCGAGATGGCGGATGTGCTGCGCGAGGCCGCGGAATCCTGGGTGGCGTCGACCCACGGGCGCTTCCATGTGCAGACGGCCAAGATGGCCTGGGAAATCCGGCCCCATGGCGTGGACAAGGGCCATGCGGTGGCGGCGCTGATGCAGTCGCCGCCCTTCGCCGGGCGGCACCCGATCTTTGTCGGCGACGACGTGACGGACGAGGACGGCATTCGCGCGGCCGAGGCGCTGGGCGGGGCGGGGTTCCGCATCCCTCGGGATTTCCCCGATCCCGCCGCCTTTCGCGCCTGGCTGGCGACTCTCGCGGGCGGAGGGGATGATTCATGGGGCGTCTGATCATCGTATCCAACCGGGTGCCTTCGCCGCGCGAGCGTCTGCAGCCGGCCGGCGGCCTGACGGTGGGATTGAAGGACGCGCTGCGCGGCGGGGAGTCGCTGTGGTTCGGCTGGTCGGGCAACCAGTCCGAATTCGAGGGCGACCCCGCCGTGGGCATGGATGAGGTCGATGGCGTGACCTATGCCACGATCGACCTGACGGCGCGCCAGCACGAGGGATTCTACCAGAATTTCTCGAACGGCATCCTGTGGCCGCTGTTTCACTACCGTGTCGGGCTGATGAACTATTCGCGTCGCGACTGGCAGACCTATCTGGAGGTCAATGCCATGTTCGCGCGCTGCCTGCGCGCGCTGTTGCAGCCGGACGATGTGATCTGGGTCCATGACTATCATCTGTTTCCGCTGGGCCAGGCGCTGCGCGACCTGGGCGTGACGGGGCGGATCGGTTTCTTCCTGCATATTCCCGTGCCGCCCTGGAGCCTCGTGCGCTCGATGCCGGGGGCGAAGCTGCTGCTGGAAGACATGCAGGCCTACGACCTGATCGGGGTGCAGACCGAAGAGGATGCGGACAACCTGAACCACGCCTTCCGCCTGAACGGGCTGGCCGAACGGGCGGGGGCCTTTCCGATCGGGATCGATCCGCATGAATTCCGCGAGCAGGCCGAGGAGAGCGTGCGGCGCGAGGAGGCGGACCGCCTGCGCGCCAGCCTGCGCGGGACGGCGCTGATCCTGGGCGTGGACCGGCTGGATTATTCCAAGGGCCTGCCGGAGCGCTTCAGGGGCTACGAGGCGTTCATGGCCCGTTATCCCGAACATCGGGGCAAGGTGTCGTTCCTGCAGGTTGCCCCCGTCTCGCGCGGCGATGTGGAGGAATATCGGCAACTCCGGTGCCAGCTTGATGAACTGACGGGGCGGATCAACGGCGCCTATGCCGAGTTCGACTGGACGCCGATCCGCTACCTGACGCGGCCGGTGGCCCGGGATATCCTGGCCGGGTTCTATCGCATGGCCGACGTGGCATTGATCACGCCGCTGCGCGACGGGATGAACCTGGTGGCGAAGGAATATGTCGCGGCGCAGGACGCGGCCGACCCCGGCGTGCTGGTGCTGTCGCATTTCGCGGGTGCGGCGCCGGAAATGGACGAGGCGGTGCTGGTCAATCCCTATGACGCCGACGAGATCGCCGATGCGCTGCATCAGGCGCTGACCATGGGGCTGGAGGAACGCCAGCGGCGCTGGAGCCGTCTGGACGAGGACGTGCGCCGGACCACGGCGGGATTCTGGGCGCGGGACTTCCTGAAGGCGCTGGACGAGGCGCCCCCGGTCGCGATGCCTTCGCCCGGAACATCATGAAGCGGCGGAACGCGGGCCCGGGATGGGTGCTGGGTGGCGTGCTGGTGGTCGCTGGGGGCGTGGCGCTGGGGATCGCGGCCTGGGTCGAATACGGGCTGGGGGAAGTGCCGTGCGGGCTGTGCCTGTGGGAGCGCTGGCCCTGGCGCGTGCTGGTGGGGCTTGGCCTGCTGGCCGCCCTGGCGCGCGGGCAGGGGGCGCGGGCCATGCTGTGGCTGGCTGTTCCGGTGATGCTGGCGGCCTGTGGCCTTTCGGCGGTTCATGTCGGGGTGGAGCAGGGATGGTGGCCCAGCCCGCTGCCGGAATGTCGCGCGCCGGTCTTTCATCCCGGCACGTTCGCCGAGCGCCTGGCCGCCATGCCCGTGCGCCCGTCGAAGCCGTGCGACGCGCCGACCTATCTGGTCGGCGCGCTGCCGCTGTCCATGGCCGCGATGGACGGGCTGTACGCGGCCGGTGTGCTGGCGGTTATAGCGTACTGCCTCTCCCGCGGCCGAAAACGAGGCCGACGATGAACAGCACCAGGAAGATGAAGAACAGGATCTTGCCGATATAGGCGAAATCGGCCGCGAAGCCGCCGAAGCCGAGGGCGGCTGACAGCAGGGCCAGGACGAGGAAGATCAGCGTCCAGCGTAAGAGATCCATCGGGATATCCTCCGATTCATGTGTCTGGACCGGATGGTCCGTCATGGCTTCAATAGCTGGCTGTCCATCGGGTTGCGTTTTCGTTCGCGGATTCGTGGGTTACGATCTGTTATGGCGGTGTTGTGATGGCTTCGGCCCGTGCCCCGATGGGGCGGTTCAATCGTCCTTTCCGTGTTCGGGTGGGGCTTCCAGCAGGCGGGTGACTTATCGTGCCGGATTTCCGCTCTCTCTATCGTCAGGGTTTCGCGCGGGTGGCGGGATGCACGCTGCCGGTGGCGCTGGCCGACCCGGCGGCCAATGTCGCGCGGATGGCCGACATGGTGCGGGCCTGCGATGCCGAAGGCGTGGCGCTGGCGGTGTTTCCCGAACTGGGCGTGTCGGGCTATGCGATCGACGACCTGCGCCAGCAGGACGTGCTGCTCGATGCGGTGGGGAGCGCGCTGGCGAGCCTGGCGGAGGCGACCGCCGGGCTGATGCCGGTGGTGGTGGCGGGGGCGCCGCTGCGGCATGGCGACGCGCTGTATAATTGCGCGGTGGTGCTGCATCGCGGGACCGTCCTGGGCGTGGTGCCCAAGAGCTATCTGCCGAACTACCGCGAATTCTACGAGGCCCGGCATTTCGTCGCCGGGGCCGGGTTGTGCTGCCAGACGATCCATGTGGCGGGGCAGACGGCGCCGTTCGGCACCGACCTGCTGTTCGAGGCCGAGGATCTGCCCGGATTCGTGGTCGGCGTCGAGATCTGCGAGGATGTGTGGGTACCGGCCCCTCCCAGCACGGATGCGGCTTTGGCGGGGGCGACGGTGATCGCCAACCTGTCGGCCAGCGATATCACGGTGGGCAAGGCCGACCAGCGCGACCTGCTGTGCCGCTCGCAATCGATGCGCGCGCTGTGCGCCTATGTCTACGCGGCGGCGGGTGAGGGGGAATCGACCACCGACCTCGCCTGGGACGGGCAGGTTTCGATTTACGAAAACGGCGCGCTGCTGGCGGAGACGGAGCGTTTTCCGCAGGGGCCGCACCGGGCGGTGGCGGATGTCGACCTTGATCTGCTGCGGCAGGAACGCGCCCGGATGGGGACGTTTGCCGATTGCCGCGCCGTGCGGCAGGGGGGAGCGTGGCGCCGGATCGGCTTCGCGCTGGCGCCGCCGCCGGGCGATCTGGGCCTGTTCCGCCGGATCGAGCGTTTTCCCTTCGTGCCCAGCGACCCGGCGCGGCTGGAGCAGGATTGCTTCGAGGCCTGGACGATCCAGGTTTCGGCCCTGAAGCAGCGCCTTGTGGCGACCGGGGCACGGAAGATGGTGATCGGCGTATCCGGCGGGCTGGATTCCACCCAGGCGCTGCTGGTGGCGATCCGGGTCGCCGACGAGTTGTGCCTGGGGCGCGATGCGGTGCTGGCCTATACCATGCCCGGCTTCGGGACCAGCGCCGGCACGCAGTCCAACGCCATGGCGCTGATGCAGGCGCTGGGCGTGGCGGCGGCGGAACTGGATATCCGCCCGACCGCGCGGATGATGCTGGAACAGATGGGCCACCCCTTTGCCCACGGCGTGCCGCAATATGATGTGACCTTCGAGAACGTGCAGGCGGGGCTGCGCACCGATTTCCTGTTCCGGCTGGCCAACCAGCATGGGGGCATCGTGATCGGGACCGGCGATCTGTCGGAACTGGCGCTGGGCTGGTGTACCTATGGCGTCGGCGACCAGATGTCGCATTACAACGTCAATGCCGGGCTGCCGAAGACGCTGATCCAGCATCTGATCCGCTGGGTCGTCGCCTCCCGCCGGGTGGAGGATGACGCGGCGCGGGTGCTGGAGGCGATCCTGGCCACCGAGATTTCGCCCGAACTGATCCCGGCCGGGTCCGACCAGGCCCTGCAGAGCACCGAGGAGAAGATCGGGCCGTACGCCTTGCAGGATTTCACGCTGTACCATGTGTTGCGCCATGGGTTCCGGCCCTCGCGCATTGCGTACATGGCGGAGATCGCGTGGCGCGATGCGGCGGCGGGGACGTGGCCTCCGGGCTTTCCGGCCGATCGGCGCGTGGCCTATGACCTGCCGGCGATCCGGCACTGGCTGTCGGTCTTTCTGAGCCGCTTCTTCGGGTTCAGCCAGTTCAAGCGTTCGGCGGTGCCCAACGGGCCGAAAGTGGTGGCCGGTGGCGCCCTGTCGCCGCGTGGCGACTGGCGGGCGCCTTCGGATGGCAATGCGCGCCTGTGGCTTGAAGAACTGGAACGCAACGTTCCCCACGCCTGATCGGCAAGATATGCCGGGTTTCGGTTGCGATTTATTCTAAATATAGATTATCGGAAAAAAGATCTGTTTTGATTTTTACCGGCCGTCTGGCGGCCCATCGTTAAATTTCCGGTATTTTTTTCTGGAACTTCATCTGGTGCATGGTGTTATAATCAGGCAGGCGGAATGTAGTGCAAGCATTCCCGCCCCGGCGATACGGGTCCATCATGTGTCCCAGCTACGCTTCTGGAGACCCGGATGGCAGATCTTCTTTATCGCAGCGGTATTTTTTTCGACGGATCTGGAAAAGCGCCGGTTGTTGCGGATGTGTCCGTAAAGGACGGCAGGATTGCCGCCATCGGGCGTGATCTTGCGGTGGATGACGGGGCCACCGAGATCGATTGCCGTGGATTGTGGGTGATGCCGGGGCTGCTCGACATCCATACGCATCTTGACCTGGAAGTGGAACTCGCCCCCGAACTGCCGGAAGTGGTGCGGCATGGCACCACCACGGTCGTCATGAGCAATTGCTCGATCGGCGTGACCTATGGCCATCAGCGGCGCGAGGGCGAGGACCCGATCGTGGATTGCTTCGCGCGGGTCGAGAACATGCCCAAACCGGTTCTGAAGCGCGTTGCGGATGCCTGTACGTGGACGGATTCGCAAGGCTATCTCGACCATCTGGAGCGCCTGCCGCTCGGCCCCAATGTCGTGCCGATGATTCCGCATTCCATGCTGCGGATCGAGGTCATGGGCCTGAACGGGTCGGTGAGCGGGCCGCCCAGCGCGCGGGAACTGGCCCGCATGGAGCAGTTGCTGGAGGCCGGCATGGCGCAGGGCTATGCGGGGTTCTCGACCGATGCGCTGCCGTTTCACTTTCTGGCGAATGCGCCGAACAAGAAGAAAAGGATTCCGACGCAATATGCCGGGTTCCGGGAACTGGCGCGGCTGACGGGGATCGTGCGGCGTCATGGGCGGCTGTGGCAGGCGACGCCGGCCAAGGACGACGTCCTTGCCGCCGTGCGCAGTTTCATGCTGACCAGCGGGCGGCTGTATCGCCGGCCACTCAGGACGACGGTGCTGGCGGCGCTCGATCTGCAGACCAACCGGTTGGCGATGTATCTCTGCCTGCTGCTGTCCTCGTTTCTGAATTCGTGGCTGCTGAAAGGCGAATTGCGCTTTCAGGCCATGTCGTCGCCCTTCCGGATCTGGAGTGATGGCGCCATCAACCCGCTGGCGGACGAAATCGCGGAGTTCCGGGCGCTCAACGAACTGGAACTCGATGATCGGCCCGGGCGGGTGCGGATTCTGAACGATCCTGAATGGGTCGAATCCTTCCGGAAGATGTGGCTCAGGGGGAAGGGGGGCTGGTCGGTGGCGCGGCTGCTGCGGCGGCTGCGCTGTGAGGAGGTGGTGCTGAGCCGGCGGCTGGATGACATGGTCGTTGCGGAATGTCCGCTGGCGCATTGGGTGGGGGAGAGCCTGGAGGCGCCCTATCGCAGGCTTCTGGCCTTTCAGGCGGCCAATGGCCGCTTTCCGCGCGCGCGCGATGCCGAGGCCGCATTCTTCGCGGGCTTTCCCGACCCGATCGGCGATGACGCGGCTTTTCTGCTGCACCTGCTGCGGACGTGGGATACCGACCTGCGCTGGGAGACGACCATCGCCAACCGGAATCCCGCGATGCTCAGGAAATTGCTGTTCCATGACCAGACATTGCCGGGATTCAACGATAGCGGCGCGCATCTGGCCAATATCGGTTTCTATGATGGCAACCTGCGGACGCTGAAGATCGCGCAGTGGGAAGGATTGGCGCAGGTTTCCCGCGCCGTCCATCGGCTGACGGCGCTGCCGGCCGCGTTTTTCGGCATCAATGCGGGGGTGGCGCGGGTGGACGCGCAGGCGGATCTGTGCGTGATCGACCCGGCGGCGCTTGAACGGTGGAACCCGGAGAAGACCTATCATTTCCTGCATCGGAGCCAGCTCGGGTGCCGGCAGGTCGTCAACCGTCCGGTGGGCGTCGTGCGGAATGTGATGATCGGCGGGCGGATCGTGTGGGAGGGGGACCGCTATGCCGATGGGTTCGGAGAGCGGGCGTATGGGCGCGTCATGCGGGCGAAGGATCATCCGCTGGAGCGGCACCTGTCCTGACGGGCGTCAGGGGGCCGGGTGGGTGATGATGATCTTCGTGCCGGGGGCGGTATCGACGGTCTCGATCGTGGCGTCGAGATGCCTGACCAGGGCTTTGATGATGTTCGTGCCCAGGCCGACCGTCATTTTTTCCGAAGGTGAGGGCATGCCGATTCCGTTATCCGCCACCGACAGCGTCCAGCCGGACGGGCGGGACTGGTAGGTGACCCGGATCGCGCCCTTTCGCTGGTCGGGGAAGGCATGTTTCAGCGCGTTGATCACGAGTTCGGTGACGATCAGGCCGAGGCTGACCGAGATGTCGGCGCTGGTGGTGTCGGAATCCGCTTCGACGACCAGTGAAATCTCTTCCGGGTCCTGGATCATCGAGGCGCCGATGCTCCGGCACAGATCCGTGAAATAGGTCTGCAATTCCACATCGGTGTCGCCCGATACGGCCAACTGCTTTTGCAGGGCGGCGATGGACATCACCCGGTGGTGCGCGTCACGCAGATGGGCCCGGCTTTCCTCCGACTGGACGCGGCGGGCGCTCTGCATGAGGACGCTTGCGATGATCTGGAGGCTGTTGGCGACGCGGTGCTGCAATTCCTGGAGCAGGATTTCCTTTTCGCGCAGGATGGCCTGCTTGTGCTGCTCTGCCGCGCGCGCGTCGGTGATGTCCGATATCGCGACCATCAGACGGATATTCTCCGGGTCGCCATAATCGAGATTGCGGATATGGAACACCAGGCGGCGTGTCTCCCGCCCCTTGCGATCGAGATCCATTTCATAGGCATCGACCGCCGCGCGGCCGGAGGCCGTTGCCTGGAGCAGGGACGCAAGCTGCGGGACGTTCCACTCGCCCTCTCCCAGCGCCACCAGGGGGTGGCCGACCACCTGCGCGGGATCGAGGCCGAAGGCATTGCAGAAGGACCCGCTGGCGGAAATCACCGCCAGATGGCCGTCGAGCAGCAGGACGGGGGTATTGGAGGCGGCGACGAGAGCGAGGGTCAGTTTGTCCGAGGTGCTGGTGGCAGGTTCCGACATAAGACATGCCTCCCCACTGTCAGAGGCTCGCGGTGCGAAAGCCTCCCTGACGCGGTATAGGCGACATTCCCGGCGGCTCGACCGTGAGTGAGCGCAGGACAATCGTCGGACGGGTTCTAGCACGGCGGGGTCGGGAGATGCAGATAATTCTGGGGAGCGCACGGTCCTGTTCGCAGGCGTGGCCTGTGTTCATTCCCGGCTTCTTGCGTCTGGCGCGGTCAGGCGGATCCAGGGATGACGGGTACGCAGGAGGGCGACCACGCGCTGCTTGTGCGCTGCCCGTTCGGTGACGTTGTCGGTCATGGCGGCGTCGTGGACCCGGTATTCGGCCAGGATTTCGGGCACATGCGTGCCGGCGATGCCCAGTTCGGCCAGGCTGCACCAGAGGTCGTAATCCTCCCATCCCATGGCGTTGCGGCGCACGTAATAGCCGCCGGCCGCCGCCCAGGCCCATTTCGCCACCATCGCCATGGCATCGACGATATTGCCGCCCACCAGACGCGCCGGATGCCAGGCGAGATCGCTCATCACGCCGTCGGCCCGGCCGAAGCGGCGGATGATCGGGTAGGCGAAGCCGGCATCTTCCCGCTGGATGGCATCCAGCAGGCGGGCGCAGGCATCGGGCAGCAGGCGGTTGTCGGCATCGAGTTGCATGACGTAGGGGGTTTCGGCGGCGGCCATGCCGATATTGCGGGCCCCGCCCAGCCCGGCATTCTGGCGCGCGCGCAGCAGCAGCAGGCGGTTGAAGCGCTGGCCGTGGCGCGCCATCCAGCCGCTGACCAGGGCGACGGTGTCGTCGGTCGAGGCGTCGTCGACCACGATCAGGTCCAGCGGTGCGAGCGTCTGGTGGCGGACCGAGTCCAGGGCCTCGATGACGTGATCGGCATATTGGTACGCCGTGATGACGACGGTGACCGCCGCGTTGTGCAACTGGTCGTGATGCAGCAGGGTCTCGCTGTCGAGGATGGCCGGTATCGCGCGGGCTCGGGCGGGGCCGCGTGCCAGTGTCTGGGCGCCGGCCCGCGCGGTGGTCTGGCCGCCCGCCAGGCAGGCGATCGTCAGCGCCATCAGGGCGGCCTGTCGTTGGGGGCCGTATTCCCACAGGACCGTATGCAGGGCGTCGCGCGCCATGCGGGCGCGCAGGGCGGGATCGTCCACCAGGCGGATCAGCGCGTCTTCCCATTCCGCGTCGCTGTCGGCCAGCAGGCCGGTGACGCCGTTGCGGATCGCGGCGCGGAAGGGCGCGGTGGGGGAGGCGACGGTGCAGGTGCCGGCCAATGCGGCTTCAAAGAATTTCAGTTCGCTCTTGGCCTCGCAGAACGGGTTGCCGGTTTCCAGCGGGGCGATCGAGATATCGAGCCTTGCCAGTTCGTCGGGCAGGGCGTCCAGCCTGACCATGTCGCGCCATTCGATCTGCGCCGCGCGGGCGTGCAGGGTGGGGAATTCCTCGGTCAGCAGTAATGGGCGGCCGCCGCCGGGCTCGCGGAACAGGACCAGCCGCACGTCGGGCCGCCGGGCCATGACGGCCAGCAGGCCCGGCAGGGCGCGGGCGAAATCGCGCTGGTGCGTGCGCGATCCGGTGGCGTAGCCGATCCGCACCAGCCCGTCGGGCGGGGTGGCCGCGCGGCGTCGGGCGGCATGGCGGGAGCGGTCCAGCATTGGCTGGTCGCAGGTGTTCGGCACGGTTACCGTCAGGGGGGTGAAGGGACGCATCCGGTCGGCCAGCGTGTCGGTGGTGGCGAGGCCGAGATCGCAGCGTCGCAGCGTGCGCTGCATATCGTCATACATGCGTTCGATCCGCGCCACCGGGGCGGGGCTGATGCGGATGCCGTCGATCAGGTCGCCGCGCGCCAGCGCGGGTTCGAACACGAGGTCGTCGGCGTCGAAGGCCAGCAGGGTGCCGCGTGCGCGGGCCATCTCGATCAGCGTATCGACATGGCCGCTATATTCCACGCGCCACAGGACGACCAGGTCGGCCCACAGCATGTCGTCCGGGCCGATGGCGGCGCAGGCGCGGCTGCGGGTGTCGTATCCGGCCTTGCGGCAGGCGGCTGCGTTGCGATCGACGCGATAGATCGTGCCCGGCGTCGCCGGTTCGCCGGAGATGAACAGCACCGTGCGGACGGGCAGGCGGGCCCGTGCGGGCGCGGCGGGTGGCATGGTGACGGGGTGGGATGGGCCCGCCAGTCGCCGGGACAGGCGGGTCCACAGGGGCGGTGGGGGCGGCGGTGCGGGAGGCGGGGGGGTCTTGTGTTCGGATGGGGTGGTGGCCGTTGGCGTGTCGGCCGTGGAGGCGCGGTTCCGTTCCAGCCGCAATTCCATGGCGTCCAGCCGGGCGCGGCTGAGGGCCGCGCGGACTTCCGCCAGTTCCGCCCTGGTATCGGCCAGGGTGCGCCGGGTGGCCCAGTGCGCGCCGATGGCGGCGAAGCGGCTGGCCAGATTGGCGGCCACGCGATCGCCCTGCGTGCCGTTCAGCGCTCCGCACAGCCCGGCGAGCGGGTGGGGGTGCCCGGTGCCGGGGGTGGGCTCCGGCAGGGCGACGGTCAGTCCGCCGCCCAGATTCAGGGTTGCGGTCGGGCGGCCGGCCAGCCAGCGGGACCATGCGTGGTGGCCGGTTGCGGTATTCAGCCCGTACAGCAGCAGGGCGCCGCGCGGTGACAGAAGCGGGGCCAGCTGGTCCGGTGCGGGGGGCTCCGTGCCAGTGGGGGGCAGGGCGACCCAGAGCAGGTCGCATGTGCCGGGACGCATGTGCGCCGCAGTGCTGTGGCATGTCATGGGCAGGCGCAGGTGGCGGGCCCGTTCGTCCAGGAACAGGCGCGGGGCGGGACGGTCAGGGAGCAGGGCGACAATGTGCGGCCGGGCGAGGGTGAGGACCCAGCCCAGGAACGGCAGCACCGCATTGATGGCGGGATCGGGGTCCAGGGCCGGGGGAGGAAGGAAATAGGGGTCGAGCGCGTCGCAGCCCAGCAGCGCGGGGCCGTCCTGCGTGTGGCCAAGGGGGTGCCAGTTGTCTGCGTCCATCGGAATGTCGCGCGTCCCTCTTGCGGTGGCGTATGATTTTTCGATCCTGCACGACAGGATGTTAATATTTTGGGAAGGTCTCCGCGCTTACATGGTCCCGTCATTCCGGGCGCACATCGTCATGCGATGTGGCCGCGGATCGGTTCGTAATGGCTGATGACGTGTTGTCGTCCGGCCAGGCAATGTCGGGGAGCGGGCTGTGGCGATTGTAACCGTGATGGGTGCCTCGGGCACCAATGTGAACGTGACGGTCGATGGCGGCGATACGCTTGCCCTGGCCAATGCCTATGCGAAGACTTTGCGCGAAAGCGCCCCGGGCAAGACTTTTTCCACATTACAGAATGGCTTTAATTCCGCCGGCGTCGGCAGTTCGGTCGGGGTGATCACGGTCGGCGGCGCCTATGCGCTGGATGGGGCTTACGTCGACATCGTGGCCGGTGCGCTGTCGGGTGGCGCGTCGCCTGCCGTGCTGATGGCGCCGGTGGAGATCGACGCGCATGAGGTCACGACGCCGGTGGATGTCATTTCCGGTACGCTGGGGGGGACGACCTTCCTGGGCGGGGCGGCTGGCGGCAGCTTCCTGGCGACGGCCGGCAACAACGTCTTTATTGGTCAAAGCGGCAGTTTTGCCATCAATATGGACATGGGCAATGACCTGGTCGTGACCGGCGGCGGCAATGATACCGTCGATGCCGGAAGCGGCGAGAATCGGATCTTCCTTGGAGATGGGTCGAACTCTGTCGATTCGATGGGAACGGATACCATTGTCGGGACGCTCGGCACCCAGTCGGTGACGATCCATGCCGGCAGTTCGCTGGTTCTGCTGGGCGACAATGCGACCGTCGTCGACAAGGCGGCCGGCAGCATCGTTTCGGTGGGTGGCGGCAGCACCGTGTCCGGCGGGGCGCAGGACCGGGTCGTGTTCACCGGCTCTTCGGGCACGATCGCGGGGGGGATCTCCGATACGATTTCCGCTGCTGGAAACCTTCAGGTTTCGGAAGGGAACGGCAATACGATAAGCGTTGCCGGCAGCCTGACCTTCCTGAACGGCACCGGCATGACCAGCGTGGTGGCGGGGCAATCCACCATCTTCGGCGCGGCGGGCCTGACCATGACGCTGGGGGCATCCGGGCCGACCCTGTTCGTGGCCAATGCAGGGAACGAGACCCTGGATGGCGCGCAGGCGAGCAGTCCGCTGCATGCCTTCGCCGATGACGGCAACGTGACGTTTGTCGGCGGGTCGGGCAACGATACGCTGGTGGGCGGCACCGCCAGCGCGACCATGACGGGCGGTGCTGGCGACAATCTGTTTGCCTTCACCAACGGGGCCAGCAGCGGGGGGGATAACGTCATCACCGATTTCGGCAGTGCGGCGGGGAACATGGTCGCGCTGTATCAATATGGTTATCAGAACAGCAGTGCGTTGCAGACCATTCTTTCCGCCGCCACCATCGCGGGTGGCAACAGCACCATCCAGTTGACCGACAGCACGCGGATTACGTTCGTCGGGATTGCCGACCTGAAAACCAGCGACTTCACCCTGAGCTGATCCCGGCGCGTGGACGGCTCCGCTTCCAGCCTGCCTCTTTCCGGCGACGGTGGCCTTGGGCAGGCTGGCGCGCGGCTCCAGGCAGCGCGTGCGGCGGATCTGCGGGCGGAACTCGACCAGTTGCGCCATCTGATGGCGATGCAGGATCGGGCGCTCTCCGGCCGCCTTCTGCGGGTGGCGCGGATGATCCGGGCGGTTACGCGCGGGCGTGATCCGTTCGGCCGCCCGCTGACGGAAGCGATCGTGCGCCTGTGGGCTAGGATTGGGCGTGACGGGGTCGGGCCGGCTTTCGGATATGTCTTGCGTGCCCTTTTTCCGCGCGGGGGGAGCGTGCGGCTGGAGGGGGCGCAGGGTGACGGTGTGGCGTTGCCGGTGGCGCCGGTCGCGTGGACGCCCATGATCCTGATCATCGCGGAACTCAGCCTGAGCCAGTGTGCGAAATATCGTGTCTGGCAGCGGGTGGAACAGATGCGTCTGCTGGGTTGGGATTGCCGGGTGGTGGATTGGCGGCATACGGCCGATGCGCTGGGTGCGCTGCAATTCTGTTCCGGCGTGGTGTTCTATCGCGTGCCGGCTTTCGGTTCGGTTCAGGCCATGCTGGAGGAGGCGCGGCGGCTGGCCGTTCCATCCTGGTGGGAGGTCGATGATCTGATCTTCGACCGTGACCTTTATGCCCGCAACGGCAATCTTGCGATGCTGGCGAAGCAGGAGCGCGCGCGGCTGCTGTTCGGGGCGGGATTGTTCCGTGCCTGCATGCTGGGGTGCAGCCGGGGCATTGCCTCCACACCCGTCCTGGCGCAGGCGATGCGGGATGCCGGGGTGGCGGAGGTCGGCGTTATTGATAACGCGCTTGATGCGGAAACGATGGATGCGGCCCGTTCCGCATGCCTGGATCTGCCGCGCCGTGGGAATGATGATGGTCGGGCGGTCGTCGTGATCTACGGATCGGGCACCCGCACGCATGATGCCGATTTTCTTGCGGCGGCGCCGGGGCTGATGGCGGCGATGGCGGAAAATACGCGGCTGGTTCTGTGGATTGTCGGGGAATTGGCGCTGCCACCCTTCATGCGGGCGATGGGGGCGCGGGTCGTGGTTCTGGCCGGGCGGTCCTATGCGGATTACCTGGCGCTGATGGCGCGCGCGGATATTGCGATCGCGCCTCTGGAAGACAGCATCTTCAATGATGCCAAGAGTAATATCAAATATCTGGAGGCTGCCGCGGTGGGCGTGCCGCTGGTCTGTTCGCCCCGGCGGGCGTTTGCCGATGTGATCGTTGACGGACAGACCGGCTGGCTGGCCTGGACGGATGCGGAGTGGACGCGCGCGGTGCTGGCGCTGGCGGCGGATGGGGCGTTGCGGCGCGATATGGGCGCGCGGGCGCGCGCCGACGTGGGTGCGCGCTATGCCCCCGCGCGGGTGGCGGAGACCCAGTTGCGGGCCGTGTTCGGTGCCCCGCCACCGGTTGAGCGGGACGGGCGGCTGCGTGTGCTGTGCGTGAATGTCTATTACCCGCCACGGGCTTTCGGCGGTGCCACGCATGTCGCCGTGGAGATGGTCGAGCGGCTGCGGGCCAGTGGCCGGGCCGAACTATCGGTTTTTACCACGCGGCCGGGGGGCGGGCATGATCCGGACCGTCCGGCGGCGGCGATGCGCTATACCCATGACGGCGTGCCCGTGGTGGCGGTGGATCTGCCCCCGACGGCGGACCCGATCATGATGTTTCATCATCCGGCGGCCGCCGCGCTGTTCGACCAGCATGTCGCGGCATTCCGGCCCGATGTGGTCCATCTTCATGCCACCCAGGGGCTGGGCGTGGGGCTGGTCGATGTGTGCCGGGCACGGGGTATTCCTTATGTGATCACGCTGCATGATTCCTGGTGGCTGTGCGACAGGCAGTTCATGGTGCGCGAGGACGGGCGTTTCTGCGGGCAGAGACGGATCGACCTGCGTGCCTGCCAGCGATGCCGGCCGGAGGCGCGGCATTTGCAGGATCGCGCGGCGCTGGCGGGGGCCGCCCTGCGCGATGCGGCCCTTCTGCTCAGTCCGAGTGCCACGCATCGGGACCTGTATCTGGCCAACGGTGTCGATCCCGCGCGGATCGTGGTGCATCGCAATGGTTTCCGCTGGCCTGTCACGCCGAGGGCGCGGCGGCCGGCCGGTGCGCCGCTGCGCTTCGGGTATGTCGGAGGTGTCGAGGCGGTGAAAGGGTATCCGCTGGTCCGTGCCGCGTTCGAGGCGCTGGAGCGTGGAGACTGGGTGCTGCGCCTGGTGGATGCCAAGACGGTGCTGGGCATGAATGCCGTCGATGTGGCCGACTGGCGGGTACGGGGCACGGTCGAGGTGATGCCGGCTTATGACGGTGCGACGATCGACGCTTTTTTCGAATCCATCGATGTGCTGCTGTTTCCGTCATGCTGGCCTGAAAGTTATGGCCTGACGGTGCGCGAGGCGTTGGCCCGCGATGTCTGGGTGATCGCATCGGCGCCGGGCGGGCAGGCGGAGGACGTTGTTGCCGGCGTGAATGGCACATTGATCGGACTGACGGCCGATACGGACGAGCTTGTGGCGGCGGTGACGGAGCTTCTGGACCGGGCGGATCGGCTGGCGGGGCATGTCAATCCCTGCAAGAGCCAACTGGTGACCTGGCAACAGCAGGCAATGACGTTGCTGGAACTGCTGGGAGCCGCCGCCGGCGCATGGCAAGCAGGATTGCCGGCCGGCCCTGGCTGATCAGGTGAAACAGCAGCCGGATTTTCCATTCGACCCTGGCAGTGCGCCGAGCCCTCTTGCATCGTTAGCCCAGGTCGAAATGGCGCGCAGAGCTGCCGCGCGGATTGCAGATGCCAGGGCGGATGGCGGGGATTCGACCAGACCCCGAAATCCATGCCGCGATCCGCGCTAATGACGGGTATGGGCGCGCAGCAGGCCCGCCGGGTCATCGCGGGAAAAGCGGTGCGAATCCGTTATCATTCCCCGGCTCTTGTCCAGTTTTCCGCGAAATCGGGCAGTTTCGGGAAGGGGTGGCTATTTCGCTGTTCGCGTCAGCAAGAATCTCCATGCATTGAAGAATTTTGTGGCATAAGGTTTAACAGCGCGCTAAAAGCCGCGACCGCTGTTTTGGAGCGTCGCAACGGTTCGGCCCATCGCGAATGTATTTGCAGGACCCGGCAGGAGAAGAGAGAACACATGAGCAAAGCCTTTATTGCAGCCGTTATTCAGGATTCGATCGACTGCACGGGGGTCGCCGCCAACCAGGCTGCGTCCGATCTGATGGCTGCCATCGTCAAGGAATTGAAGAAGGAAGGCGGGTTCACCCTGCCGTCTTTCGGGACGTTCACGGTCAAGAAGACCAAGGCGCGCAAGGCGCTGAACCCCCGCACCGGCGAGCCGGTGAAGGTCAAGGCCGGCAAGACCGTTCGTTTCAAGGCCAGTCCGAACCTCAAGAAGGCGGTCTGATCCGCCTGGGCCACGGTTGCCTGGCAGCCGTGGCCCGTGCCCGTGACGCGGGTGCGCGAAAATCGGCTTTCTCCGCGCGATCGGAGAGGGTGTGCCGGTTCTGTTCTTCAGAGGTCCGGTATCGGCGCGGCTGTCGCGTCGCCCGTGCCGGGAATGGCTGCGATTGCGGTCCGTCAGGATCGACGCCGGAAATCCGATGCGTATGTCTTCCTGATTGTGAAATTCTGGTATCAGGTGACCAATGGTTGCCTGCCGCACAAGGCATAGTCTGCGTCGGTCTTGCTGGTCATGACCGCATGATGATGCGATCAGGCAGCCATTGTCCTGAATATCATTTTTCTTTTCGAAATCAATATGAAGATATTCCGTTCGGACTCACGGCCGGTCGTTCCTGGCCGTGTTTTCGCATGGGCGTCGGCGGGGAACGCAGTTCATCATATTGTCAGCTTGGCTGGGGCGGGAGGACTCGAACCTCCGAATGGCGGAATCAAAATCCGCTGCCTTACCACTTGGCTACGCCCCACTGGACCGGATCGTGTCGGCCTCGTCCTTCTAGAGGGAAGGATGGGGCCGCGTAAAGAGGGTTCCTGCGCCGGGGATTACAGTTGGTCGGGCAGGGGGTCGAGCGGCAGGTCGATCGAGGGGTCGATCGGGTCCAGGCTCTGCCCGGTCTCTGGCGTGGCGGTGCCGGCGCCGCGCCGTGTGAGCATGGTGCCCAGGCGGGCGGCGCGGTCCAGCGCCTGGTCGAGGGCGGCCATGGTGCGGGACATGTCTTCGGTGTCGTCGCGCTCCCACGCCCGCATCGTGTAGGCCCAGACGCCGATCAGGCCCTGGATGCGCAAGGCGCCCGCCGGGCCGGAGATGTCGACGCCCGCGGCGCCGGCCATCCAGCGCATGCTCTCCGCCGTCGTGGCGCCCAGGAACAGCGCCAGCGCGGGATCGAACGGCAGGGCGCGCATCACCGCGCGGACGCCCTCGCGATATTGTTGCAGGACGTCGAAACGGCGCATCAGCACGTCGAACAATTGTTCGCGCACGGTGCCGGTGCTGCCGTCATCGACCAGGGCCGATTCGTCGGCCAGGCGGCCCAGTTTCAGCAGGATGGCGGTCTTGACCGGAAAGCGGCGCCGCGCCTCGTCCAGCGGCACGCCGGCGTCGCGCGCGGCGTCGACGACGGTGAGCCGCCCCCAACCGTAAAGGGCGGCACGCTCCATGGCGGCGCGAAGCAGGGCATCGTCGAACTGATCGTTATCCATAAGCTTTCTGACGGTCATCTGGTCTGTGGCCCGATCCGGCCGATCCGGAAGGCTTGGTCCGTATTGCGGTTAAATTACGGCGTAACCGCGTGCAAGTTCATCGCTCAGGATGCCAGTTCGTGCGCGCGGTGCGCGGCGGCGGCGATCGCGGCCTCCATTTCCGCCGGCCAGGCTGACGGCGCCATCAGGACGTCGAGTGCCTTCTGGGTCGTGCCGCCGGGGCTGGTGACGCGGCGGCGCAGTTCCGCCGCGTCGATACCGGACCGTTCCATCAGCGCGCCGGCGCCCGAGACGGTGCGCCGGGCGATCCGCCTTGCCAGGTCGGCGGGCAGGCCCTGGGCGATGCCGGCCTGCTCCATCAGTTCGGCCAGCAGGAAGACGTAGGCGGGACCGCTGCCCGAGACGGCGGTGACGGCGTCCATCTGTCCCTCTTCCGCCACCCAGGCCACGTCGCCCACCGCCGAGAGCAGGCGGGTGCAGAGGGCGCGGTCGGCATCGGTCGCGGCGGGTGGGGCGAAGCAGACGGTCATGCCCTGGCCGACGGCGCTGGGTGTGTTGGGCATGGCGCGGATGACGGTCGCGCCGGGGGTGCCGGCGGCGGCGAGGGCGGCGGTGAGGCCGCCGACCGTCTTGCCGGCCATGACCGACAGGACCGGGGCGTGGCGGGCGAAATGCGCGATGGACGGCAGGATGTCGGCCGCCTTCTGTGGCTTCGTCGCCAGGATGATCAGGGCCGGGGCGAAATCGTCCGGCAGGTCGGAGGCCTGGCGGACGACCTTGTGCGGGGCCGGAATGTCGTCGCGGTGCCGGTCGAGAATGACGGACGGGGCGAGCCCGTCCGCCAGCCAGCCGGCCAGCATCGCCCCGCCCATCTGCCCGCATCCGACGAGCAGCAGCGGGGGAAGCGGGGCGGCCGGAGTCTTTCCCTCGGTCATGCTTCGCCCGCGCAGTCGAGCATGGCGGCTTCGAGCGCCTCGGTGGGGGTCTTGCCGCCCCACAGCACGAACTGGAAGGCGGGGTAGAAGCGCTCGCACTCGGTGATGGCGATGTCGATCATGTCTTCCAGGCTTTCCATCGACGCGCCGGGCGCGCCGCGCAGCAGGACGGCGTGACGAAACAGCGGCATGCCGCTTTCCAGATCCATGCCGAAATGACCGATCCACAACCGCTCGTTGGCCAGTGCCACCAGTTCGAACAGGGCCCGGCGCTGCTGGTGCGGCACCTTGAGATCGAACGTGCAGGTGAAATGCATCGCGCTGACTTCGCGCGACCAGGAGAAGTACAGACCGTAGTCGCACCATTTCCCGGGGGCCTCGGCGGCCATTTCCGAATCGTTGCGGCGTTCGAACGCCCATTCATATCCGCCGACGATCTGTTCCATCAGATCGAGCGGGTTGGCGTCATGCTTGGGAGTGGAGATGGAGAGGGCAGGCATGTGGGACTCCCCTAGGCCGTGGAGGGAGGGGGCCGGCGTCGTGCGTCGGACCCCGAACGTCTGCAAACCGGACCATGTGTCATTCCCGCCACGGGTGGGAATGTGGTCACACCCCAACCCTATGGGCGGTCCGGCCATGCTGGCAAGCGCAGGCGCATGCGTGCGGGCAATCGAAACGAAAAATTTAGTGTTCAGGCGTAATTGCTGAATGACCCGCCCGGCGGTTCGGGTGCCGGAAACGGCTCGTTCGGGGCGATGACGGCTTCCAGCGTGGCGACTCGCGCTTCCAGCGCGGCCAGGCGGGCGTCGGAGTCTTCCTGGGCGGCGCGGGCGCGGGCGGCGAGTTCGCGCACGACCTCGAATTCCTCGCGCCGGACCAGGTTCAGCGACGACAGGGCTTCGTCGACCCGCACGCGGACGATGGCGCCGATCTCTTCGCGCACGCCGGCCAGGGCTGAGAGCGCGCCGCCGGCGACACCGGCGAGATCATCAAAAAAGCGTGGCCTGTCGGACATGGCGGGTCCTCCTGTGTTCACTGCCGGGTCTGCGCCCGCACCCGCCGGGGCGGCACGGACCAAGGGATCGCATGGGCAGCATATAGACAGTCCCGTGCCGCAAGGCCATCCGGCAATGCGGAAGGCGGGTTTGCGGCGCGGGAAGAGAGGCGGTCGGAGAATGTATCGGAGCGCAGGAAATGCGCGGAGGACACGCCGCCAGACCGCATTTCCGGACAGGCACTTCGAACGTGGCGCGATCTGGATTATAGAGACCGCATGATCATCATCACCGGTGGGGCCGGTTTCATCGGCTCGTGTCTACAGGCGGCGCTTCGGGCGCGGGGCGAGGAGACGGTGGTCGTCGACTGGCTGGGAACGGGCGATAAATGGCGCAATGTGGCGCGCCATGCGCCTGACCGGCTGGTGGCCCCCGAGGCGCTGGACGCCTTTCTGGACAGCCGGCCCGATGTGTCCGCCGTGCTGCATATGGGCGCGATCAGCGAGACCACCGCCCGCGACGGCGATCTGGTCTGGCGCACCAATGTCGAGTTGTCGACGCGCCTGTGGCAGTGGTGCGCGCGGGAAGGGGCGCGGTTCATCTATGCGTCCTCGGCCGCCACCTATGGCGCGGCCGACCGGGCCGAGCAGTTCTCCGACGATCCGGCGGGACTGGAGGCGCTGCGGCCGCTGAACCTGTATGGCTGGTCGAAGCATGTGTTCGACCGCCATGTGCAGGGGTGGGCGGCCGGAAACGAGCCCGCGCCCGCGCAGTGGGCGGGGCTGAAATTCTTCAACGTCTACGGGCCGAACGAGTACCACAAGGGTGGCATGGTCTCGGTCGTGAAGGTGAAATACGACGAGCTGATGCGCGGCGGGGCGGCCACGCTGTTCCGCTCGAACGTGCCCGGCCTGGCGGACGGGGCGCAGGCGCGCGACTTCATCTGGGTGGGGGATGTGGTCAATGTCATGCTGTGGCTGCTGGACAATCCGCGTGTCAGCGGGCTGTTCAATTGCGGTACCGGGGTGGCGCGGACCTATCTGGACCTGGCGCATGCGGTCTGCGATGCGGCCGGGCTGCCCCGGAAGGTCGCGTTCGTGGACATGCCCGAGGCGCTGCGCGGGCATTATCAATCCTATACCTGTGCCGACATGACGCGGCTGCGCGCGGCGGGATACACCAAGCCGTTTACGTCGCTGGAGGACGGGGTCCGCCGCTACGTGCATGATTACCTCGCCACCGCCGACGCCTATCTGTGACGTTCGCCCGGTCCCTGCCCCCCTCGACGTCGAAGGACGCCGCCGCATGCTGCCTGTACTGATCTTTCCGCAATTCGATCCGGTCATGGTGCATGTGGGGCCGCTGGCCATCCGCTGGTACGCCATGGCCTATATCACCGCGCTGCTGGTCGGCTGGCGGCTGGTGCGCCATCTGGTCACCCTGACGCCGCGTGCCGCCACGCCCGAGCAGGTGGATGATTTTCTGACCTGGGCCACGTTGGGCGTCGTGCTGGGGGGGCGGGTGGGCTACATCCTGTTCTATCAGCCGCAGATCTATCTGGCGCATCCGCTGGCCGCGTTGGAAGTGTGGCATGGTGGGATGGCGTTCCATGGCGGGGCGCTGGGGGTGGTGGCGGCGCTGGCGCTGTTTGCCCGGCGCAACGGGCTGAGTTTTCTGGCGTTTTCCGACCGGGTGACCATCGTGGTGCCGATGGGGCTGGGGTTGGGCCGGGTCGCGAACTTCATCAACGGGGAATTGTGGGGCCGGGCCGCGCCGGCCGATCTGCCGTGGGCGATGATCTTTCCGCAGGCGGGGCCGGAGCCGCGTCATCCTTCGGAACTCTATGAGGCGCTGCTGGAAGGCGCGGTGCTGTTCACCGTCATGTGGCTGGTGGCGCGCAGCGAGCGGATTCGCGAGCGGCCGGGCTTTCTGGCCGGGCTGTTCCTGTTCGGCTATGCGGTGGCGCGCAGCTTCTGCGAGTTTTTCCGCGAGCCTGATGCGTTTATCGGGTTCCTGCCGTTCGGGACGACCATGGGGCAGCTTCTGTGCATTCCGATGGCGGTGGCCGGTGCCGGGCTGATGGCGCAGGCGATGCTGAAGCCGCCCTGCCCGGTGCTGATGCCGGTCGAGGCCGTGGAAGGCGAGCATCCGTGAACGGTGCCGCGCCGGAACGGCTGGACCGGTTCATGGCGCGGGCCAATGCGGCCTATTATGCCGGGCGCGATCCGTTTGCGGATTTCATTACCGCGCCGGAGATTTCGCAGATGTTCGGCGAGATCCTCGGCGCCTGGGTGGCCGTGACCTGGCAGGGGATGGGGCGGCCCGATCCGTTCCTCCTGGCCGAGGCCGGACCGGGGCGCGGGACGCTGATGGCCGACATGATGCGGTTGCTGGGACGGGTGGCGCCCGATTGCCATGGGGCCGCCCGGGTGCATCTGGTCGAGACCTCGTCCCGGCTGCGCGATGTGCAGCGTGCGGCGCTGGCGGGGCGGACGGCGCATCCGGTCGCGTGGCATGAGACGATCGCGGCGCTGCCCGATGGGCCGATGATCCTGCTGGCCAATGAATTTCTCGATGCCTTGCCGATCCGGCAGTTCGTGCGGACCGGGGCGGGATGGGACGAGCGGTTCGTGGACGGGGTGGGGTTTGTGACGCTGCCGGCCGTGGACCTGCCGGAGGGGCCGTTCGACCGGGCGGTGCCCGAGGGAGAGATTCTGGAGTGCTGCCCCGAGGCACTGGACGTGGCGCGGGGGGTGGCGGCACAGTTTGCCCGGTCGCCCGGTACGGCTTTGTTCATTGATTACGGGTATGACGGCGCGCTGTGGGGCGACACGTTGCAGGCGCTGCGCGATGGCGAGCCGGCCTGGCCGCTGGCCGATCCGGGGCTGGCCGACCTGACGGCGCATGTCGATTTCGCGGCCTTTGCCCGCGCGGCGGTGGGGGCCGTCTGTCATGGCAGCGTGACGCAGGGCGCGCTGCTGGCGGGGCTGGGCCTTTTTGCGCGGGCCGGGCAACTGGCGCGCAACCGGTCGCCGGTCGAAGCCCATGCCATTCATGATGCCGCCCAGCGGCTGGCGGCGCCCGACCGGATGGGGCGGCTGTTCAAGGCGCTGGCGATCACGTCGCCGGGGTTGCCCGTGCCGCCCGGTTTTGCCGTTGAACCGGTGGCCGGGACGCGCGGTGAGAAGGGAGAACGCCATGAGCCGTGAGGATATCGTACTGGCGAGCGGGACGATTCCGTCTGATGCGATCCTGCGTCATGGGCTGTTGGGCGGTGTGCCGCATGGGTTCTTTACCCGGCGGGGCGGGGTGTCGCAGGGGCCTTATGCCAGCCTGAACTGCTCGACCCGTTCGGGTGACGACCCGGCGGCGCTGGCGGAAAACCGGCGTCGGGTGGCGCGGGCCATCGGCGTGGCACCGGCGCATCTGCTGGGCGTGACGCAGGTTCATGGCGATGGGGTGGTGACGGTGACGGCGCCCTGGCCCGTCGGGCAGGGGGCGGCGGCGGACGCGATGGTGACCGATCGGCCGGGCCTGGCGCTGGGGGTGATTACCGCCGATTGCGGGCCGGTGCTGTTCGCTTCGGCGGACGGTTCGGTGGTGGGGGCGGCGCATGCCGGCTGGCGCGGGGCCGTGGGCGGCGTGCTGGAGGCGACGCTGGCGGCCATGGCGGCGCTGGGGGCGGGGGCTTCGACCGTGCGGGCGGTGGTGGGCCCCTGCATCGCGCGGGACAGTTACGAGGTGGGGGCGGACATGCGTGCGCAGGCGCTGGCGGCCGATCCGGCGGCGGACTCGTTCTTTCATGCCGGTCGGCGGGCGGAGCACTTTCAGTTCGACCTGGCGGGGTATTGCGTGGCGCGCCTGCGTGGGGCGGGCATCGGCGAGGCGGTGGCCCTGGGGGTGGATACGCTGGCCGACGAGGCGCGGTTCTTCAGCCATCGGCGCCGGACGCTGGCGGGGGGCGGGCCGATCGGGCATCAGATTTCGGTCATCGCGCCGGGTGGTGCTACAGGTCTGGCATGATTCGCGCGCTTTTTGTCCGTCGTCTTGCCGGGCTGGCCGGTGCGGCCAGTCTGCTGCTCCTGTCCGGGTGTCTGGACGTGCCCCATCCGTTTCGCGATCCGGGGCAGGTCGGGCGGTCGCTGGCCCGGAATGCGCCGCCCGCTCGGCTGGCGATCCCGCTGCCGACGACGGCGCTGCTGACGGACGCGGCCGCGCGGGAATGGAGCCGCGACATGGCCGCCGCCCTGCTGGAGCAGACGGTGCCGGCCATGGCCCAGCCCGTGCGCCCCGGCGACTGGTGGCTGCGGCTGGGGGCGGAGGCGCGGGGCGGGATGGTGGTCCCGACCTACAGCATCATGACGCCGGCTGGGGTGGTGCGGGGTTCCGGTGAGGGGGTGGGGGTTCCCGCTGCCGCCTGGGCTGCGGGCGATGTGGATGCGCTGCGCGAGTCCGCGCATCAGCTCGCGCTGGCGATCACGGGGGCCCTGACAGGTATTCAGGCCGACCAGATGGCGCAGGACCCGCATAGCCTGAAGCACCGTGCGGCGCGGATCTATTTTGCCGGGGTGAAGGGCGCGCCGGGCGACGGGAATGTGGCGCTGGCCCAGGCGTTCGTGGGCTCGCTGCGGGATGCCGAGGATGCGGTGCAGGATAATCCGCGCGATGCCGATTTTACCGTCTCCTGCGCGGTGACGGTCAGTGAGGTCATCCCCGGCGGTTCCGGTCATCCGCAGCAGCATCTGCAACTGGTCTGGCGGGTGGTGGATGCGCAGGGCAAGGAATCGGGGGCGGCCACGCAGCTTCACGATATCGACGCCCATTCGCTTGACGGGCATTGGGGCGAAGTCGCCCTCGCCGCCGCGCAAGAGGCGGCGGGTGGGGTGCGGCAGGTGATCTCGCGCTATTCGGGGCGGGATAATGCGCCGCTGCCGCCGCCTGCCGGGACGCCTGCTGGCGCGCCTTCTGTGGCGAAGACGCAACGGTCGGGCTGATCCCGCGCCTGCGGCATGGCCGGCATGCGCGATCGATACGCGAGACGGATGACAGGACGGGGCGTGGTTGCTAGAACCCGCGCGCCAGCCATGAGTGCGCCTTCCGGGAGCGTTGCCAGATGAAGATCGTCGCCTGTAACAGCAATTTGCCCCTGGCCGAGAAGGTGGCGGCGGAATTGCGGATGCCGCTGTGCAATGTCTCGGTCCGGCGCTTCGCGGACATGGAAGTCTTCGTCGAGATCCATGAGAACGTGCGTGGCGAGGATGTCTTCGTCATCCAGAGCACCTGCTCGCCCACCAATGACAATCTGATGGAACTGCTGATCATGCTCGACGCGCTGCGTCGCGGATCGGCGCGTCGGGTGACGGCGGTGATGCCGTATTTCGGCTATGCGCGGCAGGATCGCAAATCCGGCCCCCGCACGCCGATCAGCGCCAAGCTGGTGGCCAACCTGCTGGTCGAGGCCGGGGCGAACCGCATCCTGACGATGGATTTGCATGCGATGCAGATCCAGGGCTTCTTCGATATTCCGGTGGACAATCTCTATGCCGCGCCGCTGTTTACGCGCGATATCAAGGGGCGGATCGAGCCTGGTTCGCTGCCTTACGCGGCGCCCGCGCTGGATATCCCCGGCGGATTCGAGAACCTGATGATCGTCTCGCCCGATGTCGGCGGCGTGGTGCGTGCCCGGCAACTGGCGCAGCGGCTGAATGTGGACTTGGCCATCATCGACAAGCGGCGCGAGCGGGCCGGCGTGTCCGAGGTGATGAACGTGATCGGCGATGTGCGCGGCCGCTACTGCATCCTGGTCGACGATATCGTCGATAGCGGCGGATCGCTGTGCAATGCCGCCGTGGCGCTGATGAACGAGGGCGCGGTGGCGGTCGAGGCCTATGTGACCCATGGCGTGCTGACCGGCAGCGCGGTGTCGCGCATCGCGCAGTCGCCGATTCGCATGCTGACGCTGACCGACAGCATCGCCGCGACCGAGGCCGTGGCGAAGGCGGAGAATATCCGCCAGATCAGCACCGCCAACCTGCTGTCGCGCGCCATGCGCGCGGTGTCGGACGAGAGTTCGGTTTCCTCGCTGTTCGATTGAGGTCGCGCCCTCCGGATTGACCGGCGGGACGTGGACGACCTATCGGGGATGGATGAACCGACAGGAGCCTCCGGATATGACCACGCTGATCGCCCGGCCTTACTGGTATCTGCGTCATGGCGAGACGGACTGGAATGCCGAGGGGCGGTCGCAGGGGCGATCGGACATTCCCCTGAATGCGCGGGGCATCGCCCAGGCCGAGGCGGCCGGTGCGCTGCTGGCCCGGGACGAGGCCGCCTGTGCGCCGATCGCGCGGATCGTGGCCTCGCCGCTGATCCGGGCCCTGCGTACGGCGCAGATCGTGGCGCGGGCGATGGCCGCGCCGGGTGGGGAGCCGCTGCCGGTTGCCGTGGATGACGGGCTGCAGGAGGTCTGTTTCGGCGACCAGGAAGGCCAGCCGATGGGCCATTGGTACGATAGCTGGATTGCCGGAGAGTACACGCCGAACGGGGCCGAGCCGTTCGCTGAACTGCGGGCCCGGGCGGTGGCGGCCGTCAACCGGGCGCTGGATGGCGAGGGAACGGTGCTGATCGTCTGCCATGGGGCGATGTTCCGGGCCCTGCGGTCGGCGATGGGGCTGCCGGCCAATGTGCGCCTGCCCAATGCCACGCCGCTCTGGGTTCAGCCGCCGGTGTCGGGTGCGGCGGCGTGGAGCCTGGATGTGATGGGCTGAATTGCGGCCGGCTGGTGCCGAAATATTTGCCTCGGCCGGGCTTTTCCGTTAAACGCCCCCACGCGCGGGCACCCCTGGAGGCCTGCGTAAACAGGTTTTCAGGAGCATAACGTGACCCAATTTACGAAACTTGAGGCTTCTTCGCGCGCGAAGGCTGGTAAGGGGGCAGCGCGCGCGACGAGGCGTGCCGGTCAGGTGCCGGCCGTGATCTATGGTGCGAAGCAGGAACCGACGCTGATCGCGCTCGACCCCCGTCTGGTGCTGCGCGAGATGTACCAGGGTGGCTGGCGTTCGCGCGTGTACGACATCACCGTCGAAGGTGTGTCGTCGACCGCGCTGATGCGCGAAGTACAGCTGCACCCGGTGACCGACCAGCCGGTGCATGTCGACTTCCAGCGTCTGGCCGCCGGCGAGCGCGTGCATGTCGAAGTGCGCATCATCTTCACCGGTGAAGACAAGTCCCCCGGCATCAAGCGCGGTGGCGTGCTGAACATCGTTCGCCACAGCGTGGAAATCAGCGCCGATCCGGCGAACATTCCGTCCTCGTTCACGGTCGACCTGTCGCAGCTCGACATCCACGACAACGTGCGTTGGGACGATCTTCAGGGCACCGCGGATGTGACGCCGCTGCTGCAGATCCCGAACTTCGTCATCGCCACAGTCGCCGCGCCGAGCGTCGACGACACGCCGGCTCCGGCGGAAGCAGCCGCGGCTCCGGCCAAGGCGGCTCCGGCGAAGGGTGCGGCGAAGAAGTAAGGCGGCCCCAGGCGGCCAGACGACAGGGAACACGGAATGCTGCTCTGGACCGGGCTCGGTAATCCTGAGCCGGGAATGAGCCGGCATCGGCACAATGTCGGTTTCATGGCCGTCGACCGCATCGCGTCCCGCCATGGCTTCACGCCATGGCGGAAGCGCTTTCGCGGCGAGGTGGCCGAAGGGCGGGTGGGCACGCACAAGGTGCTGCTGCTCAAGCCCATGACCTACATGAATCTTTCAGGCGAAAGCGTTCAGCAGGCGGCGGCCTTCTACAAGATACCAGTCGAGTCCATCACCGCCTTCCATGACGAGCTGGACCTGGCGCCCGGTCGGGTGCGGGTGAAGCGCGGGGGCGGCGCGGCGGGGCATAATGGCCTGCGGTCGATGGACAGGATGCTGGGGAGCCAGGACTATTGGCGTGTACGTCTCGGCATCGGGCATCCTGGTGTGCGCGAGCGTGTGACGGGCCACGTTCTGGGTGATTTCTCGAAAAGCGATCAGGACTGGCTGGAGCCGATGCTCGACGGCCTGTCCGACACGGCGCCGGTCCTTGCGGACAGGAAGCCCGAACTATTCATGACCAGGATGGCCTTGCTGGCCGGGGAGAAGGGCTGATGGGGTTCAATTGCGGTATCGTGGGCCTGCCGAATGTCGGCAAGTCGACCCTGTTCAACGCCCTGACCGAGACGGCTTCGGCCCAGGCCGCGAATTATCCGTTCTGCACCATCGAGCCCAATGTGGGCCGGGTGGCGGTGCCGGACCCGCGTCTGGAAAAGCTGGCGGCGATCGGCAAGTCGCAGAAGATCCTGCCGACCAGCCTGGAATTCGTCGATATCGCCGGACTCGTGCGCGGGGCCTCGCGCGGGGAGGGGCTGGGCAACCAGTTCCTGGCCAATATCCGTGAGGTGGATGCGATCATCCACGTTCTGCGCTGTTTCGAGGATGACGACATCACGCATGTCGAAGGCGGGGTCGATCCGATCCGTGATGCCGAGATCATCGAGACCGAACTGATGCTGGCCGACCTGGACTCGCTGGAAAAGCGGATCGTGGCCCTTCAGAAGAAGGCGAAGGGCAATGACCGCGAGGCCGCCGCCCAGGTCGCGCTGATGGAACCGCTGATCGCGGCCCTGCGCGAGGGACAGCCGGCGCGGAAGGCGATTCCGGCGGGGCAGGAAGAGGCGGTGCGCCGCCTGCAACTGATGACCAGCAAGCCGGTCCTGTATGTCTGCAATGTCGAGGAAGCGTCTGCCGCCACCGGCAATGATTTCTCGAAGAAGGTGCAGGCCCGCGCGGAAGCTGAAGGGGCGGCCAGCGTGGTCGTTTCGGCGGCGATCGAGGCGGAGGTCAGCCAGTTGGGTGCCGAGGACCGCAAGGAATTCCTTGAAGGGCTGGGTCTGGCCGATAGTGGTCTGGATCGGGTGATTGCCGCCGGATATGGGCTGCTGGGGCTGCGGACCTATTTTACGGTTGGCCCCAAGGAAACTCGCGCCTGGACGATTACGGCCGGCACGCGCGCGCCGCAGGCGGCTGCCGTGATCCATAATGATTTCGAGCGTGGGTTCATCGCCTGCGAAACCGTCGCCTATGAGGATTACGTCCGTTATCAGGGCGAGGCTGGGGCCAAGGAAGCTGGCAAGCTGCGGATCGAAGGGCGGGATTATGTGGTGCAGGACGGAGACGTGCTGCTGTTCCGCTTCAACGTGTAAGCGTTTCTTCTTTTTCTGAAGAAAAAGAAGCAAAAAGACTTTTGATCTGTTCAGAGACATCGTTTGGCGCAAGCACAAGGCGCCTGAACGAATCAGAGTTTTTTGGTTCTTTTTTTCAAAAAAGAACGAGAAATGATCGCCCGGCTTTTTCTCCCCTTGCCCTCGCCGGGCGGACGGTTCGAAAATGACCCGTTATCGAGGCAGGGAGGCCGGTCATGAACGCAGTTACGTCCGTCATGGAAGCACAGGGCCAGTGGGTCCCGGCCATGCCGGAACTGGCTGCGCGGGCCCGGGCTGCTGCGCGGATTCTGGCGCGGAGTGCGTCCGAGACGCGCAATGCCGCTTTGCGCCATGCCGCTGCCGCGCTGCGTGAGCGGCAGGCGGAGATCCTGGCGGCGAATGCGCTTGATCTTGAAGCCTCGACTGCGAGTGCGGCGTTTCGCGATCGGCTGACCTTGACCCCGGCGCGGGTCGAGGCGATGGCGGCGGGGCTGGAGGATGTGGCGGAGCTGCCCGATCCCGTCGGGCGGGTGCTGGCGGAGTGGACGCGGCCCAACGGGTTGCGGATCAGCCGGGTGGCGACGCCGGTCGGCGTGATCGGCATGATCTATGAAAGCCGCCCCAATGTGGGGGCCGATGCGGCGGGCCTGTGCATCAAGTCGGGCAATGCGGTGATCCTGCGCGGTGGGTCGGAAAGCCTGCATAGCGCGCGGGCCATTCATGGGGCGATGGTGGCGGGCCTGCGGGCTGCCGGGTTGCCGGAGGCGGCGGTGCAGATCGCGCCGGATGCCGATCGGCGCCATGTGGCGGATATGCTGGGGGCGGCCGGGCTGATCGACCTGATCATTCCCCGTGGCGGCAAGTCGCTGGTCGAGCGCGTGCAGCGCGAGGCGCGGGTGCCTGTGCTCGCGCATGCCGAGGGGCTCTGCCACACCTATGTCCATGAAGCCGCCGATCCGGAGATGGCGCGGGGGCTGGTGGTCAATGCCAAGATGCGCCGGACGGGGATCTGCGGAGCGACCGAGACGCTGCTGATCGACGCCTCGGTGGCGTCGGCGCTGTTGCCGGGGATTGTGGCCGATCTGGCGGCGAAGGGGTGCGCCTTCAAGGCGGATGCGCGGGCGCGGGCGATCCTGCCGGATCTGCCGGCGGCCAGCGAGGCGGATTTCGCCACTGAATGGCTGGATGCGATCCTGTCGATCGCGGTGGTGGATGGCGTGGATGACGCGCTGGCGCATATCGCGCGCTTCGGCAGCGCGCATACCGAGGCGATCGTGACCGAGGATGCCGAGGTCGCGGCGCGTTTCCTGAACGGTACCGACAGTGCGGTGGTGATGTGGAACGCCTCGACCCAGTTCTGTGATGGGGGGGAATTCGGCTTCGGGGCGGAAATCGGCATTGCCACCGGGCGCTTCCATGCGCGGGGGCCGGTCGGGCTGGAGCAGTTGACGACCTTCCGGTACGAAGTGGTGGGAACGGGCCAGCAGCGTCCCTGATTGTGACATCGCTTCCGGTTTGGGGAGACGGGCGGCGGATTCGGGTCGGTCTTCTCGGGGGATCGTTCAATCCGGTTCATGTCGGGCATCTGCAACTGGCGCAGCGGGCGTTGCGGCTGTTGCGGCTGGATCAGGTCTGGCTGATGGTCTCGCCGGGGAATCCGTTGAAACCGGCCAGGGGGATGGCGCCGCTTGCGGTGCGGTTGGCCGGGGTGGCGGCGAAGGTCGATGGGCGGCGTATCATCGCCACCGATATCGAGCGGCATCTCGGCACGCGCTATACGGTCGATACGCTGGCGTTGCTGCGGCTGCGTTTTCCCAATGTGGAATTCGTCTGGCTGATGGGGGCGGACGGGCTGGCGGAACTGCCGCGCTGGCGGCGCTGGCGGCGCATCGTCGCGATGGTGCCGTTCGCGGTGCTGCCCCGGCCGTCCTACAATCCGGCGGCGCTTCGGGGGCAGGCGGCGCTGGCGCTCGGCCGGTGGCGGCGGCCGGCGCGGGAGGCGCCGATCCTGGCGGATTGCGCGCCGTGCGCCTGGGCCTTTCTTCCTGCCCCGCAGATCGGTATATCAGCAACGGAATTGCGTGCCACTGCGTTGGAGCGTGCGTTGGCGCGGCAAGGTGATCCCGCACGGAATGCAGCAGGAGTAAGAGTCATCGCCAGGAAGCCTCCGGCCGATACGGGTACCACTCGTCGCACGGCACCCAAGAAGACAGCCGGCACGACCGGCAGGAAGACAACGGCCGGACTGGCCGCGGTGCCGGGTGCGGCACGGGCGCCGGGTACGCCGCGCAAGAAGGCGGCCGTTGCCGGCCCCGGCAAGGCGGTGAACCGCGAGCCGGCGGAAATCAGCAAGCTGGAAAAATATCTCTCCGTCATCACCGAGAGCCTGGCCGACGACAAGGGCGAGGATATCGTGGTGCTGGACCTGACGGGGCGTGCGTCGTTCGCCGACCGGATGGTGATCGCCACCGGTATCGCCGACCGGCAGATCTCGGCCATGGCCACGCATCTGGAGCGCAAGCTGGGTGAGGCGGGGCTGAAGCGGGTGCTGATCGAGGGCGCGAATGGCTCCGACTGGGTGCTGATCGATGCCGGCGATATCGTCGTGCATCTGTTCAAGACCGAGGCCCGGGCCCAGTACGGCCTGGAGCGCATGTGGGGGGCCGATCTCGACGTGCCGCCCGGCGGGACGCCGGAGGCCGAGTAGGACGCGACCCGATGATGCGGCTGATCGCTGTCGGGCGCATGAAGGACCGTGTCGACCGCGACCTGTTCCAGCGTTATGCCGAACGGCTGACGCCGAAGCTGGAGATGGTCGAGGTCGCGGAAGGCAGGGGTGCCGCTGCGGAAATCAAGCGGCGCGAAGGGCAGGCGCTGCTCTCCGCCCTGCCTGACCGGGCGTTTGTCATTGCGCTGGACGAGGGTGGACGGGCGCATGCCAGCCTGGAGTTCGCCCGGCATGTCGAGCGCTGGCTGGGCCTGTCACGGCCGGTCTGTTTCCTGATCGGGGGGGCGGAAGGGCTGGATGGGCCAGTGCTGGCGCGTGCCGATGATACGCTCTCGCTCGGGCCCATGACGTGGCCGCACATGCTGGTGCGGGGGTTGCTGGCCGAGCAGCTTTATCGGGCGCGGGCGATTGCGTCAGGGCATCCCTACCACCGCGCCGGACGCCCCTGAAAATCCTGCTTGGAAATGCGCGCTGGTGGCGATCCGACGCGCGTTTCCTGCGCTCCGGTGCTCACGGCCATTTAGGCCGCTCCGCGTCGGTAATCGGAAACGCACGACGGGCGCGCCGCTTCGCGGCGCTCTCGCTCACCAGCCCACATTTCCAAGCAGGATTTTGGTGTGTGCGTTGGTTATGAGGGTGTTTGAAAAAGGGCTGCTCGCGCCGAGGCTCTGCAACACATGACGGGCGTGCGCTTGGCGATAAGCTCGCTCGCAGCCCGCATTTCCAAACAGACCTTGAGAGTCTGAATGTTATGCGCGGCGGCGGGGATCCGTCTGCGTTTCGATCAGGTTCTTAGCGAATGGAACGGTTCGGGGCGTCTTCGCGGAAGGCGTGGCCGTAGGTGACGCGGGGCAGGGTATCGGGAGCCTCGGCGACTTCGGTCGTCCGCATCGGATGGCGCAGGTCGCTCGGGGCATTGTTGATGGTCTGCGGCACCGAACGCTCGCTGCTGGCGGTCATGATGCGGCCGCTGGTGTCCGGACGCGAATAGATGAAGCCGTAGGTGGGATAGATGCTGCCATAGGCCCCGTTCTGGCCCAGTGCGACGCGAACCGCCGTCCAGTCATTGTTGGGCGAAACGTCGATCACCGACACGTTGCGGCTGATGCCCCGCTGGGCCCAGTGCGACTGGTCGATCACGATGGTGCGGCTGTCGACAATCTGGCGGACGACCGCGACATGGCCCAGCGGCATGCGGCGGTTGGCGCGGAAATTCAGGATGCTGCCGGATTCGGGGGCCGCACCACGGGCATAGACACCAGAGGCATTGTACCACCAGTTGGCCGCATTTCCATGCAGCATGACATCGGACGCCGACTTGGCGAAGGCCACGCACTGGATGACATGGCCGGTTTCATGGTGCCTGCCGCGACGGAACGCCACATGGTGCCCGTGCTGCACGGCGTGTACCGCGTGAACGGCATGCGTGGCATGATGAACCGGCCGGTGCGTATTCGCATCAGCCTTGGTGGAGAAGACGAGGCCCAGGGACGCCGCTGCTACAGAAAAGAGGAACGCACGTCCCAAACCACCTGCCCGCATCCTACAAGACCTCACACGCACTGTCGTTGCCCAACAGGGGTAGCAATGACGCTGCAACCCTGACAAGACGGCGCCGCATTTCTCATGCGGCATTGATGACATTTTCAGAAAACGGCGTGCCTGAATCCAGAAAATAGGAATATATTCCTCATTGAAAAACGCAGGCCACGGTTATTCAATGAAAAATGGAGATTGTGGGGAGGCGAGGGAACGGACGGTCCAGGGCATTGGAAGGGGAATCGGAATCGGGACCCGTTGCATAAAAGCGACATCCGGTGTGGCCGGTGGGCCCCGTTTCCGGGTGAATCGAGAGGCTTACTTGGTGCAGATCAGCATGATCTCGACCAGGACGTCCGGGCTGGCCATCGTGGCCTGGACGCAGGCGCGGGCCGGAGCGCCATCCTTCGGCAGCCAGGCGGACCACAGGACGTTCAGCGCGTCGCGGTCGGCGATGTCCTTCAGCCAGATCTGGGCCTGGAGTAGGCGGGTCTTGTCGGTGCCGTGCAGTTCCAGCGCTTCGTCGATCTGCTCCAGAATATCGCGCGTCTGGGCGGAGACGTCGCCCTTCAGGTCGCGCGCGACGAAACCCTGGGTGAACAGGAAGCCGTGATATTCCACGACCTTGGACAGGATCGCGTTCGGTTCCGTGCGGATGATCTTGCTCATTGGGGCCAGTCCTTCATGTTGGCGGCCACCGGGGCCGCGCATGCCCTTCTCCGACACCGGGTCGGGGCCAGTCAACCGCCCTGCGACAGTGCCGACGCGGCGAACCGTTCGAGCCGGGCGGGGGTGTCGAAATCCTCATGGATCGTCTCGTCGGCCGGCACGATGGCGGCTTGCGGGCCGAGTGCGCGGATCAGCACGCCGGCGCCACGGTCGCCCTCCAGGGTCATCAGTCGCGGGATCATCGTCCGGTCCCACAGGACGGGGTGGCCCTGCCGTCCGTCGTGAAAGGGGATCGTTACGGGCGGGCTATCATGCCGATGGCGGGCGATCAGCCGGTCGATCAGGTCGGGGCGGAGGGTCGGCATGTCACCCAGGCAGATCAGCACGGCTTCGGGTGGGGGCTCCGCGATCGCTTGCAGTCCGGCGCGCAGGCTGGCGGACAGGCCCATTGCGTGGTCGGCCGCGATGATCATGCTCAGCGGCCGGGCGTAGGGCGCGTGGTCGGTGATCGCGTTCCGCAGGTCCGCCGCGCGGTGGCCCAGCACGACGACGACACGGTCGATCGTGCTGGCGCATATGGCGTGGAGGGTGCGGGCGATCATCGGCATGCCGGTGGCGTCGGCGGTCAGCAGCTTGTGGTGCGGGGCCGACCGTGACGACCGGCCGGCGGCCAGCACCAGCGCGATGACGGGGGCTGCGGTCGGGGTCATGTCCAGCCGGAATGGTGGCCCAGGGCTGCGTCGCGGCGCACCGCCACGATCTCGGCCAGAATCGACAGGGCGATCTCGGGCGCGCCGATCGCGCCGATCGCCAGTCCGACCGGGCCGTGGATACGCGCTGTCCGCTCGGGGCCGATACCGTCTTCTGCCAGCCGATCCAGTCGTGATGCCTGGGTTTTGCGCGACCCCAGCGCACCTATATAGAAGGCCGGGCTCTGCAAGGCCGTGCGCAGGGTCGGATCGTCCAGCTTGGCGTCGTGGGTCAGGGTGACGATTGCGGTGTGGGTGTCGATGGCAAGGGTTTCCAGGGCCTCGTCCGGCCATTCGGTGACCAGTGCGATGCCGGGGAAGCGTTCCGGGGTGGCCAGTTGGGTGCGGGGGTCGATGACGGTCACCGCGAAGCCCATCGTCGTCGCCAGCGGTGCCAGGACCTGTGCGATATGGACCGCGCCGACGATCAGCAGCCGATAGGGCGCCGTCAGCAGATGCAGGAACCAGGATTCGCCCTCCGCGCCGGTAATGCGGCGGCTGCGGCCATCGCGGAAGGCTTGCTCCAGGGCCGGGAGCAGGGAGGGCTCGATCGATCCGCCGGCAATGCGCGTCAACGCGCCCGTGGTCGTGCGGGTGACCAGCGCGTGGTGCATGTCGGAGAGACGTGTCGCCAGTAACGCGGGTTTGCGCTGGTGTCGCAGATCGACCGCCGCGCGCAATGTCGGCATGGGCAGGGTGCCGCCCGGGCCGACTGCTTCCACCAGCACATCCAGTTCACCGCCGCAGGCCAGGCCGACCGACCAGGCCTGTTCCGATGTCACGCCATAGGACAGCAGGTTGGGGCGGCCATCCTGCATCGCGGTCATGGCCGCATCGAGGACGGATGCCTCGACGCAGCCGCCGCTGACCGATCCTTCGATGCGTCCGTCGCCATTGACCGCCATCATGCTGCCGGGCGGTCGGGGGGAACTGCCCCACGCGCCGATGACGGTGGCCAGTGCCGCCGACTGTCCGTTCTCGGCCCAGGCGAGGGCCAGGTCCAGCGGATCATGAAGGAGGGGCTGCGGCATCATGTCCGTCACTCTATCATTGTGGATATAGACAGGCCAGCAGCCGCGCCGCAGGGCGGTCTTGCTCCACCGGCCGTCGGCTCGTACACAACGGAAACCTCCGGCGTCTGGTCCGGGGCAGGGGTTGGAAAGCGGCCCTGGACCCGTCCGCGCGGCGCGTAAGGCTAGGAGTCGCCATTATGTCGTTGTCTTCCACTGCGGATCTGGCCGGGCTGGAACTGGCCGTCGTGCCGGTCACCGCCTTCGGGCAGAATTGTTCGATCCTGTGGGATCCCGCCACGCGCCATGCGGTGGTGGTCGATCCGGGCGGTGATGTTCCTGTCCTGCTGCATGCGCTTGCGGCGCGTGACCTGACGGTGGATTGCATCCTGCTGACGCATGGTCATCTGGACCATGCGGGTGGGGCGGATGCGTTGCGGAATGAACTGGTCCGGCTTCAGGGCGGAACGGTGCCGATCATCGGGCCGGATGCGCGGGATGCGTTCCTGCTGTCCGACATCGCGGCGCAGGCGGCCCGGTACGGGCTGACGGGCATGGGCAATGTGACGGTGGACCGCTATGTGACCGATGGCGAAATCCTGCCGGTGCTGGGCCGGTCGCTCGCGGTGCTGCATGTTCCCGGCCATACGCCGGGCCATGTGGTGTTCCATGACCCCAAGGCTGGTTTTGCCTTTGTGGGGGATACCTTGTTTCGTGGATCGGTCGGACGCACCGATTTTCCTTATGGCAATGGTCCGCAACTGATTCAGGCCATTACGGATCGTCTGCTGCCGCTGGGCGACGCGGTGACGATTCTGCCCGGTCATGGGGATATGACCACGATCGGTGCCGAACGGCGCAGCAACCCGTTCCTGCGGTGATGTCGCCGGCAAACAGAAGAGGGCAATGGATGATGTGGGATATGCGCATGTGTGCCGCGGCGTGCGGCCTGGTTGTGGCGCTGGCCGGAGGGCAACTGATCGGGAGCGCGCATGCCCAGGTCGGGGATGACACGCCGACCAAGGCGCAGGCGGAATTGCCGCGTGAGAACCTGACCATTACGGGCGCGAACGGGACGAAGCACGTCTTCTCCGTCGAACTGGCCACCACCCCGCGCCAGCAGCGGGTGGGCGAGATGTTCCGGACGTCGGTGCCTGCCGATCGCGGCATGCTGTTCGTCTGGCCCTATCCGCAGCAGAGCGACATGTGGATGGAAAATACGCTGGTGTCGCTGGATATCGTCTTTATCGGCGAGGATGGGCGGATTTCGGCGATTGCCGAAAATGCCGTGCCACAGAGTCTGGCACGGATCAGCAGTCATGGACCCGCACGCGCGACGCTGGAATTACAGGGTGGCCTGACTGAAAAGCTCGGCATCGTTGTCGGCGACAAGGTGGAGAGCAAGGCGCTCACGGCTCCGACGGGCTGAAGAACTGTCTGCAAGGCCGTTCCGCTGGTAGTAGCCTTGCGTTTCTTGTGCTTCGGTGGGGCCGGTCATCAAAACCGTTCCGCACCGGGGCCTGAAGACGCGGGGACGTATGCTGCCGTACGACACGGCAGGTTTTCGAGCCGCCCCCCGTGCATGTTCGCCCGGATCCATGATTGGGACGGGGGGAATCTATGAGCCTGCCTCCGGCGTGAGGTGATTGCTGTCCGTGGGCATGGAGTGGGTCGCACTCTCTTATTCCGGCAATGTTGCGGCGGTCTGTTGGGACCGGTTCTGCCATCCCGGTAATAGCCTGACCTGATTCGCGTCGTTGATGGCGCGATGTTTCCTGCGGTCACGACCGGTGTAAACGTTTTGTACGTCACGGGGGTGGGGCGCCCTTATGCCGGCCGAGATACCGGTCTTTCATGATCGATTATCGACGGACTGGCGGTGACGGCGGATCTGGTGCTCCCACGCGCGGCTTTTCTCTGGCATGAGTCGGGCGTTGGTCTAT